>JBFWVD010000033.1:0-55640 GCA_050246915.1 Acidimicrobiia bacterium | reverse complement strand
AGATCTCCCACATGCTCGAGTCCGATCGCTCGCTGGGCTACGAGGTCCGTGGCTTCGTGGACGACCAGGTGTACGACGACTGGAACCTCGAGCAGCTCGGAACCATGAAGGAGACGATCGAGGCGGTGCGAGCCACCGGCTCGACCGGCGTCATCATCGCCGCCACCGCCATGGATCTCGGCACGTCCAACAAGCTCATCCGTGAGCTCACCGAGCAGGGCATCCACGTGGAGCTGTCGTCCACCTTGCGTGACATCGCCTCCTACCGACTGGTCATCCGTCCCCTCGGCCGGTTCCCGGTGGTGTACGTCGAGCCTGTGGAGCGCGGCGGCTGGCGCATGTTCGCCAAGCGCTGCCTCGACCTCACCATCGCTGGGTTGGGCCTGCTGGTCACCGCCCCGCTCATGGCCGCAGTGGCCCTTGCGATCAAGCTCGACTCCAAGGGGCCCGTGCTGTTCAAGCAAGAGCGGGTCGGGCGCGACGGTGTGCCGTTCAAGGTGCTCAAGTTCCGCACCATGTGCATCGACGCCGAGGCGAAGTTGGCCGAACTGCAGAAGCAGAACGAGGCCGACGGCCCGCTGTTCAAGATGAAGAACGATCCCCGCATCACGCGGGTGGGGCGCACGTTGCGCAAGCTGTCCATCGACGAGATCCCGCAGTTGTGGAACGTGATGCGCAACGAGATGTCGATGGTCGGGCCGCGGCCGGCGCTGTCTCGTGAGGTGGAGCAGTGGGGCGATGCGCTGCACGGCCGTCTGCGGGTCAAGCCCGGCGTGACCGGCATGTGGCAGGTCAGTGGGCGCAGCTCGTCGAGCTTCGAGGACTACGAGCGCCTCGACCTGTACTACGTCGACAACTGGTCGCTGGCCACCGATCTCATGATCATCGCCAAGACCCTCCCCGCGGTGCTCATGTCCCGCGGCGCCATGTGACCCACTGACCCGCTGGCTCCCCCTCGCCCGCTCGCCGGCGCTCGCCCGCCCGCCGGCCCCCGCCCGCTGCCCACCGGCACCCCCGCTCGCCCGCCCGCCCGCCGGCCCCCGCCCGCTGCCCACCGGCACCCCCGCTCGCCCGCCGGCCCGTGCCCGCTGCTCGCCCGCCCACCGGCACCCCCGCTCGCCCGCCCCCGCCGGCCCGCCCCGCCCGCTTCTGTGCACGAAAAGGTCCCTGAGCCGTACTTTCTCGTGCACAGATCGAGTCACACCGGCGGGGGAGGCGGCATGACATGATTTCTCATGTTCTTTCGCGCGAGAGTCGGCCATGGACTTCAGCGAACTCGCGGCAATTGGGAAGCGGCAACACGGGCTGGTGAGCCTGACCGACCTACGAAGCCTGGGCGCGTCGAAGCGGGTGCTCGATGGCCTGATCGACCGTGGCCTGCTCATCCGCATGCACCCCGGCGTGTTCGCCCTGCCCGGCGTCGCTCCACCTCTGCAGCCCTATGCCGCAGCGATCATGTCTGCGGGTCCTGGCTCAGCGTTGTCGCACCGCTCGGCGATGACCGGGTGGGTCGTGCCGAACATCGTCGTGGACACCATCGAACTGGTCGTACCCCGAGGGCGGAACCCGATCGTCAGAAACGCCGTGGTGCGGCGAAGCTCTGATCTCGATCCGTCGCACATCACGATGCTCGATGGTCTCCCGATCACATGTCCGGCGCGCACGCTCGTGGACGCCAGTGCCGTGGTGCCGCCGTTCATCGTGGCTCGGGCCATGGAGTCGTGGCTCACCCGCAAGCTCGTCACCATCGCCGACATCGAGGAAACGATCGAGACGCTGGGACGCAAGGGGCGCAACGGTGTCGGCGCAATGCGGTCGCTGCTGGCACAGCGCGCACTCGGCCGGTCAGTGGCCGACAGCTCGCTCGAAGTGCTCACCGCGCAGCTGCTCATCGAGGCCGGGCTGCCGGTGGTCCACCATCATCTGGTGATCGATGACGGCGTGGTGATCGCCGAGCTCGACTTCGCTTTCGTCGAGGAGCGGATGTATCTCGAGAGCGATGGGTTCGGCGCGCACACGATGACCCGCCGAACGTTCGATCGTGACCGGACGCGGCAGAACGACCTGATCGAGCTCGACTGGTTGCCCATGCGATTCAGCGATCGGCAGCTTCGCCTCCGAGGTCGAGCGGCGATGGCGACGACCCGCCGAAACCTCGCAAAGCGACGGCGGCGGCTGGGACTAGCGCCCGGGACCTGACGATCTCACCCTCCCGCTCGTTCTAGGTACGAAAAGGTCCCTGAGGCGTACCTCGTCGTACCCAGAACGCCGGAGCGGGCGGGGCTGGGCGGGCCGGCGACCGGGCTGGGCGGGCGGGGCAACGAGAACGCCGGAGCGAGCTCGGCCGGGCCGAGCGGGCCGCTGGCGTACGGAGAACACTGTCGAGGAGCACCTCGACATTCGTCCGGTTCGCTTCATCGGGACGAAACACTGGTGCAACATCTCGTCCCTACGGTCGATCGTGTCATGGATGTCGTCCTCGTTCGCTGGCCAGGTGAAGAAGATCGACGGGAGCGTCTCGCAGTAGCGGGAACGCCGCGTCTGCTCCTCGTGGAGTCCGGCGCGAGTCCGCCCGAGGTGGTCGACACGCTCGAGGATTGGGTGCGCGTCCCCGCTGACGAGGCAGAAGTGCAAGCTCGACTGTCGACACTGTCGCGGCGCAGCAACTCCAAGGAACCGTCGCTCCCGTCGCTCGATGACGACGGGGTGATCCGCCACAGCGGACTGTGGACATCACTGCCCCCCGTCGAGGCTCGCATCGTGGAGATCCTCCTGGAGCGCTTCGGTGCAGTCGTGAGCCGTGAGCAGTTGGCCACTGCGGGCTGGCCCGAGGGTGCTCCAGGTCGCAATGCGCTCGACGTGCACATGCTGCGTCTGCGGCGACGCCTGGGATCGGTCGGTCTGTCGATCAAGACCGTCCGGTCGCGTGGATATCTGCTCGAGCGTTCAGATTCACGTCACCAGAGCGCGCGTGAGGCGTAACACCCGCGACGGCTTCATGTAATCGAGCCGTCGGGGAGGCGTAACAGCCACCTCACAGGCAAGAAACGACCCCTGCTTACGGTCAGGAACCGGTCAGGTCCGCAGAGCAACGGCGCCTCGGAACTGCGAAGTACCCGTATCAGGAGGCCGAATGCTCAAGCTCGTAACAGCCATCATCAAACCCCACAAGCTCGAGGACGTGAAGGATGCCCTTCGCTCCGCCGGGATCTTGGGTTTGACCGCCAGCGAGGTGAAAGGTTTCGGTCGCCAAGGCGGCAAGACCGAGACCTACCGAGGGGCGGAGTACACCGTCGATTTCCTGCCCAAGGTGAAGATCGAGCTCGTCGTCGACGAAGCCGACCTGGACAAGGTCATCGACACCATCGCCGAAGCGGCGAAGACCGGGAAGATCGGCGACGGGAAGATCTGGGCGACGAGCGTCGAGCGCCTCGTCCGCATCCGTACCGGTGAGATGGGAACGGACGCCATCTGATGCTGACCCACACCAACAACTCTGAAAGGGATCACGTGATCTCCCTGAAAGGCAAGCACCTGCTCGTCGGCACGGCGCTCACCGCCGTAGCCACCTTGGCCATGGCGGGCTCGGCCTTCGCCCAGGACGCCGAACCCACGGTCACCGAGGTCAGTGATGCGGTCACGTCGCTCGGTACCGCCACCAACTTGCTGTGGGTGATCATCGGCGCCGCGCTGGTGATCTTCATGCAGGCTGGCTTCGCCCTCGTCGAGACAGGCTTCTGCCGGGCCAAGCATGCCGCCCACGTCGTGAGCACCAACTTCGCAATCTTCGGCCTCGGCTTCGTCGGGTTCCTCTTCGTGGGCTTCCCCTTGGCCTTTGGTGGCTTCAGCTACTCCGCGTTCGGACTCGACACTGCCATGAGCGTGAACAGTGACGGTACGTCGGATGCGCTGATCGGCAGCGGCAACTGGAAGTTCCTGTTCCACGGCTGGGACCACCTCGGCAGCGGTGCCACCCCGGCATTGCTCGGGTTCTTCCTCTACATGGTGGCCTTCATGGACACCACGGCCACGATCCCGACCGGCTCGATGGCCGAGCGTTGGAAGTGGAACAGCTTCGTGGTCTGGGGCCTGTTCTGCGGCGCCATCTACTACCCGCTGTTCGCGGCGTGGACCTGGGGCGGCGGCTGGCTGAGTCAGCTCGGCAACTCGGGCAAGCTCGGCCTCGGCTACGTCGACTTCGCCGGCTCGGGCGTGGTGCACGCAGCAGGTGGTGTGGCGGCTCTCGCTGGTTCGCTCGTTCTCGGACCTCGTATCGGCAAGTTCGGTAAGGACGGCAAGCCCCGCGCCCTCCCGGGCCATCACATTCCGATGGCCATGCTGGGCACGTTCATCCTGCTGTTCGGTTGGTTCGGCTTCAACGCCGCCTCGACCTTCGCCGCCACCGACGTGCAGTTCGCCACCGTTGCCGCCAACACCGGCATCGCGGCGGCCCTCGGAGGCACCATTGGCATGTTCTGGATCACGGTCCGGACCGGAAAGCCCGACCCGGGCATGATGGTCAACGGCATGCTCGCCGGCCTCGTGGCCATCACTGCACCGTGCGCCTTCGTGTCGCCGTGGGCCGCTGCTCTCATCGGAGCGATCGCCGCCGTGCTCTGCATCGAGGCCGTGTTCATCATCGAGCGGAAGTTCAAGATCGACGATCCGGTCGGCGCCATCGCCGTCCACGGTGTCAACGGTCTGTTCGGTGTGCTCGCCGTCGGCATCTTCTCCAACGGCAACTACGGTGCAGGCTGGAACGGCACCACCAACGGCAAGGCAGCGACCTCGGGCAAGGGTGTCACCGGCATCTTCTACGACTTCAGCATCGGTGGTGGCCAGCTGGCCGCTCAGGCCATCGGCGTGCTCGTGCTCGTCACCGTCATCTTCGGTGTGGCCTTCGCCTTCTTCAAGATCCAGGACACGCTCACCAAGGGCGGCATCCGCTCCAAGGAAGAGGACGAGATCGTCGGCCTCGACATTCCCGAGATGGGCGTCCAGGCCTACCCCGAGTTCTCCGGAGCCCTGGGCGGCGTGTCGTCCAGCTCCGACTGAGCTCGGCGATCACCGCATTCTCCTCGACGGGGGGAGGTGGCCCTCACCGGTCGCCTCCCCCCGTTTCGTTCTTGGCAACACATCTTGCAGCAACCAAAATTGACGTCCGGCATGGACGGTTCGCAGAACTGATCCGCGTCGTACCTGGAAGGACTCCGATCAGTTGGTGCCGCGCGCGGCGGTGACCGGCCTGTCGTTGGGCTGCCGGTCGATCGAGCTGCCGCGGACGCCATTGCTGCCGCCGACGCCATGGCTGTTCACGTCAAAGAGGGTTGACACGCCACGAACGTTGCTCGAGTGGTTGGTATTGCGCGGTCAGGTCGTGTCGATGTCGTCCAGCGGGGCGTTGCCAGAGTCGCCCCGCCCGTACGCGGCGCGTCCGATGAGATGCGCGCCAACCGGTGCGGTGAGAAACACCAGGCCGATCGCCAGGAGGATCTTCACGGTCGAACCGGTTCCTCCCAACCGGAGTGCGGCGCCGGTGCCCACGAGGAGAAGGCCCAAGGTCGGTGCCTTGGTTGCAGCATGCATGCGTGCCAGCACGTCGCCGCCGAAACGGTGCATTCCGATGGCGGCGAGGACGATGAACCCTGCGCCGAGCATCATCACCACTTCACCGATCGCGTCAGTCATGGTGTGCTCCTCGGCGCTCGACATACCGAGCTGCAGCGGACGTTGCCACGAACCCCACGAGAGCAACGATGACGATGGCGTCGAGGAAGATGCCGGATCGGGTTCTCGCCGCTTCCACTGCGATCGCTGCAGCGAGAACGGTCACGATGCCGTCGAGCGCGATCACCCGGCCGGCCAGTGACCGATCACGCATGAGCGATACGAGGAACAGCGCGCCAGCAGCCGCCAACGCAACAAAGGTCACCGTGATCATGGCGCGCTCTCCTCGTGCCCGAGGTGGGCAATGGGACCCGATGGTCGAGCCACCCCCAACGCTCTCGACACGCGGTTCTCGAGCGCTTGCACGTCGGCGATGACGCGGTCGCGGTGACGAGCATCGAGCACATGGATGTAGAGGGTTGGCGGATCGTGGCGTGCGTCCAACGTCAGGGTTCCTGGTGTGAGGCTCACCATGTTGGCGACAATGGTCGCGATCGTCTCTGATGCCGTCGACAAGGGAACTGCGACGATGGTCGATTCCACAACGGTTCGAGGCCGGATGACCACGGCCGAAACCTCGATACTGGCGACGACGAGATCCCACAGGAACCTCAGACCGAGTCGCGTGACGGCGATGGGGCGAGCCGACAGTGGTGCGGTGGCACGACCTATCGGTGCGATCGCCAAGACGACCATTGCGACGAGCACGCCGCCGAGCACGTTCCCCGCGCTGAGATCACCCCACAGCGCGATCCACAGCCCTGTCAGAACGATGATGTTGAACAGCACCTTCATCCAAGCACCGCCCCGACGTACTGGCCGCTCTGGAGCAGTTCGGCCGCGACGCGTTCGGAGTACCGATACAACGGGCCGGCCATCACCCCGATGGCGATGCTGATGCTGGCCAGCGCGGCTGTTGCGCAGGTCATGATGACCGGTGGACCCAGGCGGCTCTCGACCACCAGCGGGCGATGCCCATCGCCGTAGCTCTCCCCCCAGAACGCGTTGGTCCAGATCTTCGTCATGGAGAACAGGGTCAGAAGACTCACCACGAGGCTCACGGCAACGATGGCGTACTGGTCGGCATCGATCCCGGCGCGCACCAATGCGAGTTTGGCGAAGAATCCCGAGAACGGTGGAAGTCCGGCCAAACTCCACGCCGGCACGAGGAAGAGCACGGCGAGTACCGGTAGCTCGTGGGCCAGTCCTTCCATTCGGGCCAGCCGCCCGGTGCGGGCGGTTCGTTCGATCAGGCCGGACGTGAGGAACAAGGTGGTCTTCACGACGATGTGATGGGTGATGTAGAGGATCGCTCCCGCGAGGCCAGCGACGGTGAACAGGCCCAGCCCCATCACCATGTATCCGATCTGGCTGACGATGTGGAACGAAAGGACGCGCTTGACGTCGTTCTGGGCGATGGCGCCGAGCACCCCCACGATCATCGTCGCCCCGGCCACGATCAGGAGCAGGGTTCCAGGACGGTCGCTCGGGAGCACGAGGAGCGTCTGCGTGCGGATGATCGCGTAGACACCCACCTTCGTGAGCAGGCCCGCGAACACCGCAGTGATTGGCGAGGGTGCGGTCGGATAGCTGTCGGGGAGCCAGAAGTACAACGGGAAGATCGCCGCCTTGACTCCGAACACAGCGATGAGCAACAAGCCGAACGCTTGACGCACACCGTCGGGCAGATCACCCATTCGGTCGCTGAGCTGTGCAAGGTTCACCGTGCCGGTAGCCATGTACACGAGCGCCAAGGTCATGAGGAACAACGTCGAGGCGAGCAGGCTCACCACCACGTAGGTCATTCCGGTTCGAACTTGTGTTGCCCTGCCGCCCAGGGTGAGCAGCACGTAGCTGGCAGTCAGCATCACCTCGAAAGCGACGAACAGGTTGAAGAGGTCGCCGGTGAGGAACGCCAACCCGACCCCTGCGCACAGCACGAGGTAGACGGGATGGAAACCCACGTGGGCTCGTTCGGGTCCACCTTGACCGATGGCATAGATCAGCACGAAGAGTTGGACGATCGCCGAGATGGCCAGCATCAACGTGGCCAGACGATCAGCGACGAGCGTGATCCCCAGCGGGGCGGGCCAACCGCCCGCCTGCGCCACCGACGTTCCGTGACGGTCGACGTGGACGGCGAGCACGATGGCCAACACGGTGGTCGTCGACAGGATCGAGATGGCGATGATCCGCTGCACCGAGCGCCAGCGTCCGAACACGATGGATATGCCAGCGCCGAGGAGCGGGAGCGCAACCGGGAGTGCGATCACCTGGTTCACGTTCGGTCCTGCCAATCCTCGTCGGTGTTGCGGGCGATTCGGCGGTCCTCGACGTCGTCCTCCACCTCGTCGTCATGAGAGACCACCCAGCTCCGATAGGCGAGCGCGAGGAGGAACACGGTGACGCCGAAGGTGATCACGATCGCGGTCAGCGCCATGGCCTGTGGGAGGGGATCGGTGAAGCGACCGTCGCCGGTGCTACCGATGAATGCCGGTCGACCCCGCTCTCCGGCGGACAGCATCAGCATCAAGTTCGCCCCGTGCCCGAGCAGACCGAAACCGATCACGATTCGGCTGAGGCGCCGCTGAGTGATCATGTATGTGCCGATCGAGAACAGGAGCGCCGTCGATGCGGCCAGCAACACGCTCATGGTCGGTCCTCCATCGAGGCGTCCGCTGAGTCCGCTGGTGGCTCTCCGAAAGCTTCGAACATCATCAGCACAAGTCCGATGACGACGAGGAAGACACCGATGTCGAAGGGCAGCGCGGTGGTTGTCTTCACTGTGCCGAACACGGGCAACGACCACTCGTACTTCTCGGACTCGAGGACGGCGCCGCCGAAGAGCATCGGCGCGATGGACGTTGCCGAAGCGAGTGTCATACCCACCCCGAGTGGCATCCATGCAGGTGTTCGGACCGCGTCGCGGATCTCTGCCACGCCGCCGGCAACGAATCGAAGTGAAATGGCGATGCCGGCTACGAGCCCTCCTACGAAACCGCCGCCAGGTCGGTTGTGTCCCGCAACGAGCAGGTAGAGGGCGAACACGATCGCTGGGCGATAGATGACTCGCGCCGTCCACGACAAGATGAGCGAGTGGCGCATCACGCGTCCTCGAAGCCGTTGGTGAGCGACTCGTCGCCCATCGGGTCCGTCCGTTCCGTCCGCCGTACACGCGCCAGAGAGACCGCCCCGATCGCGGCGACGGCGAGCACCGTGATCTCACCGAGCGTGTCGAGCCCCCGGAAGTCGACCAAGATCACATTGACGATGTTGCGCCCACCGGCATCGGGCAGTGAACGGGTGACCATCTCTTCGGATACTGGCGGGGCGGTCCGACTCGCTGAGGCGAACATGAGCATCATGAACACGAACACCCCAACGGCACCGGATACGAGGACACGGAGTCTCCTCCCGGCTCTGTCGACCCGATGATCGAAGCGGTCTGGCAGGAATCGAAGCACCAACATGAACAACACGACGGTGAGGGTCTCGATCGCGAACTGCGTCAGTGCCAGATCCGGAGCGCCTTGGACGATGAACAGCAGCGTCATGCCGTATCCGGTCGCGCCGAGCGAGATGGCGGCCGCGAAACGCCGGCGGGACAACAGCGCGGTGACGGCGCCACCGAGGACCAGCGCAGAGACGGCGAGGTGAGCCGGCTCCTGCACGAGATCAGGTAGCTCCGGCGAGCTACCCCACGCGATCAGCGCGTATCCAGGAAGTGCCACCGCGGTCAGTAGAACGACACCCAGGTATATGGGCAGCGAGCCTGGCTGCGCTATCCCTGCCACGCGATCGGCGACATCGATGAGGCCTCGTAGGCACCGGTCGAAGGCACCGGTCACCGATACGCGGGGGCGAAAGCGTTCTTGGATGGGGTCGATTGCATGACGGCAGCGGAACAGCACGATGCCACCGGTGATCACCGCGGCAGAGATGAACAGTGCGGCGTTGAATCCATGCCACAGGGAGAGGTGGGCGTGGGCGTGCGGCTCGACCGAACGGATGGCAAGGTCGACGAGCTCGCCGAACAGACGCGGCCACAACCCGCTCACGATGGACACCACCGTCAATACTGCGGCCGGTGCGGCGAACGCCATGCGAGGCGGATCGGCCAACGCCGGTTCACCGTCTCGATCGGGCCCCGACTTCGTCACGAAGGCACCCCAGACGAAGCGAATGCTGTAGGCGCCGGTGAGTACTGAGGCACCGACGAAACCGATGAGCCCACAGGTGGCGATGGCGTCACCGTGGAGCAGTGAGTCGATGGCCGCCTCCTTGGCGATGAACCCGGCGAGCGGCGGGATGCCTGCCATCGACGCCGCGCTGACGGCGGCGACCGCGATCGTCGGTCGCCACTGGGGCCCCATGGCCCCGAGTCGGCGCAGGTCGCGGGTGTGAGCCTGGTGATCGATGATGCCGACCACCATGAACAGCGCTGCCTTGAAGAAGCCGTGCGCGAGCAAGAGCGCCGAGCCAGCGATGAACGCGGGTGAGGTGCCGAGCCCGAACAGGATCATGAGCAATCCCAATTGACTGACGGTGCTGAACGCGAGCAACAGCTTGAGGTCGTGCTGCCGGACCGCTCTGAGCCCGCCGAGCACTGCGGTGGCGGCGCCGACGAGTACGACGGTGGAGCGCCACACCTCGACATCCCGGAACGCCGGCCCGAGTCGGGCGACGAGGAACACGCCGGCTTTCACCATCGCCGCGGAGTGCAGGTACGCACTCACTGGCGTCGATGCCGCCATGGCTCCGGGGAGCCATCCATGGAACGGCACCTGCGCCGATTTCGTGAACGCCCCCATGAGGATGAGAACCGCCGACACGGTGACGACGGTCCCGGTGGCCGGTTCGGCGATCAGCTCACTGAGGCGGAAGGTGCCTCGCTGAGATCCGAGGGTCACGAGCCCGCCGAGCATGGCCAACCCACCGGCAGAGGTGACCAACAGCGCGTGTTGGGCCGCCGCTCGCGACGCTGCTTTGGAGTCCTCGTGACCGATCAACAGATACGACGTGATCGATGTCAGCTCCCAACAGATGAAGAGCCACAGCACGTTGTCGGCGAGGACGAGGCCCAGCATCGCACCGGCGAACACGACGAGGGTGGCCGCGAGACGTGCTGGTGACCGCGAATGCGCACCGAAGTACTGATGTGCATAGAGGAACACCATCGATCCGACACCCGACACGAGGGCGATCATCACGACTCCGAGTCCGTCGAGGCGTAGATCGAGGGACACGCCGAGCTCGGGTGCCCACGTGATGGATTGTGTGGGCAGCTCCCCGCGTCGCACCGCGGCGAGCTGGCTCATGGCCCAGAGCACAGTGGAGATCGGCGCCACGGCGGTGACGAGGAACGCGTGGCGACCGAGTCTCTGGCTGAACGACAGTGCGATCAGCGCTACTGCCAGGTGGAGGATGAGGAGGGTGAGCAACTGACTCCCGACAGGATTGGGCGCGACAACGATGTTGCCGACCCGTCTTCCCGGCGCTCCACCCGGAAGCCTACTCCCTACCGACCCACGCGCCACGCCGATGCGATCAACCCTGTGTCACCATCGGAGCATGATGCGCAACACGGTGGTGAGCACCTCGCCCGATGTCGACGCAGTCGTCGTCGGCGCTGGCCCCAACGGGTTGCTTGCCGCCATCACCTTGGCCCAGGCCGGCATGAAGGTGGTGGTGTTCGAGGCGGGTAGCCGCGCCGGTGGTGGGATGCGCAGCGAGGAGCTGACCAACCCCGGGGTCATCCACGATGTGTGTTCGGCGGTGCATCCCTTGGCCCTCGCCTCGCCGGCCATGCGGGCCCTCCCTCTCGCCGACCACGGGGTCACGTGGCTGCAACCGCGTGTTGCCGTGGCCCATCCGCTCGACGACGGTCGCGCCGCCCTCATCGCCAAGTCCATCGAGCAGACGACGGCCAGCTTGGGGTCCGACGCCGCCACGTACCGCCGTCGCTTCTCGCCGTTCGTGAAAGCCGGCAGCGCTTTGGTGGATGCGTCCCTCGGTGGGCTCAACATCCCGATCTCCGCGTTGCGTCATTCCCCGGCCGCCATGGTGCGCTACGGGCTCACGGCCCCCCGTTCCGCGGAGCACATCGCGAACTGGTTCTCCACCCCCGAAGCGCGCGCGGCGATGGCCGGCATGGCCGCGCACTCCATCCTCCCGCTCGATGAACCGATCACCGGCGCCATGGCCGTGTTCTTCACCACCCTGGCTCATCACGTCGGTTGGCCGGTGGTGAAGGGCGGATCACAACAACTGGCCGACGCGTTGGTGTCGATCTTGAAGTCCCACGGCGGAGATGTGTTCTGCGGTCGGCGCATCCGTGATCTCGGCGATCTGCCCAGCGCTCGTGCCGTCGTGCTCGACCTCACCCCGCGCCAGGTGCTGGCCGTCGCCGATGAGGTGCTGCCCGGTGGATACGTCCGCAAACTGCGTCGCTTCCGCTACGGGCCCGGCGTGTTCAAGCTCGACCTGGTGCTCGACGGTCCGATCCCGTGGACCAATCCAGCCGTGGCCGAGGCCGGCACCGTCCACGTCGGTGGCACCTTCGAAGAGGTCGCCGCCGCGGAGAAGGCGGTGTCTGCCGGCGACCATCCCGAGCGGCCCTTCGTGCTCCTCAGCCAACCATCGATCGTGGACGGCACTCGTGCTCCGGCGGGTCAGCACGTGGTGTGGGCCTATTGCCATGTGCCCCATGCGTCGCGGTACGACATGACCGAGGCCATCGAGTCACAGATCGAACGGTTCGCCCCGGGCTTTCGCGATCGCATCATCGCCCGCCACACCATGGACTCAGCGGCGCTCGAGAACCACAACGCCAACGAGATCGGCGGCGACATCAACGGCGGCATGAGCGACTGGCGTCAATTGTTCTTTCGCCCCAGTCGAGCAGCACGCCCGTGGGCCACACCGGTGGAGGGTCTGTACCTGTGCTCGTCATCGACGCCCCCGGGCGGAGGAGTGCACGGCATGGGCGGCTTGCACGCCGCCAACGAGGTGCTGTGTCGCGTCAAGTAGTCGCGTCAATGACGATTGACGCGCTCACCCGGGCCGGTCAGGTCGCTGCTACTTGGCCTTCGACTGGTTCTTGACCGCTTCGGCTGCGCGCTTGGCGGCCTCGGGGTCGCCGAGGTAGCGCACCTCGCGAACCTTGAACTTGGCGTCGAGTTCGTAACGGCGGGGGATGCCGGTGGGGATGTTCAGTTCGGCGATGTCGTCGTCACCGATGTGCTCGAGATGCTTCACCAGCGCCCGCAGGCTGTTGCCGTGGGCCGCCACCATCACGGTGAGCCCGGAACGCAACTGCGGCACGATGGTGTCGTGCCAATACGGCAGTACGCGGGCCACCACGTCCTTGAGGCACTCGGTGTCGGGCAGCTGATCGGGGGCCAGCAGGCGATAGCGCGGATCGTGGCTCGGATGCCCCGGATCGGACTTCTTCATCGGCGGCGGCGGAACGTCGTAGCTGCGGCGCCACAGATGCAACTGGGCGTCACCGTGGCGGCGGGCCGTCTCGGACTTATCGAGGCCTTGCAGCGCCCCGTAGTGGCGCTCGTTGAGGCGCCAGGTGCGCTGCACCGGCAACCACAATTGACCCATGGCGTCGAGGGCCAGGTTGGCGGTGCGGACCGCTCGCAGCATCACCGACGTGTGGGCCACGTCGAAGCGCAGCCCGTCGTCGGTCATCATCTTCCCGGCGGCTGATGCCTCCTCGACCCCCTTGGGGGTGAGGTCCACGTCGTGCCAGCCCGTGAAGAGGTTCAGCTTGTTCCATTCACTCTCACCGTGACGCACGAGCACCAGAGTCGACATGATCATGAGGTTAGACACTGAACATCTGTCGCATCGGAGTCCGCTGGGCCCTGCCCAGGAGGCCGGTGGACCAGACTTGCTCGGTCGGTACAGCTGCCGGGCCGCGATCGCTCATGATCGCGGCGGCAACGGCCGATGGAACCCGATCCGAGTCGGAGCCAACACAAGCGAGGTACACGAATGACGGTTCTGGTGACCGGCGGAGCGGGATACATCGGGTCGCACACGGTGCGGCTGCTCCGTTCGCTCGGGCGCGACGTCGTGGTGCTCGATTCGCTCGAGCTGGGTCATCGCCCGGCCGTGCTCGATACCCCCCTCGTGGTCGGACAGGTCGACGATCGCGACCTCGTCGCCGAGACCGTCGAGAAGTACGGCGTCGATGCGGCCATCCACTTCGCGGCGTACAAGAACCCCAGCGAGTCGATGGAGCAACCCGAGCGCTACTGGCGCAACAACGTCGTCGGCTCGTTCGGGCTCATCGAGGCGCTGCGCGGCGCCGGGGTGAACCGCTTCGTGTTCTCCTCTACCTGCGCGGTGTATGGCACCCCGAAGGTCACGCCGGTGTCGGAGACAGCGCCCCTCGGGCCCGAGAACCCCTACGGGGAGTCCAAGCGCATGGTCGAGCAGATGCTGCAGTGGTACGGGCCGTGCCACGACTTCCAGTCAGTGAGCCTGCGCTACTTCAACGCCGCCGGAGCCAGCTTCGACGCCGTCATCGGTGAGGACTGGAAGGTCACGTTGAACCTCGTGCCGGTGGCGCTGCGGGCCGCGCTCGAACGCGGTCCCAAGATCACCGTGTTCGGTACCGACTATCCGACTCCCGACGGCACGTGCATTCGTGACTACATCCACGTCGACGATCTGGCCGACGCGCACGTGAAGGCGCTCGAGTACCTCGAGCGGGGCGGGTCGACCACTGCGGTCAACCTCGGCACCGGCAAGGGCACCAGCGTGCTCGGCGTCATCAAGACGCTCGAGAGCGTGAGCGGCGTCCAGGTGCCCCACGTGCTCGGCCCCCGTCGCCCCGGCGATCCCATCGCCGTGTTCGCCGACAACACCAAGGCGCGCGACCTGCTCGGCTGGATCCCCGCCTACGGCATCGAAGAGATCCTCACCTCGGCGTGGCGTTGGCACTCCACCCACCTCGACGGCTACGGCGACTGAGGCCCAGCGACTCCAGCGCCGTCGCACTCGCGCCAGCGCGGGCCGGGTGCGCACACACGCACCCGGCCTGTGCTCGGTCATCGCGGTCCGAAGAGTCGGTTCGACACCGCGTCGAAGTCATCGCATGCCAGGACCGACCGGGTGAGGTTCCACACCGATGAGAAGACCTCGGCCGGGGCGCCCATGCGCATGCCGCCGAGCATCTCCACGCGATCGTCGAGGTTCATGGCCGGGAGCATGAGTGCCAACGCGGCGGCCATGTCGGGCGGCGGGATCGATCCCACGATGGCCTCGTGCATCTCGATCACCCGGGGCACACCCACGGCATCCTCGACGGCCGGGCCGATGACGCGTTCTTCGAGATCGATGTGGAGCAGATAGCCGGCGATGAACGCCGACCACTCCAGGTACAGCTGGTGCAGCGCGAAGCGACGGTTGCCAGTGGCGACGCATGCCGTGCTGAGGTCGAGCAGTCCGGCCATGCGGCGCTCCAGTGTCTCGTGCTCGTCGGCCACCCGATCGGCCAGCGCCGGCAGCTGCTCGACGAGGACCGGCTGGATGACACCGTCCTCGTGTTCGGCATGGTCGACCAGGAACGAGATCATCCGCTGGACGTGGGTGTGCAGGGCGTTGACGGCGATGGCGTCGGACGGATCGACCCTCGCGATCTCGGTGGCCACCGCGAACAACTCGCTCCGGATGGCCTTGTGGATGTCGCGGTACAGATCGAAGGTGACGGGCCGGATGGTGCTGGCATTGCCGCGCTGTACTGCCTCGAGGTCGACGGCGTTGTCGAAGGTGGTCATGATGATGTTCCTTTGCTCTCAGGTCGATGTCGTGTTCCGACACCGTCACGATGCACCCTCGAGGTCGGTAGCTGCTCCGAAGAAGCGCGTACAGCAACGCTAAGAAACCACTACTTTCAGCCTCGATGGGTGTGGAGCTCGACCAAGCCACGATCGATCACCTCCATTCGGGCTGTGCGGTCCTGATCGGAACGGTGAGCGATGCCAACATCCCGCGCGCCTCGCGCGGGTCGGGGATCACCGTGGTGGACGCGGCCGCGGCCATCGTGCGCGTCCTCGTCGAGACCGACGATCCGGTCACGCTGGCCAATCTCGCCGCCAACGGTCGGGTGGCCATCACCACTGCCGACGTGCGGACCTTGTACTCCATGCAGTTCAAAGGGACGCTGATCGCGTTCGAGGAGTGCACCGACGCCGACCACGCCAAGGCCGAGCAGTACCGCCACGACTTCCTCACCGACATCAAGGAGACCGATCACATCCCGATGGAGCTGCTGCGGGGTTGGGCCGATCGGCCGATCGCCCCGTGTTTGGTGGCGTTGCACGAGAGCTTCGACCAGACACCCGGTCCGCAGGCGGGATCGGCGCTCAACCGGCGGGAGTCGCCATGACACCCATGTGCCTCAACGATCTGCGTCGATGCTTCGACGGTCGCGTGCCGGCGGTCATCGCCACCGCCAGCGCCAGTGGCATCCCCAACATCACCTACCTCACCGCCGTGCATCAGGTGGATGGCGAGCGCGTGGCGTTGTCGAACCAGTTCATGTCCAAGACCACCCGAAACCTCATCGAGAACGGGTTCGCCTCGCTGCTGCTCATCGATCCGGTGAGCTACTCGGAGTATCGACTCGCCATCCGTTACGAGCGCACCGAACGACGTGGTCCCATCTTCGAACGACTGCGCGCCGACGTCGACAAGGTGGCCGGTATGACCGGCATGCGCGATGTGTTCCGTCTGCGCGCCGCGGACGTGTACTACGTCGAGGAGATCGACGTGGTCGTCGACCAGGATTCGGTGCCGGGTCAGATCGATCGCCGGGCCACGGTGGCCCTGGCCGCGGTGGCGACGCTCACCGGCCGGCTCAGCCGGTGCACCGATCTCGACTCGATGGTGAGTGTCGCCCTCGACGGGCTCGATGATCTGTTCGGCATCTCGCACTCTTCGGTGCTGCTCGTCGATGAGAGCGGCGAGCGCTTGTACACGTTGGCCAGCCACGGCTTCGCGTCGGCCGGTGTGGGATCGGAGGTGCCGATCGGTGACGGCGTTGTCGGTGCAGCAGCACGAGAGTGCCGGACGGTGCGCGTGGGTGCGCTGCGGCAGATGCGAAAGTACGCCAACACCGTGCGGCGTTCGTTCGAGCGCACCGGCTATGTGGGCCCGGGCCTCGACATCGAGCCGCCCACCCTCGACGACGCCGAGAGCCGTATCGCGGTACCAGCCATCGTGCGCGGCGAGCTGGTCGGCGTGCTCGTGGCCGACAGCGCGCTGGCCGTGGCGTTCGACGAGTCGGACGAAGCCGCGCTCGGCATCATCGCCACGCTGATCGCCGAGATGATCGACTCCGAGCGCAGCAACGAGAGCGCTGGCGGCGATGACGGGGGCGTGGCCGATGAGCGGGATCGATCTCCACGGCCGGCCACAGGCGAGACCCGCATCCGCTTCTTCCCGGTGGACGGCAGCGTGTTCCTCGACGGGGACTATCTCATCCGCGGTGTTGCCGGCCGCATCTTGTGGTCGCTCGTGAACCGACATCTCGACACCGGACAGGTGGAGTTCACCCACAAGGAGATCCGCCTCGATCGTTCGCTCGATCTCCCAGGCTTTCGGGACAACCTCGACACACGACTCATCTTGCTGAAGCGCCGCCTCGAAGAGCGCGACGCTCCCATCCAGATGGTCAAGACCGGTCGCGGACGGTTCCGACTTGAGGTGGGCACGGCGCTACACACCGAACTGAACGAGTGATCGACGGCGCTCGCAGCGCACCAAGTCCTACGACCAATGGGCAACTGTCCTGCCTGCTCCCACCCTTACGCTCGCTCTGGCGTTGGGTAGCTTGCTGTTCGTGCGCAACCGGTCGGCTCGAAGCAATGGCGCGAGCGACACGCAGCGACGGTTGGGTGAGTCCTCGATCTCGGTACGAGCGCTGGTGTTGCGGTTCGCGCTGGCCGGCCTCGTTGCCCTCGTCGCGGCCAGCTTCGTCATCGCGCTGGCCAGCCGCCGACTCGGTACCGACCAGGCCATCGAGGACGCGCTCCGCGTCAACGCGGTGACGGCGTTCGGCATCGTCGAGCCGAACCTCGGCGAAGATCTCGTCGACATGGAGCCAGCAGCGCTCGAGAGGATCGACGGGCAAGTGCGTGAGCACATCCTCGCCGGGTCGTTGGTGCGGGTGAAGATCTGGGACGCTTCCGGTCGCATCGTGTACTCCGACGAACCGCGTCTGATCGGCAAGACCTTCGCGTTGGGTGACGATGAACGAGAGGTGCTGGAGGGCCGCAACGAGGCCGAGGCGGAGATCAGCAACCTCCAGTCGCCCGAGAACCTGCTCGAGACCGAGACGAAGCTGCTCGAGGTCTATCGACTCGTGCACACGCCGGCGGGTACCCCGCTGCTGTTCGAGACCTACTTCCGATACAGCGGCGTGGCCGCGCTCGGTCGTGACATCTGGGGTCGCTTCGCTCCCATCGCCATCGGTGCCTTGGTGATCTTGGAGCTGGTCCAGATACCGCTGGCGTGGCAGATGGCCCGCCGGTTGCGATCCAGTCAGCAGGAGCGCGAACGCTTGTTCCAAATGGCTATCGATTCCAGCGACGCCGAGCGTCGCCGCATCGCCAGTGACCTCCACGACGGTGTGGTGCAGGACCTCACCGGTGTGTCGTACTCCCTCGCGGCGGCATCGATGGGCAGTGGTACGAACCGGCCCGATGCACCAACGAGTCAACAAGTCATGGCCGATTCCGCCGAGAGCTTGCGCGAGTCGGTGAAGTCGTTGCGGTCGTTGCTCGTGGAGATCTATCCGCCCAATCTCTACGCCGAGGGTCTCGAGAGCGCGTTGACCGACCTGCTGGCGCGTCTGCACAACCGAGGCATCGCAACTGAGATGGTTGTGCGACTACCCGACCGCGCCATCCCACGAGACTCGAGCGCCTTGCTGTACCGAAGTGCGCAAGAGGCGTTGCGCAATGTCGTCAACCATGCTGAGGCCACGCAGGTGAACCTCGCGGTATGGGCGGAGAACGGTGCAGTACACATGGAGATCGCCGACAACGGGCGCGGCTTCGACAGCGATGAGTTCGATGAGCGGATCGGGGCTGGCCATGTCGGTCTGCGTGCGCTCGCCGGTCTGGTCGTCGATGCCGGGGGTGCGGTCAAGGTGATGTCGGAGCCGGGACACGGTACCCGGGTACTCGTGGAGGTGCCGGCGTGATCCGGGTCTTGGTGGTCGATGATCATGTGATCGTGCGCAATGGTCTGGAGCAGTTGCTCGCGACCAGCGACGAGATCGAGCTCGTCGGTATGGCCGCCGATGGTGCCCAGGCCGTGGCCATGGCGGCGGAGTTGCTCCCGGACGTGGTGCTGATGGACCTGTCGATGCCGGTCATGGACGGAGTCACCGCCACGCGCCACATCGGCGAGAAGCATCCCGACATGAAGGTCGTCGTGCTCACCAGTTTCGGCGAGCAGGATCGCATCATGGACGCGCTCAGCGCCGGTGCGGACGGCTATCTCCTCAAACACAGTGACCCGGAACAGATCCTCACCGCCATCAAGGCCGCCCACAGCGGAGGTTCGCCGCTCGATCCGATCGCGGCGCGTGCTCTGCTCGACTCGCGGCGTTCGAGGACGCCCGACGCCGAGCTCACTGATCGCGAGGCCGAGGTACTCGACCTCGTGCGCCAAGGTCTGGCCAACAAGCAGATCGCCCGCAAGCTCGGTATCAGTGAGCGGACGGTGAAGGCGCACCTGACGCACGTGTTCCAGCGTCTCGGTGTCACCGACCGGACCCAAGCGGCGTTGTGGGCCCAGCAGAATCTCGATCAGCGCTGAACGCTGACGAGGCGCCGAGCCTCGACACACACCTCGATGGCCAGATCGGGCCGCGCCGCCATGGCCGACCAGCCGTGGGCGATACGTAGCAGCGATGCTGATCGATGGAACGGTGTCGTCCCCGCCACAGCGTCAATGAGCATTGACGCTGAGCCATCCCTACGCAGCATCAACTGGCGGTTGTACCTGTCGAGAAGCTCGTCACCGAGTTCCCACGACGGCCGCCCCTCGTTCAGCAGCCCGCTGGCCCACACCCAGGCGCCGAGGTATGCGACATCGCGCGCCGGTCCTGCCATCTGGAGACGATCGAAGTCGATGAGCCGCAACCCGCACCCGGACACGATCACATTGCGCGGTGAGCAGTCGCCGTGACTCAGTACCATCGGCTCGAGCCCCGGGAGGGTGGATCGCAGGGCGTCCAGTGCCTTGTGGTACTCGCTCAGTAGTTCGACCGATGCTCCCTGGTCGGTGAGCTCGTGATGCTTGCGTCGCAACGATCGAACCAGCGCGGTGGCGCCACGTTGGCGGTCCACGGTCACTCCACACAGATTGAAGTCCGCCACCAACGCGATGAGTTCGGCGATGTGGCTTCCGTCCCATCCCTCGTTGCGGGTGCCGAGCTCATGACCGCTGACGTGTTCCATCACGACGCGATCGCCTTCGAGTGCGAGCGGTTGGGGAACACCAGGTGGCCTCCGCGCCTCACCCAATGGTGACGACCACAGTGCGGTCATGATGGTGTGGATTGCCGCGGCACCACCGTTCGGATAGCGCTTCACCACAACCGGGCCATCGCCTCGGTTCTCGAGGGTGACCGGTCGATCGAGATGACCATTGAGCATCACCGGTTCCTCGACGCTCATCGCGCCGCTCCTGTCTTCGGACGTCCTCGCATCGAACGCCATGTCAACTCACGTTGCGCCAGGATCTCGAGAACGCGGTCACGGTCACTCATCGAGCTGTGTCGGCTCTCGGCCAGCGCGGCGAGCCGAACGAGGGCCAGGCACTCCCATGCCTCCACGTCACCGGTCACCGGTCCATACCCAGAGATGAACGCGTCGACCGCTCGCTCGGTGATGTGTATGTCACGCCGTCCGAGCGCCCCGTCTCGACGGAGATGGGCGATCATGTTGCCCACATCGAGCGCTGCTGGCGCCATGCACAGGTCGTCGAGATCGATCCACCACATGCGCTCGTCGTCGAACACGACCTGACGCGGATGGCAGTCGCGATGAGCGGTCACCAGTGGTTCCTCTGCCAGATGAGCGCAGGCCTCGGCGATCGCGTCGGCTCGGTCGGCCGTCGCTGCGGTCGCCCGACGCATGAGCTGTTCGATCTCGCGCTCCACCGTCCAGCATCTGTCGAGCACCATCGAGCCCGAATGGAGCAGCGCGAGACCAGCTCCGACCTGTTCGGCTCGCGCGACGAACGCGTTGTCGTCGAGCTGGTCGAACACGACGCCCGGTACGTACTGCGTCATCGACACGTGGCCTGCGGCGTCGGCGCCGTCGTTGAGTGGCAGGAGATGCGCGGCCGGACCGTCGCTCAGCATGGCCAGACGTCGAGCGTTGCCCCGAGCTCGGGGGCTCGCGAACACCTTCACCACTTTGGGACCGTTGCTCGTCGCCACGAGGGTGGCGACGCGTCGACCGGGCAGATGGCGCAGCACCTGTTGCACGACACCGTCGGCGCACAGCTCATCGACACCGGGTGCCCAGTGAGCGAGCTCGGGATCGATGACGGCGGGATGGTCACTCGGCCAGTGCATGGCTGATCCCTTCGACGAGCGGCCGCATGGCGGCGGTGATCTGCTCGGCCCGCCGATCCCAACCGTGATGGGCCAATGCGTATTGCCGGGCCGCCGCGGCCATCTGAGCGATGGCGGGTGCACCCGAGGTGGCCATCACGATGGCCTCCGCCAGTGCGTGTGGTTCACCGGCGGGTACCAGGAGTCCGAACCGGCCGTCGCGCAGCGCATCGGGTATCTGACCGATGGCGCTGGCCACCACGGGCACACCGGCGGCCAGGTACTCGTACAACTTCAACGGGGAGAACGCGAAGCCGTCCAACGATGGGTAGGGGGCCACTGCTGCGTCGGCTCCGGCCAGCAGTTCGGCAACCTGAGCGTGGGGAAGATGGCCGAGGAAGTGCACACGATGAGCGACGCCGAGCTCGATGGCCAGTGTTTCGAGATCGGATCGGATGGGTCCGTCACCGGCCACCACGAGTGTGATCGGCTGAGATGCGGCGGCGACGGCGCGGATGGCGATGTCGACGCCGTGCCAGGGGCGCAGCGCTCCGGTGAACACCACGGTCGGACCGCGGAGACCGAAGGTGCGCCGGGACTGCTGTCGATCGGGCAACGCCGCGAACGTGTCCAGCTCGACGCCGTTGGGGACCACCTCCATCCGCGCGCAGGGCGCGTGACGGGCTATGTCAATTGCAGTTTCGTCACTCACCGGGAAGGCCATGTCGGCGTGCGCCATGGCGAAGCGCTCGCGGCGCTCGGCCTCGTCAGCGAGATGCAGTCCGCGCCAGCGCGCCTCTTCTCGGGCGAGCAACGCGTTCACCTCGATGGCGTGCAACGCTCCGGTGCGCTCCGCGAGGGTGACACCGGCGATCCCGAACAGTGAGAGGCGTTCGTAGATGAGATCGGGTGCGAAGGCTTCGACCCGCGCCCCCACGCGACCGTCGAGCGCATCGACGAAGCCCAGCTTTCGTCGCTCTCGCTCCAGGCCCTCGGCGCGGCCGGGATGGGGGAGCAGGACCATGTCTTCGACGCGAGCTGCAAGCACCTCATCAACTGGTCCGTGACCGGCAACACCCACCAGCTGCACGTGATGGCCGATGGCGCCGAGTGCGGAGGTGACGGCGCGTAGATGCAACGCGGCCCCTTTGTCGCCGGGTACGCGTACGCCCAGATCGGTGCACAGCACCGTGATGCGCAATGGGTCGCGGTTCATCGTGCACCGAACACGGTGGCCAACGAGGCCGCCGAGGCCTTGGGGTCGAAGCGGTCCAACACCAGCTGCCGGCCGCGTGCACCGAGTGTGCGGCAGCGTTCCGGGTCGACCCACAGATCAGCGATGGCACCAGCCAACGCCGATGCGTCGTCGGGGGCGACGAGCCGACCCGTGACAGCGTCGATCACCAGCTCCCCGATTCCGACGACGTCGGTCGACACGACCGGCAAGGCTCGGGCGAGGGCCTCGACGAGCACCGTGGGCATCCCATCTCGATCCCCGTCGGTGCTGACGCGACACGGCAACACCACCATCGAGGCGCTGCGGTAGATCGCTTCGACCTCGTCGAAGGGCAGCGAGCCGGCGAAGCGGACGTGTGTGTCCACTGCGAGCTCGCGGGCCATCGCTTCGAACTCGGCGCGACGGTCGCCACCGCCGACGACGACGAGCTCGGTCTCGCTGGTGTCCGGGCGCGATCGCAGCACGGCCATGGCCTGGAGCAAGGTGTCGATCCCCTTCTTCTCCACCAGGCGGGACACACAGACCACGGGGCCGTGGGCGACCGGTCCGGACGTCTCGACAGGCACCGCCACACCGTTGGCGATGTGAGTGATGGGAACCTTGGGGAGCACCGCGTTGAGATGCCGTTCGTTGTACGCCGACACCGTCACCACTGCCGCCGCGCCAGCAACGCGGCGGGCGAGCTTGGGAGCGTTGTCGACGTGGAAGATGTCCTTGGCGTGTGCGGTCACGCTGAAGGGTCGACCCGACAGTCGGGCGGCGTCGCGGGCGACCTCTGCCGCGGCGGTGGCGAAATGGGCATGGACGTGATCGATTCCCTCTTGCACGATGCGATCGGCCACGAACCCGGCTTGCAGGAAGCGACGCCATGTTCCGTCACGGCGCGCCATCCGAGCCGTGGACAACCAGACGAGGGGAGCGCGACGCGCCACGCGCCCATGCACGCGCGCCACATCACGGTGGCGCAATTTGGGTTGACGTGGCACGTAGCGCACCGTGGCCCGCACCTCGGCGACGTCGCGATGACGGGGACCATCTTCGGCGGGGAGGAGCGCGTCGATCGCCACGTGCAGCCCGGTGCGTTCGATGGCGATGATCTCGCGCACCACGAATGTCTCGCTGAGGCGGGGATAGCGCTTGAGGACGTACAACACCCGCCGTTGACCAACGTCTTCCGGCGTCAGGCGAACGGTGTCATCGATGGACAGGTCGATCATCGCGTTCCCCCGGTGGTGCTCATCGTTCCTGCCGCGGCGGCCATACCCGAGACGGCCAATCCCGCGGCGGCCAATCCCGACGACACGGCCATCTGTCGGAACTGTCCATCGACTGCCAGCAGGTCGTCGGGCGCGCCGGACTCGACGATGCGGCCACGCTCGAGTACGACGATGCGATCGGCGTGGCGGATCGTGCTCAGCCGGTGGGCGATGACGAGTGTCGTGCGTCCGGCAGGAAGATTGGACAGCGCCTGAACGATGAGAAGCTCGCTGTCGGGGTCGAGCGCGCTGGTGGGCTCGTCGAGGATGAGGATCGGTGTGTCGCGCAAGATGGCGCGGGCGATGGCGATGCGTTGGCGCTGGCCTCCCGACAACCCGGTACCGCGCTCACCGATGCGGGTGTCGAGCCCGTCCGGTAGACGAGAGGCGAACTCGTCGACCAGTGCGAGCTTGGCCGCCGCTTCGACATCGAACACACTGGCCCCTGGTCGACCGCACGCAATGTTGTCTCGCAGCGTCCCATGGAGCAGCAGGCAGTCCTGCAACACCATCGACACCTGCCTGCGCAATGATCGCAGCGCCATGGTCCGCACGTCGCGACCGTCGAGTTTGACCACACCGGTCCCCGGATCATCGAGGCGGGGGATGAGCGACACCAGCGTCGACTTACCCGCCCCCGTAGGGCCGACGAGGGCGACGCTCTCGCCGGCGCCGATCGACAGATCGACCCGATCGAGCACGAGCTCTCGTCCGTAGGAGAAGGACACGTTCTCGAACTCGATCGCACCACGTAGCGGTGGAGCCAGGGTCACTCCGGGCTGATCTCGCACCGCGGGCTGCTCGGCGAGGATGTTGTCGAGGCGCTCGGCGGCGGCTGCACCCTTGCTGGCCACGTTGCTCAGCTTGGCCAGCGCCTTGATCGGCTTGTAGAGCGATCCGACATAGCTGAGCACGACGAGCAGATCTCCCACCGTGAGGCGACCGCTCTCGACGCGTCCAGCCCCGACCCACAACACCGTGACTGTCGAGATCACTGCAGTGAGATCGACGATGGGACTGAAGCGGGCCTGGAGGCGCACGGCATCGAGACCGGCCACCAGGCTGCGACCGGTGAGCCGCTCGAATCGGGCCTGCTGCTCGTCCTCGAGCGACATGGCTTGCACGAGGTGGATGGCACCGAGGTGTTCGGTGGTGGCGGCGGCGACCTGTCCATCGGCCTTGCGGGAGCGCTTTGACGCTCGCCGCAGTTCGCTGGTCGAACGCTGCACAGCGATCACGAGCAGCGGTGTGGTGATCAATGCCATGACTGCCAGCATCGGATCGATCCAGAACATCACCGCGATCATCCCGATCATCAACAGCGCGTTCGGAAGCAGAACAGCAAGGATCTGGATGAGCAGATCCTGACTGCGGTCGACGTCCGCAGTGACCCGTGTGGAGAGATCTCCGACGCGATGTGTTTGATGGAATCGCAGTGACAGTCGGTTCAGCTGCTCGAACACGTCGGAGCGCAACTCGGTGGCGATGTGCAACCCCGACGCAGACAGCAGGCGCGTCGACCAATAGTCGAGAAGAGCGCCGATGCTGACGATGGCCACGAGAGCGAGGCACGCCAACGAGAGCGCCGTGCGATCGAGTCCGCTGGACAACGCGCTGCCCTGCTCAGGAAGGACGTGGTCGACGATGAAGCGCAGGGGCCACGGCTGAGCAAGACCCACGGCCACTTCGGCGACGGCCAACAAGACGCCGAGACCCAGCGATCGTCTATAGGGTCGCAGGAACGGGCGAAAGAGCTTGAACACCTCAGGCCACCCGCTCTGCGGCAAGCGAACGCAGATGCGAGGCGGTCCGACGGGCGCCGTCGAGTCGAATCCCGACCCGGGTCAATGCCATCGGGTCGAGGCGGCGGGGCCGATCGAGGAGCCACACGACCTCTTCGGCGTCGGCGCCCTCGTCGACGACATCGGCGAGCCCGAACGCGGCCAGGCGCCACGAGCGGATGGCCTGCTCCCGCCGAGGGCTGCGTCGGGGCATGAGAATGGGCTTCGACCCTGCGGCCAGTGCCTCGAATGTCGAGTTGTAGCCGGCCATCTGCAACACCGCTCCGGCGCCGGCGAACAGAGGTGCGCAGCTCGGAGCGTCGTTGATGATGCTGAGCCGCTCGAAGAGCCCGGGAGAGGTCAGTTCTTGATCGGCGCGCCATGCGGTGGCGTAGGGCCCTGCGACCAGCGCTCCGCAGTAGTCGGGTCGGCGCCGAAGGAGTTCGACGCCCATCCGGAATGTCGGCTCGCCATCGCCGCCGCCGCCGGCTGCCACGACCAGCATGCGCTGATCGAGGGGAAGCGGCTCGACCGACTCGGTGACCCAACCGGTATAGCGAGGGCGAAGCGGCACGCCGTACTCGCGCTCGTGGTCGCACAACACCGGGTCCCCGTACACGAGCAGATCGGTGAACAACGTGTCGACGTCCGCCCACCCCTGGCCGTTGATCTCGGCGTTGATGCGCGCTGGCTCGTCGAGAATGTCACGCAGACCGAGCACGACCGCAGCACCGTGCGCCCGGGCCCTGTTGACTCCGGCGCGCAACTCGCCGGCGATGCCGTAGGGGTGACGATCGATCACGATCACCTCGGGCTGCAGGTCGGCAACGAGTGCATCGAAGCGAATGGCGCGTCGGGCGATGGCCTCCTCGAACGCCATGCCCGGGTTGCGATAGGACCCGTCGGAATCCTTGAGCAGCGATGGCACTTCGACGACCGTCAACCGGGGATGACGAAGCCAGGCAGGACGCTTGCTGACGCCGGTGACGAGCGTGACCTCGGCCTCGGGATCGGCTTCCAACACCGCAGCGGCGATCAGAGTGTTGCGACGGATGTGACCGAGTCCGTAGCCATCGTGCGACGAGAAGAGGTAACGAGCCATGAGAGGAGGTTCATGGGAACTCGGTATGGCCGGTAAGTGAACAATGGGCGTAGTACCAATGGGCGAGGGGTGCAGCCCCCCGCCGTCAGATACCGGTTTCAGCCCTTGCCGCTGTTGCTCCCGCCGCCGTTGGAACCCTTGCCGCTGCTGCCGGAACCACTGCCTCCTGACCCACTGCTTCCGGAATCGCTGGCGTCGGCGGCTTTCGTCGTCGAGGTGCTGGAGGTCGTGGAGTTCCGGGTGGTGGTGTCGCGGGTGGTGGATGTTTCGCGGGTGGTCGTGTCGCGGGTGGTGGATGTTTCGCGGGTGGTGCTGTCTCGCGATGTCGATGTATCGGGCGATGTGGACGTCGACCCGCTCGTGGCCGGTGCGGGCGGCGTGGTCGTCGATG
This sequence comes from Acidimicrobiia bacterium, assembly GCA_050246915.1. Taxonomy (GTDB): domain Bacteria; phylum Actinomycetota; class Acidimicrobiia; order Acidimicrobiales; family Ilumatobacteraceae; genus JBFWVD01. The sequence goes on along the minus strand of JBFWVD010000033.1, from coordinate 28,614 downwards.
GCCGTGTGGTGACGGTGGACGAGTTCGACGGCTTCGCGGTGGTCGACGTGCCATTCGCCCCGGTGGTGATGCCAGCGGCGGTGGTCGTGGTGGTCGCGGCCTCGGATGACCCACTGTTCCCGCCCGCCGACACAACGGTGCCGAGAACCGAGGACGGCGCGGCGCCGGCGAATCCGGTCGTGGCCCCCGTGACGCTGTTGGCCGACTCGGCCGTGCGCAGCGCGGCGTCTGCCGCTACCTGATCGAAGTCGATGTCCGCGGTGGCGATGGTGGTGGTCACCGACGCTTGCCGTTTGGTGAGGCCGGGGGTCTGCCACACCGACTCTGCGGTGGCGGGACCGGTCTCGGGGAACAGCACCTCGACCACTCCGACGGCCCCGGCGACGCACACGACACCCACGAGCGCCCAACCGGCTCGACCCAGTGCGGGCATGGACCGCTTGGGTTTGGCCGTAGAGCCGAGCACCTTGCGCAGGGGAACCGCGCCTCGGGCCGGCGCCGATTGATCGAGGACGACCTTGCCGGATCGCGACGGCGTGTGGCCACGGGAGTCGGGCGTCGAATGCTCCATCGGGTTGCTCCAAGGTTCGTGCTGCGCGTCGGGGGACCTGGGTGTCTCCAGACCCCACATCGTGCGTGATCGTGCCGCGGATGTCTGTCGGACGATCGTCGTAGTACCAGCGACCGATGGTCTGCCCCCCCGTTGCACACGCGGCGTGACCAGTACCCGGATCATCAAGCTTCGAGGCCACTAAGTTGTCAATACACGACTCAACTTTTATGATGGCTGTTGTTCCTCCGCTGCACGAAACGGACGCCCACGGGATACCGTCTCGGGCGCAGGAGGCGACAACGCCCTGCGAGCAGCACACGTAACGCCCCTCGAGAATTTGGAGCCCCCACATGGCCAAGGCAGTTGGAATCGATCTCGGGACCACGAACTCCGTGGTCAGCGTGCTGGAGGCTGGCGACCCGGTCGTCATCCCCAACTCCGAGGGTGCACGCACCACCCCGTCGGTCGTGGCGTTCTCCAAGAACGGCGAAGTGTTGGTGGGCGAGGTCGCCAAGCGTCAGGCCATCACCAACCCCGATCGCACCATCCGGTCGGTCAAGCGCCACATGGGCACCAACTGGAAGATCGACATCGACGGCAAGGGCTACACCGCCCAGGAGATCAGCGCCCGCACGCTCATGAAGCTCAAGCGCGATGCCGAGGCGTACCTGGGCGACACGGTCACCCAGGCCGTCATCACCGTCCCCGCCTACTTCGACGATGCCCAGCGCACGGCCACGAAGGAAGCCGGTCAGATCGCTGGACTCGAAGTGCTGCGCATCATCAACGAGCCCACCGCCGCGGCTCTCGCCTACGGCCTCGACAAGGGCTCGGCCGACGAGACGGTTCTCGTGTTCGACCTCGGTGGTGGCACCTTCGACGTGTCGGTGCTCGAGATCGGCGACGGCGTGTTCGAGGTGAAGTCCACCCACGGCGACACCCACCTCGGCGGTGACGACTGGGATCAGCGCATCATCGACTGGCTGGTCCAGAGCTTCAAGAGCGCCCACGGTGTCGACCTGGCCGCCGATCGCATGGCCACCCAGCGCCTCAAGGAAGCGGCCGAGAAGGCCAAGATCGAGCTGTCGCAGGTGCAGAGCACGCAGATCAACCTGCCGTTCATCACCGCCACGCCCGAGGGCCCGTTGCATCTCGACGAGAGCCTCACCCGCGCCAAGTTCCAGGAGATGACCGCCGATCTGCTCGAGCGTTGCCGTCTGCCTTTCGAGCAGGCCATCAAGGACGCCGGTCTCACCAAGGGTCAGCTCGACCACGTGATCTTGGTCGGCGGCTCCACCCGAATGCCGGCCGTGTCCGAGATGGTGCAGAGCCTCACCGGTAAGGAGCCCAACAAGACGGTGAACCCCGACGAGGTCGTGGCCATCGGCGCCGCGGTACAGGCCGGTGTGCTCAAGGGTGACGTGAAGGACGTGCTCCTGCTCGACGTGACCCCGCTCAGCCTCGGCATCGAGACCAAGGGTGGCGTCATGACCAAGCTCATCGAGCGCAACACCACCATCCCCACCAAGCGCACGGAAGTGTTCACCACCGCGGAGGACATGCAGCCGTCGGTGGAGATCCATGTGCTGCAGGGCGAGCGCGAGATGGCGTCGTACAACAAGACGCTCGGCAAGTTCCAGCTGGTCGATCTGCCGCCGGCACCGCGTGGCGTCCCTCAGATCGAGGTCACCTTCGACATCGACGCCAACGGCATCGTGCACGTGTTCGCCAAGGACCGCGCCACCAGCAAGGAACAGTCGATGACCATCACCGGCCAGTCCACGCTCAACAAGGACGACATTGCCCGCATGGTGAAAGACGCCGAGGCGCACGCCGCCGAAGACAAGCAGCGGCGCGAAGAGGCCGAGGTCCGCAACAACGCCGACACCCTCGTGTACCAGACGGAGAAGGTGCTCAAGGATCAAGGCGACAAGGTGTCCGCCGATGAGCGCGCCGCGGTCGAAGGTCCCCTCGGTGAGTTGAAGTCGGCCATCTCCGGATCCGACGTCGGCGCCATCAGGGAAGCGACCGAGAAGCTCATGGCGGCCTCGCAGGCGTTCAGCCAGCGCCTGTACGAGGCGGCGTCGCGTGATCAGAACGCCGCTGGTTCGTCGGCGTCGGGTCAGGGCGAAGCGGGCGACGATGACATCGTCGACGCCGAGATCGTGGACGACAAGTGATGTCGGACAACGGCGGAGCGTCTGTCGGGGATCCGTCCCCGGCAGACGCCGAGGTCACGGTCGACGCGGCAGCCACAGACGGTTTGAGCGCCGAAGAACTGGCGGTCGAGGTCGACCTCGCCGCATTGCTCGCCGAGCGGGATCAGTTCAAGGACATCTCGCTGCGGCTGCAGGCCGACTTCGAGAACTATCGAAAGCGCGCCCAGCGCGACATCGTCGATGAGGTGGGCCGCAAGACGGGCCGACTCGTCGAGGAGTTGCTGCCCGTCCTCGACGCGTGCGAGGCGGCGTTCTCACACGGTGTCGAAGGCATCGAGCCGATCTGGTCGAAGCTCATCGGAGCCTTGCAGAAGCAGGGTCTCGAGGCGATGGACTGCGCCGAGAAGCCCTTCGATCCCAGTGAGCACGAGGCTGTCGTGCACGAGGCGGGCGAAGGTGGCGAATCGGTGGTGGCCGAGGTGCTACGAACCGGGTATCGCTGGCAGGGCAAGGTGCTCCGCCCAGCGATGGTCAAGGTCAGGGGCTGACAGCTCCAGCTGGCGCTCCCAGTTGGCAATTTCAGTTGACGCGAGTGCGGAGGAGGTGAGCGATGGCAGCGCAACGTGACTGGTACGAGAAGGACTTCTACAAGATCCTCGGTGTGTCCGAGGACGCGTCGGAGAAGGAGATCACGAAGGCGTACCGAAAGCTCGCCCGCGAGTTCCATCCCGATACCAACCCGGGCAACGCCGCAGCCGAAGAGAAGTTCAAGGAGATCTCCTCGGCCTACGACGTCGTCGGCGACCCGACCAAGCGCAAGGAGTACGACGAGGTGCGACGCCTCGGCCCCATGGCCGGTGGCTTCGGTCCCGGCGGCGGTGGCGGTGCCGGCGGGTTCGGCGGGTTCGACGTCGGTGATCTCATCGGCAACCTGTTCGGGCGCGGTGGTGGCCGTGGGCGCGGTGGTGGCGGTGCCGGCCCACAACGCGGTGGTGACATCGAGGCCGAGCTCACGCTCAGCTTCACCGATGCCGTGCACGGCCTCACCACGACGCTGTCGCTGGTGAGCGAAGCGTCCTGCTCCACCTGCAATGGATCAGGGGCACGGCCGGGCACCTCGCCACGCCTGTGCCAGATCTGTGGTGGGCGGGGTAGCACCGACGACAACCAAGGACCGTTCAGCTTCTCGAGCACGTGTTACGCGTGCGGAGGCAAGGGCCGCATCATCGACACGCCGTGTGTGACGTGCTCGGGCAACGGTGTCGAGCGCCGTCCTCGTGAGGTGAAGGTCCGCATCCCACCCGGCGTCGACAACCAACAGAAGATCCGGTTGAAAGGTCGCGGTCAACCCGGTCGCAACGGTGGTCCGGCGGGCGATCTCATCGTGCTGTGCAAGGTGCAGCCCCATCGGCTGTTCGGGCGCGACGGGATGAACCTGTTGCTCAAGGTGCCGGTCACCTTTGCCGAGGCCGCCCTCGGAGACGAGATCGACATCCCGTTGCTCGACGGGACGCGCACCACGCTGCGACTCCCGGCCGGTACGCAGAACGGCTCGCGTCAACGGGTCAAGGGCAAAGGTGTCGAGACCGCGAAGGGCACGGGCGACCTCATCGTCACCTTCGAAGTCGCCGTACCCACGAAGCTCTCGGGTGCACAACGCAAGGCGCTCGAGTCGTTCGCCTCGGCCACCAAGGAATCTCCACGCGCCCACCTGGAGGTGGTGTGACATGTCGACAGATCGAACCCGTCGGGCGGTCTACGTCATCTCGGTGGCCGCCGAGCTGGCCGGCGTGCATCCGCAGACCTTGCGCATCTACGAACGCAAGGGCCTGTTGGAGCCCGCTCGGACGCAAGGCGGCAATCGCAGATACTCAGACATCGACATCGATCGGCTGCGACGCATCAGCGAGCTGTCGGCCGATGGCATGAACCTGGCCGGCATCAAGCGTGTGCTCGAGCTCGAGGCCGAAGTGGCAGCTCTGCGCAATCACATCGATCAGCTCAAGCGGGAAGCGGCGGCTGCTGTGGAGCAGACGCATCGGGCCTATCGACGCGATCTCGTACCGTTGTCGCAAGCGGTCGAGATCTTCCGTGGCCGCCGCTGATCCGATCGAGGTTGACGAGCTGGTTCGCCAGCTCACAGCGCTCGGTGTCGCCGGTGGCGACGTGGTGATGGTGCACGCGTCCCTGCGACGCCTCGGCCCCGTCGTGGGAGGGGCGTCAACTGTGATTGACGCGTTGGATCGAGCGGTGGGTCCGCAGGGAACGATCATGATGGTCCCGGGTGCCGAGGACGACTGGTCCTGGGTCAACGATCGACCCGAAGCCGAGCGCCCGGCGTTGCTGGCCGACGCCACACCGTTCGATGCGCTGGTGACTCCCGCCGATGAGACCGTGGGTGTGTTGGCCGAGGTGATGCGGACCACGATCGGCACGGTCGTGAGCGATCATCCCGAGGCCCGATTCGCGGCGCGTGGAGCCCACGCGCCGATGCTGACCAGTGACGTGCCGTGGGACGACTTCTATGGGATCGGATCGCCGCTGGAGCGTCTGGTGACGCTCGGCGGCAAGGTCCTGCGTATCGGTGCCGACATCGACACCGTCACCTTGACGCACTACGCCGAGAACCTGGTGCCCTTGGCGCACAAGCGCCGTGTGCGGCGCTGCCGTCGGGTGATGGGACCCGATGGGCCTCGGCTCACCTGGGTAGAGGCGATCGACGACAACGTCGGCATCGCCGATTGGCCTCACGGTGACTACTTCGCGCAGATCTGTAACGACTTCCTGTCCACGGGCATGGCGCGCGTCGCTCTCGTGGGTCGAGCGCAATCGGAACTGTTCGATGCCGCACAGTTCGTGACCTTCGCCGTGGAGTGGATGACCCGAGAGCTGGCGTGATGGCGATGTTGATGGCCGGCGGTTGTCGGTGTTCAGGGCGCCGGCGGTGCAACGGTCGTCGCGTTGGGATCGACCGGCGGCGCAATTGTTGTTGACGCCGTGATGGGCACGGTGAGATCCGGAGGCACCAACCCGCTCGACGCCGGCGCAAGCGTGGTGGTGGGCGGAAGCGTCGTTGTCGTCGTCGTCGTGGTCGTGGTTGTCGTCGTGGGCGGTGGCGCGGTGATGGTGTCGACGAGCGACTGCAACAACGTGGCGTAGTGCTCAGCACCGGCTGGCCGTAGGTGGGTCCTGTCCTTGTAGAACAGCTCGCTCAGTCCCTCGCTGGCGGCGAACCAATCGAACACGGTGACGTTCGGATGACGAGCCGCACCGTTGCGCAGCGTGTCGTTCACCGCGTCCTGCCAACCGCGATCGACGCGCACCGTGTTGATGACCACGTCGGGGACGTCGGCCAGCACGGCCATGAGGTTCTCGAACTGCTTGTCGGTGACGGGACCGTTGTTGCCGAGGTGCACGATCACCACCGGTGTGAGGGTCCCGGCATCCTTGATGGCCTGCAACACCTCGATGCCTTCGTTGAACCCTCGGCTCACTCGTGCATCGATGGAGATCCGATCGCCGAAGTGCCCGACCAGCGCGGGCGCCGCGCCGAGCATCACCGAATCACCCACCGCGATCAACGGTGGCGGAGGTGGCGGTGGCGGCGGTGGCAGCGTCGTGGTCTCGACGACCGGCAGAACCGTGGTCACGGTGGCGGCGGGGTCGATCGGCAGCGTGGTGGTGGTCGCCGGCAGCGCTGTCGTGGGCGGCAAGGTGGTCGTGGTGGTTGTCGTGGTCGTTGGTTGCTTGTCGAGGTTCTCGAGGAACGCCTGACCCTGGGTGATGGACTCGACGATGTCGTTGGGCCGAGCCGGTTCTGCCATGACAGCGAAGCTGAGCAGCGCGCTGGCCAACACGGTGGTGGCCGCGGGCAGCAGCGCGCGGCGTCGCTGCGAGCCACCGTGTCGAATGCGATGCCACCATCGACTGAGTGCTCCCTGGCGGAACGGGGTCTCCACCCAGCGATAGCAGCCTTCGGTCAACGCCACGGTCAACGTCGCCCGCAGCACCCATAGGCCGGGACCGTCGAAGCCGACGTCTCCCTCGACGGGATCGGTGAGTACGAGCACCGGCCAATGCCAGAGGTAGAGCCCGTAGGACCGTCGGCCGATGGCCTGCAACGGCGACCACGACAAGAGCATGCGCAGTGGACCGCTCTCGAGCGTCGATGCCGCGATCACCGCGATCGTCGCCATGTCCACCGCGAAGAAGCCACCTCGGTAGAGCCAGGCTGACGTCTCCGTGAACACCACGAACGACCACACGAGGGCGGCCAGCGACAGGGTCGAGGCGGCAGCGATTCCCACGCGGATGATGCGGCGTCCGATGCGGCTTCGTCGCCACACCAGTCCGAAGGCTGCTCCCACCAGCAGTCCACTGAGACGGGTGTCGGTGGCGAGGTAGACGCGGTTCGGGTCGCTGCCGGGCGTGTATAGGAAGGCCATCCACGCCGTGCTGGCCAAGGCCATTGCCGTGAGCATCGCCGCCATGCGCTTGCGCCGTCCCTTGGCCAGCAGCGCCAGCACGAGCAGCAACGGGGGCCACAACAAATAGAACTGCTCCTCGACCGCCAACGACCACAGGTGTCGCAGGGGCGAGGCGCGCCCCAGGCGCGAGAAGTACGAGTCGTCGGTGGCGATCTGGAACCAGTTCGAGACGTACACCAGCGCGGCACCGAAGTCCCGTCGGAACCGCCCGATCTCATCGGGATGGAGCACCAGCATCCACAGGGCGACGACGGCGAGCATGGCGAACAGGGCCGGTAGGAGCCGGCGGGCCCGGCGCATCCAGAACCCCTTCACGTCCACCCTGCCGGTGTTCTCGGCTTCGGTGACGAGCAGACGCGTGATGAGGAATCCACTGACGACGAAGAACACCTCGACGCCGAGGAAGCCGCCTTTGGCCCATCCCTGCTGTGCGTGGAAGGCGATGACGGCCAGCACGGCGATGGCGCGAATGCCGTCGAGGGCGGGGAAGTACGGAGCAGATGTGCCAGGGCGCGCGACGCGACCAGGGCCAGCTCCGGATTCCATATCTGCATTGTGTCGGCTGGAACGGGCCGCTTCAGGAATGCACGCCTGCCATTCCCTGAAAACGGACACGAATTGTGCGACTGAAAAGGGTCGGACGACCCGAGGGAACGCGTCGCGAACTTGATATGGTAACCATCAAGTTTCCTCACTACATCAGGTGCATGTTGTGCCCGGTCTGGTGCGGGGAGCGGTAGGAACACGAGCGGTGCAACTGCGCCGGAGATGGAGGAGCGACGGTGGCTCTGAACCCCAACCAGTGGACGACGAAGACCCAAGAGGCGTTCGCGGCCAGCTTCGACTCGGCCCGCAACGCGGCCAACCCCGAGCTGACGGTCGACCATCTCCTGGCCGTCCTGGTGGATCAGCCCGAGTCGATCGTTCCCGATCTCCTGAAAGAGGCCGGCCTCGATCCGGTCAAGGTGGCCCGTGACGCCAAGGCCAAGGTGGCCAAGTTGCCCCAGGCCCACGGCGGTTCCGATCCGAGGGTCAGCCGTGAACTCTCCCGGGTCATGGACCTCGCCGACAAGCACCGGGTCGACCTCAAGGACGAGTACCTCTCGGTCGAGCACCTCGTGCTCGGCATGAACGAACAACTCGGGGTGAAGACCGAGGACCTCCTCAAGGCCATGAAGAACGTGCGCGGTTCGCACCGGGTCACGTCGCAGAATCCCGAGGGCAACTACAAGGCGCTCGAGAAGTACGGCCGTGATCTCACCGAGGTCGCTCGCCAGGGCAAGCTCGATCCGGTCATCGGCCGCGACGAAGAGATCCGCCGCACCATCCAGGTGTTGTCGCGACGCACCAAGAACAACCCGGTCCTCATCGGGGAGCCTGGCGTCGGTAAGACCGCCATCGTCGAGGGGCTCGCTCGTCGTATCGCCGATGGCGACGTGCCCGAGAGCCTGAAGAACCGCCGCCTCATCTCACTCGATCTCGGCTCGATGGTGGCCGGCGCCAAGTACCGCGGTGAGTTCGAAGAGCGCCTCAAGGCCGTGCTCAAGGAGATCACCGATTCCGCCGGTGAGGTCATCACCTTCATCGACGAGATGCACACGGTCGTCGGTGCCGGTGCCGCTGAAGGATCGATGGACGCCAGCAACATGCTCAAGCCGATGCTGGCGCGCGGTGAGCTGCGCATGATCGGCGCAACCACCCTTGACGAGTACCGCAAGCACATCGAGAAGGACCCGGCGCTCGAGCGGCGGTTCCAGCCGGTGTTCGTCGGTGAGCCCTCCGTCGAGGACACCATCGCCATCTTGCGGGGCCTCAAGGAGCGCTACGAGGTGCACCACGGTGTGCGCATCAAGGACTCGGCGTTGGTGTCTGCCGCAGTGCTGTCCGATCGCTACCTCACGGGGCGCTTCCTGCCCGACAAGGCCATCGACCTCGTCGACGAAGCGGCCAGCCGTCTGCGCATCGAGATCGACTCCAAGCCGACCGAGATCGACGTCGTCGACCGACGCATCACGCAGCTCGAGATCGAGCGCGTCGCTCTGGCGAAGGAGACCGACAACGCGTCGCGAGAGCGTCTCGGTGCACTCGATGCCGAGCTCGAGGAGCTGCGTTCCAAGTCCACCGAGATGGCGGCGCACTGGTCTGGCGAGAAGGCGGTCATCACTGCCATCCGTGCGCTGAAGGAAGAGCTGGAGGCCAAGCGCGGTCAGCTCGAACGCGAGACCGATCTCGAGCGTGCTGCTGAGCTGCGCTACGGCACCATCCCCGCCCTCGAGCGCCAAGAGGCCGAAGCCACCAAGCGTCTCGACGAGTTGCAGGCCAACGAGCGCATGCTCAAGGAAGAAGTCGACGACGAGGACATCGCCGATGTGGTGTCCAAGTGGACGGGCGTTCCGGTGAACCGTCTCATGGAAGGCGAGATGGCCAAGCTGCTGCGCCTCGAGGACGTGCTGCACCAGCGCGTCGTCGGTCAGGACGAAGCAGTGGTCGCGGTGGCCAACGCCATCCGGCGCAGCCGTGCGGGGTTGGCCGATCCCAACCGACCCATCGGTTCGTTCATGTTCCTCGGGCCGACCGGTGTCGGTAAGACCGAACTGGCTCGAGCGCTGGCGAACTTCCTGTTCGACGACGAGCGGGCCATGGTGCGCATCGACATGGGCGAGTACATGGAGAAGCACTCCGTCTCGCGGCTGGTCGGAGCCCCTCCGGGATATGTCGGTTACGACGAAGGCGGACAGCTCACCGAAGCGGTGCGTCGTCGTCCGTATGCGGTGGTGCTGCTCGATGAGATCGAGAAGGCCCATCCCGACGTGTTCAACATCTTGCTGCAGGTGCTCGACGATGGGCGTCTCACCGATGGTCAGGGCCGCACGGTGGACTTCACCAACACGGTGCTCATCATGACGTCGAACCTGCCTGGCGATCCGCTGGCGTTCTTCAAGCCGGAGTTCATCAACCGGGTGGACGACATCATCCGCTTCCGGTCCCTCGTTGCCGAAGACCTCGGGCACATCGTGGGCATCCAACTCGAGCGGGTGCAGCAACGGCTCGCCGCCAAGCGCGTCACCTTCGTCGTCACCGATGCGGCCAAGCGACTGCTGGCTGAGCACGGCTACGACCCGGCATTCGGCGCCCGGCCGCTCAAGCGGGTCATCCAACGCGAGGTGGTGGATCCATTGTCGACGGCGATCTTGCAGGGCAAGGTCTCCGACGGCGATCAGCTCACGCTCGATGCGGTCGACGGAGCACTGCTGCTCAGCTGACGCGCCCGGCCGCCGGGTCGTGCCCTCGTGCGGGCTGCCCGGCGGTCGTGCGGTTCGCCGTCTCCGGTCTGCGGTGCAGTCAGCGCCGGCCTCACGCACGCACGACGTTCTGTGCACGGAAAAGTACGTGTCACGGACCTTTTCGTGCACAGATCCCTATGACTGGGCAAAGCGGTGGGCGGCTTGTTTGACGAACAAGCGTTCGCTACGGTGAGCACATGAGCACTCGGGCGGTCCTGAGGCTACGGCAGGGCCCAGCCCGGGTGCTCCTGGTTGCCTCGAGGGCGCCAGGTGCGGGTGATGACGACATCTGTCGAGTCACACGCGTCTGCCCTCGGGGCCGTTGACCGCGGCAACGTGTTGGCGTACCGCGAGGTGCCCCGCCCCTGCACCGTGCCCGCCCGGGATCGTGCCCGCCCGGGATCGTGCCCGCTCCGGAGAGTGCCCCGCGCCCCCGATCAGCTGCGCTCGAGAAGCTGGTGCACTTCTGCACCGCATACGTGCAGAAGTGACGCAACTTCGCGGACCGGGGGCTGGGGATGGGCTGCCGACGTCGCTCGACACACGCGACGGCGGCCGATGGTTACGACCCCGCGGCAAGGAGAGGGGGAAGCCCTCTCGTTCGGGCATGCCGAGCCTGGTTCCTTGATGGGTGTTGCGGGCTCCAGGGCGGGGAGCCTCGCAGCAAGCTCGAGATCCCAGGCGTCAAGATGAATTGACGCCTGACGCCTGGGATCCCCCAATCGATGCTGCCGGAGGGAACCCGCTCCAGGTCTGTGCCCCGCGTGGGTCAGCGATGTGGAGTGCACGGAAGCACCATGGGTGTGAGGGGCGCCGGGCGGCGTCCCTCACACCCCACTCATCGCTGGGGTGAGTGCTCGAGGACCACCAGGTCCACCATGGTCCGGGTGCTGAAGCCGAGGCGCTCGTAGATCCGTCGTGCGTCGTCGTTGTGCGCGGCCACGTGCAAGAACGGTTGCTCACCCCGCTCCAGCATCGCTGCGGCCACGGCGCTGGTGAGGGCGGCGGCCAGGCCCCTGCCCCGCGTCGAGGGATGCGTGCACACGGCGGAGATCTCACGGAAACCCGGGAGAGCGAACCGCTCCCCGGCCATGGCCACGAGCGCCCCGTCCTCGATGACGCCGACGTAGCGACCGAGGTCGATCGTGCGGGGTTTGAACGGGCCGGGTTCGGTCAAGGCAACGAGCGTCAACATTTCTTGCACATGGCTCTCGTCGAGCACGGTGAGCGCAAGGCCGGCGAAGTCGGCGAGTCGGTCGGGGTCGGTGAGGAGCATCTGATGCCCTTGTCCCCGACGCACAGCTGCCCAGCCCGGTGGCGGGTCGGGGATGCCCGGGCGGAACAACACCACCGGATCACCCGGACGGCACAGTGGTGCGATGTCATCCCACACGGTCGGAGTGAACTGGTCCACCGCTCCGAACGGAGAAACGTCCGAGCGATAGCGCCGGGCGCCGCCACTCGCTTCGGCAGCGGAGGCATGGACCGTCGTCAGCGCTGCCCAGACCGCGTTGTCGAGAGGATGCGGACTGGGCGTGAGCTCGGACATGGTCCGCATGATGGCTCACGCGATGTCGAGGGATGTCTCTGATTCGAGCGGTGCAGACAAAGGGGCGATGCCCCACTTCTCTGATCGGGATTGTCGGCATATGCTCGCTCGGTCACACACCGATCGATCAAGGAGCGCAACGATGCGCATCGCCGAGAATGTCACCGAACTCGTGGGGAACACGCCGCTCGTTCGCCTGCGTCGGGTCACCAGCGGTGCCGTCGGCGATGTGGTGGCCAAGCTCGAGTTCTACAACCCGGCCCACAGCGTCAAGGACCGCATCGGCGTGGCCATGATCGATGCCGCCGAGCGCGACGGCCTCATCGGGCCCGACACGGTCATCGTGGAGCCCACCAGCGGCAACACCGGCATCGCGCTGGCCATGGTGGCGGCGGCCCGTGGCTACAAGATCGTGCTCACCATGCCCGAGACCATGAGCAAGGAGCGGCGCATGCTGCTGCGGGCCTATGGCGCGGAGCTGGTGCTCACCCCCGGGCCCGAGGGCATGGCCGGCGCCATCGCCAAGGCCGAGGAACTGGCCAAGAGCGACCCCAAGTACTTCATGCCCCAGCAGTTCGACAACCCGGCCAACCCCGCCATCCATCGGGTCACCACCGCCGAGGAGATCTGGCGCGACACCGACGGCAAGATCGACATCGTCGTCGGTGGTGTGGGCACCGGTGGCACCATCACCGGAGTGGGCCAGGTGCTCAAGGAGCGCAAGCCGTCGGTGCAGATCATCGCGGTGGAACCGGCGGCGTCGCCGATCCTGTCCGGTGGTGTGAAGGGGCCGCATCCCATCCAGGGCATCGGCGCTGGCTTCGTCCCGGGCAACTTGGACACCACCATCTACAACGAGGTCATCAAGGTGGCCAACGAGGATGCGTTCTCGGTGGCTCGGGCGATGGCGCGTGAAGAAGGACTCCTGGTGGGTATCTCGTCGGGAGCCGCCACGTGGGCTGCGATCGAGGTGGCGAAGCGGCCGGAGAACGCCGGCAAGCTGATCATGGTGATCATCCCGTCGTTCGGCGAGCGCTATCTCAGTACTGCGCTGTTCGCCGACCTCGTGGATTGACGTGGGCAACTTCCGTCGCGATCTGCGCGCGGCACGCGAGCGCGACCCAGCGGCACGCTCGTCAATCGAAGTTGCTCTTCTGTATCCGGGGCTGCACGCGCTGTGGAGCCATCGGGTCGCGCACTGGCTGTGGACGCACAACTGCCGCTTCGTTGGGAGGGCCCTGTCGCAGGTGACCCGGATCCTCACCGGGATCGAGATCCATCCGGGCGCCACCATCGGGCCGGGGTTGTTCATCGACCACGGCATGGGTGTGGTCATCGGTGAAACCGCCGAGATCGGCGAGGACGTGATGATGTACCACGGGGTCACCCTCGGCGGCACGAGCCTCGAACACGGCAAGCGTCACCCGACCATCGGCGATCGCGTCACCATCGGCGCCGGGGCCAAGATCCTCGGACCGTTCCATGTGGGCAACGATTCCAAGGTGGGCGCCAACGCCGTCGTGGTGCGTGAGGTGCCGCCCAACTCGGTGGTGGTCGGCGTGCCCGGTCAGGTCATCGCCCGCAGCAAACCGCGTACCCCTCACACCGCGCCCGATGTCGAGGATGCACTGTTGCCCGACCTCGTCGGCGCCAGCCTCAGTTCGCTCCTGCGGCGAGTGGACGAACTCGAGTCGGCGGTGACCGGTCATGTCGACACACGTGATCCGCGACTCGACGCCAACGGTGTGTGGGTCACCGAGGACGACTTCATCATCTGAGGAGACCTGGCCGGTGAGGTGACCTGGCCGACCTCGACGTCGACGCGCGACGGACACGTGCCTGGGGGGAAACCCTCTAGGCACCCCATCGAGCTGATGGTTCTCTGACGGCGTCACCGGGTGAACGGGCGCAACAGCACCGGCCCCCAACGAGTCGGTCGGTCAACGGGCGTGCCGAGGCCGACCGACTTCTCGTTTTCGCAAGTGTTCTGGGGAACGATCCGGTCCGCTGCGGTAGCGTCGCACCCTCGTGAAGTTCTTGAACGACGTCTCCCCGAGCCACGAGCTCACCTACAACGACGTGTTCCTCGTGCCGTCGATGAGCGAGGTCGCCTCGCGGCTCGATGTGGACCTGACCACGCCCGACCAGGTGGGCACCACGCTCCCCATCGCGGTGGCCAACATGACGGCGGTGGCCGGCCGGCGCATGGCCGAGACAACGGCTCGCCGCGGAGCCATCACCGTGTTCCCCCAGGACATCCCGCTCGACGTGCTGTCGAACGTGATCGGCTATGTGAAGTCCCGCCATCTCATCTTCGACACGCCGGTGACGCTGGCGCCCACCGACACCGTGGGCGAGGCGCTCGCCCTCATCAACAAGCGGGTGCACGGCGCGGTCATCGTCGTCGACGCCGATCGGCGTCCGGTGGGCATCTTCACCGAGCGAGACGGCATCGGTCAGGACCGGTTCGCGCAGCTGCGCACCGTGATGAGTTCGGACGTGTTCACCGTCGCGTCGGTGTCGTCGCTGGAGCAGATCTTCGATCAACTCGGCGTGCAACGCGTGAGCGCGGCTCCGGTGGTGGACGATGACGGGCGACTGGTCGGGGCCATCACCCGCAAGGGTGCGTTGCGGTCTGCGTTGTACCGCCCGGCAGTGGATGCCTCTGGTCGTTTGATGTGCGCGGCCGCGGTGGGCATCAACGGTGATCCGGCCGCGAAGGCCAAGCATCTGGTGGCCGCCGGTGCTGATGTGATCGTGATCGACACCGCCCACGGGCATCAGACCAAGATGCTCGAAGCCATCGTCAAGGTGCGCAAGGTGGTGCCCGACACGATCATCGTGGCCGGGAACGTGGTGACCGCGTCGGGAACGCGCGATCTGCTGCGGGCGGGTGCCGATGTGGTGAAGGTGGGCGTCGGACCCGGGGCCATGTGCACCACGCGCATGATGACGGGTGTCGGCCGCCCGCAGTTCTCGGCGGTGCTGGAGTGCGCTGAGGCGGCCCGTTCGATGGGCAAGAACATCTGGGCCGATGGTGGGACGCGCCATCCACGTGATGTGGCCCTGGCCCTGGCGGCGGGCGCGGCCAGCGTGATGATCGGCTCGTGGTTCGCCGGCACCTACGAGAGTGCGGCCGACGTGCAGCGCAGCGCGGATGGGCGCTTGTACAAGGAGAACTACGGCATGGCCTCGCACCGCGCCGTGCGTGGTCGAACCCAGCACGAGTCGGCCTTCGACCGCGCTCGCAAGGAGCTGTTCCAAGAGGGCATCTCGACCTCGCGGATGTACCTCGATCCCGAACGCGCCGGCGTCGAGGACATCATCGACCAGATCGTGGCCGGGGTCCGCAGCGCATGCACCTATGCCGGGGCCCGCACGGTCGAGGAGTTCCATGCGCAGGCCGTCGTCGGGCTGCAAGGCTCGGCCGGCTACGACGAGGGCCGCCCGCTCCCGACCTCCTGGTAGGTCGCTGCGGCGCCCGCTGGTCCTACGACCATGGTCCGATATCGGTCGGGACCCGCATGTCCCGATCATCACGGGGTTCGTTCCGATCTCATCGAGGAGCCCCCATGTCGTCATCCATGTCGTCCCGCCGTCGCGCTGCGCTCGCCGCGACGGTCATCGCAGCCACGTGCCTTGCCCTTCCCACCGTCGGCCAAGCGAAGGGTGGTTCCGGAGGCGGTGGTGGTGGCGGTACCGGTGGCGGCGGTGGCGGAACCACCACGACAGCGGGTGTCATCAAGGTCGGTGCTTCGGCCGTGGCGGCGTGCAACAACGGCACCAACCTGAGCGTGAGCCTCGGCAAGGGCTCGGGTGGCCGCGTCAAGGAAGTGCTCGTCATGTCGGGCAACACCGGTGGCTATTGGATGTTCCGCACGCTGGTCGATGGCACTGGCCAGAACGTGGTGAGCTTCGGAGGTAATCGCAGCGAGCTGGGTACCGCGAGCTCGATCACCACCGTCGAGGTCAACTCGTCGCTGCCGCGAGGCACCTATGCGCTCACGTTCACCGGTACCCGCACCGCGCTGTTGCCTGGCGCACCGATCGATGCTTCGGGTGCGTTGCTCGAGACCTGCAGCGCCCCGCTCACCATCGTCGTGGGCTGACCGGAGCCTGCTCGCTCGGGAGGCCGGCGTCGCTGTGTCGCCGCGCTGGCCTCCCGAACCGGATCGGGTTGGAACCCCTGGCCGCGCCTACGATGGCGCGTTCAAGAGCCAGGGAGATTCGACTCGTGCCAGCAACGATCGTCGTCGGCACCCAGTGGGGTGACGAAGGCAAGGGCAAGCTCACCGACCTCCTCGCCAAAGAGATGGCGATGGTGGTCCGCTACCAAGGTGGCCACAACGCTGGTCACACCATTGTCGTCAACGGTGAGAGCTTCGCCCTGCAGCTCATCCCCTCAGGCGTCCTCTACGACCACATCATCCCGGTCATCGGCAACGGCGTGGTCGTCGACCCGGTCGTGCTCCTGGCCGAGATCGACCGCCTCACGCTCAAGGGCGTCGATTGCAGCCGGTTGAAGGTGTCGGGCAACGCACATCTCATCCTCCCGTACCACGCCGAGATCGACGCCGTCACCGAGCGTCGCCTCGGCCGCAAAAAGCTGGGCACCACCCGTCGGGGCATCGGCCCGGCGTACGCCGACAAGGCGCTGCGCAGCGGGCTGCGCGTGCAGGACCTCCTCGACCCGAAGATCTTCTCCGAGAAGCTCTCGGTGGCGCTCAAGGAGAAGAACTCGATCCTCACCCGCGTCTACAACCGTCTGCCGCTCGTCGAGTCCGCCATCCGCGAGCGCTATCTCGACGAGATCGCGCCGCGTGTTGCGCCCTATATCGCCGACACGGTGAACCTGGTGCACGACGCGCTCGAGGCCGGACAGAACGTGCTCTTCGAAGGCGCGCAGGCCACCTTCCTCGACCTCGACCACGGCACCTATCCGTTCGTCACCAGTTCCAACCCGGTGGCCGGTGGCGCCTGCACCGGAGCGGGCGTTGGACCTCGTCACATCGATCGGGTCATCGGCATCGCCAAGGCCTATTGCACCCGTGTCGGTGCCGGTCCGTTCCCCTCGGAGCTGTTCGACGAGGTCGGCGACGCGCTGGTCGACATCGGCCACGAGTACGGCACGAACACCGGCCGCCGTCGCCGCACCGGCTGGTTCGATGCCGTCATGCTCCGCCACGCGGTGCGGCTCAACTCGCTCAGCGAGGTCTCGATCACCAAGCTCGACGTGATGGACACCTTCGATGAGGTGAAGGTGTGCGTGGCGTACGAGATCGACGGCAAGCGCGTCACGCAGCTGCCGTATCACCAGAGCGATCTGCACAAGGCCAAGGCCATCTACGAGACCTTCCCCGGCTGGAAGACCGATCTCACCAAGTGCACCGAGCTCCACGAGCTCCCCACCGCTGCTCGTGAGTACCTGTCGTTCCTGCAGTCGCAGATCGGCGTGCCCATCGGGTTCGTCGGGACCGGGCCGGGCCGCGAGCAGTTCGTCCACTTCACTTCGTGAGCATCGGTCGGCAGGCCAGCGCACCGTGAGCGCGACATGAGAGCGGTCGTCGTCGGCTCCGGTGGCCGCGAGCACGCGCTCGCCCACGCGCTGTCGCGCACGGCCGAGGTCTTCGTGACGCCTGGCAATCCGGGCATCCCCGGGTCGGTCCCCACCCCGCCCGAGGAGCTGGAGGCCGATCTGTTCGTCATCGGACCCGAGCAGCCACTGGTCGACGGCCTCGCCGACCGCCTCCGTGCCCGCGGCGCGTTGGTGTTCGGACCTGGTGCCGACGGCGCGCAGCTCGAGGGCTCCAAGGCGTGGATGAAGCAGCTGCTCGTCGATGCCGGCGTTCCCACCGCCGCGCACGGGACGTTCACCGATGCCGACTCGGCCGTCGCGTTCCTGCGCACCCTCGACGGGCTCTATGTGGTGAAGACCGACGGCCTCGCGGCCGGCAAGGGGGTGCTCGTCACCACCGATCTGGCCGAGGCCGAGTCCGATGTGCGCGACAAGCTGAGCGGGAGCGCGTTCGGCGCGGCCGGACGCACCGTGGTGATCGAGGAAGGCATGAGCGGCCCGGAGGTGAGCCTGCTCTGCCTCACCGATGGGCATCGCATCGTGGCGCTGCCCGCCGCGCAGGACTTCAAGCGGGTGGGTGATGGCGACCTCGGCCCCAACACCGGCGGCATGGGCGCCTACTCCCCATTGCCGTTCGTCGATGCACGTTTGGTTGACGCGGTGGTGGCCAACTGCGTGGAGCCGACCTTGGCCGAACTGCGCCGTCGCGGGATCGACTACCGCGGCGTGCTGTACGCCGGATTGATGCTGACACCCAACGGCCCCAAGGTCCTCGAGTACAACGCCCGCTTCGGTGACCCTGAGACGCAAGTGGTGTTGCCACGCCTGCTCGGTGATGTGGCCGGCTTGCTGGCCGAGGCGGCCTCCGGTGCACTGCGCACCGATCCGCAGGTGTCGAGCGATGCCGCGGTCACCGTGGTGTGCGCCAGCGAGGGCTATCCCACATCGCCCCGATACGGCGACGCGATCAGCGGGATCGAGGCGGCCGGCGCCATCGACGGCGTGACGGTGTATTGCGCCGGGGTCGGTCGTTCACCTGATGGTTCGCTCGTCACCGCAGGCGGGCGCGTCCTCACGGTCACCGGAACAGGATCGACCATCGCCGCCGCTCGCGATCGGGCCTATGCCGGCGTCGCGCAGATCAACTGGCCGGGCATGGTCGTGCGTCACGACATCGCCGCCGGCCGCTGATCAGGTCAGGCGCACCAGTCGATCTTCTGCTCGGCCCGTCCCTTGCCTCCCTGGAGGATCTCCTCTTCGGGTACGAACGGGATCTCGCTCAACTCGATGAAGGAGATCTTGGTGTTCGGGGCGTTGCGCAGCGCCTCGCGCAATTCCTTGCGTCGGTTCTTCACGATCCGCGGCTTGAGCGGCTTGGCCTGCGACCCGCGCGTGCGAATGCCGGAGCGGGCGATGGTGCACTGCACGCACAGACCGAGTCTTCGCTCGCCGCGCGGGTACACGAGACACGCTCGGCAAAAGACCTGCCCACAGTGGGAACAGACATCAGATGCTCGGTCGAATGGGTGCTTGCTGCACTGCATGGATCGCCTCTTCCGTGCGGCGGCCGGTAGGAACTTCGTAGTGTTCGGCAACTCGGAGGTGTGGCTTGATCACTCGTTATTCACAACCGGACATGGCTGGGCTCTTCAGCGATGAGGCCCGGATGGCCAAGTGGATGGAGGTCGAACTGTTGGCCACCGAAGCCTGGTCGGCCCTCGGCGTCGTGCCTGCCGACGAGGCCAGGGCCTGTCGAGACCGGGCCCCGGTGGTCGACGCCGCGTTCGTGCAGGCGGTCAACGACCGGGAGAAGATCACCGATCACGACGTCGCCGCCTTCGTCGACGTGACCCAGGCCGCCATCGGCGCCCCGGCCGGGAAGTGGATCCACTACGGCCTGACCAGCTCCGATGTGGTCGACACGGCGCTGTGCGCCACGCTCACCGCCGCCTGCGATCTGCTCATCGCCGATGCCACGGCACTCACCGCTGTGTTCAAGGAACAGGCCTTGCGTTACCGAGACACGGCCATGGTGGGCCGCACACACGGTATCCACGCCGAGCCCACCACGTTCGGCGCCAAGGTGGCGCTGTGGGCACTGCAATCGGACCGTGATCGCCAGCGCCTGGTCGCTGCCCGCGAGGCGATCGCCGTGGGCAAGCTCTCCGGCGCCGTGGGCACGTACTCCAACATCGATCCCTCGGTCGAAGCCCACGTGTGCGCCGCGCTCGGTCTGCAGGCGGTCCCGGCCACCCAGGTCATCTCCCGGGATCGTCATGCTCAGTTCCTCTACGCCTGCGCCTCGGTGGGGGCCAGCGTCGAGATGTACTCGACCGAACTGCGTCATCTGCAGCGAACCGAGGTGCGGGAGGTGGAGGAGGGGTTCAAGGCCGGGCAGAAGGGTTCTTCGGCCATGCCCCACAAGCGCAACCCGATCACCGCCGAGCGCCTCTCGGGCCTGGCCCGCATCTTGCGCGGCAACCTCTCGGCCGGGCTCGAGGACGTGGCCTTGTGGCACGAGCGGGACATCTCGCACTCCTCGGTGGAACGGGTGATCCTCCCCGACTCGGCGCTGTTGGCCTGCTACGTGCTGCGCAAGATGGCATCGCTGGCGTCGAACTGGCGGGTCGATCCCGCCCGTATGCAGCGCAACCTCGACGCCAGTTTCGGGCTGGTGTTCTCCCAACCGGTCCTCCTGGCGTTGGTCGCATCCGGCATGACCCGTGATGACGCCTATCGCATCGTGCAGCGCAACGCGATGCGGGCATGGTCCGAGGAGGTCCCCTTCCGTGGCCTGCTCGAGAGCGACCCGGAGTGCACCGCCGATGCGTCGGTGCTCGACGACGCGTTCTCGCTGGAGCGCGCCCTGCGCAACACCGGAGCGGTGTTCGACGCGCTCGAGGTCCTCGGATGAGCGAGGTGGCCCATGGTGGGGTGCCGGCCGGGTTGGAACTGATCGCGCGGGGCAAGGTCCGCGACATCTACTCGTACGGGTCCGACCGCCTGGTGCTGGTGGCGTCCGATCGCATGAGCGCGTTCGATGTGGTCATGGCCGAACCGGTGCCCGACAAGGGCCGGGTCCTCACCGCCATCAGCGCGTTCTGGTTCGAGTTGCTGGCCGACGTGGTCGACAACCATCTGCTGTCCACCGATGCCGGCGATCTCGTCGGCGCGCCGAGCTTCTGGCACGGGCGCACCATGATCGTGCGACGAGCAGAGATGTTGCCCATCGAGTGCATTGTGCGCGGGTATCTGTCGGGTTCGGCGTGGAAGGAATACCGAGCATCGGGCACGGTGCACGGTGAGGTGATGCCGGCCGGTCTGCGCGAGAGCGATCGGCTACCCGAGCCCATCTTCACTCCGTCCACCAAGGCGGCCGTCGGCATCCACGACGAGAACATCAGCTATGAACGTGCCGTCGAGCTGGTCGGCGCGGAGGTGGCCGCCGAGGCCCGCCGCATCTCGTTGGCGCTCTATGCCCAGGGCGCGCGGCACGCCGCCGAGCATGGGATCGTCGTGGCCGACACCAAGTTCGAACTGGGAACGATCGACGGGCGGCTCGTGCTGGCCGACGAAGTGCTCACCCCCGACTCGTCGCGCTTTTGGCCTGCCGACGCGTGGCGCCCCGGATCGACGCCCCCGAGCTACGACAAGCAGCCACTGCGCGATTGGCTGGAACGCACCGGTTGGAACAAGCAGCCGCCGCCACCGGCACTGCCCGATGATGTGATCACTGCCACACGGGCTCGATATGTCGAGGCCTATGAGCGGATCACTGGTCGTTCCTTGTCCGATTGGCCCGGCTGATCAGCGGGGCGAAACCCGCGAGTTGGGGCATGATGACGTGATGAAGTTCGACGTGATGGTGGAAGTGAGTCCTCGTAGTGGTGTTGCCGATCCTCAGGGCGCCACCATCGAGCGGTCGATCCCGATGCTCGGTGTCA
This sequence comes from Acidimicrobiia bacterium, assembly GCA_050246915.1. Lineage (GTDB taxonomy): Bacteria > Actinomycetota > Acidimicrobiia > Acidimicrobiales > Ilumatobacteraceae > JBFWVD01. Next base: position 7,063 of record JBFWVD010000033.1, on the reverse strand, counting down.
CCGGGGTGAGCGCAGTGCGGGTCGGCAAGGCCATCCGCTTCGCCATCGAGGCCGTCGACGAAGCATCAGCCGTCGCCACCGTCGACGACCTCTGTCAACGATTCTTGACAAACCCCGTGATCGAGGATGCTGCGATCTCGGTGAGGCCGGCATGAGCAGCAGTGCCCGCATCGGAGTGGTGCTCTTCCCGGGGACCAACTGCGAGCTCGACGTGATCGAGGTCGTGCGTGATCTCGGCGGCAGCGCGGAGATCGTGTGGCACGGAGACACCACGATCGCGTCCAACATCGATGGTTTGGTGCTGCCCGGCGGGTTCGCTCACGGCGACTATCTGCGCACCGGGGCCATCGCTCGCTTCTCCCCGATCATGACCGCCATCGAAGCGTTCGCACGCGACGGTGGCCCCGTGTTGGGAATCTGCAATGGCTTCCAGGTGCTGTGTGAAGCGGGTCTGCTCCCCGGTGCGCTGCAGAAGAATGCCGGGCTGAAGTTCCGCTGCAGCACCACCGCCATTCGGGTCGAGACCACGACGACCTCGTGCACGAATGAGGCGACGTTGCATCAGGTGTTGCAACTTCCCATCAATCACTTCGAGGGGAACTACACCTGTGATCGCCGGACCCGCGACCAGTTGCGCGATGAGGACCGTGTGGTGTTCCGCTATCTCGACAATCCCAACGGATCGCTCGATGACATCGCCGGTGTGTGCAACCAAGCGCGGAACGTCGTCGGTTTGATGCCCCATCCCGAGCGGGCATGTCACCCACTACTCGGTAGCACCGACGGCGCAGTCATCATGCGATCGCTGCTGGCCGCCGTGCCGGCGGCCACGGGCACGCCAGCAACCACAGCGGTCTGACCTGCGGATCTACGCCCCGGAGAGGGTCGAGGAGGCGCCAGGGTCTTCAGGTGACAGGGTCGTTCAGGAGGCGGCGCGGCTGATGCCGGCCTGCTTGAGCACTGCGGCGTCGACCCCGACTTCGCGCCATGCTGAATAGCTGATACCACGACGCTCGCTATAGGCCGCGGCTGCAGAGATGAACGCCGCTTCCAATTCGGCCAGGTTGTCACCCGCCTCGAGCGACTCCAGTTCGGCGATGAGATCCATCCGCTCCTGTACCAGATTCAACCGGGACAGCGGGTCGGCTTCTTCGATCTCCTGCTCGACAGCGGCCAGTCGCTTGTTGACCGACTCGGTCGTGCGCTTGCGACCGCGTTTGGGTCGATGGGCTTCAAGAGCCTCGAGATAGTCGCGCACCGCCTTTGATTCTTGACGCCCGGCTTGCATTGCGGCCTTGTGGGCCTCGGTCACTTGCTTCGGTCCGCGCTTCTTGCCTTGAGCCATGAGGTGATTATTTCACGCGGGCCGTCGGGAGAGCAGCATCATGAACCAATGAGGTCGGTGGATGGTCGTAGGTCTACCGACTCATCGTAGGGCTGAGACCGGGCAAGGCCTCAAGAGGGGGACGGCATCGGGCCGATGGATGTTGCGACGGGTCAACCGGCTCGGAACTGAATCTGCACAGGGGCGTGCTGTGAATACCTGGACTTCGTTGTCCCTGGCTGGAGCCTGCTCCGGCCGAATAGACCTACACCAACGTCTGACCGTTGTCGCCATTGATGCGGAGGCACGCGCTGAGTTCCTGCGAGCGTGGCGGCAGTTCCTCAGCGGCCAACCTTCTTCGCTCACGGGCGAGGTGATGCGCGGTGGGCGGGTCGAGTTCCTCTCTGTCGATGCCCATCACGCGATGGAGCTCGACCTCGACGGGATCGAAGCGGCCATCGCTCGGGCCCGTAGCGAGCGCCACGATGCAGCACAGCTGGTCGAGCGCTGTGCACGACACCGCGACGCCGCCGCCGAGGTGGTCATGGAGCTCCAATCCCACGGCACGCGCAGCTTGGCGCTGGCAGCCCTCGGCGCCATCGAACACGTCCGTCCCGTGTTGTCCGGCTCGGTCGTGGTCGATGCTCGCGACGGTGGGCTACCCGAGGGACCGTGCACCGAGCGGTGGGACCAGGCGGTCAGCGCGCTCACCGATGCGCAGCGCGCCCTCGTCGAAGCCACGGGCGAGTTCGAACGGGCGCGCCTGGTCGAGCAGGAACTGCTCGACCGCAGCGACGCGCTGCAGCGAGAACTGGGCGTGCGTCACGCCACCGATCCGATCATGGCGATCGCACCACTGGTCATCGATCACGGTTCCACCCAATCGCTGCACCGCGACGACGGCGCGGCGCTCTCCCTGTTGTCACGCGCCGCCACGTTGCGGCCGGTCGTGGTCCTCACCGATCGTCCGGCTGTGGTGCAATGGGCGGCGGATCTGGATCCCTCTGTCGGGCATCTCGTGGAGTGGATCCGCCCCTGATCCACTGCGATCTCTCGGAGAACCCGTCGTGAACCTCATCGAATGGATCGAGGCCGAGCACCGTGGCCTCGTGGAACGGTTCGATCAGTCGATAGTGGCTCACGTACCGCGCCATCGCTGGCGCGAGCGTGTCGACGGCTCGGGTTCCTCGATCGCCCACCTCCTGTTCCACACGTGCTTGCACGCCGATCTCGCCATCAACGCGGTCATCGGTGATCATGCCCTGCTCATCGATCGCCGAGCGCTCGGCATCGAGTCGCTCCCCATCGAGGCTGGGCTGGGTGAAGCAGAGGATGAAGCGCTGACCGCGGCACTCGATCTCGACGCGTTGACCGACTACGTCGCTCGAGTGAACGACTCGGTGGCCACTGCCTTGGCATCGCTGGACGTCATCTCACTCGACGAGGTGCCGAACGCGTCAACCCGTCTTGCGGTCCACGGACCGGTGACGGTGGACGCGGCGCCCTGGCTGCATCGGATGTGGACGGACAAACCCCTGTGGTGGTTCATCCAATGGGAGGCGATCGGCCATCGCGTGAACCACCTCGGGGAGATGATCGCGGTGCGCGGTCGCATGGGGCTCAGCCCGTTCTGAGTACGTGCTGCCATGGGCGACGACGAGAGCGATCGTATGCTGGTCGCTCACCTCCACGTTCTGCCCTAGAGACACCGGGTACACAGCCGACGGGATTGCCGACTGCCCATGCTCGAGAATCTGACCGACTGGGCCACCGGCATCGTCGAGCGGCTCGGATACCTGGGTGTCGCGATGCTCGTCGCCCTCGAGAACGTCTTCCCGCCGATTCCGTCCGAAGTCGTGCTCGGCCTCGCCGGTTACACCGCGTCACGAGGCGACGCCTGGGTGGTCGGCATGATCATCGCCGCCACGATCGGTTCCGTGGTCGGTGCGTGGATCCTCTACGGGCTCTCGGCCGCGGTGGGTCCGGTACGGCTCCGTGCCGTCGTCATCCGCTACGGCGCCTGGGTCGGTTTCGGCGAGTCCGACCTCGACCGGGCCGAGGCCTGGTTCGACCGTAGATCGCGTTCCGCCATGCTCGTGTGCCGATGCGTGCCGCTCATCCGCTCACTGATCTCCATCCCCGCTGGCTTCCGACGCATGCCGCTCGGGGCGTTCACGCTCTTCACCCTCATCGGCAGCCTCGTGTGGAACACGGTCTTGGTCACCGCCGGCTACCTCCTCGCTCACCAGTGGGAACAGGTGCTCGAGTTCACCGAACCGTTCCAAACCATCGTTGTCGTGCTCATCGGCTTCGGCATCGCGGGGCTCCTCGTCCGCAAGGTCGTCCTGACCAGGCGGGAACGCGCCGCTGAAGAACTGGCGCACCCCGGCCTGACCCACGAGCCCCTCGAGGTGGTCGTCGAGCGACTGCAAGCGCAGGACGAGCAAGATCTCGTCTCGCGGTCGAAACTCCACGAGGAATGACTCGGCGTCTGCCCGAGGCCGCCTGTGGCGTCGCCGCGACTTGAACCGACGGATCCGTCGGCTTACGTTCGCCGTCACCCGCGCCGGCGGGTGATCGCCCAGGCTCGACAATCACTGTCGAGGGGCTCGATCGGGGCAAGGCCTCTGCCGTGAGCGGCGTCATGTGGTGCCGCGTGTCGATCGGTTGGAGCGTTCATGCCCGGCTCGATGCAAGTTGTTCGGGGCGGTCGCCCCTGTGATCCCGTCAGGCGTTTCCTATGGCGCCCATTCGTCGCTCTGGGGTTGGTCATCGCTGCCGTGATCGCTCTGCCTGCGTTGCGCGCCGCGGCTGATCCCAGCACCGCATCTCGCGCGGTGAACCTGGTCGATCTTCCGTTCCATTCGTTCATGGGGGCCAAGGCAATCGGCGCGTCCCCGTTCGACTGGTCCGACGACGGATGCAGCGGTCCGACCTGGGACGCTGGGTTGTTGTTCAGCTCCGATCCGTGTCGTCAACACGACTTCGGCTACCGCAACTTCGGTAAGGGTCTGGGCCTCGGTGCCGACGAGGCGCATCGTCGGTGGATCGACGATCGCCTCAAGAACGAACTGCAGCGCTCCTGCAACGAGCGATACACGGGGTGGTCGGCGTGGGTCGGGCCGGCGTGCCGACAAGCGGCCAACACCTTCCACATCGCGGTGCGCAATTGGGGTCGCAGCGCCTTCTACCCATGACGGCGCCATCGGCCCGGTCGCTGGTGGTCGTCGCGGCCCTCACATCGCTCACGTCGCTCATCGGATGCGTCGAGTCAGCACCGTTGGCACGCGAGTCCCTCGTGGACGCGCTGGCCAACCTCGAACAGATGCAGCTGAATGCCGAGATCGTCATCGACGAAGCGGTGGCGATGTGCATGCGATCCGCCGGATTCGACTACGTGCCCACCACACCGGCGACCCCGCCGCCGATGGGGAGTGACGGCGTCGACAGCCATGAGTTCCGAGAGCGCTACGGCTATGGCATCTCGACGATCGTCGCCACGGCACCATCGGTGCCGTCCGACGATCCGAACGCGACGTACTTGGCAGGGCTCGACGCGGTGGCCAATGAGGCCTATCTCGATGCCATGTTCGGCCCCGTTGCGGCGGACCCACCAGGAGGCTGCTTCAACGTCTCCCGGCGCAAGGTGATCGGCCCGTTGGAGCGGTTCATGGCTGTTCACGCCGGGGAGCTCACCGAGCTGCACGACGCGGTGGACCGCGACCCGGCCGTGGTCGAGGCCGAGATGGCGTGGTCACGGTGCATGGCTCGCGAGGGCATCCACGCCGCCGATCCCCGGGCGGTACGCGACGAGATCTCGGCCCGACTTGCCGCTCTCGGCCCCGCTGACAGTGTTGCGTTGGCCGCGCTGCAGGCTGAGGAGCGAGCCGTTGCGCTCATCGACGAACGGTGTGCGACGAGGGAGCTGGACGCGGTGACCGAAGGGGTACTGGCCGCACATCGGGCCCGACTGGAAGCCTCCGGGAGCACCCTGTTCAGCGATCTGGCATCCGTCACCCCCACCGCGCGGTAGGTCCCACCAGAAAACATCACACCCCCCATCCACCATGGCGTCATGAGCACCTTGTCGTTGATCGTGATCGCTGTCGCCCTGATGGTGGTGTTGGTCCTGGGGATCGGTGCCGGGTTGGTCATCGCTGCCCGCGCCCGATCCCGAGCACCTTCGTCGGCCCATCCCAGCCAGCAGGCCGCCCTGAACGAAGCCATCGCCCGGCTCGAGGCTCGGGCCACCCAGGGCGCCACTGCTGCCATTCGTGACCAGATGGTCGAGACGCGCCTCGCCGAGGTGCAGACCGAACTGCGCGGCGAACTGTCGCGGGTGGCCGACATGCTGGCCGGGCTCAAGGCCGCCAGTCACGAATCCATGCTCCAACTCGGGGCACAGCTCTCGGTGCACGCATCGTCCACGCGGGAGCTGGCCCTCACCACCGGGCAATTGCGCGAGGCGCTCGCCTCTACCAAGACCCGCGGTCAATGGGGCGAGCGGATGGCCGAGGACGTGCTGCACCTCGCCGGCTTCGTCGAGCACATCAACTACGTCAAGCAGACGGCCAACGATGATCGCTCGGGCATCCCCGACTTCACCTTCCTGCTGCCCAAGGGGCACAAGCTCTTCATGGACGTGAAGTTCCCCCTCAGCTCCTATCTGCGGGTGCTCGACGCCAGCTCCGACGTCGAGCGAGCCGCGCATCGCAAGCAATTCCTCACCGACGTGCGTCTGCGCGTGCGGGAGTTGGCAAAGCGGTCCTATGCCGCCGATGAGCACGCCCTCAACGACGTGCTCCTGTTCATCCCCAACGAGACGGTCACCGCGTACATCCACGAACACGATCCGGCGTTGGTCGACGATGCGCTCGCCCAGCACATCGTGTTCTGCTCACCGCTCACCCTCTTCGCCATGTTGGGTGTCATCCGGCAGGCCTATGACAACTTCATGGTCGAGCAGCAGGCCGACCAGATCCTCGGCCTCGTCAGTCGATTCAAGACCCAGTGGAACCGCTACACCAACCAGCTCGACAAGATCGACCGCGGGTTCGTGTCGGTGGCGAAGGCGTTCGCCGAACTGCAAACCACGCGACGAAATCAACTCGATCGGGTGATCAACCAGATCGAGGGCGTGAGTGCCGAGCGAGGGATGCTCGCTGGATCGGATGACGAGTCGGCGCGTGACGCCATCGAGGGCGTCACCGACGATGTGGAGTCGCTGACGTTCACCTGACCACCGCGGGCTTGGCACACTGTGCACATGGTCTCGACCAAAGGTCGTCTGCTGGTGGCCACGCCACCGCTGGCCGACCCCAACTTCGACCGGACCGTTGTGCTCATGCTCGAGCACAACGACGACGGCGCGTTCGGACTGGTCATCAACCGACCGACCACCACCAACGTCGCCGCGGTGGTGCCGGAATGGGCACACCATGCCGCGTGGCCCACGGTGCTGTTCGCCGGTGGCCCCGTCGAGGAAGACACGGTCATCGCACTGGCCCGATTGAGCGGGACCGGGCCGAACCCCACCGCCCATCCATCCGAGTCGGAGGGGGCCGAGGGCTTCTTGGCCATCTTGGGCACCATCGGCACGGTCGATCCCACGCGCTCGCCCGATGAGGTCCCGTCGCTCGAACGGGTCCGCTTCTTCACCGGATACGCCGGCTGGGCGGCCGGCCAACTCGACGGCGAACTGCGCGTCGGCGCATGGATCGTGGTGGACAGCGATCCCTC
>JBFWVD010000032.1:0-56447 GCA_050246915.1 Acidimicrobiia bacterium | reverse complement strand
CCGTCAGCCTCGAACTGTGCCGTCAACGACATCGCCTTTGCCTGCAGACGATCGATCGCTGAGTACAACTCGATGATGTCATCCGCGCACGGGGACACATCACGCGACAGGTCGAGCGACTCGACCACCTCCCGCAACGTTCTCAGTGACGACATGCGAACAACTGTACGTACAGGGTGTGATGTTTATCGGCGGCATCGAAGGGCACTCAGCGATACACCGCAACATCATCCGCACCAATGTCAAGACATATTGACAGAGCGCGGCGCCGCCGCTGAGGACTTCAGAGCAACACGCCAGGGTTCATGATCCCGGCCGGATCGAGCGCGTGCTTCACCGCCCGCATAGCGGCGATCTCGGCGTCGCTCCGCTGGAGATGCAACCATTTTCGCTTGGCCCGCCCGATGCCGTGCTCGGCACTGATCGAGCCACCGTGGGCAACCACCAACCGCAGCACTGTTTCATCGACCAGCTCGGCGTCGGGGTGCACACCGCTCACGTTCACGTGCACGTTCCCATCACCGAGATGCCCGAACAGATGGACCCGCACCGCGTCAGCATCATCACCGGTCACCGAGGAGACCACGTTGCCCACCTCGTCGCAGAACCGAGCCATCGCGCCGAGCGGCAACGTCACGTCCAGCTTGTGTGGCGGGCCGAGGTGGTTGATGGCCTCGGCCTGACGCTCGCGCACCGCCCACAGCGCAGCCCGGCCAGCGGCATCGCTCGCCACTGCACACGCCCGCTCCCCCACCACCGCAGCCAGCGGTTCGGCGAGATCGCCCGCACCGGCCAACTCCACCAGCACGACCACCGCAGCGGTGATCGGTGACCGCACCCCCAGCGTCTCGGCAGCCAGCGCCACACCCTCGGCGGTCACGAACTCGAGAGCGTCCACCGTCGGCACGTCTCGACGCACCATCGCCGCGAAACGCACGGCGTCATCCATCCCCTCGGCGGCGACCAGCGCGGTCAGCCGTTCGGGAGCCGCCGGAACCAGAGCCAGACGGACGCGGGTGATGACCGCCAACGTCCCCTCCGATCCACACAGCAGGCCGGCGAGGTCGTATCCCGTGTTGTCCTTCACCAGGCCACTCAACGACCCGACGATCGAACCGTTGGCGAGGACCGCTTCGATTCCCACCACCTGACGCCGCATCATCCCGTGGGCCAACACCCGCATGCCGCCGGCGTTCGTGGCCGCCATGCCCCCGACGGTGGCCGAGCCGCGCGCCCCGAGATCGACAGCGAACTCCCACCCGGAACCCACCAACCGTTCCTGCAACTGCGCCAAGGTCACCCCGGCCCCGGCCGTCACCTGACCGCTCACCGCGTCGAGCGGTTCGATCGAACGCAAGCGAACAGTCGACAACACGACGGGGTCGTCAATTGGAGTTGCCCCACCGACCAGACCGGTGTTGCCCCCTTGGGTCACGACGGCGACGCGGTGCTCCGAGCACCACCACAGCACCGCGGCGACCTCATCGGCGTCGGCGGGACGCACGACACACGCGCACGAGCCACGGAAGCGGCCGGTCCAATCGACGATGGTGCCCGCCACGAGGTCGTCGTCGACCAACACATTGCTCGGACCGACAATGCCGGTCAGTGCGGCGACGACCGTGGCCCGGTCAGCCCCCGTCACGACCCCTCATTTGGTGGCGTACGCGCAGTCGCTGAACTCTCGCCACAGCTTGTCGAAGTCATCGCCATTGGCGCCGTAGAGGTTCCCGGTGAGGCACTCGGGTTTGGTCAGCACCGGATCGACAGTGTCAGGGTCGAGCTCGCCGGACTCGATGAACGGCTTGAGACAATCCGCCACCTTGGTGGTCTCGGCGATGAACGTGGCGTCGTCCATGTCGAACGACTTCTCGTAGTAGTCCCCGAAGCACGCCGGGAACCGAGCGTCCATCGGCACGTACTCGATCGGGAGATCGCCGGCCTCCGCCGCATCCAGCAAGCACTTGCCATAGTCATCGACGGAGCGGGCGCTGCACTTGTCGAAGATGGCCCCGTACGGATCGTCGTACTCCTCGCTGTCCATCTCATCGGTGGCCAGATCATCCTCGGACATCTCCGCGGAGCCGAACACCCCAGATGAGCTCGAGTCACCGCTGGCGATGCCCTCGATCTCGCCACCGAGCGAGCCCAGCGGGGACAACACGCCACCGAGATCACCAGAGGCCATGTCGGAGAAAGTCTCCTTCATCTTCGTGAGCATGTCCTGATCCATGGCCCTCATGCCGGCCAGCATCACGTCGGTGATGGTGCCCATGGGGCTGAGGTACCACTTGCCGTCGACTTGCACGACCGTGAACCCTGCATCGTCGGTCAGACCGGCATTGGCCAAGGCCCCCAGACCGGCTTCTTCGAGCTGCTCGTTCGCGTCCTCGGGACACATCTTCTGCGTGTCGGTCTGTCCGCTGTCACCCGTCGGCATCGACATGGTGACGCAGCCGCCACCCAGTTCCATCGTCACCTCGCCGTCGCCGCTGTCGTCCGTGGGCTTCATGGTCACCTTGCCCGCCTCGACACCGACGTGTCGTCGGCTGCCCGATCCGGTCACCTTCATCTGCAGACCGCTCACCGAGATGTCGAGCGACTCGCGCATACCAGCGGCCGCGTCCTGAGCATCGTCGAGGAACAGCGGTGCGTAGTCGTACAGCACCGCCATCTCATCGGGGGGCATCAGTGCGATCATGCGCTCGAGGTCGAGATCGCTGATGGCGCCGATCATCTGCTCGACGGCCCCTTCAGGGGTGTCGGCACCAGCAGGGGCGATCCCGTTGCCGAAGTCAGGTGCGTCGAGGCCAGCGTCGAGCCTCGCCGCCTCGGCCACCGAGTACCACAAGCTCACGTACCAACGACCATCTCGCTGCACCGTGGTGATGCGGGCGGGATCGTCACCGTCTTCGACGATGTCGCTCGTCTCGTCGACCGTCCCCTCGGGACGATCTCCGTCGAGCAACTCGTTGATGAGGAAGTTGCCCAGCGGCGCCTTGGACCAATCGCCCTCGACGCGGACCTTGCCGGCGGTCGGCATCACGGTGCTGACCCCTTGGCCCACCGACTCGACGACATAGTCGACATTGGTGAAGGTCATGGTGAGGCCGGGCACGGCGTTGAGCTTGAAGCCCTCGGCCACGATGCCGAGCCGCTTCAGTTCGGTGACCGCGTCCTGCATCGGCTCACTGAACGTGCGGCGCTCCGCGGGTTCGAGCGCATCCATGACGCCGAGCAGATCGGAGCGGCCGGCGGCGTCGAACAGCATCTGCACCGCGGCCTCGGGTGACTTGGCCCCACCGTCGGAGTCGCTCGAAGCAGAAACCACGGCGAACGCTCCGGCCCCGCCGATGGCCAACGCCGCGAACGCGCCCACCGCGATGCGGCCGGTGCGACGGCGCCGGGGACGCTCGGTGGAGACGACGTAGCTCTCGGGGCTGGACTGGGCGGGACCGAATCCTGGAGCCGGGGAGGGAGGCGGTGGCGGCGGAAGCGTCCCCGACAACGCGTCGGCGCCCGGCGTGCCCAGTGGCAACGGCGCGCCGAGTGGCGACGGGGTGCCCATTGGCAGCGGCGATGCCGGAGTGGGCGGTGGCGGGGGTGGGAGTTGTTCGGTCACGTCATGTCTCCTCGCATGGCCTGCCGGGCCTCGCAAGCGCCGCCCAGACAGATCCGATCAACGTCATGATGGCACCCGCCATCGCAACGGTCACTGCACCTTCGGCACGCAGGGGCGACGAGTTGACCGCCAAGACCAGAGCGATCGTCGCGATGGACACCAGCCCAGCGATCACGGCGGCCAGACGCGGGATCCGATACACGAGCGCGGTGACCGCCAGGACCGAGCACAGTGGGGCCAGCACCCATCCGCGGGCCAGCGCACCGAGCGCGGCGTTGGGCACGACCTCGAGCCGCCGAGCCACGGCCACCAACTCATAGGAGTTGCGATACCGGGTGCCGGTGCGGGTCCAGTCGGAGAAGCTCGACACCCCGATGACCGCCAGCCCGACCACCATGAACCCCGCCGGCACCCACGTGCACAGGGCGTTCACCGACACTCGCGGCGAAGGGCCGGGATCGTCAGAACTGGTGTTCAGTGGCCATCACCGTCGTGAACGATCGCTGCCTTCGTCGACCACGGGAAGTCGATCCACTTGTCGGTGCGCTTCCACACGTAGTCGCAGTGGACGATGCTCCAGGGCTTTTCGTAGATGCACGCGCTGCGCACGTCGGCGACCTTGCCCTCGCAGAACTTCATCACGGTTGCCAAGGTGTGGCCGGTGTCGGCCACGTCGTCGGCGATGAGCACACGAGCGTCGCTCACGTCGACCAGATCGGGGGCGGGGGGCAGAATGAGCGGCACGTCGAGGCGCTCGTTCACACCGGTGTAGTACACGACGTTCATGACGTAGATGTTCTTGACCCCGAGCGAATAGCCCAGAGAACCAGCCACGAGCAATCCGCCCCGGGCGATGGCCAGGATCATGTCCGGTCGATAGCCGTCTTCCCAGACCATGTTGGCGAGCTGATTCGCCGCCTGCCCGTACGTTGCGTAGTCGAGGATCTCCATCTCGGGCGGGGTTGCAGCTGACATGCCCCGACCGTAGCCGGAACCGCCTGATCGGCCAGCCCGCAGCGACCGGTTCTGGAGGTCTCAGGGCTCAGCCGTGCACGAGGGCGAACGACTCCGCGTCTCGCATCGGCAACGGAGGAGCGATGAACATGCCTTGCACCTTGTCGCATCCCAACTGACGCACGGCGTCGTACTGCTCGAGACGCTCGACGCCCTCGGCCACCACCTCGAGATCGAGGGCACGGGCCAACGACACCACGCTCGACACGATGGCCGCGTCGGTGGAGTCCCGATCGACGCCACGCACGAAACTCTGATCGATCTTCACGATGTCGCACGGGAGCGATCGGAGATAGTTCAGTGACGAATACCCGGTACCGAAGTCGTCGATGGCGACCTTGATGCCCTCGGCGCGGAGCTCGGCCAGCACGTCCACGGCGCGGCTCAGATCCTTCACCAACTCGCTCTCGGTGACCTCCAAGATCACGGCCTCGGGAGGGAGACCATGGCGACGCACTGCGGAGCGAACCTGTTCGGCGAAGCTCGGCTCACCGAGTTGATGACCGCTGACGTTCACCGCTACCCGCACGGACAGACCGCGTTCTCGCCACGCCGCGAGATCGGCGCACGCCCGCTCCAACACCTGCAACCCGATGTCGGAGATGAGGCCGCTGTCCACCGCCACATCGATGAACGCGGCCGGTGGCAGCACGCCGTGTCCGGGGCGATCCCAGCGCACGAGTGCCTCGAAGCCGTTGATGAGGCCGCTGACGTTGATGACCGGCTGGTACTCGACGATGAACTCACGGTTGGCGATGGCGGCGCGCAACGCGTTCTCCAGCGCGTGGCGACGATCGACCATCTCCTGCATGCGCCCGTCGAACAACAGGCAGTGGCCGGGACCGGCTGCCTTGGCTCGATACATCGCAACGTCGGCGTTGCGCAACAGATCGCTGGGGTCATCCCCCGGGCCCGCCACTGCGACACCGACGCTGGCGGACACGAACACCATCGGTCCAGCGATCGTGAACGGGCTCGAGATCGACTCGATGATCGCATCGCCGAGTGCGAGGCCCGCCTCCGCCGGCTTGTCGTCGATGAGCACCACAACGAACTCGTCGCCGGCCAAGCGGCCCACCACGGCGCACCGCTTCGCGCAACGCTCCAACCGCAACGCCACGAGGCGCAACAGGTTGTCGCCACTGGCGTGGCCGAGCGCGTCGTTGACCACCTTGAACCGATCGAGGTCGATGAACAACACCGATACACCGGCACCGGTGCGTTCCGCGGTGTCGATGGCGTCGCCGAGACGTTCGATGACGAGTCGACGGTTGGCGAGCCCTGTCAACGAATCATGCATGGCCTGATGACTGAGGAGCTCCTGCACCTGACGCAGCGCGGTCTCGCGCTTGTCGAGCTGCGCGAACGTGTCGGCCAGAGTGCGCGACAGCCCGCCGATCTCGTCGCGTCGACGCGACTCGATTGGCCGAGGTGAGTCGCTCGTGCGCGATCGCACCGCTTGGGTCAAGACGCTCAGCGGTCCGATGACGACTCGTTCCAAGATCACCAGCACAGCGATGGCGATGATGGCGAAGGCGAAGATCGCTGCGTCGGCTGTCGGGCTACCCAGCTGCCCCATTCGATCGGCCGACCGCGACGGCTCCATCGTGAGGCGGACGGTGCGGAACCCGCCATCGGCAGCCGCCACATCTCGCTCGACGACCAGTCGGCCGTCGGTCCAATGCCTGCGCTCGGCCAAGGTGCCGAGCCCGGCGATCGGAACGACCTCGACGGTGTGCACCGTGTCGTCGCGGCTCTCGACGCTGCTGCGAACGTGCTCGGCTTCGACCGCTGGACGATCCGCGATGGCCAGCGCCACCACTCCCACGAGATCCTCGGCGTGCTCGGCGGTCGCTTCGCGCACCACAGCATCGCCCTCGCTCCGCAGTTGGACGATGGTCAACGCGAGCGCCAGCAGCAACGCCACCGTCAGCGGGAGCAGGACGCGCAAAGAGACCGGTAAGGCGACACTCCGCCGCCGTTCACCTCGCCCGACCTGGTTCTCCACCCTCCCCTATCGGCACGTCGGACAGGCGATGAACCGCTCCGACGCCGAGAAGGACAGCTGCCGGAGGCGTGAAGGTAACTGGCCCGTGCGCTGGCGTCAGTCGATGGTGACCGACTCCAATCCGGGCTCGGCCGGCGGGTACTCGGGGGCCATCTTCTCCAGGGTGCTCACCAGGATTCGGCTCACCGCCACGTTGCGCACCCAACGACGATCAGCGGGGACCACGTACCACGGAGCATCCTCGGTCGAGGTCTCGGCGATGGCCTCCTCATAGGCCTCCTGGTACTGATCCCACTGCTTGCGCACCTCGAGGTCAGCCACCCGGAACTTCCAGTTCTTGCGGGGGTCGGCCAGGCGATCGCGCATGCGCTCGGCCTGCTCGTCGAAGGAGATCTGCAGATGGATCTTGATGATCGCCGTGCCCTCGTCGGCCAGGAGCTGCTCGAAGGCCCGGATGTGGGCGAACCGCTTGCGCCACCGCTCCTCCGGGACGAGCCCCATCACCCGGACGGCCAGGACGTCTTCGTAGTGGGACCGGTTGAAGATCCCGATCTCCCCGCGTCGAGGGCACACCTGATGCACCCGCCACAGGTAGTCGTGATCGAGCTCATCGCTGCTGGGCGCCTTGAACGATGTCACGGTGCATCCCTGGGGATTCACCCCGGTGAACACCTGACGGATGGTCCCGTCCTTGCCGGCGGCGTCGAGGGCCTGGAGCACCACCAGGAGCGACCGCCTGTCCTCCGCCCACAGGCGGGCCTGGAGATCAGCCAGCTGTCCGGTCAGCTCGATCAGTTCCTGTTTGGCTGCTTCCTTCGACATCAGACCGAGCTTGTCGGCGCTGTCACGGTGAGCGAGCTTGGGGTGGTCGCCGGGATCGACACGCATCTGATCGAGCATCGCCGCAAGGTACCGCGACCCATCCCCTCGCTCCGCCGCGGCGCCGGGCAAGCTGTTGACGCTGTGTCGAGAGCGGGGTTACCGTCCAGTCACTTCTTGTGGCGGGGGTCACATGAGCAGCTCCGCGGGAACGTGAAGGAGGAGCCGTGTCTCCAGATTGTCTTGAGTCACCAGTAGGTCGGTCGCGCCACACCCGTCGGGCGATGTTCGGCGCCGCCGTCATGTCCTTCGCCTTGGTCGCCGCAGCGTGCGGCGGATCGGACGATTCGAGCAGCGACACCACCACGGGCGGATCGGCCACCACCGCCGCCAGCAATGACACGGGCTCCACCACGGCCACCACCGCGGCCGGCGTCGCCCAGACCACCACCACCGTCGCCCAGAAGCCCAAGCCCCAACCGGGCGGCAAGATCGTGATCGGCGTCGACTCCGAGACCGGCGGCGCGTGGGTGCCCGCCGCCATGCAGTGCGACTCGTCGTGCCAACTCAAGATCCGCACGGTCCTGGAGCCGTTGGCCGCATTCGACAACGACGCGGTCTCGCACCCGTACCTCGCCGAGTCCATCACGCCCAATGCCGACTACACGGCGTGGACCATCAAGGTGCGACCCAACATCACGTTCCACGACGGCACCCCGCTCAACGCGGACGCCGTGTTGGCCAACTTGAACGCCAACCTCAACGGCATCCTCACCGGCGCCCAGATGACGGGTGTGAAGTTCTCCACCGACGCCGCCGGCGCCAAGGTGCTCGATGCAACCAAGGTTGACGACACCACGGTGACGATCAACATGCTCGCCCCATGGGTCACCTTCGATCGCACCATCCTCACCGGTCAGGCCGGGTTCGTGGCGTCCCCGACGTGGCTGGCCAAGGCGGAGTCCGATCAGGTCGCCAAATCGCAGCCGGTTGGCACCGGCCCGTTCGTGTACTCGTCGTACGCCGCGGGCAACAACTTCGTTGTGAAGAAGAACCCGAACTACTGGCGCAAGGACGCCGACGGGGTGCAACTGCCCTATCTCGACGAGGTCGAGTTCCGAGTCATCCCCGACGGCACCAGCCGGGCCTCGGCGATGCGCAAGGGCGACGTGGACGCCATCAACCTCAGCTCTGGCGATGAGATCAAGAAGTTCCGTGAGCAATCCAAGGACTTCCCGATGATCGAGGCCGATCAACTCGGCGAGACGGCATTCGCGCAGTTCAACTTCACGGCCCTCGACGGAGCGTTCACCGACAAGAACCTGCGGTGCGCGTTGGTGGCTGCCACGCCGCGCGACGAGGTCAACGACGCCGTGCAATCGGGTGTGACCAAGGTGGCCAACGGCGTGTTCAGCCCCACGCAACCGGGCTATCTCGCCGACAACGGTCTGCCCAAGTACGACAAGGAGGCGGCCAAGAAGTTCCTCGACGCCTACAAGGCCACCGGCAAGGCCGTGCCCAAGATCAAGATCAGCACGACGACCGATCAGGGCAACGGCACCATCGCCCAGATCTTCCAGGCGGCCTGGGCAGAAGTGGGCATCGAGTCCGATGTCATCCAGATGGAGCAGGGAGCGCTCATCACCAACGCGGTCACCGCCTCGCCCGACTTCCAAGTGATGCTGTGGCGCATCGGCGGCGGCTACCTCGACAACAACTACTTCTGGTGGCACACGCCGGCCGACACCAAGGCACCCATCCAGCTCAACTTCGGGCGCATCTACGACCCCAAGTTGGATGCGTTCCTCGACGCCAACCGCGCCGAGACCGACGCCGCCAAGCGCAAGACGATCGCCGAGGACATGAACCGCTACATGGCTTCGGAGTGCTTGACCATCCCGTACTGGTGGTCGCTGTGGGCCATCCCCCACTCCCCCGCAGTGCAGGGCATCGCGGACACCACCATCCCGGATGGATCCAACAACGTGGTCGCCATCGGTCAGGGCTTCCCCGGTTCGTTCCTGCTCAACCAGGTGTGGATCAAGAAGTAACGCGAGCAACTCGGTCCGGGTAGCTCACGCCCTCGAGACCTCCTGAGGAAGGTCATCGTGCGATTCGTTCTTCGACAACTCGCCAAGTTGGTGATCACGGTGTTCGCCGTGTCGCTCATCACCTTCGCCATGTTGTTCGTGTTGTCGAAGAATGGATCCACGCAGGGCCGCAACCAGATCGCGGTGAACATCGCCGGCATCGGCGCCAACGATGCCCAGCTGGCCCAGGTCGAGAAGGAGTACGGCCTCGACAAGCCGGTGATCGTCCAATACGGCAAGTGGATGGGCAAGCTCCTCACCGGCGACCTGGGTGTCTCCTACGCCACCAACACCAAGGTTTCTGACGCGGTGAAGGATCGGCTGCCGGTGTCGCTGTGGCTGATGTTCTGGGCGCAACTCATCGCGCTCACCGCCGCCATCGCCCTCGGCACCGCCGCGGCGTATCGAGCCAACGGCCCGTTCGATCGTGCGGCTTCGACCTTCGCGTTCGGGCTGTTGTCGCTCCCCCATTACGTGATCGGGGTGGTGCTGCAGTTGTTCTTGGCGGTCAAGCTCGGCTGGTTCGATGCGGTCAGCACCTACGCCAGCCCGTTCGACTCACCGACCCGCCACATCAAGGCGTTCTTCCTCCCCGCCCTCACCTTGGCCCTCGGACAAGTGGCGGTGTACATGCGCCTGTTGCGCGCCGACATGGTGGCCACGCTGCAGAACGACTACATCACCATGGCGAGGGCGAAGGGCATGTCCACACGGGTGGTGTTGTTCCGCCACGCGCTGCGACCCTCGACGTTCTCGATGATCACCGCCGCAGGGGTGAACGTGGGGGCACTCATCGGTGGCACCGTGATCGTCGAGCAGATCTTCGACCTCAAGGGCATGGGTTCATTGGTGGTCGAGGCGGTGCTGCGCCGCGATCTGCTCGTCGTTCAGATCTGCGTGGTCATCTTCGCCGTGGCCTT
This sequence comes from Acidimicrobiia bacterium, assembly GCA_050246915.1. Classification (GTDB taxonomy): domain Bacteria; phylum Actinomycetota; class Acidimicrobiia; order Acidimicrobiales; family Ilumatobacteraceae; genus JBFWVD01. The sequence continues at coordinate 45,974 of JBFWVD010000032.1, read as the reverse complement.
CGTGGTGGTGAACTTCCTCGTCGACATGCTCTACACCGTCATCGACCCGAGGATCCGCCACGCCCGGGGCTTGGCATGAGGAACGCAACCCAGGTTGACACCGTGGAGATCGCCACAGCGCAGAGCGACCCCGCCGTCATCGCACCACGACGCCGGCGCGACGTGGTCCTCTGGCTGGCCGTCGGCTGGATCACGCTGGTGATCGTGTGCGCGGTGCTGGCCGACGTGCTCCCCTTCGTGGATCGCTACGACAAGCGCTTTCCTCGGGCATTCAAGCAGGGACCTTCTTGGGACCACTGGTTCGGCACCAACAAGGTCGGCTTCGACATCTTCTCGCGCACCGTCTATGGCGCCAGGCTCAGCCTCCTCATCGCCGCGGCCTCGATCGCCCTCGGGCTCACCGTGGCCACCGCGCTCGGGCTGACCGCGGGCTACTACCGGCGAACGGCGGACAACATCATCACCGGGGTGATGGACATCGTGCTGGCCTTCCCGGCGCTCATCTTGACGCTGGCCATCACCACGATGTTCGGGCGGAAAGCCGCGTGGGTCATCTTGGCGCTCGCGATCTTGTCGATCCCGCCGCTCACCCGCATCGTGCGCGCCAACACCTTGGTGTTCGCTCAGAAGGAGTTCGTCCTGGCGGCCAAGGCGATCGGCGCTCCCGACCGACGCATCTTGACCCGCGAGATCCTGCCCAACGTGGTGCCAGCCATGTTGAGCTTCGCCCTCACCGGCATGGCCGTGCTCATCGTCGCCGAAGGAGCGCTCAGCTTCCTGGGACAGTCGGTGCCGCCACCGATTCCGACGTGGGGATTCCTCATCGCCGACGGGCGACAGAACCTCGACGATGCGTGGTGGATCTCCATCACCCCGGCGATCGTGATGTTCCTCACCATCTTGTCGTTCAACATCATCGGCGACGTGTTGGCCAAGCGGTTCGACATCAAGGAGTCGCTGGCATGACGAGGCGTGCTGCTCCACCGGCGCTGTCGTCGCTCATCACCCATGACGACTCCGAAGGCATCCTGCTCGAGGTCCGCGATCTCCGCACGTCCTTTCGCACGGGCCGAGGCATGATCCGCGCGGTCGACGGGGTCAGCTTCACGTTGGCTCGCGGGACGTCACTGGGCATCGTGGGAGAGTCGGGATCGGGCAAGACCGTGTTGTCGCGCTCGATCATGGGGCTGCTCCCCAAACGCACCACCATCCGATCGGGTTCGGTGCGCTACGCCGGCGTCGAGGTCGGCGACTACACCCCCGCGCAGATGCGCAGCGTGTGGGGCACCGAGATGGCGATGGTGTTCCAAGATCCCATGACCTCGCTCAACCCGGTCATGCGCATCGGGCGTCAGATCACCGAGAGCCTCGAAGAGCATCTCGACATGACGCGAGGTCAAGCCGGCGAGACCGCCGAGCAACTCCTGGCATCGGTAGGAATCCCCGAGCCACATCGCCGCATGCGCGAATACCCCCATCAGCTCTCCGGCGGCATGCGTCAGCGCGTCACCATCGCCATCGCGCTGGCATGTGGGCCGCGCTTGTTGTTCGCCGACGAACCGACCACCGCTCTGGACGTGACCGTGCAGGCGCAGATTCTCGATCTGCTCGACGCCGAGCGACGTGATCGGCGCATGTCGATGATCTTGGTGACCCACGATCTGGGCGTCGTGGCCGGGCGCACCGACGAGATCGCAGTGATGTACGCCGGCCGCATCGTCGAGAAGGCACCCACCAGTCGGCTGTTCACCGATTTCAAGATGCCGTACACACAGGCGCTGATGGCGTCGATCCCGCGCCTCGATCAACCCAGCCACAGCCGCCTGAACGCCATCGGCGGACGACCACCCGATCTGGCCAACCTCCCCACCGGTTGCCGCTTCGCTCCGAGGTGCGCGTACGCGCAGGACCGTTGCCGAAGTGAAGAACCCCCGCTGATGGAGGCGGAGACGCCGGGGCATCAGTACGCGTGCTGGTTCCCCATCGCATCACCGGCGACCGGGGTGAAGCGCTGATGGCCGGCTCGGGGACTGCGCATCTGCACGACGACGGCGCGCTGTTGCGCGTCGAAGATCTCACCGTCACCTATCCGGTCGGTCACACCGGGTTGCAGGTTCATGCGGTCTCGGGCATCAGCTTCGATGTGCTGCCGGGCGAGACCCTGGGGCTGGTGGGCGAATCGGGTTGCGGGAAGTCCACGACCGGTCGGGCCATCATGCAGTTGCCTCGACCGAACGCCGGCTGCATCCGCTTCGATGGCCACGAGCTCACGACCCTGACCGGTGAACAGATGCGGTTGCTGCGCACCAATGTGCAGATGGTCTTCCAGGATCCGATCAGCTCGCTCAACCCCCGACGCAAGATCCTCGACATCGTCGCTGAGCCGCTGGTGGTGTGGGGTATCGGCACTCCGGCCGAGCGTGTCGAGCGGGCCCGCGCCGTGCTCGCCGATGTCGGCATCGATCCCGACGTCGCCGGTGATCGTCGTCCCCACCAGTTCTCGGGCGGGCAGTGCCAACGCATCAGCGTGGCGCGTGCCTTGGTGCTCGACCCGAAGCTGCTCATCTGCGACGAGCCGGTATCCGCGCTCGATGTGAGCGTGCAAGCCCAGATCCTCAACATGCTCGAAGACATGAAGACCCGATACGGGCTCACCATGGTGTTCATCGCCCACGATCTCGCCGTCGTGAAGAACATCAGCGATCGGGTGTGTGTGATGTACCTCGGCAAGATCTGCGAGGTCGCGCCATCGGATCGTCTGTACGCGCGGCCGGCACACCCCTATACCGACCTGTTGCTCAAGTCGATCCCCGTGCCCGACCCGTCGGTCCGCCCCGCCGCGCTGGAACGAACCGCCGGTGAGCCACCGTCACCACTGGCGCCACCGAGCGGTTGCCGCTTCCGGACGCGCTGCCCCCGGGCCCATCAGCGGTGCATCGACGCCGAGCCACTCCTCACCGATCTGGGCGACGGTCAGTTCGTGGCCTGTCACGACCCCCTACGACCTTCTGACAGCAGCTGAAGGAAGCGAGCATCACATGGGCGGAAACCAAGACAACAACGGACGATCGGGTGGATCCGACGACGAGATCAGCCGTCGGACCCGGCTCGATCGTGACGCACGACGATCACAGATCATCGAAGCTGCCGCGTCGGTGTTCACCGGTCGCGATCCCTCCACGGTGACCTTCGACGAGATCGCGACGGCGGCCGGCGTTTCGAGAGCGCTCGTGTACAACTACTTCGGTGATCGGCGAGGTCTGCTCGAAGCGATCCATGCCCGTTTGCACGCCGATCTGTTCGAGAAGGTCGAAGAGAAGATGCGCACGACGCGCGGTCGACGCAACGTGGTCGAAGCTGTCGTCGGCGTTCACTTCGACATGGCGTTCAACGACGCCGCCGCCTACCGAGCCGCCATCGGACTACAGCTGGTCCCCCACGATCCCGAGTTGGCGGAATCATTGATCCGCCGGATCGGCACGCTGTGGGGTGGCAACGAACGAGCAGACATGGTCGCCACGGGCGCGCTGAACGCCATGCACGCCATGGTCCTTCGCGCCGTGGAGAGTGGATGGGACCGCGATGACTCGGTCGCAACCATCACCTCCGTGGTGTGGTCGGCTCTCCAATCCATCGATGAGCTCGGCCTGCCGCTCACCCCTTGGTGGGAGCCTCCGGCCAAGTGATCTGCCTGGGCAGTGCGGCGCTGAGGTGCCCGACGTGACAGGATCTCTGGCCGTGTTCAACCTGGCCGTGGTCCACGAGGCGATCGCCGCCGAGCATCCCGATCGGGAGTGCCTCGTGTGGCGCGACCGACACTTGACGTGGGGTCAGGTGAATGACCGCAGTCGGCGTTTCGCTGGGCTGCTGCGAGCCCACGGTTTGGGCCTCCACGACGAGCGTTCGCACCTCGCTGGGTGGGAATCAGGGCAGGACATGGTCGCCCTGTTCTGTCGGAACTCACCGGCCTATCTCGAGGCCATGCTCGGCTCGTACAAGGCCCGATGTGCACCGTGCAACGTGAACTTCCGGTACACCGCCGGAGAACTCGCCTATCTGCTCACCGACGCACGAGCGTCCGCGGTGGTGTTCGATGCCGATCTCGCTCCGGTGGTCATCGAAGCGTTGGCCGGTTGGGCCGATCCGCCCTTGCTCATCGCCATCGCTCCGCACCCCGACCAGATCGCGGGTGGCAGCTCGGGCGACGGCGCGGCAGCGGCAGCGGCGACATCGCTGGCCATCAGCCGTTCGGCTGGACCGGTGTACGACTACGAGACGGCCATCGCCGATGCCGAGCCGTGGATCGACCCGGCATGTTCGCCAGACGATCTCTACGTGCTCTACACCGGCGGCACCACCGGCAAGCCCAAAGGTGTGCTGTGGCGCCAAGGCGACTTCATCACCGGTGCGCTCGGGTACAAGGCGAAGTCGCTCGAGGACGCGGTGCACAAGTCCGAACGCGGGGAGTTGCTGCGCGTCCTGCCCACCGCGCCGTTCATGCACGGGGCCGCGCACTGGAACGCATGGAGCGCGTGGTTGGCGGGCGGTACCGTGATCATGCAATCGGTCAGCGATCGGCTCGATGCCGCCGATGTGTGGGACACCGCCATCGCCGAGCGCGCCAGTTCCGTGCAACTCGTCGGTGACGCGTTCGCCGTTCCGTTGCTCGACGAGCTCGAGCGGCGGGCCGCGATCAACGGGGCCATGCCGTCATCGGTCAAGTTCGTCATGAGCGGCGGTGTCGGCCTCTCGGCCGACAACAAGCGCAAGTTCCTCGACCTCCTCGGCGACGTGCGCGTCGTCGACATCGTCGGCTCGTCGGAATCGGGCCGCCAAGGAGTTCACACCTCGAGCCACAACGCTGGAGCGGCGTCCGGTCGCTTCGAACCGTCGCACGGGGCAACAGTGCTCGACGAGACCAAGACCCACGAGCTGGCACCGGGCAGCGATGCCATCGGCTGGTTGGCCACCGCGGGTCATGTGCCATTGGGATACCTCGGGGATCGTGAACGCACCGCAGCCACGTTCCCCGTCGTCGGCGACAAGCGCTACTCCGTGGCCGGGGACCGCGCCCGGCGCGGCGCCGACGGGAGCATCGAACTGCTCGGCCGCGAGTCGGTCACCATCAACACCGGAGGCGAGAAGGTGTTCGCCGAAGAGGTCGAGGACGCCCTCAAGACCCATCCCGCCGTGCTCGACGCCATCGTGGTGGGCCGACCGAGCGAGCGATGGGGAGCCGAGGTCGTGGCGGTCGTGGCACTGCGCACCGACGATGTCGACGACAAGGAGCTCGTCGAGGCAGCGGGTCGCATCCTGGCTCGATACAAACTCCCCAAGACGATCGTTCGCCGACCGCAGTTGCAGCGCAGCCCGAGTGGGAAGCCCGACTACGCGTGGGCGCGCGCACAGGTCACGGTTCAGGGCACGTAGGGGCCCAGCCACGCCAACGCGGTGAGGGCCACCGTCGCCCCAGCCATCGCGGCGATGGCGGGCGTCTCGATCCATCGCCAGCGGCGCACCACCCAACCCGCGGCGACCACGATCGGGAAGATGTTGAGGCCGTAGCGCTCCAGCGAATTGAGGTTGTCGGCGGCCAACGCCACGCACACTCCTCCAACGGCCAGCACCGCCCACGATCTCGGCAACTTCCTGACGGCCACCGCTGCCAACGCCACGAGGAACAGTGCGAACGGTGCGTGAAGACCGTCGGCAAGGCGCTGTTCACCGAACAGATCGGTGATGGCGCGCACGATTCGCGTGACCGGGTCGACGAGATCACCACGCAACGGTTCTTGCACCCGCAGTGGGGCGAGCGCTTCACCGTCGACCCACCACGAGTGGGCGAAGACCAGTGCCAGCCCGACGAGTGGGGCGAACATCGCACAAGCCATCTCGCGGCGCTCCTCGCCGTCGGCATGACGCCATCGTCCGATGACCTCGGTGATGATGAACCCACCGAGCAACACGCCGGTGGGGCGGCTCATCGCTGCCAACACTGCGAACGCGGCGGCCCACCACCACGCCCGACGATGGGCGGCGATCGCGCAGGCCAAGCTGCACACGAGAAGCAGCGGCTCGGCGTACGCCCAGGACAGCACGAACGCTCCGGGGAACAAGGCCATCGCCCACACCGAGGTTCGAGCGAGATCGACATCGTCGAGACGCTCTCGTACCAACCGGTGCAGCAGCACGAGCGCGGCAAACGCCGTCACGTTCGCCACGACGACCAACGCCAACAACTCGTGACCGCGGGCCGGGAAGGCGATCACCTCCGACAGCAGCGGGTACAACGGAAAGAACCGCATGGTCTCGTGCGGTGATCCGCCATAACCCCACTTGGCAACCTTCAGGTACCACGCACCATCCCACGCACCGAGCCCGTAGGACAGCTGCTCCGGCTCCTCGTGACCGATGAGCACCCGATCACGCACGATCAGGGCGACGACGTAGGCCATCGCAACCAGGACACGGGCCACCAGGAACGGGGCGAGCGCGGCCACGGCATCGGGTCGCCACGAGGAACGCGAGTGTGTGGTCACGGAGCCAGGCGCACCAGGTTCATCGGTTCGAACACACCCGTGCGTGCGTTCACCAGCGTCTCGGCCGATCGCACACTCGACAACGCCTGCACGATGCGCTCGCACTGATCGCTGTATGTGCGATAGCCGCCGTTCCACACCATCCAGATCGACGACCCTGCCGCGGCAACGTCGAGCGTCTGCGCCAATGCCTCGGGGTCTGTGCGGGCGTTGCGATCGGCGTAGTCGCGCCAGTCCACCAGCGATGGGGATGTCAGATCGGGAATCGTCGATGCCCGCAGATCACCGCGCAGATGGCGCGAGCCCGCGGGGCCGAGTTGGTCGGGGCAGTACACGACCAGATCGTTCGCCACCGCGTTGGCGTTGATGACCTCCACCATCTCACCGCCTTGGGTGCGATCGTTGCGCACGTTGAACACGATGCCCGGGACGGCAAGCACCACGCACATGGCGAGCACCGCGCTCCGCCCCGCAGCGGCGCGCAGTCGTTCGACCCCGATGGCGGCCAGCACCACGACGAGCGGCACGATCACCGAGGCGTATCGAGTGGCGTACGCGCCGTTCGACGCGGCGATCGCCGCGCAGGCAATGGCCAAGGTCGCCACCACGATCCACGCGGCGATGCGCACCGCTCCCGCGCCGCGATCAGATCCACGAACGCCGTCGGATACCTGATCGGTTCCGGTTTCTGCGCGATCGGCGAACACGGCGACCACCATCAACATGACGAGGACGATCCCGAGGATCTCGCCATCCTTTACGAAGCCGCCGAGATTGTCGATGGTGTCAGCCAGCACCGCTCCGGGACGCGCTCGGGTCGCCCACGGCGTACCGGTGTGACGGAGCTGATCGAGGAACGCAGGGATCCAGGGGACGAAGGCCAGCGCACCCACGAACCCCGCAAGCGCCACGCGCACGACACCCTCACGCAACGGCGATTGACGAGGGCTGCGCAACGCAGCGGCGAGCAAGACCAGTGCCACCGCTCCGAGGAGGTAGATGGCCCAGTAGTGGGTGAGCAGCAGGGCGCCGACGCAGATGGACACCCCGGCGGTCCATCGCCACGATGCTCCAGGTTCGAGAAGTCGCAAGATGCAGTACCAACCGGTCGCCACCAACAACATCACCAGCGCGTACATCCGCGCCTCGGTGCCATAGCGGATGGCGAACGGTGACGTGGCCATGAGGACCGCCGCCACCACCGCGGTGCGCCGCCCGGCCATGCGCCGAGCCACTAGCGCTACCACGGGCACACACGCCAGCGAGAGCACCCCCGACAAGGCGCGAACTGCCTGGTCACCGCCACCGAACACTGCGATCCATACGTGGAGGAGCCAGTAGTACAACGGTGGATGGCCGTCATGGCGTAGCGCCGTGGCGATGTCACCGAGGGGCAACGAGGCGATGTTCACGCTCAACGCCTCGTCCAGCCAGAGCGAGGTGCGGGTCACGAACCGGAACACCACGCCGACGGCAACGGCAACCGCAACCACCGCTGCGTCGATCCGCGACCATGGCCATCGGTCCGTCCACCGTGGCGGTCTTCTCTCGGGCACGGGAGGAGACGCTAGCTTTGCCGATCGTCGGTTCCCTGAACCTGCCGTCCACCTCGGTGCCCGGCGTTCAGGTTCCGGTGCGAGACCGCTCGGGCGAAACATGCGGCAAGGGTGCGTCACCCCCCGGGAGTCACCACATCATGACTGAGCCGACCGGCTCGAGCAGCGCTACGCCACAACCGATCGTCGTCGTCGGAGCCGGTCCCGCCGGGCTCACTGCCGCCTTCGAACTCGCCCGCCGAGGTCGCACCTGCACCGTGGTCGAGGCCGACTCCGTCGTCGGAGGCATCAGCCGAACGGTCGACCGGGATGGTTGGAAGTTCGACATCGGCGGCCATCGTTTCTTCACCAAGGTGCCCGAGGTCGAGGCGCTCTGGCACGAGATCTTGCCGGCAGACGACTTCCTCATGCGACCGCGCATGAGTCGCATCTACTACCGCGGCAAGTACTTCGACTATCCGCTGCGGGCCTTCAACGCGTTGCGCAACCTCGGGGTCGTCGAAGCCGTGAAGTGCGTGGGTTCCTATGTCAGCGTGCGCGTGCGACCGCCGAAGGATCAGAGCACCTTCGAAGGATGGACCGCGGCACGGTTCGGTTGGCGCCTCTACCGCATCTTCTTCAAGACCTACACCGAGAAGGTGTGGGGTGTACCCGCCGATCAGATCCAGGCCGACTGGGCCGCTCAGCGGATCAAGAACCTCTCGCTGGGCAAGGCCATCTTCAACGCGCTCCTCCCGAGACGGAACCAGAAGGACATCACCTCGCTCATCGAGGAGTTCCAGTATCCGAAGTTCGGTCCGGGGATGATGTGGGAGGTGTGTCGCGACCACGTCATCGCCGCCGGTAGCGAGGTGATCATGGAGACCCGAACGGTTGCCATCGAGCATCACGACGGACGGGCCGACGCCGTCGTCACCGAGGACCGCAACGGCAATCGCATCCGTCGCGCGGTGTCGTCGGTGATCTCGTCGATGCCATTCGGCGCGCTCATCGCGGCCATGGATCCACCACCCCCGGCGGCAGTGCTGGCAGCCGCCGACGGACTCAAGCATCGCGACTTCCTCACCGTCGCCCTCGTGGTACCGGAGCGCTACGCGTTCCCCGACAACTGGATCTACGTCCACTCCCCCGAGGTGAAGCTCGGCCGCATCCAGAACTTCGGTTCCTGGTCACCGTTCCTCATCAAGGAAGGGCGTACCTGCCTCGGGCTCGAGTACTTCGTGAACGAAGGCGACGAGTTCTGGGAGATGACCGACGACGAGCTCATCGCGCTGGGTACCAAGGAGCTCGAGGCATTGACGCTCGTCGATCCCGGCGCCGTCGAGGTCGGCTACGTCGTGCGCATGCCAAAGGCCTACCCGGTCTACGACGCCACCTACGCCGCCAACGTCGATGTGCTGCGCGAGTGGCTGAGCGCCAACGCGTCCAACGTATGGCCGGTCGGCCGTAACGGCATGCACAAGTACAACAATCAGGACCACTCGATGTACACGGCGATGCTCGCCGTCGCCAACATCGCTGATGGCGCCGATCACGACATCTGGGCGGTCAACGTGGAACAGGAGTACCACGAGGAGACAGAAGGCACCGGGCCGCCGTCGACCTCGCCCGGTTCGGGCACCGGACGAGCGGCGCCGATCGTCGGTTGACATGACGTTGTCCGATGGCCTCACGGCCGTCGCCCTGCCGTTCGTCCTCGCTGCGACGCTCCTGAGCGCCTGCACGAGCGATCATCCCGGCATCACCGCGACCACCGGGGTACCGACCTCGACGATGCTGGCGTCAACTACAGTTGACACCAGACCCGAGGCCACGGTCAGCACCGCACCACCGAGGACGTCAGCAACGGCAACACTCAATTCGCCGACAACACAGCCAACACAGACAACACAGGCAACACAGACTCAGCTTCCTGCGCTCGAGCGCGTCCTCACCGTGGGCGACGGCGTGATGTTCGACCTCGAACCCGCACTGGCCGCGTCGCTGGCCCCGGCACAGCTGCGACCTCGGGCGTATCTGGGCTCAGGGTTGTCCAACCCGGAGCACTTCGACTGGATCACCCAGTGGCCCAGTTACCTCGACAGCAGATCGCCCGACGATGGGCCGGTGCAGCTGGTGATCGTGTTGCTCGGGGTGTGGGATGCCCGCACCGTGACGGTCGAGGGGGTAGAGCTCATACCGGGCACACCGACGTGGGCGACGTGGTACCGCAACGTGGTGACCACGGCGGCGACCACCTTGGCGGCAGGCGGTGCCCACGTGGTGTGGATCCTCCCCCTCACCGAGCCCGATCCGGCCAAGGCATCTCGCCTCGCGGCGGTCGAAGCGGTCATCATCGACGTGGTGGGCACCATCGACGGACAGGAGATCGTCGATGGCGACGTCGTGTTGGCCGGGGCCGCCAATCGCTACGCATCCCACGATGATCACGGAGATCGGCTGCGCAAGAACGACGGAGAGCATCTGTGCCCGGCCGGCGCCATCGCCCTCGCCGAGGCCGTTCGCACCACGACGAACCGTTGGTTCACCCCCGCCACCGCTGACGGGACAACCGATACTGCCGCGGCAGCCGATGACTGGCGGAGCGGGGCGTGGCGCACTGATCCTCGATACACCCGACCGGAGGAGGGTTGCGCGTCATGATCGCGGTCGTGCAACGCAGATTCTGGTGGATCCTCATCGCCATCGTGGCCGTGGCCTTCGCCATCCGATGGGCCTACATCCTGGAGTTCCGACGCGATCAGGCCTCGTGCAACCTCATCGGTCCGGAACAGATCTGCGGGGACGCGTACAGCTACCACGCCGGTGCCAACCTGCTGGCCGACGGTAGGGGCTACATCGATCCGCTCCTGTTGCGGGAAGACATCGTGCGTCCCGGCGCCATCCATCCCCCGGCGTACGTGACCTATCTCGGACTGTGGTCGATGCTCGGTGCCCGCTCGGTGTTGTGGCATCAGTTCGCCAGTGTCGTTCTCGGACTCGGCACCGTCGTGGTGACCGCCTTGTTCGGACGCGACCTGATCTCCGAACGCGTCGGATTGCTCGCGGCCAGCGCCATGGCTGTCTATCCGTACGTATGGTTCAGTGACGGCGCCGTGATGAGCGAATCGATGGCACTCCTGGCCGTGGCGTGCGCGGCGTGGGCTGCTGCGCGGTTCCTTCGGACACCGTCGACGAGCGCGGCGGGCCTCGTCGGCGGCGGCACCGCCTTCGCCATGCTGTCGCGCTCGGAGTTCGCCCTCTATCTGCCTCTGGTCGTCGTCGTAGGGCTGCTGGGGCCGCTGCGCTCGTTGGTGCCCCGAGCGCGCCTCGGACGCATCGCGGTGGCCGGTGTGATCTTCGCCTCGCTCAGTGCGCCGTGGGTGGTACGGAACCTCACAGCGTTCCATCACCCGGTCGTGATCACGACCGGATTGGGTCTGGCCACCGCCTACGCCAACTGCGACACCACCTACGAAGAACCCAACCTCGGGTACTGGAGCTACTGGTGCGCCCAGACGATCACGGTCGGTCAGCCCGGCAACGACGAAAGTGACGAGGAACGACTGTTCCGCCGTCAGGCGCTCGACTACATCGACGCCCATCGCTCAGAGCTCCCCAAGGTCCTCGCCGCACGATTCCTGCGGCAGTGGAACCTCTACGCGCCCAACAACCAAGTGGGCTTGGACGTACTCATCGAGGGGCGAGAGCGCACGTTGTCACGGGCCGCGCTGATGGCCTACTACGCCATGGTCCCGTTCGCAGCGGTGGGCGCGCTCGTGCTGCGTCGAGGCCGGAACCGGGCGTTGGCGCCGCTGCTGATCGTGCCGATCGTCGTGTCGGCAGCGGCGCTCGTCACCTACGCCAACACCAGGTTCCGCGCCCCGGCCGAACTCACGCTCGTGGTCCTCGCCGCGGTCGGCGCCCTCCACGTGTTCGATCGCTTGCGAGCACCCCGACCGCTGCCCCACTGATCGTCAACACTCATTGACAGTCAGCGACGCGCAGCGCCACGATCGTCACCGACGGGCGACCTCACTCGCCGGAATGGGGAACTCCGGCCGATCGGTGCACGCGCCAGGTGGGTTGTCGTAGCGACCATCGGACGTCCATGCCGCGGTGTCCCACTGCAGCGATGGCGATGGCAGTGCGTACGCGCTGAGCGTGGCCAGCACCGCCTCACCGATACGAGCCGCCCCAGCGGGGCAGAAGTGATACAGGTCGAGCTTGCGGATGCGCTGGCCGTCGGCGTACCAGGTCGGGAAACCATCGGCGGCGAAGACCGGATCGAGATCGACATAGGTCACGGTGCCAGGGCGTGACGCGGCGAGGGCCTTGAACTCCTGCAACACGGGGAACGGAGCCGCGTCGGTGACATCGTCCAAGTCGCGTGGCACCGGGGGTGTTCCGATGAGCACGACCCGAGCCCCGTCGGTCTGGAGCGTGTCGATGCTCTCGCTCAACAAGGCGGAGTAGGCCGCCGAGCCCAGGCGCTCGTACACCCCCTCGTCCCAGCCTCCCCACATTGCCACGACGACATCGGGCCGATGCGTGCGGATGTCCTCGGCCCATCGCTGACGCCAGTCATAGGTGGTCCAATCCGGACGTTGCTCGAGACTGAACCCGAGGACAGCGTCGGTCGTGACATCCACCGCGCCGGTTGCCTGCAACGCGGCGACCACGCCCGGCTCCGCGTCGAACATCAACGAATCGCCCACCGTCACGACGCGAAGTCGGTCGCTGGTGGACACGGCACGGTTGGCGAGCAGCGGGGTCGATGCGGCAGCGGCATCGATGGTTGTCGTGACCGGCAACGTCGTCGTTGGCGCAGGCGTTGTTGACACTGGGCTCGTCGATGAGGAGTTGGTGGCCGCCACCTCTTGGTCGCGCCACCGCTCCAACTGGTCGATCACCCACGCGCCGACCAGCGGCCCACCATCGCCGTCATAGTGGACACCATCGGGCCGCAGCAGCACGCCGTCGACCTTGGATCGGCATTGACCATCCGGACAGGTCCACTCGCCGATGTCGATCACGTCGATCGCCATCGATCCATCACGAGCGTTCACACCCACAGCGGCGCGGATCGCACTGTTCAGGCATGAGGTCCGCTTGTCCATCTCGCCGTTCGACAGCCCGAGCTGCTCACCGCGCAGCGGTGAGTACGTCAGCACGTGCACCCGGGCACCGGTGGATCCGAGCACACCGAGGGCGGCGGCGATCTCATCGGTGTACTGCGCGTCGAATGAGGCCTGGCACGGGTGCACCCATGCGCCGCCTCGCAGACGGTCGGCCACATCCCATGCGCCGAGGGCCAACACCGCATCGCTCGGTGCGCCATCGGCGAGTCGCTGCGCCCACATCGTCTGTGCGTTGCGACACTCCTCGGTCTCGGTCGTCTGGGCGCCGTCGCGCAGGCGGACCTTGCCATCGCCGCCGGCCACTCCACATCCGAACAACGCCGCGTTGTCGACGGTGATGGCGCGTGTCGCGGCCACCGCCTCCATGCCTTTGGCGATGGTCCAGCCCACCGAGTCACCCACCATCAGCACCCGCATGGGCTGCTGCGCCGGCGCCAGCGTGGTGGTGGTCGCGCCAACAACCGTCGAGGCTGTCGGTGCAATCGTCGTGGTGGTCGCGGGCGCGGTCGTGGGTGTCGGTGCGGTGATGTCGAAGCTGGGCGCGGCAACCGCTCCGGTGGTCGCGGCGACCAACACGATGGCCGATGCTGCGAACCCGGCCGGTACCGCCACCTTCGACCGCCAACCAACCAGGGCGCCGCGGCGGATCGGCTGCTCCACGACGATGTAGCTCACGACCGCAACCGCCACGCTGACAGCGATGCGCAACCACGCCAACGGCCATCCCGTCATGCCGGTGCGGCTCTGCGACAGCAGCACGAACAACGGCCAGTGCCACAGGTACAAGCCGTAGGAGATGAGCCCACACCAACGCAACGGAGGAAACGCCAGGACACGGGCCAGCACCATCTGCCGTGGATGCACCACCGAAGCGATGATCGCCGCCGCCGCCAACGCGCACAGCGTCATGCCACCTTCGAACAGCCAGTTCGAACGAGTGCCGTCGATCGTCGACCACGCCCATACGAGCGCGCCGACCGACGCGACGGCGACTACCTCGAGGCTCACTCGACCAGCGCGCGACGACACGGCCCCCTTCCAACCCAAGATCAGCGCCAGCGCCGCACCGATCAGGATGGACGCAGCACGAGTGTCGGAACCGAGATAGACGCGAGAGGGATCTCCATCGCGATGATGCAGGAGCACCATCGCGATGGCGGATGCTGCGGCCAGCAGCACGGTCACGAGCAACAGAATCGGGGCCGGATCGCGTCGAGTGCCGTCGGGACCGACTCTCCGTGACGCCCAGCGGAACACGCCCACGACGAGCAACGGCCAGATCACGTAGAACTGTTCCTCGATGGCCAGCGACCACGCATGCTCGAACGGGCTCGGCGCGCTGAACGAATCCCAGTAGCCACGCCCCGAGGCGATCGCATGCCAGTTCGCCACGTACGCGAGCGTGGCCAGGCCATCGTTGCGAATCGTCCCCAGGTCGATGGCTTGGGCCCAGAAGTAGGCGTAAAGACCGACCGCAGCCACCACCACGAGCACGGCCGGCAGCAGCCGTCGGGCCCGGCGAGCCCAGAACCGGCCGAGGGCGATCGAACCGGTCGAACGCCACTCAGCGAGCAGCAACGAGGTGATCAAGAACCCCGACAGCGTGAAGAAGAGATCGACCCCCAAGAAGCCACCGGAGAAGTGGCCGGCATGGAAGAAGAGCACCGCCAACACCGCAGCGCCGCGAACGCCGTCGAGCGCCGGGACGTGTGGGATTCGGGCCTGCGGTTGCACGAGTCACGTAGCGTACGTGGTGGCCTACTGTCCCGGGCAGCATGCCGGAGCACGGGACCTGGGCTGCACACGGATCGGCGAGGGGATGCGCGACACACCTGCACAGAACGCGAGACCGGCGGACAAGCTCGGCGACGTCGCTGCGAACGCCGGCATCCGTGCGGTCCACATCCTGGCGTGGCGCGATCTCGACGATCCCGAGGCTGGTGGCTCCGAGATCCACGCACATCAGATCGCTCGACGATGGGCCGAGGCCGGCATTGACGTCACCATGCGCACCTCGTATGCCCCCAACCGGCCCGGCCTCGGTGTGCGCGACGGGTACCGCACCATCCGCAAGGCCGGGCGCTACCTCGTGTTCCCTCGCGCCATTGCCTCGGAACTCACCGGACGCATGGGACCCAAGGATGCCATCGTCGAAGTGTGGAACGGTGTGCCGTTCCTCACCCCCGTGTGGTGGCATGGGCCCCGAATGGTGTGGTTGCACCACGTCCACGGCGAGATGTGGCATCAGATCTTCTCGCCCGGCCTGGCCTCGTTCGGTGAGGCGCTCGAATCGCGTTGGACCCCGAAGCTCTATCGACGCACACCGATCGTCACGTTGTCACCGTCATCGCGCGATCTCATCTCGAAGCGACTCGGACTCGACCCCAAGCGCGTCGAGGTGGTCGCTCCCGGCATCGACAGGCGCTACAGCCCCGGCGGACTGCGCAGCGCACGCCCGCTCGTGATCGCGGTGGGGCGCCTCGTGCCGGTGAAGCGCCTGGGCGCGCTCATCGATCTCATGGCCGATGTACGAGCAAGAGTTCCCGATGTCGAATTGGTGATCGTGGGCGACGGCTACGAACGACCAGCGCTCGAAGAAGCCATTCGCCGCCACGATGCCGAGCAGTGGATCTGGATGCCCGGTCGTGTCAGCGACGCCGAACTGGTGGAGTTGTACCGACGAGCGTGGGCGGTCACCTCGGTCTCGGGTCACGAGGGCTGGGGCATGACGATGACCGAAGCCGCCGCGTGCGGCACACCGGCGGTGGCGAGTGACATCGCCGGGCACCGAGATGCGGTCGCTGACGGGGTGAGTGGGCTGTTGGCATCAGGCGACAATGCAGTCGCCGACGCCCTCGTGCGGATCCTCACCGATCATCGCCTACGCGAGCGGTTGTCGGCCGGGGCCTTGCAACGGGCCGCTGAGCTGAGTTGGGACACCACAGCACGACGGACCTTCGACGTGCTCGCCGCCGACGCCCTCCGCCGCGGCGGGTCGCACCGTTGAACCAACGCCTGCGCCTCCGCCGACCCGGCGCGTCCACGTGGATGTTCGCGGCACTGTCGTGGATGCCGATGTTCCTGTCATCGCCAGGCAAGGTCGCCGCCGACACCAAGCAGTTCCTGTATCTCGATCCACGCTGGCTGCTCGGACGGGCCTCGTCGCTGTGGGATGCCAGCGCGGGCCTCGGCACGGTGACCCATCAGAACATCGGTTATCTGTGGCCGATGGGCCCCTGGTTCGCCGCCTGTGATGCCCTCGGCATCCCGATGTGGATCGCCCAACGCATCTGGCTCGGCGCGCTGTTGTTCGCGGCGGCGTGTGGCGTCCGGTGGATGTGCCGTCAATTTTCATTGACTGGTGGTCCGGTCGTTGCCGCGGCCCTGCTGTATGCACTCGGCCCGTATCAGCTCGCCTACATGGGGCGCACCAGCGTGATTCTGCTGCCCTGGGCGGGCCTTCCCTGGCTCATCGGACTGGCGGTGCAGGCCGGACGCACCGGCAAGTGGCGCCAACCGGCGTTGTTCGCTCTCGCCGTCGTCACGATCGGAGCGATCAACGCCTCCTCACTGCTCTACATCGGGCTGGCCCCGGTGCTGTGGTTCCCGTTCGCCGTGTGGATCGCGCGCGAGTTGCCCTGGAAACGAGCGCTGGCGACGATGGCCCGTATCGGTGCCTGCACCGTCCCGGTGCAGTTGTGGTGGATGGCGGGACTTCGGACCCAGGCCGCGTACGGGCTGCCCATCTTGCAGTTGACCGAGACCCTCGAGACCGTCGCGACCACTGCAACATCCTCCGAACTGCTCCGCGGCCTCGGCTATTGGTACTTCTACGGCAAGGACACCACCTATCAGTGGACCGACGCGGTCAACTGGTACACCCAGAACCCGGCCATCATCGTCTTGTCGTTCCTCTTGCCCGCGCTCGGGATGCTGGCCGCGGTGTCCACCCGTTGGCGCTATCGCACCTACTTCATCGGACTCACCATCATCGGCCTCGTGCTCGCCGTGGGCAGTCATCCCTACGACGATCCGGCACCGTTCGGTTCGTTGGTCAAGGCTGCGTCCAACGCCGGGACCGCGGCCTTCGCCATGCGCAACTCGCCACGCGCCGTACCGTTGCTCGCACTGTCGCTGTCGGTGCTCACCGGCGTCGGGCTGAGCGCGCTCGGCCGTTGGCTCGCCCAATGGCGATTGGGGCACCATTCGGCGTTGGGACCAGCCGCGGTGGGCGCCATCGCCGTGCTGGCCGTCGTCAACCTGCCGCCACTGTGGACCGGTGCGATGGTGCAACCGCAATTGCAACGTCCGGAGTCACTGCCGGACTACTGGGCTCAGGCCACATCTGCCCTCGACGCCGCGGGCACCTCGACCCGGGTGCTCGAGATCCCCGGTCAGGACTTCGGGGCCTATCGATGGGGCACCACCCAGGACGTGATCACCCGCGGCCTCATGGACCGTCCATGGGTGGGTCGTGAGCTCATACCGTTCGGCTCACCCCCATCGGCGGACCTGTTGCGGGCCTTCGATCGCCGGGTGCAGGAAGGCACGCTGGAACCTGCCGCCATCGCGCCCATCGCTCGGCTCATGGCGGCCGGGACGGTGCTGCTGCGCACCGATGCCGCCTACGAGCGATACGTCACCCCCCGCCCACGGGTTCTGCAACAGTTGTTGACGCCAACGCCCAGCGGGCTGTCGGCCCCGATCACCTACGGACCACCCGATCCCAACCGGGCCGTGGCCCGGCAGCCACTGGTCGACGAGACCGAACTGTCGACCGACCCGGCAACGGCGTGGCCCGCTCCCCTCGCGGCATACGCGGTCGACGCCGCCGTGCCCATCGTGCACACGGAACGCGCCGATGCCGCAGTGGTCGTGGTCGGCAACGGCGAAGGCCTCATCGACGCGGCCGAGGCCGGACTCGCGGCATTGGACGACCTCGGCAGCGTGCCCGTCATGAGCGCCGCCGCCCTCGATGGCATCACCGTGCCGGTGGCATCGTCGATCGTCCTCACCGACTCCAACCGGCGCCGGGCCGAGCGGTGGGGAACGCTGCGGGAGAACTACGGCTACACCGAGACCGCCAGCGAGGAGCCTTTGGTCGACGATCCCAAGGACACGCGTCTCGATGTGTTCCCCGGATCGACCGACGCCGATCGATCGGTCACGGTGTTCAGCGGCAACATCGCATCGGTGCGAGCGAGCCGCTACGGCAACCCCGTCTCGTACTCCCCTGAGGATCGCCCGGCCAACGCGCTCGACGGCGATCTGCGCACCGCGTGGCGCACCGGCGCCTTCGAGAAGGTCGGCGGTGAACGCTGGCGAGTCGATCTCACCCGCGCCGTCACCACCGATCACGTCACGTTGGTCCAGCCCGGCGGCAACCGGTTCATCACCTCGGTGACTGTGGAACTGTCGGATGGCTCGAGCACCCACGTTCCCCTCGGCGATGACTCGTTCGCCGAGTCCGGTCAACGCATCGACCTGGGGAGCCACACGTTCACGTGGATGGAGATCCGCATCGACTCGGCCAACATCGGGCGCCGGGCCGACTACCTCGGGTTGTCCACCGTGGGATTGCGCGAGGTCCGCATCGATGGCGTCGGCCCGTCCGACGAGCGGGTCCAACTGCCGGGCCTACCGGCCGGGCTCGATACCACCGGCAGCGTCGACGTGGTGCTGTCGCGATTGCGAGCCAACCCCTCGGAGGCGTTCAAGTCCGACACCGAGACCCATCTCTCGCGCCGGTTCACCACGCCAGCTGGCGACTACGAGCTCACCGGCGCAGTGCGCCTCAACGCCTCGACGCCCGACACCGCCCTCGACGCCATCATCGGCCGTAGCCCGGACGGATCGACGCCGCGGGCGACGGCGACATCCTCGGATCGTTTGGGCGGGATGCGCACGGCGAGCGCGGCCGCGGCGTTCGATGGCAACTCCGCGACGTTCTGGTCGGCTGGCTTCGGCCCCCAGGCCGGTCGATGGATCGAACTGGACGCCGCAGCGCCGACCACCGTGGAACACGTGCAGTTGACGGTGCTCGCCGATGGGCGCCACTCGGTTCCCACCGAACTGAAGGTGACCGGCGATGGCGGCGAACCGATCGTCGTGCCCGTGCCGGAGATCGCCGACGGCACCGATGAGAACCACCTGGTCGCCGTCGACGTCGCGATCACGCCCCCCATCACCGCCACCCGTCTTCGCATCGAGATCTCGGCGGTGCGCAGCCGCACCACGAAGGACTTCCTCTCTGCCGGTCAGGTCGAGATGCCCGTGGCGCTGGCCGAGGTCGACCTCGGCGGCGTGCGGGTCCCGCCACCATCGGACCTCATCGATACGGGGTGCCGCAACGATCTGCTGTCCATCGCTGGGTCGCCGGTGAGCGTCGCCATCCGAGGAACCACCGCCGATGCGCTCGCCGGTCGTCAACTCACATTGACATCATGTCAAGGTCCGTTGCGAGTGGCCGACGACGCTGTGGATCTCACCGCGGCGCCCGGGATCGACACCGGCTTCGACATCGACCGCGTCGTGTTGCACCGCGATGCCACGCGCCCGACTCCCCCATCGGCCCCAGTGGTGCCAGTGGTGCCAACAGTCGCGGTCGTCGCGGACGGCCAGCATTCGTTCGATCTCTCGGTGACGAACCAGCCCGGCGGAGGTCCGTTCTGGCTGGTGCTCGGGCAGTCGCGCTCCGATGGCTGGGAACTGAAGATCAACGGTCACGATCTCGGCACCCCACGTCTCGTCAACGGCTATGCCAACGGCTGGCTCGTTGATCCATCGAAGGTGTTCGACGGGGCCACCGTGGCCAAGGCTTCCCTCGACTGGACACCGCAGCATGTCGTCGACCTCGCCATGTGGTTCTCGGCCCTGGCCGTTGTGGTGTGCCTCGGCCTGATCGTGCTGAACCCGGGCCGGGCCGTCACCATCGACACCAGCGCAACGGCACCGACGGGCCGTTCACTGCTCGGTCGCCACCCGGGCCGCACCACCCGCCCGAACGCAACCCGCATTGCCCTGGTCGTCGCCGGAGCCACGCTCTTGGCATGGCTGCTGGGTGGTCTCGTCGTCGCGATCCCCATCGCCCTGGTCACCGCGCTGGCCATGACGACACGCTGGGGCACTCTGGCCGTGGCCGTGCCGCCGTGGGCATTCTTCGGTCCGATCGGCCTGGCTACTGCGGCCGCTCAGGTCGTGGTGAGCCCCAGGCCGGGGGTGGAGTGGCCCGACAACTTCAACCCATCACACCAGATCATGCTGTTCGCGGTGGCATGCCTGGCCGCCGACACCTTGGTCGGCTGGAGCGTCCGCCGCCGGCGGGGATGAATGGATCGGATGCCGGTGCGAGCGATCGCGTAGCGTTCACCTCTCGTATGGCACGAGTCTTCTCAGGCATCCAACCCACCGGCGAAACGCATCTCGGCAACTACCTGGGCGCGGTGCGTAACTGGGTCCAGATGCAGCACGAGGAGGACTGCGTGTTCTGCGTGGTCGACCTCCACGCCATCACGGTCCCCCACAATCCCGAGGAGTTGCGGGGCAAGACCATCGACATGATGACCATGCTGCTCGCCTGCGGTCTCGACGAGGACGTGTGCACCTTGTTCGTGCAGAGCCAGGTACCCGAACACGCCCAGCTCGGCTGGATCATGGAATGCAACGTCGCCCTCGGCGAACTGCAACGCATGACCCAGTTCAAGGACAAGTCGGTGCGGTGGAGCGGCGAGCTCATCTCCAGCGGGCTGCTCACCTACCCGGCGCTCCAGGCTGCCGACATCTTGCTCTACGACGCCGAGCAGGTGCCGGTGGGCGACGATCAGCGTCAGCACATCGAGCTGTGTCGAGAGATCGCCGTCCGCTTCAACAACCGCTACGGCGAGACGTTCGTGTTGCCCCGCATGGTCGCTCCTCGGGCCGGTGCGCGCGTGATGGACCTTCAGGAACCGACCAAGAAGATGTCCAAGTCGCTCGACTCGCCCCAAGGCACCGTGCTCGTCCTCGACGATCCCAAGACCATCGAGAAGAAGTTCAAGCGAGCGGTCACCGACTCCGAGCCCGAAGTCCGATTCGACGTGGCCGCCAAACCAGGCGTGTCCAACCTGTTGTCGATCCTGGCCGGGTGCACCGGCACCACACCGGAAGCTGCGGCCGCTGGCTTCACCCAGTACGGGCCGCTGAAGGCGGCCGCCGCCGAAGCGGTGATCGAGACCCTTCGTCCCGTGCAGCAACGCTACGCAGAGCTGTCGGCCGATCCGGCCGAGGTCACGCGCCTCATCGCTCGTGGTGCCGAGAAGGCCCGCGCCATCGCCGGTCCCGTGCTGCAGCGGGCCTACCGGGCCGTCGGACTGCTGGGCTGATCGCCGGTCGGGCCCGCCTGCTCGGGCCGCATCGCGCTCAGTCGCCGTCTGCCTCTTTCAGCGCCCGGCCGATATCGAGCGGGATCGTCCAGCGCTCCTCGGGTAGATGGTGCTCACGGGCCCAGGCGATCGTCAGTGCATCGCTACCGGCGAGCGTGAGTCGATCGGCTCCGAGGGTGTCGTGGCGCAGATACAACCCCACACGACGCGTGAAACCTCGGTGCGATGACCACGCCTCGGCCATGTCCAGTCCGCCGACACGCCCGCACACCGTCGCCACGACACGGCCATAGGTGCCCAGGCCGCTGTCGAGCTTGCCGACGTCGTGCAACAGCGCGGCCGCCACGACCTCGCGTGGCGTGCTCGGTCCCAGCAACGCCACGGTCCGACGTGCCACGCCTGCGGCATGACGGCGATCGACCCGACTCATCAGCAGCCACAGTTCCGCTTCGTCGCTGAGCAGATGGCTGATCGCCCATCGGTGATCGACCGCACGAGGACCGAGCGGCCACAGCGATCCCAAGAAGCGCGAAGCGAGATGCAGGGCAGACGGCACGGCGAGACGCTATCGATGAAGCTCAGGCGACCCAGGCATCAAGCGACACAGGCCTCAGGCAACCCAGGCATCAGGCAACCCAGGCATCAGGCAACACAGTGCAAGGTCATCGGTTCGCCGCCGTACCCGATGCGCGGTTCGAGCGATCCGTCGACGATGGCGACCAGACCTCGGCAGCGCCCGAGCGCGTCGGGATGGCTCGCCAGGGTGTGCGCGATGGCGGCGTCGCTCGAGGTGAGCCAGGTCGCCTCGTCGCACATCTCGAGCACCTCGTCGTCCACACCATGCAGCCCCATCGGTTCGATGGCCACCAGCACCGCGCATGACCGCAGCACCGGAGCGATGATGCCGTACAGCAGGCCGGCAGGGTCGCCCCAATCGACGGTGCTCACCGCTCGCGCCCCGAGCATCGGGGCCAAGCGTCCATGAGTGGCGATCGAGACCAGTCGCGCCGCGCCCATCGGCACCCACCCGGTAGCGCCGTGCAGCAGCAGTGCCGTGTCTCGACGGGCGCCGGCGGGCAACGGCTCGTGGAGCGGCTCGGCGGGATCACCGAGCCCGTAGGCCTCCCACGCCGGAAAGCCACGATCACCGCCCTCAGGTGATCGTCGGCGAACATCGGGCGCCTCGCGTCCGACGATCGCAACGCGAGCGTCGGTGGCCCGCATCGCCCACGCCACGTTGCCCGCGTCAACCGGAATTGCGCACACGCCTTCCCACAGGCAGGCGATGATCACTTCGAATGCCACGGGTCGATCGGCAACCGAGATCACCACCCGATCACCAGCAACGACGCCGGCACGACGCAGCGCACGTACCCATGCTCGAGCCCCGGCCCACGCAGAGATCGCGGGAACGGTGGCATCGTCGAAGAAGCACACCGGTTCGCTGCGCCCGACGAGGGCCTGGTGCAACAGGCTGCGCAGCCCGTCGTGGGCCGCGCTGCGCAATTGGGGTTGCACGAGCGGCCGGCCGATCACTTGCGCTTGACGAGGATCCAGTTGTTGCCTTCGGACGATCGGTACAGATGCACCTTCACCTCGGTCGGCGACATCTTGTACGTGAAGGTGTAGAAGAACAGCAGGTTCATGGAACGACCAGCCACACCCTTGCGGAAGGTCCCGAAGAACAGCCGGTTGTTGGTGCACGGTGCCACGTCGGTGAAGTAGTTGCGACCCACGGCCCGGTCGTTGGGGACGGCACTGAGATCACATTCGTAGCGGTTCGTGTGCAAGATCACGCCGTCGTCGTCGACCTTCACCACGCCGAACTCGAGTTCGTCGAGTGCAGCCTCGTCCAGATGGTCGATCCGTTCGAGCAGTTCGATGGGCACGAAGCTCGCCCCGCTGGCGGCCAAGCGGGAGCCTTGGTTCCACGCTGTGTCAGTCATGGTGTCGCTCACTGGTCAGCCTCCAGCAGTCCGGTCAGTTGGTCGATGGTGTCGTACACACTGCTGAGGTGGCTTTCGAGTCGGCGCACCCGATCGAACAGGGCACCTTGCTCGACCACCGAGCGCAGCTTGAGACGGGAACGCAGCGGATCGTTGGCTGCCTCTTCCAGCTCGGCGAGTGCAGCGGCCCGTCGGGCCAGGTCGGCGTCGACAGCGGCATGGCGTTGTGCAGATTCGTGGAGCTCGGCCGCCTGACGTTCGATCTCGTCACGACGTGCCTGGTTCTCGAGGCGCATGTGATCGATGTCGGCACGGAGCTGTTCGATGCTCTCGGCCCGTTCGGTCATGGCGTCCTCGCGACGCTCGATCTCGGCCCGCAGCGATTCGATCTCGCCGCGCAGGGCTTCGATCTCGGCCTTGCGGGTCTCCAGCTCTCCGTGGCGCACGTCCAGCTCGGCGTGGCGGGCCTCGATCTCGCCGTGCTTGGCATCGAGCTCGGCGAACCGCTGATCGAGCTCGGCGACCTGCGCCGACACGTTGACATCCTGATCGTTCAGCAACGCCACCCGGGCGTCGAGATCGCTGGCGCGCTCTTCGAGGCTCCGTCGCGCCGCTTCGAGCTCGGCAGAGCGCTCGGTGAGGTTCTGATGCGCCGACGACAGCTCGGCTTCACGTTCGGCCAGTGCACCGTCGCGCTCGGCGAGCAGCGCATTGCGTGCGGCCAGCTCGCTCTCACGCTCCGCCAGCGAGCCGTAGCTCTCGGCCAGTTCGGCCTTCGCGGCGTCGAGCTCGATCCTCGACGATTCCAGCTCGGCTTTCGCCGCTGCCAACTCCGCTTCGAGGTCTGCCTGGTGATCGGCGACCAGAGCATGCACCTCGGTGCGCTCGGCGTCGGCTGCCGCACGCTCGGCCTCGACGGCTGCACGCTCGGCTTCGACGGCTGCCCGCTGGGTCTCGAGCTCGTGCTGCTGCTCGATCAGCTCGACCTGTCCCTCGGCCAGTGCGTTCTCGCGATCTTCGAGCGCCGACAGCGACATCGACAGCTCGTGCTCGCGTTGAGCGAGTTCGGCATCGCGCTCGTCGATCTCCTGGGCGTGACGCTCCAGCGCCAAGCGGGCATCATCGAGCTCGGGCGTGGAGCTGAGATCCATCGCCGGGGCGGCGTGCAGTGAGCGCTCTCGGCGGTCCAGCTCCTCGGCCTTGGTGGCCAGTTCGTCGGCCCAGCGGTCCAGCTCGGCGATGCGGGCCTCGAGCTCGAGGACCGAGATTCCCCCGTCGGGGGCCACCGAGGCGCCGGCGCCGTCATGTGTGGGTGATCCATCGACGGCCTCGCCGTCTCCCAGGTCGACCAGCCAGTTGGCCGGTGAACGATCGGACCCGGCGCGTGCCGCTTCCGCCTCGGCCTCGGCGCGTGCGGCTTCGGCCTTGACGGCTTCGAACGCGGCGATCACCTCATCGGCGTCGGAGAAGCCGAGCGCCTGATGGAGCTGCTGACGCTCCGCGTACAGCGAGACCAGCTGGCTCTCCATGCTGAGCAGGATCGATGCGTCGGCGGTCGACGTCGATGTGCTGCCCAATGTCGGGCTCGATGCCGACTGGAATCGGGATTCGGCCTCCTCGGCCAACCAACCCTGATATTGATTTGCCCCACCCGCAGGTCGTTGGATCGCCATTGGTGTTCCCTTCGCGCCGGCTGTGCCTCGTGACGTGTCAGATCGCCTCGTGACGTGTCAGATCGGCAGCTCACGCTGGGGAATGAGGGATCGTTCGGGGCAGACACCTGTCGGGATCGCCATCAGGTCTGCGACACCGCTCCCGGGCACCGCTCTGCGATAGCGCCCGCGGGTGTCACTCCCGGCGGGCGCGCGGATGAGCCGACAGGTACGCCCGACGCAGATGCTCAGCCGAAACCCGCGTGTATATCTGGGTCGTGGTCAGCGAGGCATGGCCGAGCAGCTCCTGCACCACGCGGATGTCGGCCCCGTGTTCGAGCAGATGGGTGGCACACGAGTGTCGCAGCACGTGCGGGCTCAGCCGGGTGCCGAGGCCAGTGCGCTCGGCATGATGACGCACCACCGTCCACGCCCCTTGCCGGCTCATCCGGCTACCCCGGGCGTTCAGGAACACGGCCTCGGCATCACCACGTCGTGCCCATCGCTCCGGCGCCATGGCCTCACGACCTTCGGGGCACAGCCATCGTTCGATGGCGGAGCGGGCCGACCGGCCGATGGGCACGATGCGTTCCTTGGATCCCTTGCCGAACACCTTGACCAAAGCATCGTGGCGATCGATGTCACCGATGCCGAGCCCGACGAGTTCACCGACGCGCATCCCGGTTCCGTACAACAACTCGAACATGGCACGGTCTCGTCGGCTCACCGGATCGTCACCATCGATCGAGTCGATCAGGTCGGCGACCTCGGCCTCGGTGAGGGCCTTCGGCAACGAGGACGGCACACGCGGCGGCGCCAACGTGGCGCCCACATCCGCGCTGGCGAAGCCCTCGTCGGCGCAGAAGCGGTACAGGGCGCGGATGGCCACCGTGGCCCGGGCGACGGATGCCGGCGCTCGACCCTTGGACCGCAGCACAGCGACGTATCGCTCGAGGTCTTCGACCCCGACACCGTCGATGGTGCGGCCGCGGCTGTTCAACCATGCGACGAACGCGGTCAGATCGCGTCGATAGGCCATCAGCGTGTTGTTCGAGCGGCCCTTCTCGACCGCCAGCCAGGTCAGGTATTCCTCGACCTCGAACGGGACCTCGACCTCGAACGGCGTGTCGTCCGGCTCGTCGAGCGGCTCGTCGGCATGGTCCTCGGCCCCCTCGCCAGATGCGATCGCACCGTCAGAAGGGCCTTCGACACCGCTCCTCGCCATCGACACAGTCTGGCGGAGGAGTTGTCAACTCGGGTTGATCATTGCGTAGGACATGCAACGTCAATACGGTGGGGCGTCGTGAAGGTCGTTCGTCGTTGTGCCGGGGTCGACACCGATCTCGATCTGCGCGTCGGCGCGGCGGACACGGTCGGCGATCTCATCGTCGCCCTCGACCTCGACACCGCTCGCGCCGTGCTCATCGATGATCGGCTGCTCACCAGCGATCTCCCCCTCGCCATGGTGTCGATCCGCCCAGGCGCTGTCATCGCCCCCATCGATCCCGACGACCTCGGACCTCGGCCCCGACCGGTCGTGGCCGCCCTGGTGCCCATCACCGGACTCGCCGCAGGCACGGTGTTCGAGGTTCGCGAGGGCATCACCGCGCTGCTCCCGGCTCCTCGCCCGGTGACCCGAGCCGTCGTCAACGGACCATCGATCGAGGTGACAGCCGATTCGACCGTCGTGGTGCGACCCGGCGGGGCCGCCGTGTCCATCGATGGACAGGCCACACAGGGCGACGCTGTGCTTCCCCTCGATGCCATCTTGGCCGTCGATGATCAGCTCTACCGGGTGGTTCCGCCCATCAGCACGGCGAGGCCCGGACTCGGGCCGGGCATCGAAGCGGTGCTCCACCAACGAGCACCGCGTCGCATCCTGGGCGAGGAACCAACACCGCTGGTGCCGGGCATGCTGCAGCCCGATCGCGAGCGGCGGGGCCGCAAACGTCGCAACGACCACACGCGCGAAGTGGTCCTCATGGCCCGTGAATACCTGCTGGCGCTGGCCATCGCCCGTCGCAACGAGATCGCCCGACGCCGCGAGGCCACACCCGATCCCGCCGAGCTCGCCGAACGGGCCAGGTTGCTCGACGGCTCGGTCTGGCAACGTCGCCGCGAACACCGCGATCTGCTCGAGATGTCGGTCGGCTACGGCGAAGGCGTGTGGAACGCGCTCGATCCAGCATCGGTCACTGATGAGCCCGAGTTGCTCGCCCAACTGAAGGCCGCCCGTCAGTTGCGTCCCGTGCCCATCGTGGTCGACCCGCAGTGGGACGGCCCGATCGCCATCATGGGCAGTCGGGAACGAGCCCTCGCCGTGGCGCGATGGATGGTCGTGCAGGCGTGCGTGAGCTGTGGCCCCGCAGACCTCTCGGTGCACCTCGCCACCGACGGGGCCCGGGCCGGCGATTGGGACTGGCTCAAGTGGCTCGACCATCTCCACGATCCCGACGGCGCACCCCGCGTCGCCATCGACGACGATGCCACCCGCTCGTTGCTGCTCGATCACGCCCGCGACGCCCACGCGGACGCTGCTCGCCTGCGCTTGTCCACCGTCGGAGTCGGAGCGACCGGCATGGCCCAGCGACTGGTCATCATCGATCGCGCTGCGCCCTTGGCCCCGGAGCTCGCCGCCACGCTCAACAGCCCCGGCACCAACGTCATCGTGCTGCCCGACGGCGTGTCGACGGTCAGCGTGGCCTGCCCGACCGTGGTCAGCGTGGCCGACCGTGTGGCGGTGACTGCTCGGTTGAGTTCCGAGATCGCCGGCCTCCCCACCGGCATCACCGTCGAGCTGGCCACATCGATCGCCCGCGACCTCGCTGCCCTCATCGACCCTGAGCGGTCCGATCGTTCCACGCTGGTCGGGCCGTCGTTCGGTGCGCTGCTCGCACCCGATGGTGACCGGCGAGACATGGCTGATCTACTCGGTCGCCGTTGGGTGGCCGGCCACGGTCCCATGCCCATCGGTGCCGATCTGGCCGGACAACTCGTCCATCGACCGGTCGGCGTGAGCGCAACTGATGCCGACACCTTCGCGGCCTGCCTCATCTCCGCGCTCACCGAGCGACCCGATCGCAGCCGGCTCGTCGTCATCGCTTCTCGACGCCATCCCATCGCTCGCGCCGCTCAGCTCTGCACTGTCGTGGATGCCGCCGAGGAGCCGGCGGTGCGCCGCTCGTTGCGATCGATCCTCACCGAGATCCGAGAGCGCACCACTGGTCGCCCCGGACCTGACGTCATCGTCGCTGTCGAAGATGCCACAACACTGTGTCGCCGCAACCCGCTGCTCGCCCCCCATCTGGCGCTGATCGCGGCCGAGGGACCCGCTGTCGGCATCGACGTGGTCATCGGCGGGAACCTCGAACTGCTCGACCCCCGGGTCGCCGGCCATGTGGCGCGTCGCCTACGCACGGCCGGAGCAGGTGAGGCCATCACCCCGAGCGCGGACATCACCTCGTTGGTGCCGATCCGGCTCGATCTCGCCGCTACCGACACCCAGGCCCAACCGTTCGGCCTGTTGTCGGATCGACGAGCCACAGCGTTGGCCATCGCCCCACTGGCATCGATCGTCGAAGAGGCCGCCCGTCGACTCGAGCTCCCCGTGGCCCGGGGCCCCATCCCCGAAGAACTCCCGAGCCGTGTGGTGCTTCGCGATCTTCCCGCCGGCGCTGCCGGCCTCGCCGACGACATCGAGCACCAGGAGCTCACGCCGTGGTCATGGGATCGTTCCGGCAGCTTGCTGGTGGTCGCCGCGGCCGGACGCGACGGACGCAACAGCCTCGAGGTGCTCACCCGAGCCGCCATGTGTGACGGGGTCGAGGTGATGCTCGCGGCTCGACAGGGCTCACCCCTGCATGCCCTCACCGATTGTCACGTGCTCACCAGCGATCTGTTCGCCACCACGTCGCTGCTGGGCGACATCGACGCCGAGATCGATCAACGCCTCAAAGCGATTGCGTCGGGACATCCACCCGATGACCCCGGCATCGTCGTCGTCATCGACGACATCGCTGCGCTCAGCACGCGTCTGCACGAGGCCGACGATCACGAGGTCATCGATGGCATCGCCCGCATCGCCCTCGACGGCCCGGCTGCCGGCGTCGTGATGCTGGCCACCGCACCTGACATCCACGCCATGCCAGCACGGATCGTTGCCGCGTTCCCGCAGCGACTGGTCCTGGCCATCGATGACGCCGTTGATGCAACCCTGCTCGGAGTTCGCCTGGGCGAGGTGATGGAGTTGCCCGCCATGCGCGCCGTGGATCCCTCGACCGGATTGAACATCCAACTCGCCGAACCCTGATCGGCCCGGACGCGCGGCACTGGGCCGGGTGCGTCAGCCCAGGCGTTGGGCAGCGAGCAGCAGTCCGATGACCGTCTTGGCATCGGTGATCTCGCCGGAGGCAACCAGTGCGAGCGCCTCGTCGAAGCGGAGCTGCAACACGCTCATCGCCTCCTCCTCCGGGCCGTGGGCCTTGGCGGGAACCTCCACCAGATCGGTGGCCAGGAACACGTGCGTCGTCGAGTTGGTCATACCCGCCGAGTTGTGGAAGATCGTCAGCAATTCCAGTTGACGGGCATTGCGGCCGATCTCCTCTGCCAACTCCCGTTGCGCGGTGAGTTCGGGCGGTTCGCCCTCCACGTCGCGCATGCCTGCGGGGATCTCGATGAGTTCGGCGTCGAGTGCCGGACGATATTGGCGCAGCAGCGTCACCGTCCTCCGCCCGCTCGCGTCAATCGAAATTGGCACGATGCCGACCGCGCCCGGAGAGCGCACGATGTCGCGCACGAACCGCTCACCCGATGGAGACTCGAACTGCGCGGTGACCAGATGCCAGATGTAGCCCTGGTGGACGAGCGAATCGCCCAGGTGCGTGAACCCGTGATCCGGGGTCCGATCACTCACCGGTCGAGCAGACGATCGGGCTCGAAGATGTGCGGGTTGCGGCCTTCGGCCCGAGCCAGTGCAGCGCCAATGAGTGCCCGGAACAACGGAGCGGGACGATCGGGGCGGCTCTTGAGCTCGGGATGAGCCTGTGTCCCCACCCAGAACGGATGACCCTCGAGTTCGATGAACTCCACGAGATGACCATCGGGCGAGGTACCCGAGCACGACAAGCCGGTGCCTTCGAAACGCTTGCGGTAGTTGGGGTTGAACTCGTAGCGATGGCGATGGCGCTCGCTCACCACCGGCTCGCCGTAGATGGCTGCGACCTGCGAGCCGGGCTTGAGCACCGCCACGTACGCACCGAGGCGCATGGTGCCGCCCATGTCGGTGACGTCACGTTGGGTCTCCATGAGGTCGATCACCTTGTGGGGCGACGACGAGTCGAACTCCGAGGAGTTGGCGCCGGCGAGACCGAGCACGTTGCGGGCGTATTCGATGGTCATCACCTGCATGCCCAGGCACAGACCGAGGCACGGCACGAGGTTCTCCCGGGCGTAGGTGGCCGCGGCGATCTTGCCCTCGATGCCGCGATGACCGAACCCGCCGGGGATGACGATGCCGTCGAGATCACGCAGGCGACCGTCGGCCAGCAGTCCCTCGACCTCCTCGGCCTGGATCCAGTCGACCTCGACCTTGGCGCCGTGATGGAAGCCACCGTGCTTGAGCGCCTCGACCACCGACAGATAGGCGTCGGCCAGATCGACGTACTTGCCGATGAGCCCGATGCGCACCGGACGCTGCGCTGCTTCGACGCGATCGACGAGCGCTTCCCAGCTGGTGAGGTCGGGCGCTCCCCGATCGAGACGGAGCATCTGGCACACGAAGGTGTCGAGCCCCTCTTCGTGGAGCACCAACGGGATCTCGTAGAGGTTGCGGGCATCAGCAGCGTTCACCACTGCTTCCACCGACACATCGCAGAGGTTCGAGATCTTGCGCTTCATCTGATCGCTGATGGGGTTCTCGCTGCGGCACACGATCACGTCGGGCTGGATGCCGCGGCTGCGCAACTCGGTGACGGAGTGCTGCGTAGGCTTCGTCTTCTGCTCGCGGGCCGGGCCGATGGCCGGCACCAACGTCACGTGCACGTAGCAGACGTTGTCGCGACCGACGTCCTTTCGGAACTGACGGATCGCTTCGAGGAACGGGAGGATCTCGATGTCGCCCACGGTGCCACCGACCTCGGTGATGACCACGTCGATGTCCTCGGTGGCCAGGCGCTTGATGCGGCGCTTGATCTCGTCGGTGATGTGCGGGATGACTTGCACCGTGCGACCGAGGTAGTCACCGCGGCGCTCGGCGGCCAGCACCGCCTGGTAGATCGAGCCGGTGGTGGCGTTGGAGTTGCGGGTGAGGCTCTCGTCGATGAACCGCTCGTAGTGGCCGAGGTCGAGGTCGGTCTCTCCCCCGTCGTCGGTGACGAACACCTCGCCGTGCTCGAAGGGGTTCATCGTGCCCGGGTCGATGTTGATGTACGGGTCGAGCTTCTGCATGGTGACCTTGAGGCCACGAGCCTTGAGCAACCGACCCAGCGAGGAAGCCGTGATCCCCTTGCCGAGAGAGCTGGCGACACCGCCGGTCACGAAGATGTGCTTGGGCACCACTACCTCCTGTCGGGGGCCAGCCTCGGCCCCGTAGACCTTAGACCGCGCCGCTCGGCGCGCTGAGCCTTTGTGTCATCCGACCGGACCGGTGACCGGCATTGCGTCACGCGACCGGACCAGCCAACAGTTCCTTGGCGTGGCGGCGGGCCGCGGTGGTCACCGAGCCGGCCAGCATGCGGGCCAACTCGTCCACGCGCTCGTTGCCCTTCACCGAGCGGATCTCGCTCACGGTTCGCTCTTCGCTCTCCCGCTTGGACACGGCCAGATGTTGATCAGCACATGCCGCCACCTGCGGGAGATGGGTCACGACGAGTACCTGATGACCGGAGCCGAGCGATGCCAGCGCCCGCCCGACGGTGACGGCGGCCTCGCCACCGATGCCGGCGTCGACCTCGTCGAACACCAACGTCTCGGGACCCGCGGTGAGCACCAGCCGCAACGCCAACATGGCCCGGGCCAGCTCACCACCCGAGGCCACCTTGGCCAGCGGCAGCGTCGGCTCACCTTTGTTGGTGGCGAGCAAGAACGCCACCTCGTCACCGGGATCGTCACCGCCGACGACGATCTCCACCCGGGCACGCGGCAACGCCAACGTGCGCAGATGTTCTTCGACGGCGCGAGCCAACCGAGGAGCCGCTCCACGGCGGACCTCGGCCACCACGGCAGCCTCCGCCGCGACACGAGCGATGGCAGCAACCCGTGCCGCATCGAGTTCTGCTGCTCGACGATCGTGCGACGCCAGTTCTTCGGCACGCTCGGCGATGCGACGATGCTCCTCCATCACCTCGCTCAACGTGTCGCCGTACTTGCGTCGGAGTTCCACCAGCAGTTGTCGCCGGGCGCGCACCTCGGCCAGCTTGGCGGGGTCTTCGTCGATGCCGTCGGCCACGTGGCGGATCTCGCCGGCCACGTCGTCGAGCTCGGCCACCAGCGATCGCAGCCGGATGAGCTGCGCGGCGAACGGTGCGCGGCCGTGCAGTTGGGTCATCGCCGCGCGCACACCATCGAGCGCGGCGCCGTCCTCGATGAGCGCGTCGATGGCCGCCGCGGCACGTTCGCGATGCTCGCTGGCGCCGGCCAAGCGATCTTCGAGATCTTCCAGGCTGCGGTCCTCGTCACCATTGGTCACGTTGGCGCGGTCCAGCTCGTCGAGTTGATAGCGGAGCAGATCCAGCTCACGCGCCCTGGCTCGGGCATCGCCACCCATGGCGGCGAGGGCGGCGTCGATGCGGGCCACCTCGTCACGAGCGGCGCGCAATGGCCCGTGGTCGACGCCGGCGAAGCGGTCGAGCGCCCCGCGCTGCGCGGCCGACGCCAGCAACGACTGATGGGCGTGTTGGCCGTGCAGATCGACGAGCCGTTCGCCGTACTCCACCAAGCTGGCCACCGTCGCCAGCCGCCCGTTCACATAGGCGCGTGAGCGACCGGTGCGCGGTATGACGCGGGACAACACCACCTCCTCGTCGCCGAGCAGGAACCGCCCCTCGACACGGGCCTCCTCGGCGCCGGGACGCACCAAGAGGGGGTCGGCACGTCCCCCCACCAACAGCTCGATGGCCTCGACCACCAGCGTCTTGCCCGCACCGGTCTCGCCGGTGAGCGCGGTCATGCCCGGCCCGATGAGTACCGAGATGGAGTCGATCACGCCGAGGTGTTCGACATGCAGTTCGCTCAACATCCCGATTGCGTGCCGATCATCGATCGGCCAACTGGAACTTGGCCTTCAACCGCTGGTGGAAATCGGAGTGCCCGAACCGCACCAGGCGCGCAACTTGCATTGACGCGGTGCAGATGACGCGATCGCCGGGCACCAGATCGGCGAGATGACGCCCGTCGATGGAAACCGATGCGGGACGATGCAGGCCGAGCTCGATGGAGATCGACTCGTCGGCACCGAGCACCAACGATCGATCGAAGAGCATGTGCGGCGACACCGGCGTCATGAGCAAGGCCCGGATGGTCGGCGACAAGATGGGCCCGCGCGCACTGAGTGCATACGCGGTCGACCCAGTGGGCGTCGACACAATGAGGCCGTCCGCGGCATAGGGCGTGAACGGCGACCCGTTGATGGAGGGAAGCAGCCGGACGGTGTGCCCGGCCTCGCGCTTTTCGATCACCATCTCGTTGAGGCACACCGCTTGGCGTTCGGGCGCCCCCGAGCGAAGCACCCGCACGTCGAGCATCATGCGCTCTTCGATGCGATGCGTTCCTGCCAGGACCGACTCGAGCGACTCGGTCAGCATCGCTGGTTCGACCTCGGTGAGATAGCCGAGCATGCCGACGTTGACGCCGAGAACCGGTACGTCCACCGGGCTCACGAGATCGACGGTACGCAACATGGTCCCGTCACCGCCGAGGCTGACCGCCAGATCGACGCTGCGACACTCGTCGTCACTG
The DNA here is from genome assembly GCA_050246915.1 of Acidimicrobiia bacterium. Taxonomy (GTDB): domain Bacteria; phylum Actinomycetota; class Acidimicrobiia; order Acidimicrobiales; family Ilumatobacteraceae; genus JBFWVD01. The sequence goes on along the minus strand of JBFWVD010000032.1, from coordinate 11,849 downwards.
GCGCACAGATTGTCGAGGCCGGCGGCGCGAGCATCGCCATGGGGCAACACGACACGGATGGCACGGTCACGCAGGATGTCCGCGGCAGCCGCGGCCAGCGCGGCGGCTTCGGCGCGCTCGTGATGGACGACGAGCACAGCAGAGGTGATGGTCACGGCGTGGGTTCTCCGTCTCCGAGTGTGTGCGCTGCACCAGGGTTCCGGCGAGCGTGGACCAGGAACTCGACGTTGCCGTCGGACCCGGTGATCGGCGAGGTGATCCACGCCAGCACGTCGGCCCCTTCGGCCACCAGCGCCTCCCCCACCTCGGTGCGCACACGTTCCCATATCTCAGGGTCGGTGATCACGCCGCGGCCCTTGGCGACTTCCTTGCGGCCGGCCTCGAACTGCGGTTTCACCAACAGGACCAGATCGCCCTCGGGACGCACGCAGTCGAGCAGGGCCGGGAGCACCACCCGGAGTGAGATGAACGACAAGTCGGCCACGACCACGTCCACCACTCCCCCCAGATCATCACTCGTCAACGAACGCACGTTCGTATGTTCGCGCACCAGCACCCGTTCATCATTACGGATCTTCGGATGGAGCTGTCCATGGCCGACGTCGATGGCTCCCACCCAGGCCGCGCCCCGCTGCAGGACACAGTCGGAGAATCCACCGGTCGATGCCCCGGCATCGAGCACACGGGCACCGGAGACGTCGATGCCGAACGACTCCAGGGCAGCGTCGAGCTTCTCCCCGCCACGGCTGACGAACCGTGGCGGCGGGCCGATGATCTCCACGGGCTCGCCGGCATCGACCTGTCGCGCGGCGTTGGTGGCGGGCGCACCCGCCACGGTGACGCGGCCGGCGGCGATCAGCCGCTGCGCCTCGGTGCGGCTCGGGGCGAGGGCACGACGAACCAGCTCGAGGTCGAGCCGCCTACGCATGTGAGGTCGTCGTGTCGAGATGGGTCAGCGCGAGGTGCGCTTGACGCCCACGGTCTTGGTCGTCGACTTGCGGACCGCGGCGCCCGTCGACACGGTGCGCTTGGCCGGGGCCTTCTTCGCGGGCGCCTTCTTCGCGGGCGCCTTCTTCGCCGGAGCCTTCTTGGCCGGGGCGGTAGCGACCGAGGCCTTTTTCGCCGGGGCCTTCGCGACCGGGGCCTTCTTCGCAGCCTCCTTGACGGGCGCCTTCTTCGCAGCCTTCTTGACGGGCGCCTTCTTCACTGGCGCCTCTGCGACCTTGGCAACCGGAGTTGCGCTCGCCGCTGCCTTGCGAGTCGGGGCCGCATCGGGGCGCAGGAACGGGACGGATGCCGATGCCTTGCGTGCCGCACTGAGACCCGAGCGCACCTCAGTTCGCACCTCGCCCACGAGCTTCTCCGCGCTGCGCTGACTCCGCTCGAGCAGTTCGGTCACCGCACGCTGCATGTCGTCGGTGTGCACGTGTCCGCTCGCCACGAGATCACGGATGATCGCCTCGGCGCGGCGCTGGGTCATCGCCGTGAAGCTCATCCCCGCGTCGAACAGCTGCTGGAGCAAGGACTTGTTTGCCATGACGTGAGCCTAGACCTGCTCATCGACCCTCGGCGCTGCTGAGACGCACCGAGGTGCACGTGCGACGCGGCGGAAGTGGTAGGCAAGGAACGTGGCTCGCTTCGAACCGTTCCCCGGCATCCGCTTCGATCATGACCTCGTCAACCTCGCTGCGGTCACCGCTCCGCCCTATGACGTGTTGTCCGCCGACGACATCGCTGCGCTGCGCGCCGATCGTCCGCACAACGTCACGTGGATCGACTGCCCCGACAAGACCGATGCGGGGTACGCCGATGCCGGACGGCTCATGCGGGAGTGGATCGATGAGGGGTATCTCACCATCGACGAACCGGCCTTTTATGCCTATCGCATGGGCTTCAAGGACGACGCGGGACGAGCTCATCAGACCAGCGGCATTCTCGGCGCACTGGAGCTCATGAAGCCCGGCGACGGCGATGTGCTCCCCCACGAGCGCACCACACCGAAGGACGTGAGCGATCGGTTGAACCTGCTGCGCTCGACCCACGCCAACCTGTCGCCGGTGTGGGGACTGTCGATGGCCAAGGGGCTCGGCGCGTTCGCCGAGATGCCCGGCCAGCCAATCAACCGATGGACCAGTGACGACGGCGTGCATCACCGCCTCTATCGCATCGATGAGCCCGCGGTGGTCGCGGCGATCTCGGCGGCGGTGGCGTCGGCACCGGTGGTCATCGCTGATGGCCATCACCGCTATCACACCTGCCTCGAGTATCGGAACGAATGGCGAGGCGCGCACGGCGATGTGGCCGGCGGTCACGATCTCACGCTGTGTTTCATGGTCGAACTGTCGGCCGACCAGTTGTTCGTGCAAGCGATCCATCGTCTGCTGCGAGCGGTACCCGACGGCTTCGAGACCAAGCTCACCGAGTTCTTCGATCTGTTCGATGCCGGGGTCGTCGATGCCTCGACGCTCGCCAAGATGGACGACGCCGGTGCGCTGTGCCTCGTGCGTACGGACGGGACCGGGACGTTGATGCGACCGAAGGCCGGTGCGTTCGATGGTGTGGATGATCTCGACTCGGCCCGGCTCGCGCATGTGCTCGCGTCAATTGCACCTGACACCGAGGTGGTCTATCAACACGGCGTCGACAAGATCCTCGGGCGGCTGGGGATCGGCGACGCGTCGCACACCGGCACCGCCGACGCCGATGCCGCGGTCCTCCTTCGCCCCGTGCCAGTGCCGACCATCGAAGCCTTCGCCAACGAGCGCAAGCTGATGCCACCCAAGAGCACGTTCTTCGCCCCCAAGCCCCGAACCGGCGTGATCCTGCGCCAACTCTGAGCCGCCCGTCACCCCAGCGTCACGGCGGTGCACCCGCGACACATTCGACCCGGAGCCAGAGCGAGCCGACCCGCTAGCGTCGAGGGCCATGTCCAAGGTCCTCACGTCATTGCCCATCGGCGACAAGGTCGGCATCGCCTTCTCCGGTGGGCTCGACACGTCGGCCGCCGTGGCCTGGATGCGGTCAAAGGGCGCCGTCCCGTACTGCTACACCGCCGACCTCGGCCAGTACGACGAGCCCGATCTGTCCGGGGTACCGGATCGGGCCCTCGGCTACGGCGCCGAGGCCGCCCGCCTCATCGACTGCCGTGAGGAGTTGGTGAACGAAGGCTTGGTGGCGCTGCAGTGCGGTGCCTTCCACATCACCACCGCAGGCAAGACCTACTTCAACACCACACCGCTCGGCCGGGCGGTCACCGGCACCATGTTGGTGCGGGCCATGGCCGAAGACGGCGTGGATGTGTGGGGCGACGGTTCCACCTACAAGGGCAACGACATCGAGCGGTTCTACCGCTATGGACTGCTCGTCAACCCGAACCTGCGCATCTACAAGCCGTGGCTCGATCAACAGTTCGTCGACGAGCTCGGTGGCCGCGCCGAGATGAGCCAATGGTTGGCCGATCACGGCTACGGCTATCGCGACGCCAAGGAGAAGGCGTACTCCACCGATGCCAACCTGTGGGGCGCCACGCACGAAGCCAAACTCCTCGAGTTCCTCGATCAAGGCCTCGAGATCGTCGATCCCATCATGGGCGTCAAGTACTGGGATCCCACCGTCGCCATCGAGCCGGAGAACATCACCGTGGCCTTCCACGAGGGATGGCCGGTGTCCATCAACGGCAACGAGTTCGCCACGAGGTTCGATCTGGTCGATGAGGCCAACAAGATCGGCGGACGTCACGGCCTGGGCATGTGCGATCAGATCGAGAACCGCATCATCGAAGCCAAGTCGCGCGGCATCTACGAAGGTCCGGGCATGGCGCTGTTGCACATCGCGTACGAGCGGCTGGTGACCGCGATCCACAACGAAGGCACCATCGACAACTACAAGACGATGGGTCGCCGCCTCGGGCGCCTGTTGTACGAAGGACGCTGGTTCGATCCGCAGTCGCTCATGTTGCGCGAGCCGTTGCAGCGTTGGGTCGGCTCGGCCATCACCGGATCGGTCACGTTGCGGCTGCGTCGCGGCGACGATTACTCCATCCTCGACACCGAAGGTCCGCACCTCACCTATGCGCCGGAGCGCCTCAGCATGGAGTCGGGCAAGGGCGAGTTCGGTCCTCTCGATCGCATCGGTCAGCTCACCATGCGCAATCTCGACATCACCGATACGCGTTCGAAGCTCGAGGTGTACCGCAACTCCGGTGCCATCGGCGCGGGCGACGATCCCCTGCAGCTCGGCTCCTGATCGCCGGTCGGTCCGCCGACCTTCCCATCGCTCGGGGTGACACACTGACCGTGTGGGCACCCGTTTCCCGATCCTGTTCACCGGGCTCAACAAGACGATGTCGCTGCTCGGTCTCGCCCCGCGTTGGTGCTGGGCCGAACTCGACGCCGAGCGGCTGACCGTTCACATGAGTTGGGCGTTCCGGGCAACCATCGATCGATCAGCGATGCGCTCCGTAGAGCCGTACGACGGGCGCATCCTCGGCTGGGGTGTGCACGGGTTCCGCGGACGATGGCTGGTCAACGGTTCATCGAAAGGACTCGTCCGCATCGCCATCGATCCGCCCCAACGCGCGAACGTGCTGGGCGTTCCCATCAAGTTGCGCGAGCTCATGGTCTCGATCGACGGTCGCGACGAGTTCATCGCCGCGCTGGTCCCCCGCGGGGCCTGACGCCTCAACGATCCTCGACCGCCTCCACGTCCTCGCGACGCACACCGAGCAGGAACAAGATGGCATCGAGATAGGGGACGTTGACCGCGGTCTGCGCCGCCAACTGCACCGCTGGTTTGGCATTGAACGCCACTCCCAATCCCGCGGTTGCCAACATGTCCAGATCGTTGGCGCCATCACCGATGGCCACCACCTGATCGAGAGCGATCCCCTCGGCAATGGCCACCTGACGCAAGATCTCCGCCTTGCCGGCACGGTCCACCACCGAACCCAGCACCACCCCGGTGAGATGGCCATCGACCACCTCGAGGTCATTGGCGAACGCGTAGTCGAGCCCGAGGTCGGCCCGCAGATGATCGGTGATCGGGGTGAAACCACCACTCACGATCGCCGTGCGATACCCCAATCGCCGCAAGGTCCGCACGAACGTGCGCGCTCCTGGCGTCAACCGGACTTTCTCCTTCACGATGTCGAACACACTCTCGGGCAGACCGGCCAGCAACGCCACCCGTTCGCGCAGCGATGCTTCGAAGTCGAGCTCGCCGCGCATGGCCCGCTCGGTGATGGCTGACACCTCGGCCTCGCGACCGGCCTCGGCAGCGAGCAGATCGATCACCTCGTCCTGGATGAGCGTCGAATCGACGTCCATCACCACCAATCGGGCCGCTCGGCGATGCAAACCTTCACGCTGCACCGCCACGTCGATGCCGTGGATGCGAGACGCCTCGAGCAACGACGCTCGCATGAGCGCCTCGTCTCCCCCGGTCACCTGCAACTCGTAGGAGTACACGGGATAGCGCGAAAGCCGGATGATCCGTTCGATGTTGCCGCCACCGGCGGCCACCGCTGCGGCGACGGCCGCCAGCTCGTCGGGACCGAGCACGCGTCCGAGCACCGTGACCACCACACCGGGCCGCTGCGGCGTGTGGGCCGCTTCCACCAGTTCGAACGAGACAGCGATCGACTGCTCCCATCCGAACAGCAGCAACTCCTTGAGCAGATCGCGCCCTCCCGGCGCGGTCACGACCAGGTTCAGGTCCAGATAGCCGCGGATGGTGATCTGCTCGATGTCCTGTACCTCGGAACCCGAGCGGGCCATGAGGGCGAGCACGCCGGCCAAGATGCCGGGGCGGTCGGGACCGGTGATACGGACGAGGACGGTCTCGTGATGCACACCTGCACGGTACCGACCAGCTTGACTGGGCGACGTGCTCGACCTCCTTCGCCGCAACCGCAACTTCCGGTTGCTCTGGATCGCCCAGGTCGTGAGCTACCTGGGTGACTGGTTCACCACCGTGGCCGTGCTGGGCGAAGTCAAGGACCTCACCGACTCGCCGCTGGCCACGACCATGGTCCTGGTGTGCCAGCTCCTCCCGAGCTTCCTCGTCACCCCGTGGGCGGGGCCGCTGGCCGATCGCATCGATCGCCGCCGGATCTTGATCATCGTGTCCACGCTGCAAGCGGGATGCGCGCTGGCCTTCCTCGCCATCGGCCCCGGCCGGGTCTGGATCGCCTTCGCCGCCATGTCGTCGGTGGCCGCGCTCGGTGGCTTCTTCGCCCCCGCCTCGCAGGCGGCGCTGGCCAACCTGGTGGAGACCCGCGATCTCCCAACTGCCGGCTCCATCATGGGCAGCACGTGGGGCGCGATGTTGGCCATCGGCGCTGCACTGGGCGGAGCCTTCACCGTTGCGTTCGGTCGCGATGCGGCCTTCGTCGTCGATGCGGCGTCCTTCGTCGTGGCCGCCGCGCTCATCGCAGCCATCCGGGCCCCGATGCAAGCGTCTCGCACAACGAACAGCAAGCAACGCATGCGTCCCATCGCCGACACGGCCGAGGCATTGCATCGGGCTCGCAAGGATCCGGAGCTGTTGGCTCTCCTGTGGTCGAAGGCCGGCTTCGGGTTGGCCGGTGGGGTCGTGGGTTTGCTGGCCGTGTTGGCCACCGACACGTTCCACGGCGGTGATGGTTCCATCGGTCTGCTGCTGGCCGGCCGCGGCATCGGCGCTGTCAGCGGTCCACTCATCGCCCGACGCCTCATCGTGTCGAGCAACATCCCCGCCACGGTGAAGATCTGCGCCTATGCCTCGCTGGTCTACGGCGCCGGCTATCTGCTGGTGTCTGTGTCGCCGAGCCTGGCGTTGACGTGTTTGCTGGTCCTCATCGCCCACCTCGGTGGCGGGACGCAATGGACGTTGTCGTCCATCGGCCTGCAACTGGTCACCCCTGATGACATACGCGGCCGCGTCCTCGCTGCCGACATGGCCCTGGTGACGCTCACCATGAGCATCTCGTCGTTCACCGCGGGAGCCTTGGCCGAAGCCGCGTCGCCCAGGGTCGTCATCGGTGGCTTCTCGATCCTGGCGCTGGCGTGGGGAGCGCTGTACGTGGCGATCGGCCGACGGCTCAGCGTCGTCCGATCGCCACCACATACCTGATCCGATCAGCGGCCCGAGTGGCCGCTGATCGACACGTTCAGCTGACCGTCCAGGTCCCGTTCGACTTCAACAATGCTCCGAGGTCACCGGGGCCCTTCGACGACGCGGCCATCAGTTGCTTCTGCGTCTCACCGGCGAACTCCGGTCGCTGCACCGAGCGGAAGATGCCGATCGGCGTGGGTTGATCGTTGGATCGGCTGAGGCGGGACAACGCGAACGCCAGACCCGGATCGTCGCGGCTGGCGTCGTGACGCAAGATGGCGTCCTCACCGACATCGGCGACCGTCACCACCCGCAGCTGACCGTCGGCGCCCATCGTCACGCCCTGGTGCCCGTCGGCACCGAAGCGGATCGGCTCGCCGTGCACCAACGGGATGAGCATCTCGCCGCGCACTTCCTTCGAGTTGATCGTGTCGAAGGTGCCGTCGTTGAACACGTTGCAGTTCTGCAGGATCTCCACGAACGCCGCGCCCTTGTGGGCGTGCGCGGCGCGCAAGGTGTCCATCAGGTGCTTGCGGTCCATGTCGTGTGTACGAGCAACGAAGGTTGCCTCGGCACCGATGGCCACCGACAGCGGGTTGAACGGCTGATCGAGCGATCCGTACGGCGTGGACTTGGTGATCTTGCCGATCTCGCTGGTCGGTGAGTACTGACCTTTGGTGAGGCCGTAGATCTGGTTGTTGAACAACAAGATCGTGAGGTTCACGTTGCGGCGCAGGGCGTGGATGAGATGGTTGCCGCCGATGGAGAGCGCGTCACCGTCGCCGGTCACCACCCACACGTCCAGGTCCGGGCGAGCCAACGCAACTCCGGTTGCGATGGCCGGCGCGCGGCCGTGGATCGAGTGCATGCCGTAGGTGTTCATGTAGTACGGGAATCGGCTCGAACAACCGATGCCGGAGATGAAGACCACGTTCTCCTGCCGCACCCCGAGTTCGGGGAACAACATCTGCACCGCGGCGAGGATGCTGTAGTCGCCACACCCGGGGCACCAACGCACCTCCTGGTCGCTGGTCCAGTCCTTACGGGTCGTGATCGGGACCGTCACGTCCGTCATTTGCCTGCCTCCTCGATCGCGGCGTTGATGTGAGCGATGAGCTCGCTCGAGCTGAACGGAACACCGGCCACCTTGGAGATGGCTCGGGCATCGACGAGATACTTGGCTCGCACCAGCGAACAGAGCTGGCCGAGGTTGAGCTCGGGCACGAGCACGATCTTGAACTTGCGCAGCAGGTCGCCGAGATTGGCAGCGAAGGGGTTCATGTGCACGAGGTGCACGTGAGCGACCTTGCCACCGGCGGCCCGCACTCGGCTCACCGAATCGGTGATGGCACCCCAGGTGGAGCCCCAACCCAGCACGCACACATCGGCGTCGGCATCGCCGATGATCTCCACCGGAGGGATGTCCTTGGCGATGCCGTCCACCTTGGCCTGGCGCAGCTTCACCATCTTGAAGTGGTTGTCCGGGCTGTAGGAGATGTTGCCGGTGCCGTCTTCCTTCTCGATGCCACCGACGCGGTGCTGCAGGCCTGGCGTGCCCGGGATGGCCCACGGACGGGCCAACGTCTCTGGGTCACGCAGATACGGCCAGAAGTTCTCGGTGCCGTTGGCCTCGACATGATTGGGCGCCTCGGCGAACGGAACCGAGATGTCAGGAAGAGTTGACACGTCGGGGAGCAGCCATGGCTCGGCACCGTTGGCGAGATAGCCGTCGGACAGCAAGATCACCGGGGTGCGGTACTTGAGGGCGATGCGGGCAGCCTCGATGGCCGCGTCGAAGCAGTGACCGGGTGAGTACGACGCCACGATGGGCAGCGGCGACTCACCATGGCGACCGTGGATGGCCATGAACAGATCGGCGGCTTCGGTTTTGGTCGGCAAGCCGGTGGACGGGCCGCCGCGCTGCACATCCACGATGAGCAGCGGAAGCTCCAAACTGACCGCCAGCGAGATGGTCTCACCCTTGAGTGCCACACCCGGGCCGCTGGTGGTGGTGACGCCGAGGTGACCGGCGAACGCCGCACCGAGCGCGGAGCCCGCCGCAGCGATCTCGTCTTCGGCCTGGAACGTGCGGATCCCGAAGCGCTTGTGCTTCGACAGCTCGTGGAGGATGTCGGACGCCGGCGTGATCGGATAGGAGCCGAGGAACACCGGCAACTTGGCCAGCTGTCCTGCGGCCACCAGGCCCCACGCCAGCGCGGTGTTGCCGGTGATGTTCGTGTACTCGCCCGGGGCCAGACGGGCCGGCTCCACTTGGTACGGATGATCGAACAGCTCGGTGGTCTCGCCGAAGTGGTACCCAGCGTTGAACGCCGCCAGGTTCGAGTTCTTCACCAGTTCGTTCTTGGCGAAGCGCTGCTCGATCCAGGTCGTGGTGCCCTCGGTCGGGCGCGAGTAGAGCCAGCTGATCACGCCGAGGGCGAAGAAATTCTTCGAACGATCGGCGTCGCGTGGCTTCACCCCGAGTGGAGCGCACGCCTCTTTGGTGAGGCGGGTCATCGGGACGCGCACCAGGCGGTACCGCTCGAACGTGTCGTCGTCGAGCGGGTTGGTGGCGTACCCGGCCTTGGTGAGCTCACGCTCCTCGAAGGTGTCCTCGTTGACGATCACCAGTCCGCCCTGCTCGAGCCGATGGAGATCGGCCTTCAGTGCGGCGGGGTTCATCGCCACCAGCACGTTGGGCTGATCGCCCGGCGTGGTGATGTCGTGATCGGAGATGTGCACCTGAAAACTGGAAACGCCCGCCAATGTGCCGGCGGGCGCACGAATCTCTGCTGGGTAATCAGGGAACGTCACGAGGTCGTTCCCGAACAATGCACTCGCACTGGTGAATCGATCACCGGTCAGCTGCATCCCGTCTCCGGAATCTCCAGCGAATCGGATCACGACGCGGTCCAGCTTCTCGGTGCCAGACCGCGATGCGGTATCTGTCATGTGGTGCCCTCCCCCGGGCTTCGACGACCGTGCTTGTTGGTAGTGGGTCGATTGGTGGTACTCGGCGGAACGTACACCCGCGTGTCCGGGTCGAGTGGCAGCCCCCCAGGCTGCTTCCTCTCATTCATGCCGAAGGTCCTGTGTTACCACGGGCCGAACGTCGAAGCGCAAACGAGCACGCGTCCGAACGTTCGGCCCGGAGGTCACACGGTGGCCATCACTGCATCGATCAGGCAGCGTCGATCAAGCGATGGTGATCGATGGGTCCAGGTACACGTCCTGGATGGCGTTGAGCAGGCCGATACCTTCGGCCATCGGCCGCTGGAAGGCCTTGCGTCCGCTGATGAGCCCCTGACCGCCGGCTCGCTTGTTGACGACCGCCGTCGTCACCGCTTCGGCCATATCGGACGCACCCTTGGACTCTCCACCGGAGTTGATGAGGCCGATGCGACCCATGTAGCAGTTGGCTACTTGCCAACGGGCCAGATCGATCGGGTGATCGGTGGTGAGGTCGGAGTAGACCAGCTTCGAGGTCTTGCCGTATCCGCTGAGTGCGTTGTACCCACCGTTGTTGGTGGGGAGCTTCTGCTTGATGATGTCGGCCTCGATGGTGACACCGATGTGGTTGGCCTGACCGGTGAGGTCGGCCGAGGAGTGGTAGTCGACGCCGTCGACCTTGAAGCCGTTGTTGCGCAGATAGCACCACAGCACCGTGAACATGCCGTACTCGTGGGCCTCGGAGAACGCGGCGGAGACCTCTTGGATCTGCCGGGTCGCTTCATCGGAACCGAAGTAGATGGTGGCGCCGATGCCGGCAGCCCCGAGGTCGTAGGCCTGCTTCACCGAACCGAACATGACCTGATCGAACTTGTTCGGATAGCTCATGAGCTCGTTGTGGTTGACCTTCACGATGAAGGGGATCTTGTGGGCGTACTTGCGGCTCACTGCGGCGAGCACGCCATAGGTGGAGGCCACGGCATTGCAGCCGCCCTCGATAGCGAGTTCGACGATGTTGGCCGGGTCGAAGTAGGCAGGGTTCGGCGCGAACGACGCCGCCGCGGAATGCTCGATGCCCTGGTCGACAGGGAGGATCGAGACGTACCCGGTGTTGGCCAGGCGGCCGTGGCCGTACAGCGATTGCAGGTTGCGCATGACCTGGGGCGAGCGGTCCGAGAGACCGAACGACCGGTCGACGAAATCAGAGCCAGGAAGGCTCAGAACGTCTTTCGGGATGCCTTTGCATGTGTGAGACAGCAACGAATCGGCGTCAGCGCCCAGGAGGGAGTTCAAATCCATGCGGGCAATGTACCGATTGCCGCCCACCGTGCCCAGTGATCACCGACACGCAGATGTGGGTCGAGGGTCACCCTCGCGACCGCCGACCCAGCGAGGTGCGACCGGTCGTCAGCGCCCGAGCGTCTTGAGACGATCGGCGGTGTCGGCGAACTCGGGGTCGACGTCGCGGATGCGTTGGAACAGCGAACGAGCACGAACGGTCTCGCCGGCACGATCGTAGAGATCGGCCAGCGCGTACCACTGTCGGAGGTGCAGCGGGGCGAGGCGCTTGGTGGCCTTGAGCGAGCGCTCGAGGAGAGCGATCGCATCCGGCAGCCGACCGCGGTCGGCCAAGGAACCGGCGACCACGATCCGACCCTCGGCCATGATCTCCGCCGACGGCGATGCCTGGCGGAGCTCTTCCCACAGCTCATCGACGTCGTTGTGCCGGCCCAGGGCGCGATAGCAGTCGGCCAGCACCGGATGCTGATCGGTCTCACCGGTCAAGGTGCGATACGCCTCGAGCTCGA
>JBFWVD010000031.1:0-57878 GCA_050246915.1 Acidimicrobiia bacterium | reverse complement strand
ATGCATTAAACTGCAGGTCACGACACCAATGGCCCGTCGGTAGTGAACCGTCGGACTGCCGCTCACGTCACCGTTCACGCTTACATCTACCGTAAGAATCTTCCGTTAGATGTAATTTCCGAGGTAACTCGATGACCGTGAAGTGCAGGTGGTCGTAGTGCCCGCCGGTGACGGCATCGGGGTCGTGCATCCCTCCGCCGTCGTACGGGCGCCACCCTTCGGAGGTTCGTGCAACCGACCAGATGCGGCCCTGCCAGATGAGGTACTCGACGCCGAGAGTCTCGGCGTTCTCCTTCAGCCAGTTGGTCACGTTCCAGCCGTAATTGAGGGCGTGTCCGGTCGCGGCCGTACCGATCGAGTTGCCGAAGGTGCCGTCGCAGGCGCGCCCGAGAGGGTGCTCGGACTTGGTGCCAGGACGCTCCGACCAGCACGACCAATGTGAGTCGGGGAAGTTCTTCTCGACCTGGGCGAGGACGCTCGCGGTCCGCTCGGTGATCTGCCCGCCACTCGTGGGGTCGTCGACGAGATGCTCTGGGTTCTCCCCGGAGTACGGCGTCGCAGGCCCGCCGCCAGCAGAGCAGCCGGCCGATTCCGATCCGCCATCGACCTCGGCCGCGCCATGTCCAGCCAGCCAAGGCTCCGGGTCGATCGGAGAGCCGTTCGCTCCGCCCGGTCGCACCTCGAAGTGGAGGTGCGCGCCCGTGGAGTAGCCGTCGCTACCGACGTCGGCGATGTACTGACCTGCGGTGACCGGGTCCCCGGCGCTGACGTGGATGCCGCCCGAGTACATGTGCGCGTAGCCGGTCGCGACCCGCTTCCCGTCGACGGTGTGCTCGATGAGGATGAGGTGGCCGTACCCGGTGGCGGGGCCGGCGAAGGCCACACGACCGTCAGCGGCGGCAAGAACGTGGGTTCCGCTCGGCGCTGCGAAGTCGACGCCGGTGTGCAGCTTTCGCTCACCGGTGATCGGGTGGACCCGCATGCCGAAGCCACTCGTCCGAACCCAGGTTCCCGCCGGCAGAGGGAAGGCCACATGCGAGGTCTCGGGAACGACAGGAGTGGTGTCGCCAGTCGGCACCGGCGGTGCGATGAGGCACTGGGATTGCGCCTGCGCTGCGGGGCTGAGCAGGGCGCCGAGCCCGAGCAGGATGCTCGCTGGTGCCAGGAGGAGTCCGACCAGTCCGCCGACAACCACCTTGGCCATCGGTCACTCCAGTGGCTTGTCGAGCATCGACAGGCGGAGCAGGTGGCACTCGGGGTACGACGGGCCGCAGACGATGAAGACCGTGAAGGCGACGTCGTGCTCGGAGGCGACCGGTTCGCCCTCCCAGGTCCCGAAGCGGTGCCGAGTGCCTTGGATCGTCAGGGCGGTCGTGCCCGGCAGCAACTCGCCACCGGCTTGGGCTTGAGCCTCCGCCCACTTGGACGGCGTGCTTACCGACTCGACCGTGAGCCACTGACGAGTCTCGTACTTCGCCAGCTCGACCCAGGCATCCTGCGTCGGCAGGTAGTTGTCGAGGTCGGACACGAGACCCGGAGTCGACTCGCCGGTCGGGTCGGCCACCGTGACGAGCTGCTCGACGTGATCCGTGCGGCTGACGATCGTGGTGGTGTCCCACTCGAAGAGCGCAGTCGAGATTTGCCGGACGAAGGTCTCCGGGTCGCTCGTGGGTAAGAGGTCGGCGAGCTCGGTGACCGGGAGACTCGGACTCCTTGTCTCACCCATCCCCGCGTCCTCCTGCGCCGGAGCAACGACACTGGACGAATGCGCGCGGTGGACCAGGACGGCGTACGCGAGGACCGCGAGCAGAACGAGGACGATCGCTACGCCAGCGACGATGAGCCGGCGTCGCCGCAGGGCGTCGGAGGTCGGATAGAGCATGAGCACCCCTCGGGTCGGCGGTCAGTGACAGCAGTCAGGTGTGCCGGTTGCTCCGTTCAGGCCGAGACCCGGGTCGAGCGCAGGGTGCGGATCTCGTCCGCGAAGGCGTTGGTCTCTGCGACCACACGCTCGAACATGGCCCAGTCGTCGTCGTTGAGCTGCGCGGCGAGGTCGGTCGGGTTGTAGAACCTGGACCAGCCGTCGAGATCGCCCCACGTGAGCCGGAAGGCCCGGACAGATCTGCTGGAGGTGCCCGACTTCTTCTTGCCCTTGCGGCCCTTCTTGTCGATCCGCTTGAGCGCTTCGTTCGCAAGATCCTCCAGCTCCTCGGAGGTGATGGGACCCGGCGGCATCGGGGAGTCGTCTACGGCGATGAGTTCCTTGGCCGCCTGGACGGTGAAGAAGGCCGGCTTGACGTCGCCGCCGTTCTGGATGTCATCCAGGGCGGACTCGGCGATCTTGCGAACCGTGTCAGGCAGAGATCGGTCAGCGGCGACCCGCTCGATGGCGGAGATCTGCTCCAGCGAGTGATAGGAGGCCTTCCCGGTGACTGCGGTGGCAGCCTGGTGGCGCACATCTCCATGACCGGGCGACGGTCCCGGCGCCGCGCCGGGACCGTCGGCTTCCTCCAATGCGGCGTCGGCCCCGAAGCGGCTCGCCTCCTGGCGCCGCTTGCCGTCCTCGCGCATCAACTCTTTGAGCTCTCGGAACAGCGCTGCCTGCTCCAGCGGGCTCAGCGCCTGGCGCTGTTCGTTCTCGTCGTTCTGCGCGAGCAGCCGATTCAGCTCGTCGGAGATGCCGGACCTGACCCATACCTTCAAGGTGCGCCAGCCCAACCGCTTCACGGCTTCGAGTCGGCGAGCACCACAGACGAGGACGCCGTCGGGGGTGATGGTGATGGGCTGCAACAGGCCGAGCTTCTTGATAGACGCCATCAGAGGCTCGATACCTTCTTCGGGGTGCTGGCGGTGTCGGACGCCGACGATGATCGAGTCGACGTGTCGATCCAGCTCGATGTGGCCCTTCTCTTCAGGCATGACGACCTGCCACCGGTCGGAGACGTGCGGGTTGACGGATGGTCGCGATCTCGGCGAGGAGCGCCTTGTCTCGCAGCAGATCCTCGGCCTGGTCGCCGATGACCAGCCTCAGCAGCATGCCGCGGCCAGCCGACGTGTGCCGGCGGTCGGGGTGCTGGTTTCCGAGGATCACTCGGAGGAACACGAGCCATTCCGTCTGGTTGACGTCCAGGATCGCGTGCGCGCCGCGGTCGCGTCTCAGCGCTTCGAACGCGGTGTGGCGGTTGCCGGCGCTCATCAGACGGGTGCAGATGTAGTCGAGCGCGGCGCGAGTAAGATCCTCCGGCCAGCGCAGCGCGACGAACACGTCCACCGCTTCGTCGACGGCCATCCATGCGTTCGTCGGCTCCGGCTCCTCGTTCCCGTCCTCTTCGACGTCGTCCTCGTCGACGGGGTCGTCGTCGGCTGCCACGTCGTGATCCGGCGTCAGTTCGTCGAACTCGATCGAGTCCTGCGGTGCCGGGATCGCGAAAGCGGGGTGGAAGTCGACCAGGTCTGCCTCGCGATCGCTGAAGCGCTCCGCGTCGTGACGCTCGATGTCGACTTCCCGCCGAGCCTGGTGGTTCGAGCAGAGGAGCCCGTCGGCGCGCCGGTCGTAGATCAGCGTCAGCTCGACGGCACGTGTGACGACGGCCCAGGGATCTTCGGCCACTCGTACTGCGCGGGTGTGCATCGCATCGAATGCCGCGATCGCAGCCTCGACTGGCTCGTAGCCGTACTTCCGGGCGAGTGCGCCGTACTTCTCCATCGCGTAGAGCATGAGGTCGGATGCCGCCGGGTCGTTGCTCCAACCCGAGCCGGAGTAGCGGAGTCGGACCAGCATGAGCCGGAGCCCTTCGGTGGTCGTGAAGTCCAGGGCGGCTTCGTCGGTTGCGCTGGTCATAGCGACAACTCCTCGGTCGTGGTCACCGTCGGACTGGGCGGCTCGGGGCGTGCGATCGCGGTGCGGCTGATTCGTCGGCCGGCTTTGGCGGCGGTGACCGGCGCGCGGCGAGAGCGGCGGATCAGTTCAGACTGGAGGTCGATGCCTCGGTTGGCCCATCTCGTCCCGACGAGAGTCGGGAGCTCGGTGGGGCGGACCCAGGCGATGCCGCGTTGGGCTTGTGCCTCTGGCTTTGTGGCTACCTCGGCGACAGACGGATCTCTGTGGACGGCGAGGGCGGAGGCTGTTTCGTCAGGTTGCGGCTGGGGCGTCGGCTTCTCGGGAATGGCCCGACCATCGCGCCGGTCGTAGAAGTCGTTGTTGTTCATATCGACACCGCCTCAGCCGCCGCCGTAGGGCGGGCGATGGTCGTGGCCCCGAGCCGCGACGCGATCCGGTACGCCGATCGGATCGTTGTCATGGCCTCCCGGTCGGAAAGTCCGGCCGAGCGCGCTGCGTCGCCGAGGAGGTTTGCGGTCGAGTCGACGGAGTGACCCTCCTCGACCATCCGGCAGGCGGCCCAGAACAGTCCGTGGTTGCGTGCACCTTCGGGCCGGGCGGCGACCCAGTCCGCCAACTTCTCCGGGCGAGCCCCGACGGCTGGCATGGAGACGGGTGGTCGGCTCGTCCGTGGCGGTTCAAGGAACGTGCGGAGCGCCGAGGCGTCGACAGGAGTAGCACGGTGTTGAGCGACGGCGATCAGCTCGTACGCCCTGCCATCAACTGCGGAGGGCGGGACGATGATGTACCCGCCGTCGCCCCGAAAGTCGACATGCTGGCTCGGGATCTGCCACGACCGCTGCTCGTCGACCACGCCGCGCAGGTAGTACGCGTGGACACCGCCGGACGGGGTGCGGACCAGCCACGCCCAGCCATCGGCCATGCCGGCCGACCTGGCCCGCTCGAAGGCGGCGAACCCGTTGCCGCCGGAGTGGACGTCGACATCGACCACGTCGACCCCGGCCGCCGCTCCGGTGGGCATGCCGATGTTCGCTTCGGGCCAGCGCTGCCACCAGCCGCGGACGGTCGCCGGGTCTGTGCTCGCGTCGTGGAAGCCGTGGGTGGTCAGGGGTTGCTTTCCGCCTGGCGTGCAGGGGAAGACAGGGATGTCGCGGGTAGCGAGCATCATGGAGGCGGTGGCGAGGTCCGTCGCGTCGGACAAGGTGGCGGGCAGCCGCGGGTTCCACCGCGAGGTCCGGGACTGCCGTTCTGCTGAGTGGCTCATGACCACGACGTTGCGCCGGAAGGGGCACCAAATTTCGCCCGTGGTCAGCTCGCCCGTGGCGCCACGGGCGAGCCGTCGGATCGGCGTTGTCGCAGGTCACCCCCCGCCCGTGGTGGCTCGGAAAGAATTTCTGGGCGAGATGTGATGCGGCCGACGAATCAGCCCCTGCCGGGCCGCTTCGGGCCACCCCACTCGTGGTTCTTGACCACGGTCTTCGTCCGGTCGGGCAGGTCGATCGGGGGCAGGTGGTCGTCGGTGCGGTTGAAGACGTGCTCGTCGAGGATCTGATCTGCGAGCGTCTCGTGACCTTCGGCTTCGGCGACCCTGGCGAGGTCGAGTCGGCAGACCTCGTCGTACGGCGCGGCCTTGCATCCGATCTCCGCCGCGTAGCGGGCGCGTTCGAGATCACCTCGGGAGAATGCGTCCGTCGCGACGATGTGAGCGACGTCGACGACTGCGAGCATGGCGGTCTCGTGGACGCGCTCATCATCGAGCAGCCAACTCCAGCCCGGCGAGCGCAGCGCGCTGAACGGCTCGCCGGTGACCAGTTCAAGCGCCGTCCCCAGGTCGGCCATGCCATCGGCTCCGTGCGCCTGGGCGCGGACACGAAGCCGGCGGAAGAGGTCGAAGTCGACGAGGACGTCGTGCAGTTGGTAGCCGCCAACGCCCCGCGCCGCGTGCGCTGGGGAGGTGGTCGCTGCCGGTAGGTGTGGCTGGTCGCTTCGTGCGCTGATGCCGAACCACTCTCGAATGGACCCGAGGTCGGTGCGTGCTCGTGACTGGCTGATCCCAAACGCGTCACGGACCAGTCGTGACGAAACACCGGCCGGGTGAAGCGCCAGATAGGTGACGAGCTCGGTGAAGTAGGCCCGGCGCTCAGTGACGGCTTCCGGTGGCTCGCTCGGGGCAGTGACGGTCACCGGTCCGAGGAGTTGCAGCTTCGGCAGCGGACTCGCCGAGTCGTGCCACTCGGCCAAGTCAGCGTCTAGCTCGGGGTCGGTCTCCTCGACGGCGCGGCGGGTCTGCTTGGGTACGACGGGAGCAAGTGTGGCGACGTCGTCGGCCGTCGTAGATGCGACGGCCTCGTACCGCTGGGGAGCCTCGGGGAGAAGAGCGTCACTTCCCGCCTCACCCGCAGGCCGGGCCTCAGTCAACTCAGGCAGCAGGGCGCCGGCCTGGTCGGCGAGTGCACGCCACCCCGTCGCCTCGTCCTCACGCGGCATCGGAACCACGGACGATTCGCGCGTCAGGTCGACGATTGCTGCGGTGGCGGTTGCTTCGTCTGCTGTCAGGCCAGCGGCGAGCAGGTCGAGGTCCATCTTCTGGACGCGGAGCCGACCGTCGCTGGTCAGCTCGACCGCGAGATCGCCGGGCTCGGCTTCTCCGATGGTGACCACCGAGAAGCCGGAACGCGACGTCTGGTGCTGGACCAGCTCAGCGAGCGCGCAGACCTCGCTGCTGCGATCCCCAGCAACGAGCAGGACGCGGAACGGCTCGGGGTCTCCGTGACCGTCCTCTTGATCACGAGCGAGGTCGTGGCGGAGGCGGTCGAGGAACTCCGTGTCGTCTGCCGGGTGCACCCGCAGCCGGAGCGCATCGAGGTCCGCGAGTTCGGGAGCTACGTCGATCGTGTCGACGATGGCGATGACGGCCCACGGGCTCAGGGCCAGTTCGGCGGCCAGATGACGGGCGAGCGCCAGAGCACGCCCGGGGTCGCCGGTGAGAGCGATTGACCCAAGCCGTTCCAGGTCGAGCAGCCACATGTGTCCGTCGGCGCCCTGCCCGATGCTGGCGAGCAACGGGTACGGCGGGAGGACGTCTTCATCTGCTACGGGCGAGTCGAGTTCGGCCGACCATGTCGTGTCGGCACCGGACCACGGCTCGGGCAGGTCCGCAGGCTTGGCGAGATGCAGAGTGACGGACTGCTTGCCTACCTCGACGGCGTCGAGTGTGGGCGGCTCGCTCGTGGACGTGGCGAGGTGTCGCAGCAAGAGGTCGAGTTGGACGATCACCTCAGCTGTTGGACCACCGGCCACGGTCGCGGTTCGTTCGACCGCTCGAACCTCTGGAGGTGGCGGTTCCACCATGAAGCCAGGACGGCGATACCGCTGCTGGGTTCGTCGGTGAGCGCGTATGGCGGCCAGCACGGCTCCGGCGAGCAGGGCACCGCCGCCAACCAGTCCAGGCAGCACCCACGACGCTGCCTCCTTCTCGTCGTCTCCGTCGTCGGTCTCAGATGCCACGGGCGAGTTGTCGTGTTCCGCGCGGGGTGTCGTGGAGGGTGCGTCGGTGGGTGGAGTGGTCTCGTCCGGGTCTCGTCCGACGTGCCTGCCACCGGGCTCGATCACGGGCGGGTCTTCAACGACCGGCGGCTCGACCACGGGCGGGTCCGCGGCCGCGCCGGGGATAGTGAGCGCCCAACCTGGGCGGATCAGATCCGGGTCCGTTAGTTGTTGTCCGTCAGGCTGAACGGTCTCGCGTGACGCCTCGAAGATCTCGGGATAGCGCTCGCCGTCACCCAGTTCCTCATCGGCGATGTCCCACAGGGTGTCGCCAGGCTCGACCACGTGCGTCTCCTCGGCACGAGGCTCGGATGCCTCGTCGCGGTCGGTTTCGGCGTCGCCCGGCAGCCGGAGAATCAGCCCCGGTTCGATGAAGTCAGGATTCGCGGGCAACACGGCCTGGTTGAGCGCGATGATCTCGCGAAATCGCATCCCGTCGCCGAGGTGTTCCTCAGCGATCTTCCACAAGCTGTCGCCCCGGCGCACGGTGTACTCAATGCTCGGCGGCTCGACGTTGATCGTCGCGGTCGAGGGTGAGGCTTCGACGGCCGGGAGCGGTGCCGCGAGCGGCAGGCTGACGAGGTTCGGTGTTTCGACCGCTGGCGCCGCATGGGCGGGCTGAGGAGTGAACATGGGGACGACGCTTGGAGCCACGGCGAAGAGCAGTGCCGCGACGGCGACCAGCCGACCGGCGAGGCCCTGCGGGAGCCCGAGCCCCGGAAGTCGCGGAGCGGGGCAACCGCGGATGGCGGCAAGGATCTCGACCCCGAACGACACCGCCATCACTGCCCACGCGATCCAGGCGACGGCGCTGATGACGAGCAGCGCGAGGGTGCCGTCATCGGGACTGGTGAGGAGTGTTCTGAGGTCGGCGAGGCTCTCATGCCACGGGGTCGCGCCAATCGTGACGAGAAGCAGTGGAGTCCCGGCGACGAGGAGGAGGATGAGCAGGCTCGCGGCCAATCCAGCGAGGCGGTTGCGTGGGGTCACTGTTCGGTTCCTCCCAGACTGCGGACGATGCGGGCCGAGGCGTCGGAGGTGACGGTGAGGTCGCCGATGCCGATGAAGCTCAAGAACTTGGGTGTGTAGGTGTCCGTCACCTCGACGCGAATCGTGTCTCCGCCGGTCACCGCGACTGTTCCCGTGACACCGGACGCGGTGAGGTACTGCTCGGCCGCCGTGCGGGCCGCGGCGGTGTCGACGCGGACATAGCGCCCTTCGATGGCTGGGGCCGGCTCGACCTGTTCGCCTCCAGTGCGGGCGGCTTCGGCGGCGATGTTGTGAGCGCGCTGCTTGGCGTGGACTTGGCCGCCGAGGTCGACGGCAAGGCCGACGAGGACCATCATCACGAAGCTGGCGGTCACCATCCAGATCGAGATGGAGCCGCGCTCGTCGCGGGTATGTCGTGTCATCCGCGCTCCCTCCATGTGTCGATCGGGCTGGTCATCGTCGCTTTGATCAGGCGGCTTCCCGGCACTCCGGGCACTGACAGGTCGGACAGATCCAGCCGACAGGCGACGGTCACCGAGACGGTGGCACCCTCGCCGACGGCACGACTGAACTGCCCGGTGTCGACGGCGATGTCGATGTCCAGGCAGTGCACGTCCTGATTGGCCAGGCTTGTGTTCGCCGCGGAGATCGCCTTCGTCTGTGCCGAGCTGCCGGTGCGTTCGATCGAGGCGGCACGAGCGGCATCGGCCGCGGCGGTTTCTACGGACTGGTGGGTCGTCGCGGTCCGTCCACCGAAGATGATGAGCCCAACGAACAGCGCGAAGGCTGGCACGCCGATAGCTGCCTCGATCGAGGCAGATCCGCGTTCGTCTCTGGACCGGAAGCGTGTCATGGGGCCGTGAGCCTCTCGACAGGCACGGACGCCACCTGTCGGACCACGGGCGACCATCCGGGGATCACGCTCAGTGAGTGCCCTCGGACGACGACCGTGACGGTCGTCGTGGTGCGGTTCGCTGTGCTGGTCGCTCCGGACAGCACGTCGTCACCGCCGGCGTCCTCGATGAACGCAGCGGCTGCCTGTACGCCGTCGGCCTCCTTGCCGTTCTCGCCCCCGGCAGCGCGAGCGCCTTCTTGCGCGGCGGCTATGGCCACCGACCGCGCGTGGTAGAACAGCGCCGCCTGCATGCCGAGAAACATCACTGCGAAGAGTGCTGGCAGGAGGATCATCAGCTCGATGGTCGCCGAGCCACGCTCGTCCTGCCGACGGCTACTTGATGTTCCCGGCCTGGCTCTCGACATACGCCTTCACCGCCGCGACGACGATCCCGACGATCGCGATCACTGCCACGGCCCACAGCACGTGCTCGGTGGTCACCGAGCCGCGCTGGTCGCGGGCACGCAGTCGGGCATCGAGCCCGAGATGGAGTGTGACTAGGAGGGTGAGCAATCGATTCATCTGTTCGTCCTTTCGTGGATGAGGTCCCTTTCGTGGGGGGTCAGGTGTTGCTGAACATCCGCAGCAGGGATGGAGCAACCAGCAGCGCCATGAAGATGACGCCGAGCAGGGAGCCTGGGATGGTCATGCGCTCGCCTACGGCGTTGGCCTCGGCAATCTCGTCGTTGAGCATCGCCGTCCGCATGGCGGTCGACCGCGCTCGCAGAGTTGCGTAGACCGAGGCACCCTCCTCCCCTGAGAGCCGCATGATGTCGGCGAAGTCGTCCAGCTCCGGCAGCCCCAGCTCGTCGGCCAAGGTGTGCAGGGCGTCCCACGGCGGGAGCCCGGACCAGCGGGAACGTGTCAGTTCTTCGGACAGGCGGGTGAACACCCACGAGTCGCCGACCTCGGCTGCCGACTCCATTGCCTGCCGTACGCCGGACCCGTTGTTGCGCTCCAAGGCGACGAGGTCGATGTAGGCCCCGAGTGCCCGGGAGAACTCGAGCCGGGCCTTCCGAGCGTCGTCGATGGCGTTGTAGTTGGGCAAGAAGAACATGACAGCGGCCAGGCCGAGCGAGGCGAGCGCTGGAACGGCGATTGGGAACCCCAGGCCGATGAGGTTGAAGAACCACGCAAGCAGCGGTGGGAGGACGAGGCCGAGCCCGGCGAAGGTCAGCTTGTCGCCATAGAACCGGGCGATGGGGATTCTGAGGATCGCGAGTTCGCGTGTTGGCGTGCGGACCCAGAGTGCGGGTGGGAGCACTTTGATCGCCCAGACGCCGATCCGTTCCCTGCCAGTCGATGCGGTTGACGGTTCGAGAGCACGCGACCGCCCACGGGCGGGCGTTAGCCGACTCAGTGCTTCCGCGAGATCCGGCTCGGCGGGGGTCAGACGCGTGACGAGCAGCACGACTCCGAGGGTGAGGAGCGCGCCGGAGGCGAGAGCGAGTTGAAGGCCCGTGGTCATGCCGTGCCTCCTCGGGCATCCAAGAACCGGGGAAGGTCCCGTCCGACGGCCATGCGCTTCATCCAGACGAGAGTCGCGATGTAGCCCGAGAGCAACACGATCAAGATCACCTGCCCGAGTGGGCTCCTGTACGGCTCGACGTACGTCCCGGAGATCGCCAGGATCACGAGTACGCCGACGCTGATGAGGGTGACCCAACGGGCGGTTGCACGAGGTTTCGCCCGATCGGCTTCGACCTGACGACGCGCGCGGACGTCGGCCGCTACCGATTCGGCGAGCCCTTCGAGGACGCTCGACAACCCGGCGCCACGGCGCCGAGCGCCGAGAATCAGATTCGCTGCGATCAGATCTCCGGTGGAGTCGTCGAGCTCGTCGGCGAACGCGCGCAGCGCCTCCTCGGTGACCCAGCGGGCACGCAGGCGGGCGACGAGTCGCGTGACCTCGGGCGCGATCGGAGCAGGGGTAGAGCGCAGTGTGGCGACCAGCGCCTGTTCCAGGCCGACGCCGACGGTGAGCACCCCGGCAAGCGACCGGGTCCATTCCTCCATCGCTTCGAGACGCTGGATGCGAGAGGCGGCAGAGCCAGCCGATAGCAGCATGGGCAGTCCGACGGCCGCCACAGGGACGGCGATGACGGCGAATGCCCATCCGGTGACGAGCCATGCGACCAGCCCTGCGCCGAGACCACCGAGCAGGAGCGTCCGGGAAGTACGGTCGAGGTGCTGGAGCCGCCGTACTCGTCGAACTCGTGAGCGCCCTTCCCGAACCGGAGTTGGCCGTAGACCGAGAACGACGCCGATGACACCGGCGACAACGAGCGCGCCGGCGAGAGCCGGGACGAGCGCGATCATGGCCGGGTCTCCTGCTGCATCAGATAGCCCGTCAGATCGAAGCCGTGCGCGGCGAGTGCGCGGTACTCGTGTGGCAGCACCGATGGGACGGCTGTGCCGTCGCTGTCGGCAGCGAAGACGTGCGTTGTTGCGAAGCCGGTCTCACGCTCGCCCGGTTCAACGGCGATGATCTCGGCGACTCGACGTCGCCGATGGGATACCCCGTTGATCGTTGTGGTCCGCAGGTCGAGCTGGACGATGAGGTCGATGGTGGCTGCGAGCTTGGAGGTCGCCAGCTCGTGGGTGACGTGCGGTCCTGCCTCCATTGCGCAGGTGACCAGCTTCCGGACGGCGCCGACAGCATCCGAAGCGTGGGTGGTGGAGATGGAGCCGGTTCCGGACTCCATCGCCTTGATCATCGCCCAGATCTCCTTGCCGCGAACCTCGCCGACGATCTGTCGGGAGAGGTTGAAGCGGAAGGAGTCGACGAGGGCGTCGTCGAGCGTGAACTCGCCGGCCATGCGCCCGTCGGGTCCACGTTCCCCGGAGCCTGGACGTGCCTCCCAAGGGTGGACGATCTTGTGTCGCTTCAGTTCGTGCAGGTGCAGCTCGTACTCGGTCTCGAAGGTGCCGATCGCCTCCGACGGGTCGATCTCCGCGCACAGGGCCCGAACCAGCGTGGTCTTCCCGGCGCCTTGGCTGCCGGCGACGACGATGCTTCTCCGTGCCCTGACCGCTGCGCGAAGGAACGAGGCCGCGACCGGCGTGAGCATCTCCCGCTCGACGAGGTCGTCGAGAGTCACCTCCATCAGCCGGTGTCGCCTGATGACCACCGACGGTCTCGGAGTCACCCACGCTGCTGCCGCGAGCCGTGCTCCGCCATCGAGACGCAGGTGGAGTCGCGGCTGCGCCTCGGAGAATCCGCGAGCATTGACCTCGGACCGGGACGCCAGAAAGACCAGGAAGTCGATCAGCTCTTGGTTGGAGTCAGCCACGGGCGGACCGTCGATCAGCGACCCGTCGATGAGCTCAAGCGTCACGTTGTCGTGGCCGGCAATGATGATGTTCTCCACCTCGTCGTTGTCGACGAGCTGTTGAAGTCGGCCGAGTCGGAACAGCGAGTCGAAGACTGCTCGGGCGAGCGCGCTCTGCTGAGCCTGCGGCCACGCCCGCTCGCCAGCATTCACCCGATCCGACACTGTCGCCTCGATCAGGTCGAGCACGATGGATCGACCGAGCTCCTCTTGAGCGGTCTTGTCGAGGCGAGCTCGATCCGCGGCGACGGCCTGGCTGAGTTGTTCGGATGCTTGCGCCCGGAGCGCTGCCACCAGTGACCAGTCGATGTCGTCCACGGGCGAGTCCGTTGTAGTCCGCAAGGGAGTGACCGGGCGCGGTAGGGAACTCGCCCGTGGTCCGCTGGCGGGGATCGGTTGGGCGAACAGGGGAAGCGCCGTCAGGTGCGCTGGCGCGTCATCAAAGCTTTCGCTGGTCACGGTCGTGCTCCTTCGAGCAGCTCGCTCCGGTGCCGGGAGACGGTCGCATGGATCGCGGCAATGGCGGCCTGGAGGCCCCGGGCGAGCGCGCCGACCTCGAACCGCTTCGGTGGCTGGGAGCCGCGGGAGAACACCGCTGCCGACTCGGGGTCGTCGGGCAGAGTGGCGATCACCGGCAAGTTGAGCGCCTGCGCCACTTCGCGGGACTTGTACGGCTGCCCCTCGCCGACGACGAGGACGCCAGCCTGTTGCCAATCCGGTGCACCACGCTGAACCGAGTCCGCCCACGATCGCACCGCTGAGATGGCCGGGAGGTTGGTGCGGGTGACGATGAGCGTCAGGTCGGCGTTCACAAGCAGCGGGTCAGGCGCGCCGATGAGCCCAAGTCGGCCGGCGTCAACGATGACGTCCTGGCCGGTCGACTCCAGATCGGCCAACTCCTCGGAGAGCGGCTGCCACAGATCTCGGAGCGCGGGTGATTGGGTGTGCGAACGTGTACCCGCGACGAACGAGACGCCTGTGCCCTTGATGCGTTCGGACACTTCGGCGAGCCCGTCGTGGATGCTGCTCGACGTGAGCGCCAGCTCGATGAGCCCGCCGCCGTACTCTCGCGTCCCGCGGAAGTAGCCCGCAAGCAGGCCGGACCCGCCCGTGGGGTCCGCCTCGATGAGCAGGACGGGCCGCGGCCATAGGAGCGACATGCCAACGGCGGTCGTGGTGACCCCGGGCGAGCCGGATGCGGAGGTGAGCGCGATGACGGCCATCAGCGCTCCCGGGAGTCCAGCACGAGTGAGACGTTCCCGGTGGCGGCGCGAGCGGCAAGGACGGCGGCGTCGGCGTGAGGTACGAGCAGGTCGACGATCAGTTCGCCTGTCTCCGCCGAGACGTGGACCCCGGCGACGGTCGCTTCGCTGAACTGCGGTCCGCCGGTGGGCATTGCCTCGCCTTGTGCTGGAGTCACCACAACCCTGACTCGATCGCCGGTGGTGAGGTCCAGCCCTGGCGCCTGGGCCGGCGTGAGAGCCACACCGACGATGGAGTTGTCGCCGCTGGGCACCACGTCCGAGGTGAACGAGTCAGGGGTCAACATCCCGCCCGCCGCGACGTCGTACGCCGCGCGCTGGCCGATCACGTCGTCGAGTTGACTGGCTGGAACAGGGGTGAGCGCCGGGTCGGCGCTGACCCGCACCCGGGCGAGATCGTCAGCTTCGATCACCGCGCCGCGCTCGATCGTGTGCCGGGCGACAAGGATCTCCTGCGTCGTGGTCGTTGCGGTCCATGCCCATGCTGCGAGCAGGGCGCCGAGGCAGATCGCCACGAGTGCGGCAGCGATGAGAGCGGGCCGTCGTCGGAGCTTTGGTGGGGGCACAAGCTGACTCGCGGCGGGACTCGACTCCTGGCCGAGTGTCCTGTCGTCTCGGGTGGCCGTCTTGCTCATACCCACTGCCTCTCCTTCGCCGGTTACTGCACGAGCACCTGCGCTTCTCCTATTGCGATCTGCGCCTCCCGGACGAGCCCGTTGAGGCGGATGGTCCCCGTCTGCCCGGCGCCTTCCCAGGTGATGACCCAGTCCGACGTCGCGGTGACGGTGTACTTGTCGTCCGGTTCTCCGGCGCTGGACGTCGTAAAGACGTGTCCGCAGTCGGGCGACTTCTTGTGGCCGTAGGCCGCCTTGTACGGCGTCCCGGCGGTTGTGCAGGTGACCTCGTTGCCGTCACCCATCTCCCAGGTGATCTTGTGGACCCGAGCTGTCGCCGTGACGGTGATGCCACCGGCGCTCGCCGACGCGGTGATCGGGCCCCAGGTGTGCTCGCCGGGGTCGGCCGCCCACATCCAGACCGGCATGCCGACGAGGCCGACGCTCCCGTCCTCGGCCTTCGGCGCGATGCCGATGTTGATCGCCGTCAGCTTCATGTCCGCGATCGCGAGTTTGGCAACCTCGCGCGGCGTCGGGCCAGTCCCTGAGTTCGGGGGCGAGTCTTGAGACCAGATGTGTATGAGCAGGTCGGTCTGCGGCTGGTAGCACTGGTAGACGGCGCCGTCTCCGGGCTCGTGCCCCTGCCAGCCTGGGTCACCCGCTGGTGGCTGCGGGTCGAGCAACTGGATGTAGCAGCGGTAGCCGTTCGACCAATATCCGTACTCCGAGCTGCATGGCACCGGTCCGGGGGGTGGCTGGGTGATCCCTTGCTCAGTGCCGTCCCAGTAGCACGCCGCACCGGAGCCAGTGTCCTTCGGCCCGTCATCGCCTGGCTCGCCGGGATCGCCAGGGTTCCCCGGCACCTCGACCCAGATCAAGCACGTGCCGGTGTCGGGGTCCGTCTGCCCGCAGACCGTATCGGCGTACGCGGGCGACGGCATGAACCCAACCAGCCCGCTTGCGAGGGCTGCCATCGTGACCGCGAAGGTCACGAGCCGACGCACGGCTCTTTCTCCAGATCTGAACCGCCGGACACGCGCCAACCATCGGTTGGTGCCGTCTCCCACGTTGCGTTCGTGACGGTGAAGCGCGTCCAGCCGACGTCCTTGCGCTCCGGCGTCACGACCGACTTGCCGGTGCGATCTACGACGTCGACGCCGCTGACGTCCCAGCAGACATCGATCACCGCAGTAGCGGGATCGTCCAGGCTGACCGACTGGACGTCGAGCTCCACGACTTCTGTGATGCCGGTTTGCTGTAGCCCGTCAGCTCGTTGGCGCTTCAGCAGGTTCTTCTGCGCGAGCAGCTGGGTGCTCGACGCAACGGCGTCGAGGTCGGAAGCGGGACGCTTCGGGTCCTGCCGAACCTGGCCGACCGTCCGGAAGTACTCCCGCACCATGGTGGACGCCGCCTCGGAGGCAATCTCGCTCTCAGATGGCGGCGATGAACTCGTTGTCGGGGCCAGCGTGCTGGGGGAGGGGGTCCCAGTCGCCGCCGGTTCTTGGCCATCGTCGGCACAGGCGGCCACTGCGACCAGCAGTAGTACCGCAGTCGCTAGAGCCTTCACCCCTCGTACGCGCGTCATGTCCGAGATCCTGTTGCTCGCCATCGAGGTTGATGACGAGCGCGTACGACGCCCTGCCGACGGACCGGCGAGGTCGCCGTTCTCGCATCGTACGCCAGATTTCAGACGCTGAACCTGTCGGAGTTCCAAGTTCTCCGCCTCCTTCCTTTCGCGGGCTGATCGCGTTGCTTCCACGACCCAGGTGCCTACGGCCTCCCAGCTCCTCGGGCGTCCCGCCTCCTTCACCGTCCACACGTCTGGCACCGTGAGGGGGCTTCCGTGGGTCGGCCTGTGGATGAGCTGTCGCGAAGTCGGTTTGTGGAACCTCCTGCACACCTGCACGCCGAGGAGGTGTGCGGCGATGACCGTGTCGATGCGGAAGATGTCGGCGGGCGAGGGATACAAGTACCTGTTGCGGAGCGTGGTGTCCGGTGACGGCAACCGAAACCTGTCGACGCCGCTGACCCGCTATTACGCCGAGGCCGGCACTCCGCCGGGCGTCTGGATGGGCTCAGGGGTCGCCGAGTTTGGCTCCGGCCAACTCGCTGTCGGCGCCACGGTGTCCGAGCCGCAGTTGGTGCTGCTCATCGGGCAGGGCCGCGACCCCGTCACGGGCGACCAGCTCGGGGCGGCCTTCCAACGCTTCGCCACCCACAAGGAACGGGTCGACGAGCGTGCCGCGAATCTCAACCCGCATCTGTCGGACGAGGAGCGGGCTCAGCTCGTCGATGAGATCGAGGCCGAGGAGATGGCGAAGGGCTCGCAGACCGCGACCGCCGGCTTCGACTACACCTTCAGCGTCCCGAAGTCAGTCTCGATCCTGTGGGGCGTCGCCGACGCGGGCAGCCAAGCGCTGATCGTCGACGCGCACCACGAGGCCGTCGCCGAGGTGCTCGCGATGCTGGAACGTGAGGTCGCCGTCACCCGGGCGGGTGCGAACGCCCGTGACGGAGCATCGGCCCATCATGACGTCATCGGGGTGGCGGCGACGGCGTACGACCACTGGGACTCCCGGGCCGCTGACCCGCAGTTGCACACCCACGTCGTCGTCTCGAACAAGGTCAAGACCGTCTTCGACGGCCGGTGGCGCTCCCTCGACTCCCGGCCGATGTTCGCCTCCGTCGTCGCGCTCTCGGAGCACTACAACGCCGTGCTCGCCGACATCCTCCGCCGAAACTTCGGAATCGAATGGGAGACGCGCGAGCGCGGCACGAACCGGAACCCCGCCTTCGAGATCGCCGGCGTAGGCGAGGACCTGGTGGCGGAGTTCTCCAACCGCGCCCGGGCAATCGAGGTCGAGAAGAACCGACTGATCGAGCAATACGAGCGGAACCACGGGCGAGCCCCCGATGCCGCGACGATCATCAAGCTGCGCGCCACGGCCACACTGACAACCCGGCCCGAGAAGCACGTCCACTCGCTCGCCGAGCTCACCGAGATCTGGCGAGCACGGGCGAGCCGAATACTGGGCGGCGACGCGACGCGCTGGGCGCGAGGACTCCTCGCCCGTGGTGCCCGCGGCGATGTCGTCGAACTCGCCCGTGGTCTCCTGCGGGAGGGCGATGTCTCGCCCGTGGTCGTCGCTGAGGTCGCCCAGGCCACCGTCGGGGCGGTCAGCCAGAAGCGTTCGACCTGGAAGCACTGGAACCTCTGGGCCGAAGCCTCGCGGCAGACGATGGAGTGGCGCTTCGCGACCGTCGCGGACCGCGAGGCGGCGGTCGGCCGTATCGTCGAGGAGGCCAAACGGATCTCGATCTCGCTCACCCCGCCCGAGTTGGCCTACAGCCCGGGCGTCTTCCGGCGAAGCGACGGCACGAGCCTGTTTCGTCCCAAGCACTCGGTCACCTTCACGTCCGAGCAGATCCTCGCCGCTGAGGATCGACTACTCGCGCGTGGGGAGAACCGGAGCTCGCCCGTGCTCGATCTGGAGGTCATCGAAGCCGTCTCGGAACGCGAGGTGTTGGGTCACCTGCTCAGCGCGGAACAGGTCGGGACACTGACCGCGATTGGCGTGTCCGGTCGCCAGGTGGACCTCCTCATCGGTCCTGCGGGTGCGGGCAAGACCACCGCGATGCGGGCACTCCATGCGGCATGGACGAGCGTCCACGGCAAGGACAGCGTGGTCGGGCTCGCTCCGTCTGCTGCTGCCGCCGACGTCCTTGCCCAAGACCTCGGCGTCGCTTGCGACAACACGGCCAAGTGGCTCCACGAGCATGATCACGGGCGCGCCGCCTTCGCGCAGGGCCAGTTGGTTATCATCGACGAGGCGACCCTCGCTGGAACCCTCACCCTCAACCGGATCACCGGGTTGGCCGCCGACGCCGGAGCCAAGGTGCTGCTGGTGGGTGACTGGGCACAGCTCCAGTCCGTCGATGCAGGCGGAGCCTTCCCGCTCTTGGCCGAGGCGCGCGACGACACCCCGGAACTGACCGAGGTTCACCGCTTCGTCAACGAGTGGGAGAAGGACGCCTCGGTCGACCTCCGCCTCGGCCGCACCAAGGTGATCAGCACCTACTTCCGCCACGAGCGCGTCAAGGACGGCACCCACGCCGAGATGGTCGATGCTGCGTACCTAGCCTGGCGAGCCGACCTTCGCGACGGCCGCAGCAGCCTGCTCGTCACCGAGTCGACCAACGCGATGGTCGAACTCAACGAGCGCGCCCGCGCCGAGCGGCTCAGAGAGGGCGAGACCCTTCCCAGCCGTGAGGTCGAACTGCACGACGGAACCCGCGCATCGGTCGGCGACCTGATCATCACCCGGCAGAACCACCGCCGCATCCGCGCCGTACGCGGCGGCTGGGTGAAGAACGGCGACCGCTGGCGTGTCACCGAAGTCAACCACGACGGGTCGATTGTCGCGCAGCGGCTCGGTACCAAGCTGGGAGGCTCCGTCGTGCTGCCAGCCGACTACGTCGCCGAACACGTCGACCTCGGCTATGCCGTCACCGCACACCGCGCCCAGGGGATGACCGTCGACACCGCACATGTCGTCGTGACTGGCTCGACTACCCGCGAGAACCTCTACGTCGCGATGACGCGGGGACGTGAGTCCAACATCGCGTACGTCGCCCTCGACCGACCCGATGACTCCCACGCTGCGCCGTCCCCGGAGGAGGTCACCGCGAAGACCGTGCTCTTCGGAGTACTCCAGCACTCCGGCGTCGAGCTGTCGGCCCACCAGACGATCAAGGAGGAGCAGGAGCACTGGTCGTCCTTCAAGCAGATTGTCGGGGAGTACCTCACCATCGCGGCAGTCGCGCAGCGTGACCGTTGGGTCGCCGAGCTGTCCGCGGCGGGCCTGTCGTCCGACCAGGTCGACGAGGTGGTCGGCTCCAACTCGTTTGGGCCTCTCGCCGCCGAGTTGCGTCGCACCGAGTCGAGTGGCGTCGACCTCTCAGTGGTGCTGCCGAAGGCGGTCGCCCAGCGTGGACTCGTCGACGCCGAAGATATAGGGGCGGTACTCATCAGCCGGATCCGTCACGCAACATCGGGTCGACGGAACGGCGCTCGACGCCAGCCCAGACTGATCGCCGGTCTCGTCCCGGTCGCGGACGGGCAGATGTCGAGCAAGATGCAGCGAGCCCTCTCCGAGCGTCGGGATCTGCTGGAGTCACGAGCCACCGCGTTGGCCGACGCTGCCGTTGCCGGGCGGACCGGGTGGCTTTGTCGGCTCGGCGAACCCCCCGCCGATCCTGGCCAGAGGGACCGCTGGATGCAGGAGGTCCGCGTCGTCGTCGCCTACCGCGACCTTTGGCAGATCGACAGCGACTCACCGATAGGACCGGCCGGCGACTCCGACCGGCAACGCATCGACGAGGCGAGGGCCCGGCAGGCGGTCCGCCGGGCAGCCGACATCGCCGTGGAGGGCCACGATCGAGGACCGCGAGGTGTTGCGGCGGAGCGGCCCTCTCTCGGCTGAGAGATGCACAGACCGACTCGGCGCACGGTTATCCCCAGGGTGAAGATCGTCGCCCGGGCGAGCGTCGGTACCCGGGCGTAGAGGTGGGGTGAGCCCACTCGAAGGAGTCCACCATGCTCGCCCTCTGCATCCGCCTCGCCGCAGCCATCCACGGATACTGCGCCTTCTACATGCCCACCAACCGTGCCGTCTGGTGGCTCCGGTCGCCGCATGGCATCAAGTGGGCGATCCCCGCCGCGCTCGTCGCAACCCCGACCTACCTGTTCGCCATGAGCGTCTGCATGACGATCATCGAGCGCGGTGGTCCCGGCTACCTCAACGTGCTGGTGATGCTGTTCGCGTGGAACGCGATCAAGTTCGCGGCCGCCGGGGTGGTGACCGTTCCGAGTCTCGTCGTCGAGAGCGCGCGGCGCCTTGGTCGTGGTTAGAGATACGCGGGCGCGCCGCGCGAGCGGACCCTTTCATCTGTGCTACTAATAGAAGCAACCGGATGGAAGGCTGTGGATTATGAGCAACGACGAGGCCCGGGCGGTCATCGAGGCCAATGCCAAGGCACTGGGGCCTTCGCTCCATGCTGGCATGGCGGTGTCGCTCAGCGCGGCAGGTCAGCGCATGCGTGGCCTCGACCACGCTCGCTACCCGCATCTGCTCCCTTTGACCATGCGTGTCGAGCTTCGTGAGTACCTCGAACGCGAGGTGCTGCCCAACGGGTGGCGCGTCGGAGGGGACTCGCGTGCAATGGGTCAACTCCTGCTCCAGCAGCCCGACCTCGGGATGGAGATGCGTTTTGTGAAGGAGCGCCGGCGCTCCTACCCGGGCGGGGTTCCGCACGCTGGCAAGAATGGTGCTCGTCGACAGCGCTGGGCTCAGGACCCGCTGGAGTTCGACATCCCTGGCGCACCTACTAGTGTGATCAACCCCGTCAACCTCTTGCTCTGCTGGGACTTCGCTTCGCGCGAGGCGCTGGACGAGTTCAAGCTGCGTATCGTCCACACACTCGCCCCCGGCTCGTACGGCGCTGCCGTTCCTTGCGATCTCATCCTCGATGTCGAGGACGGCGGCAGCATCTTCAGTCGCTTGAAGTTCGCCGGCTCGGATGACGACGAGGACTTCTTCAACGTGGAGATCAGCGAGGAAGAGAATGGCTCCTGAGAGTTTGCCTCGATTCAACGGTCAGAGGCTGACTGCTCTTCGCCATGTCTTCGGTCTGACTCAGACCGCCCTCGCCGACCGCTTGGACGTCACGCAGTCCTTTCTCTCCCAGGTCGAACGTGGAACTCGGCCAGTCCCTGAGTCACTCGTCGTCGATGCGTCGACGCGGTTCGGGCTCCCGATGGCCTTCTTCTCGGTTCAGCCGACCCCCCTCGAAGCCGGGCCCATCACATTCCGCAAGACCTCGCGGGCGAGTGCCAAGGATGAGAGCCGTGTCTCCGAGCTCTACAACGAAGCCGCCCGACTCTTCCGCCGGGCGTCTGCGGATTCCGGTTACCAGACGGCCGACCTGCCGGACCCGGCCGAGTACGGAGACGACCCGGAGGAGGTTGCTCGCGCGATGCGACAAGCGGCGGGGCTTGGGGCGGACGATCCGGTGCTCAATGCGACGCGGACGCTGGAACGCTTCGGAATTGGAGTCATCGATCGACTCGACGAGACGGGACACCACGGCGGGCATACGGGTGTGTCTCGGCCGTCTTGGCTCAATGACCGCCCGCTAGTCGCCCTCGCCGACGACGTACCGGGCGCCGTCAAGAGACTGACGCTGCTTCATGAGGTGTACCACCTGATTGCCGACCGTGACTTGGCTGCACCGATCACCAGCACCCGCAGCCCGGAGGAGCAGCGTGCCTTCCGCTTCGCCGGCGCGTTCCTCCTACCCGAGCAGGTTGTACGTCGGCGTGTTTCGGAAACGCTCAACCTGCACGGCTACCTCCCGATCAAGGCGGACTATGGCCTCTCGGTTGGGGCGATCACTCGCCGTGCACGTGATCTGGGGGTCATCAGTGCGGACCGTTACCGAAGCCTCAGTATTCAATTGTCGTCGGCCGGTTGGCGAACAAACGAGCCGGTGGAAGTCGCGGACGAGAAGCCCTTGCTTTTGGGGCAGGCGCTGAGGAAGGCCTTCGGCAACCAGGCGGTTGCGCGCGCGTCGCATGTCGTCGGTTCCGCGCCGGAGTGGATTCACAGGTGGAGCCACACTGCTGGTGGTCAACCAGACGAGGCGCCGTCGAACGTGGTCACTCTGGCTGAGCGGCGTGAGCGGCTCAGATCCTGACGCACCTGGTCTATGCCCTCCGCAGAGGGTCAATCGTGCGGGTTGCGCAGATTCTGTCGGCGGTCGTCGGTAGGGTCAGACCCGACAGTTTGACGCCTACGGAGGACCGATGCCGGACATCTTCGACAACCTGAAGACCGAGTCTGCGATCGGTCCCGCCCTCCAGGCTGCACTGACCGCGTTCGACACGTGCGACATTGCCACGGGCTATTTCGACCTCCGTGGATGGGCGAGTTTCGCCGACATCGTCGACGCCAAGAGTGCGAGCCGCCAGGAAGGTGACGCCGCCGCGGTCCGGGTGCTGGTGGGCATGGTGATGCCGGCCGACTCGGCGGCGATGCTCTCCGCCCTCCAAGACGTCGTCCAGCCACCGCCGTACGGCTCGGACATCAATGACATGCCCAAGGCGCAGGCGGCCAAGGAGTCCCTCGTCAAACACCTGCGCGCCCAGCTCATGCGCGGGCTGCCCTCGGAGGCTGAGCAGAAGACCCTCCAGCAGCTCAAGGCGCAACTGACGTCCGGTGCGGTCGAGATGAAGGTCTTCACCACCGCCCCTCTGCACGGCAAGACCTACATCTTCCACGCGCCGGGCAATGCCTTCGCACAGCGAAGGGCGTACGTCGGCTCGTCGAACATGACGAACGCGGGCTTCTACAGGAACCTGGAGCTCAACATCGACGTCACTGACAACGACGCAACGGCGAAACTCTCCGACTGGTTTACGGACCGCTGGGACGACGCCTTCTCACTCCCGATCACCAACGAGATCATCGAGCTCATCGAGGAGTCGTGGGCCTCGGAGACCCAGCCGACCCCATACGAGGTCTACCTGAAGGTCTGCCACGCGCTGTCGGAGGACGCGCGCGAGGGCATGGGCTATGTCCTGCCCCCGTCGATCGAGAATCTCCTTCTCGACTACCAGACGACGGCCGTCCGCACGCTCGCTCGCCGCATCGTCCGGCGGGGCGGCACGATGCTGGGCGACGTCGTCGGTCTGGGCAAGACCCTCACGGCGATCGCCACCGCACTGATGCTCGAAGCCGCCGAGGACTACACGACCCTCGTGCTGTGTCCTAAGAACCTGGTGCACATGTGGGAAGAGCACCTGGAGAAGTACGGCCTCGTCGGCGCCCGGGTGATTCCCTATTCGATGGCCGACAAGAAGCTCCCGGAGCTCAAGCGCTTCCACCTCGTCATCTGCGATGAGTCGCACAACCTTCGGAACAACACCACCAAAGCGTCCGAGGCGATCAAGGACTACGTCCGCCGCAACGGCTCCAAAGTCCTGCTGCTCACTGCGACTCCTTACAACCTCGCGTTTGCCGACGTCGCCAACCAGATCGGCCTCTACATCGAGGACGACGACGACCTCGGCATCCAGCCCACGGCCGCGATGGCGAAGGACCCGACGCTGATCGACAAGGTCGACGGCAAGATCACCACCCTTGCCGCCTTCCGAAGGTCGGAGGAGCCCGAGGACTGGAAGCGACTGATGAGCGACCACCTCGTCCGGCGCACCCGCTCCTTCATCAAGCGCACGGCGAAGAAGGAGACCGTCACGCTGGCAGACGGCAAGGTCGTCGAGCGTGAGTATCTCCAGTTCGCGAACGGCACGCGGTTCCACTTTCCGACGCGTGTGCCCAGCCCGCTGTGGCACGAGTTTGCCGATGACGATCCAGCTCGTCTCATGGAGGATGAGACCACCCTCGACGCGGTACGGGACCTCACGCTGCCGCGCTACCGTCTTGCCGACTACGACGACCCGAAGGCGCCGCACAGCGACTCCGACACGAAGATCCTTGCCGACATCCGCTCCGGTCGCGGCAACGTCAGTGGATTCGTCCGCATCGGCCTCTTCAAGCGTCTGTCGTCGTCAGGGCACTCCTTCATACTGAGTCTCCAGCGCCAGCGCGCCCGCAACGAGCTCTTCATCTATGCCATCGACAACGGGCTCGATGTGCCGCTCGGCAGCTTCAGCGACCACCAGTTCATGGTCACCGACGAGGACGTCGAAGAGGACCACGGCGGCTACGGGAGCCTGGAGTCGCAATACAAGGAGCTCAAGCGTCGCCTGCCCGCGTCGACGAAGTGGCTGGGCACCCAGGTCTTCAAGAAGACGCTGCGCAAGGACCTCGAACGGGACAACCGCATCATCACCGACCTGCTCGACAGCTTCGGGACCTGGGACCCGGCCAAGGACTCAAAGATCGACGCCCTCGTCGACCTGCTGCGTGGCAAGCACAAGGGCGACAAGGTCCTCGTCTTCACCGAGTACGCCGACACCGCCGTGTACGTCGCCGAGGCACTCAAGACGGCCGGGATCGCCAACGTGGGGCTCGCCTCCGGTGATTCCGAGGACCCCTCTGCACTGGCCCGTCGGTTCTCGCCCGAGAGCAACAAGCTCCCCGGTGATGAGGAAGACGCGACTCCGGTCGATGATCCCATCGACGTCCTCATCGCCACCGATGTCCTGTCCGAGGGCCAGAACCTCCAGGACTCACATGTCGTGGTCAACTACGACCTCCCGTGGGCGATTATCCGGATCATCCAGCGGGCCGGCCGCGTCGACCGCGTCGGCCAGAAGTCCGACACCGTCAACATTTACCTGATCTCGCACAAGAAGGTGGAGGACGCGATCCAGCTCCGCCAGCGAATCCGCCGCCGCCTTGGCGACAACGCGGCAGCGTTCGGCTCCGACGAGCGTTTCTTCGGTGACGATAAGGAAGTCAATCTCCTCGACGACCTTTACAAGGGTGTGGTCCCGGGCGAGGAACAGTTGGAGCAGGACGAGGGCGAGGCCGACGCGGTGAGCGAGGCGTGGCTCGTGTGGTCGAGCGTCAAGGAGCACAAGCCCGAGCTCGCGGGCCGGGTGCTCAAGATGCAGGACATGCTCCACAGCACCCGCGACCCCTACGACCACGAGACCAAGTCCGGGATCACCACCTTCGCCAGCACCACCTCCGGTATCGACGCGTTCGCCGCATCGTTCGACAACGGCAATGGCGACCCCGTCGAGCGGTTGCTCACTCCGCTGGAGGCCCTGCACATCTTCCGAGCCCAGGAGTCGACCCCAACGGCGCCTCTTCGCGAGGATCACTTCGCGCGCGAGGTGAAGCTCGTCAAGGAGAAGCTGACCACCGAGATCGTCACCGCCGGCAACCTTAAGGGCGCACGCAAATGGGCCGTCGAACGCCTCGGCGGAACGATCTTCGGAGCGGACGCCAGCGCGGCACTCGCTGCCATGAACGATCGGCCCCTCACGGAGTACGCGAACATCCGACTCCGCCAGGCACGCCGAGCCAAGTACACAGACCAGGACCTAGCCGACCTGGTCAAGCAACTGCATGACGAGGAGCGCCTCGTCATCGGAACCACCGAGAAGGATGAGATCAAGATCGTGTGCTCGATCGGGGTGACACCGCGATGACCGACAAGCTCATCGCCAAGGCCGAGGAAGGCAAGTACGGCGACCTGTTCCGCCTCGACCTGTATTGGGGCGCACCGAACCACCCGCCCATCGAGGTCGACCTGGGAGACGGGTTCAAGCTCACTGCGACCAACGTCTCCTCCTACCAAGGTGTCCGCGTCTGGGAAGTCCCCGCGCTGCCCGGGTCCGCCGCGGAGGCCAAGATCGACCAGGCTATCTCGAAGACCTCGACCAACCGGCTCGTGATCTTCCACGACGACGACAAGCAGGTCTGGCGCTGGCCCTCACGCACTACCCGGGGCTCCGGCGTCATCTCGCGACCCGCTCGCCACGTCCACAAGGCGGGGAGCAACGACCCCAAGTTCGTTGCGAAACTCGACGCCATCCGGCTCCCCACCGACGTCCAGATCGACGTCAACGAGTTGCTCTCCCGCGTCCGGGGCGCTTTCGACGTCGAGACCAAGAACGAGACCAAGCGCGCATCGAAGCTCATGGCTCAGATGTACGCCGCGGTCGAGAAGGGCTACGCGCCCGGCGTCGACCCGAAGAAGCGTGATCACGAGATCTCCGTGACCCTGGCCCGTGTCCTCTTCCTGCTCTTCGGTGACGACACCGAGATGTGGAAGGACGCGTCGGGCGAGCCGCTGCCTGACCTGTTCCAGGACTTCATCAAGGACCACACGGAGCGCGACGGTTCCGACATCGCCGCACGCCTCAATGCACTCTTCCGTGCCCTCGACACGGCCCCCGGTGATCGAAAGGGGCTCGCGCCTGAGTTAGCAGCGTTCCCGTACGTCAATGGCGGCATCTTCGACGAGAAGATCACCCTGCCAGACCTCGACATTGACTTCCGCAAGGCCATCCTCGACGCGAGCGCAGTCGACTGGTCAGCCATCAGCCCGGCCATCTTCGGCTCGATGTTCCAGTCCGTGCGCGACGCGCAGACCCGACGTGAACTCGGTGAGCACTACACGTCTGAGGAGAACATCCTTAAGACCCTCAACCCGCTCTTCCTCGACGAGTTGCGCTCGGAGTTCAGCGGGGCACTTGAACGCGAGACGTCCCAGAAGCGAGTGAACGCCCTCAACGCGCTGTGGAAGAAGCTTGGCGACATCCGCTACATGGACCCGGCTTGTGGCTGCGGCAACTTCATCATCGTCGCCTACCGCGAGCTTCGGGCGCTGGAGTTGGACATCATGGAGGCGCTCGCCAACAACCAGCAGGGCCAGGACGCGGTCACTCTCGCCGCCGATTGGACCAGTCTGCTCAAGGTCACGCTCGACCACTTCTACGGCATCGAGATCGACGAATGGCCAGCGCGGATCGCTGAGACAGCGATGTTCCTTATCGATCGGCAGTCCGACCTCAAGATGAAGGAGCGCTTCGGAATCGCTCCCGAGCGACTTCCCATTCAGAAGTCAGCAAAGATTGTTGTTGGTAGCGCGCTAGCGCGTGATTGGTCAGATGTCGTCCCGCCTTCCGATTCGGTCATCATTGCGGGCAACCCGCCGTTCTTGGGACACAAGGAGCGAACTCCTGAGCAAGGTGCCGAACTTCGGGCGGCTTGGGGCCGGGCGGCCATTGGCCACTTGGACTACGTCACAGCCTGGTACGCGAAGGCAAGCGCCTACTTCGATCGTATGGACGGCCGTTGGGCGTTTGTATCCACGAACTCGGTAGTCCAAGGCGAGACGGTTCCGATCCTGTTTGGTGCGCTGAGTGAGCAGGGATGGCGAATCAAGTTCGCTCACCGCACCTTCCAATGGTCATCTGAGGCGTCAGGGCAGGCAACGGTGCAATGTGTGATCATCGGGTTCGCCCGTTCGGCACCGAAACCCAGGTTGTTCCTGTACGACTCGCCAAAGGGTGCCCCGAGAGAGCATGCTGCGAGGAATATCAACCCGTACCTGGTTGATGCTGACGATGTCCTCGTGCTCCCGCGATCGATCGGTATCGCGCCTGACCTGCCCGAGATCAACGCAGGATCGACACCGATCGACTGGAACTACCTGTGTGTCGATGAGGCAGATGTCGAGGAAGTAAGAGCCGACGCGGTCGCTGCGAAGTACCTCCGTCGCTATGTGGGCGGCAAGGAGCTCATCCACGATCTGAAGCGCTGGTGCCTCTGGATGGACACCCCGGAGTTCAAAGAGGACGATGTCGCGAAGAGTCCTGTCTTGAAGGAGCGTGTCGCGGGGGTCCGTAAGAAGCGAAGTGAAAGTGGTCGAGCAGCCACTCGGGCTCTGGCTGCGACGCCGCACCTATTCGGCGAACGTCGTCAGCCGAAGGGACACTATCTGGGTATTCCGCAGACATTCAGCGAGAATAGGCTGTTTGCGACCGCAGCTCGCCTCGACTCCGGCACGATCGCCTCCATCAAACTGTTCACAGCGCCCGACCCAGACGGGTTTCTCTTTGCGATTGTCTCGTCGTCGATGTTCATCACCTGGCAGAAGACGGTCGGAGGCCGCCTCGAATCGAGGCCATCCTTCTCTAGCAGCGTGGTGTGGCACACCCTTCCGTTGCCCAAGCTCGCAGCGGACGTTCACGCAAGCATCTGCGCCGCAGGGGCTGCAATTGTCGGTGTTCGACAGGGCTACCCCGGAACGACTCTCGCCGGGTTGTACGACCCGAGCAAGATGCCTGCAGATCTTGTCGACGCGCACCGAAGGCTCGATGAGTTGGTGGATGTGGCGTTTGGCGCGGATGCTCTCTGCCCCGACGAGGAAGCGAGGCAAGAGATTCTCTTCAGTCGGTACCAAGAGATGGTGGCGTCGGAGGGTCTGCCTCTTGGAGGTGCGAAGAGGGCTCGTTCCCGTCGGGGAGGCACGCGGTGAGTCGCTTCGAGATCGGCCTAGCAACGCTGCTCGTCCCGGATCACGGGGGCCGTGAGCTCCAAGTCACCGACTTCGGCGGCGACACTCACGACGCATGGGAGATGCCGGCGGTCGTCGCTGCTCCGGATGGTCTCCTGATGGAGATCGCCTACCAGCGGTGGGATGGCGCTGGTGCCGTCGTGGCGCTCAGCCGGGGCGACAGTGCTCCGGCGTATGACCGTCTGATCCGCGGTGAGCGGCTGTCGGTGAAGGCACGCGAGGACGGCGCTGAGCATGTCGTAGCCGATCTGCTCCAGTGGGACCCGACCGAGGGGCCGAACGGCTGGGGCAGCGCGAAGAAGGCGACGCCCGAGGAGCTCGACTCGACGCTGGGTGCGTCCGCCGAAACCCTGCTCTTCCAGGCCGGCGCACTCGACTTCGGAACCCGGGCGAAGGTGCTGGGGGACAGGAGCAACGCCTACAAGAACCGGCTCGCTGTCGTGTTCCCGGGCTACGAGCCGCTGGGGCCGCTCGCGGTGTACGTGCTGACTCGTGTCCTGCCGATCGTGAAGGCGAGGCTGGCGTCATGATCCCTCGCGTAGGCACTGCGCTTCCGGTTGACGGCTCGTTCGGCGAAGTCATCAAGGGCACTCAGACGATGCTGCGCGCCTTCGGGTGGGACCTCGGCAAGTTCTACGACGACAAGATGCGTCCCCAGTTTGGTGATGACTGGCTGAAGAAGCTCGTCGAGGTGCGCAAGCAACAGCATCCCGACGTCCCCATGTACAAGAAGGTTCCGAATCTCTGGGACCCCAACTTCTGCGTGAACGAGCCAGCGAAGAACACAGACTCGCCGCTCAAGCAGTGTCTCGGGCCGATGCCGCTCGACGTCTGGAGCAAGTTCAAGAGCATCCCCTTCAAGTTTCGCAACCGCGAGCAGCACTTCGACGAGGTGCCCGCGCTCGAAACGTTGCGAGCGGACGCGGAGCTCATTCGTGACGTTGCCTCGTTCCTGGGCCTCCCCGTTGCGGAGGAGGCCGTCGAGCTCATCGCGCGCGTTGATGACCTCAACGGTGGGGCGGTCTTCGGCGGCGCGCCGGACGACATGATGGCCGAGCTCGCGAAGGAGCTTGAGGAATACCAGGCCAAGCACAAGGCCCAGGCGGCGGAGGTTGCCAAGGCCCGCGCCACGGGCGAAGCGGCCAAGGCCGACGCCCAGGCCGCCGCCAATGAACTGGCTGTCATGGCAGAGACGATCGCCGGCCTTGAGACGGCGCTGGAGGCCCAGCGAAATGCTCAGCGGCGCAACTTCACCGATGAGTACCTCGACCTTGCGGCCGGGGACGTCTGGCCCGCGTCACCGCCGACCCGGACACTCCGTTTGCTCGGACACGTCGGTGACCTCTACGACCCGTTTACGACCGACTTGCTGTCGAATGAGTACGGCCCGATCGCGGTCAAGGCGGCGGAGCGTTGGCGTGAGTACCTCCCGCACGGCGGCAATGTTCACCTGAGCCGAGTCGGTCAGGCCGTCGCTCTGGTGAACGGCACCTGGACCTATCTCGGCTCACTCGACGACGGGTCGACCGATGACCTTCTGGACGAGGTGGTGTGAGTGGAAGCGAAGACCTGGGCGCTCGGGGAGATCCTCAAGCCTGAACGCCGCTACATCATCCCGACGTTCCAACGCAGCTACGAGTGGACCGAAGAGAAGCAGTGGCGCCTGCTGTTCGCTGACCTGGTTGCCACCGCAGACAGGCTCTTCCAGCGGCGGCTCTTCGCCAAGATGACCGACTCGCAACCGGACGAGGCGTCAGTCTCACCGCATTTCCTCGGGGCGATCGTCTGTGATTCCTTGCCTTACCCGGCAGGTGGCGTCGCCCTCCGGTCGGTGATCGACGGTCAGCAGCGGCTGACCACGCTCCAGCTCCTGCTCCGCGGGCTTCTCGATGTCGTTCAGGAGGAGGACGTAGATGGTGAGCTGAAGGGCAAGGCCAAGTCCCTGTCGAAGATGATCAGCAACGACGAGGACAGCGGCGCGTCCCCTGAGGACGTCTACAAGCTGTGGCCACGCAGGGACGACCGGGTGTTGTGGCCGATGGTCATCTCCGATGAGATCCCGGCGTACGGCAAGAGCGATCACCTGTACTTCCAGGCTCGCCGCTACTTCGCCGAGGCCGCTCGCGAATCGCTCACGGAGGCGGTCGGGGAAGAGCGAGTCGAACGCGTCCGCGCGCTCGTGGACGCCGCCGACACACTCTTCAAGCTCGTCGTCATCGACCTGGAGAAGAACGATGACGCCCAAGTGATCTTCGAGGTCCTCAACGGTCGACAGACGCCGTTGTCCGCCTCCGACCTCGTGAAGAACCTGATCTTCCTGCGTGCGGAGTTCGCCAAGGCAGAACACCTCGACGAGATGTACGACCGCTATTGGGCTGGCTTCGACGACCCGTGGTGGAAGAAGAAGGTCGGCACCGGCCACGCCGCACGCGGCCAGCGGGACGTGCTTCTCTCGGTCTGGCTCACCGCCACCACCGCGACCGACGTGTCCGTTGGGAATCTCTACGGCGAGGTGCGCGCCTACCTTGACCGCGAGAAACCGAAGACCGAGGAACTGCTTGCCAGTCTCAAGGCATTCGCGGAGGCGTACCAGGAGGTTTATGCCGAGCGCTTCGTCGACGACCAGGTGCTGCGTCAGGCGTATGACAATCTGATCACGCTCGGCAACCTGACTGCGATCCCGCTGCTGACCTGGCTCCGAACCCTCCCGGACGCGTTCCTCGGCGCAGACGAACATCGCCAGGCCGTGCAGGCTGTCGAGTCGTTCACCGTCCGAAGGATGATCGCGGGCTCGGGCTGGGGCACGCGTAACTACGGCCAGATCTTCGTCAAGGTGATGGTCGACGCCAAGGCCGCACCGCAGGGCGGCGTGCGAGACGCCATCGTCGCCGCGCTCCACGGAGCTGGCTGGCCCACCGACGACGAGCTGCGGACCGCCATGCTCGGCAACAACTTCTACGGGCAGAACCAGAAGCGCCAGCGACTCGTGCTGGGGGCGATCGACAGTCGCCTTCGCGCCGACGACCCCAAACAGGCGCCGGCGGCCGTTGACTACAGCAAGCTCCAGATCGAGCACGTCCTGCCAGACAAGTGGGAGAGGCACTGGCCGCTGGACGAAAACCTCGACGAGGTCGAACGGATCAAAGCGAAGGACGCACGCAACCTCGCCAAGAACCGGATCGGCAACCTGACACTGGTCACTCAGCACTTCAACGGCTCGGTCTCGAACCTTGGCTGGGCCGACAAGCAGCCGGAATTCGCCAAGCAAAGCTCCATCTTGCTCAACGTTGGCATCGCCGCGGTGCCGCAATGGGGAGAGGCGTCGATCGAGGAGCGCGGGAGCGCACTCGCTGCGATCGCAGCGAAGGTCTGGCCGTCGGCAGAAGCGCTCGGCCATGTAGTGCCGGCTCCAGAGGTCGGGGAGGGAGCGCCTGATGGCGGATGAGATTGAGCTCGTGAGTGATGGCGACGGTGTCGTGCTCGCGGGAGATTCGTCGGCAGTTGAACGCTTTCTCGACCACGCCGGTCTCCTGGAGCATGCTCACCAGTTCGACCTCGGCAAGCTCAGCACTGTCCTCAGGGCCGGAGCGGACACCGTTACGACTGTTTCCGGCATCGTGGAGCAGTCCGCGATGTATCTCAAGCTCACGCCCGAGTCGGCGAAGCGGCTCAAGGAAGCCGGCGGCCTGATGAAGACCAAGACCAAGGGCATCAGCCACGCGATGTTGGGTGAGACTGGCAAGAAGTCGCTGAAGTGGCTCCAGGTTGACGACGGCCCAAGCTCACTCCTGTCGAACCCGG
Source organism: Acidimicrobiia bacterium (assembly GCA_050246915.1). Lineage (GTDB taxonomy): Bacteria > Actinomycetota > Acidimicrobiia > Acidimicrobiales > Ilumatobacteraceae > JBFWVD01. The sequence continues at coordinate 25,539 of JBFWVD010000031.1, read as the reverse complement.
CCGTTCTCTCTGGCCTGGGTGGTCTCATGAGTCAGTTCGCCCAGCAGTCCGAGGCGCACGAGTTGAAGTCGTTGCTCCTGCGCATCGATGACAAGCTCGACGATGTCCGCCGTGCGCAGCGGGATGGCGTACTCGCCAAGATGACGAGCGCAGCCGCGGCCATCGATGAAGCCATGATCATCCGTGGCCAGGGCGGCGACCCGAAGACGCTGTGGGACAAGGTCAGCGGGGTCTCGAACACGATCCTCAACGTGCAGGACGATGCGCTCAACGCGCTACGCGCACTCGCCGACAAGGTCGAGGGCAAGAGCAAGGCCGGCGATCTGAAGCGAGCGGTCCAGGAGATCGAACACGAGGCTGCCGTTCAACTCGCGATTCTCGCTCGCTGTTTCGAGCTGCAAGACGAGTTCCGCGTGGTCGAACTCGACCACGTCCTTGCAACCGCCCCGGAGAATCTCGATGGCCACCGGCTTGGCGTTACCGCCGCACGAGAGAAGCGGCGGGCAGGCGTCATCGACAGCACCAGACGCCTGATGGCGCGGTTGGATGCGGCCGGCGGGATCGCCAACGACAACATCCTGCTCCACGCACGTGCAGCGCGGTCCGTGATCGATTCCCTCAATGCCACGGCAGAGATCATCGACGACTTCCACGCGCCGCTGGGGATCGAGTCCGATCGTCGTCCGCTGGATGCGATCCCATGGCGTGAGGCAGTCCGCGACCCGCAGCAGAGGCGGACCGCCGGTAAGGAAGCCGGTCAGAAGGCGCTGGTGGCCGGGGGCACGGTCGCCGCCGTTGCGGCCACCGGCTACGCGATGGTCGCGAAGAACGGTTCCAGGTCCAGTTCGTAGCGACGTCGCGCAACTCAGTAGATGTGCGGGTGCGGAGCGCGGAGCTCCGCGACGAGGTCGGCCCGGCTGCTCAGCGCATCCCGCAGCTTGCGCTTCGCCCGAGTGGTGCGCTGATCCAGGTTCGCAACCGTGGTGCCCAACTCGCCGGCCAGCTCTGAGGCGGAGTAGTTCTTGAGGTAGCGCTCGCGCAGCAGGTAGGCGTCGTCTTCGGGGATGAGGTCGAAGATCCGGTCGAGCACCTCCTGGCTGACGGCTGGTGCGGAGGCGTACTGCGAGGAGCGGAGGGCGCCAATCGCCAGCGACACCGGGTCGTCCGCGCCCTCGGCGAAGCTGTCCGCTGGGCGCCGCTCCGCAACCCGTGCGCGGTCGATGATCGCGTTTGATGTGGTCGTCTCGAACCACGCCGCGACATTGTCCGGTGCGCCTTCGCTCCACGCCACGAGGTACTTGGCCAGGACGTCTTGGAGGAGATCCTCGCGGTCCTCGGTCGAGAGCCCGGCCTGATGGCCGCGACGGCACACGATCGGCTTCGCGACAGTGATTAGATCTGGATGGTCCACGGCAGCATCACCCGACGTCGTAGCCGACCCTGTGAGCGAAGGCATCGACCCGCTGCGTCATGACCGCGAGTGCCTCCGCCAGCTTCGCAGTCGACACGCTCGGAAGGACGGGGCGGTGCCGATAGACGAAGTCGGGGTTGAATCCGAGCCACTTGCCGGGGGCGTAGGTTTTCGCCTTCAGCTCCGGTCCGAGCACCGATTCGACGTCGGCATGGTCGAAGAAGTCCACGTGCTCGGCCTCGACGATCGCCTCCCGCGCCGACCGATGCGCGCCACCCTGAAGGTCGTCGTCCTCGATCGTGACCTGGAGGCGAAGCTGGTTCTCCTGGAACTGCCATCCGATGCTGCGGGTGGCCGAGAGGCGACGCCAGTAGGTGATCAGCCCGCCCCGGTCGCCGCCGACCTCGAACGACTTGGGCTCATCGAAGTGGGACTGGACCACCTGAGCCAGCCCGCTGAATCGCATACGCGCGATCGCACCGTCGAGACCGCCCCCCGGAAGCTGCGCGACCGCATCGGTCGCCGAGAACTGCTCGTCCAGTGCCTGAGCGGGATCGACCGCTTCGGCCAGAGCCACCAGACGGTGCACAAGCGCGCGATAGCGGATGAACGGCTCGACAGTGCGCCCGAGGGCGTCTGCGTCGATTGCCTGAAGTGCCTCGGCGACCTCGCGGTAGTCGACGTGGATCCACGGTCTGGGAAGTGGGAAGGACGGCTTCATCAGACTCAGGAGCACATAGCGTGTCCCATCAGCGCCGAGATCGTCGTGATGGGGCGACCACGGCAAGGGGTAGGAGTTGTACTTGGCGAGTTGAGCCGGATACGGCACCGAATACAACTTGTTCTCGACGACGACCTTCGGCTGTGCCCCGACCGGGTCGATCAGGATGTCGAGGTTCCGGCGCTCGCGCCACACGTCGACATGATCGACCCCGGCGTACCGAACCCCGCCGAGAAGGTCGAGCAGCGGGGCGCACGCCACTGGGAACTGCCTGAGCAGCCAGCCGATCGTGTTCGAGTGGAACAGCTCCTGCCCGGCTCGTGACTGATGCCAGAGTAGGTCGTGCTCGAACGCGTCGAGCAACGGCAAGATCCGCTCCAGCAGCCCCGGCTCGGCCGACGCCTGGCCGACCGTGTCTGGTGCGCTGACGTCCGGCGACGCCGTGGCCCCACCGCCGATGGATGAGTCCGCCAGAAGCGCGTCCAACGGCAGATATCTCACGGGGTTCGCCGACCCAGGCCGGAACAGGTGGGTGACGTCCCGTCCGACGTACGACTGCCGGTCGGCGGCGACGACACCGCTGAACCCGATCCGGTTCTCCAGTCCTTCGACGGGGCACTTCATCCACTCCGTTGGCTCGTACACCTCGCGGACGATGCCGCCGGCGACGGCAAGGACTCGGGTCACGCGCTGTGCGTTGGCAGCCGACATGACCCACCAGGCTCGCGTGATCGAGTAGAGGTCCTCGGCAGGGATGCCCTCATGCCAGCTCTTGTTCAGGCGCAGTAGCAGCGCTAGATCGTCCTTGGGCACATCTCAACCGTAGGGGAACGGTCCGACAAAGGTCCGACTGTCAGGTTTCTCCGCTCGCCGGCGTCGTACCTCCTGTCTGCCCCACCCAGGGGTCTTCCTGACAGGAGAACCGCCATGAGCATTCGCACGCTCGACGTCGCCAACGCACACTTCGTCACTGACTTCCTCGCGGTAGGAGGAGACTTGGCCTACGACGACGACCTCGCGGTCCAGCAGACCGTCGAACTCGTCCTCGCGGGCATCACCCATGTCATCGACGTCCGGCAGGAGGCCGACGACACCGATTGGTGGGCGTCCGTCCGCGAGGTCGACTACCACTGGGCCGGAATCGACGACGCCGGTCAGCGAGTCCCCGCGAGCTGGTTCGAGACCATCACGAGCTGGGCGACGGGTGCAATCGAGCGTGGAGGAGTCGTCCTGACCCACTGCCACATGGGCATCAACCGCGGTCCGAGTGCCGGGTATGCCGTCCTCCTGCGTCTCGGGTGGGACCCGGTCGAGGCACTCGCCGCGATCCGCGCCGCCCGGCCCATCGCGAACGTCTGGTACGCGGAGGACGCCTTGGACTGGTACCTCGCCCGCTGCGGCGCTGTGTCAGGGGAGCGCGAGCAGGCCCTCGCGCGGGTCGCCGCATGGCGGCGCGAGAACCCGCTCGACGTCGTGCGCATCATCCGCGCGATTCGGCGCCAGGAGGCCTCCTGATCCGGCTCGGCCGGAACTGTCGGAGGTATCTGCAATGCTCTGGGCATAGCCATTCAGATTCGCTCGGCTTGACATGCAGATGATGCGCAGCGCATAATCTATTCAATGCAAGGCGGAGTGTGGAAGGCGCAGTCAGGAACGTCAGAGCCATCCCATGACGTCACGCGGCTCGCCGTCCGAGCCCTAAGCCAGCAACAACAAACCGCTCAGATGAGGAGCCGCTCATGAAGATCAACGCACTGCTCGACGTCAACGTCGTCGCTCACGAGGCCGAGGACGAGGTTGCCGTCCTCCTGGAGCTGGAAGCTCCCGCTGCACTGTCCGAGGTCACTCGTCCCCAGGCTTCCTTGCAGGTCGTCCTCGACCGCTCGGGCTCGATGGGTGGGGCGCCGCTGGAGGGTGCCAAGAAGGCGCTGATCGCGCTGGTGCGTCGGCTGGAGCCGTCCGACAACTTCGGCCTGGTCACCTTCGACGACTCTGCGCAGATCGTCGTACCTGCGGGGGCGCTCACGGACAAGGAGGCGGTCGTTCGTCTGATCGAGGGTGTCCACTCCGGCGGCTCGACAGACCTGTCGGCCGGCTATCTCCGCGGCTTGCGTGAGATTCGCCGGGTCGCCGGCAACACGGGCGGCACGGTGCTCGTCGTCTCCGACGGCCACGTCAATGCGGGCATCCAGAGCGTCGACGAGTTCGCGTCGATCACCTCCAAGGCGTACGGCGACAAGATCGTCACCTCCACCCTCGGCTACGGCCAGGGCTACGACGAGACCCTCCTCTCGGCGATCGCTCGCTCCGGGTCGGGCAACCACGTCTTCGCAGACAACCCTGACGCCGCCGGAGCCGCGATCGCGGGTGAGGTCGACGGACTGCTCAATAAGGTCGTGCAGGCGGTCTCGCTGACGATCAAGTTCGAGCCTGCCGTCGAGTTCCTTCGGCTCTACAACGACCTCCCGGCGACACAGATCGGTGACGGTCAGGTCATGGTCGAGCTCGGCGACCTCTACGCCGAGGAGACACGGAAGGTGCTCCTCAAGTTCAAGGTCCCCGCGATGGCCGCTCTTGGCCTCGCCAGGATCGCGACGCTTGAGCTGGCGTACGTCGAGTTGCCCGGACTCGTCGAGCACGTCGCGGCGCTCCCGATCACCGTCAACGTCGTCCCGGGTGACGAGGTCGCCGGTCGGGTTCCTCACCCGACGGTCCACTCCGAAGTGCTCTTCCAGGAGGCCCAGCACACCAAGCGCAGGGCATCGGAGGCCTTCGAGGTCGGCGACGTCGCCGCCGCCAAGCGCCGACTGGGCCGCACCCAGCGGCGGTTGCGAGAGGCGTTGTCCATCGCGCCGGAGTCGGCTCGCTCCGACATCCAGGCCGAGCTCGACGAGGTCGCGCGCATGGAGTCCATGACCGACGAGTTCGGCTCGGCGTACATGTCGAAGATGACCCGTGAGTCCTACCACCGCGGCAGCCGCAAGCGTGGCCGCACCATCCAGCCCGAGCAGGTCGACAACGAGGAGGACAAGTGACGCACATCGAGAGGCGCAACAAGGCCATGGTCGCGATGGCGAAGTCCGGCATGACGTACGAGGAGATTGGCGGAACCTTCGGGGTGACCCGTGAGCGCGTTCGCCAGGTCCTCAAGAAGGCTGGCATCACTGGCTCCACGACCCGTGGTGCTCGGGCCGCGGCGAAAGCCGCGACGCTGGAGGCCGACCGCGAACGCATCCTGGAGTGGGCCAAGGGCAACCCGGGACTCGGCGCCCGCGATGCCGAAGAAGCCCTCAGCCTCAAGGAGGGGCGCGTGGCCGAAGCACTGGGGTCCAGTGTCAACCGCGTCTTCGTTCGGCAGAAGCCCAACGCCTGCTTGCGTTACACCGACGAGGACATCGTCCGCGCATTGCGAGAAGCAGCGTTCATTCAGGGTGACCCCATGTCGAAGGTCGCCTACGACGAGTACGTCGAGGCGTTCGGTGGACCCAGCGGCGTGCTGGTCGCCAAGCGGTTCGGGACGTGGAAGAAGGCGTGCCAGGCCGCTGGTCTCGGCGTCAGCACGCTGCCGGGGAACTGCAATCGGCGCTGGGGTCAGGGCCAGCTGGTCGACATCCTGCTCGACTACTTCAACTCTACGACGGCACGCGGCACGTTCGACGACTACGCCCGCTGGGCGTCCCAAGAGTCGGGTCGCCCCAGCGCACCCACCGTTCGAAACCGCTTCGGATCGTGGACAGCTGCCAAGCGCGCGGCACTCGCCGCCGGGGCTTCTGCGACGGCGGCCTGACTTGCGGGCGGAGATGGAGTTGCCGATTGGGGCCGAAACCTCGTTGGCGGCCTACGACGCACTGCCGGCCCGGATGCCCCGGTTTGCCGTACCGCGCCGGACGTCCGACGGACTCCTCGGCGAGACCCTCACTCTTCACACGATCCAGACCAGTGACGCTTGGAGGGAACTGGCCGCTACCGGGGTCCTCCTCCCGGACCTCAACCGTGCGGAAGCGCACTTTCATGCTGCCTATGCGTGGATGGATCGCCAGATGTCGGCGCGCGGCCTCGTGGGAGAGGGAATGCATTGGCTCTGGGGACGCATCCCTCGCAAGGCACTCCACCACAGCGCTCGACTCTCTCCTGGCTCGGTTCTCCTGACGGTCCGCGTCCCGAGAGGTCGGGTCTTGCTGAGCGACTTCGCCGACTGGCACTTCGTCCTGAACGACGCACCCTTCGTCGCGGTCCGCGACGGGGAATCCGTCGAGGAGTGGGAGAGCCGGTCGGACGCCGTCGAGGCTGCCGGCCGCGCGATCGTCGAGCGCACATGGGAGGCAATCTTCGATCCCGACATGTGGCAGGAAGGCGGCGATCTTCAGGCGACCATTCGGGAGATTCGGGCGTCAGACGTTGTTCGCGCCACACGCATACGGCCCCGACCTTTCCGGCGCGCCGATTCCACCAACGACAAGCGCCTGCTCTGACAGGCTTTACCCGGGTCCATACGGAAAGGAGGGGCGCTCGTGTTTCTCATCGATGGCAATCTGCACTGGAGCGCATCCGACCTCACCGCCGCAGCGGAGTGCGAGTACACCCTCCTGCGCACGCTCGACTACAAGCTCGGCTGGGCCGAGAAGATCGTCGTCGCCGAAGACCCGCTTCAGGAGCACATCGCTCGTCTCGGGGACAAGCACGAGGAGCGACTCCTCGACGGCTTCAAGGTCGACAGCGAAGTTGCCGTGCTCGACCACATCGATCCGCCGTACACGCTGGCCAAGATCGAGGCGGCCCACGACGCCACACTCAAGGCGTTCATGGCCTCCCCGGAGATCGTCTACCAAGCCGCGTTCTACGACGGAGAGTTCTTCGGCTACGCCGACTTCGTCGAGCGCGCCGCCGACGGCTGGCTGGTGTGCGACGCCAAGCTCGCAAGGTCCGCCAAGCCCAAGGCTCTGATCCAGTTGGGCGCGTACGCGGACCAGATCATGCGCATGGGCCTGCCGCTGTCGTCGACGGTGTCGCTGCTCCTGGGCAACGGCGAGCGCGCCGACTTCAGAGTCGCAGATGTGCTGCCCGTCTTCATCGAGCGCCGTGAACGCCTTCGCGCGCTCCTCTCCGACCACCAAGCGGGAGGCGTTGGGGTCGCCTGGGGAGATGACCGGTACCTCGTCTGCGGTCACTGCCCGGAATGCACTGCCGCAGCCGAGCAGGCGAACGACGTCATCACAGTCGCTGGCTTGCGCATGGAACAGCGCCGCAAACTCCGACTCGCCGGCATCGCGACGATCGCCGACCTCGCGACTGCTTCGACCAAGCCAGAGGGCGTGGCTCAGGCCACCTTCGAGAAGCTCCGTGCTCAAGCCACTCTGCAGTGGTCCCAGCTTCAGGCCGACGGTGAGGTGACCTACGAGCTGACCGCAACCGCGGCGAAGATGCTCGCATTGTTGCCCGCGCCATCACCGGGCGACCTCTTCTTCGACTTCGAGGGCGACCCTCTCTATGACGAGGGCGACCCAAGTCGGGTCGGGCTCGAGTACCTCTGGGGCGTCCTCGACGCGGACGAGAACTACACGCCGACCTGGGCGCATTCCTCCGCCGAGGAACGCGATGCCTTCGTTTCCTTCATGGACGATGTCGCGGAACGCCGGGCGGTGCATCCTGACATGCACATCTATCACTACGCGCCGTACGAGACGACCGCCCTCAAGCGCCTGGCGATGCGATACCAATCCCGCGAGAAGGAACTCGATGACCTCCTCCGTTCGGAGGTCTTCGTGGACCTCTACGCCACGGTGCGTGGATCGGTCAGGGTGTCGCAGCCCTCGTACAGCATCAAGAAGCTGGAACCGCTCTACATGGGCGACCAACTCCGGGAGAGCGACGTCGCCGACGGCGCCGGTTCTATCGTCGCCTACCGGGAGTTCCGCGACTTCCGCATCGAGGACCCAGCGACGGCGGGCGAGCGGCTCACCGCACTCGCCGACTACAACGAGTACGACTGTCTCTCCACCCTTCGGCTGCGCGACTGGCTCCTGGACCGCGCGGTTGAAGCCGGTGTCCGTGAGTTGATCGGTCCACGGGTCAAGGACGAGCGCGGCGAGGAGCTGTCGGAGAACGATCCGCTGTTCGTCGACCTGATGGCCAAGTCCGGCCCGGAGCTGCGCACCGAGCGCACCCAAGCGGAGCAGGCCTACGCAATGCTCGCCACCTCCCTCGACTACTACCGACGCGAGCGCAAGCAGTTCTGGTGGCAGCACTTCGAGCGGTTGGGACACCCCGTCGACGACTGGTCAGATGCTCGGGATGTGTTCATCGTCGAGCACGCTGAGCTTGTTCAGGACTGGGAGGTCCCGGAGGGGCGTGCGACCAACGCGCGGCGCGTGCTGCGGCTCATCGGAGACTGGACCGCCGGCAGCAAGGCGAGCTCCCAAGCCCAAGTCGTCTACGCTGCGCCAGCACCTGCCGGTTCGTTCGGTCCGGAGGGTGCTCCGTACGCCGCCGCAGGCGCGGCAGGCGTGGAAGCCGACCCGGATGACCCACGTGTGGTCATGCTCACCGAAAGCCGCAAGCCGGGTGAGACATTCGGGGATCTCCCGCTCGCCCTGGTGCCTGGAATGCCACCGAAGACCGAGAAGATCGAGGAGGCCATCGCCGAGGTAGCTTCGCAGGCCGCCGCCGGGGCGTCCTTGCCCGGCAAGAGCGTCCTCGACCTCCTGGCACGCCGCGTCCCGCGTCTGGCCGGAGATGCGTCGCTGCCGCTGCGGGCGTCCAACGTCGAGAGCGTCGTCGACGCGCTCGTAGGCATGACTGACTCGTACGTCGCGATCCAGGGCCCTCCGGGCACCGGCAAGACCTACACAGGCTCCCGAGTGATCAAGGAACTCGTGGAGAAGCACAGCTGGCGCATCGGGGTCGTCGCACAGTCGCACGCTGTCGTGGAGAACATGCTCGCGGGCATCGTGAAGGCGGGACTGGACCCGACGCTGGTTGGCAAGGCCAAGACGGAGAGCAAGACCCCGACCTGGACCCCACTGACCAAGGTCGCCAAGTTCCTCGACGAGCACATCGGCACCGGCTGCGTGATCGGTGGGACCGTATGGGATTTCGCCAACGACAACACCGTGCCCCGCGACAGCCTCGACCTCCTGGTTGTCGACGAAGCTGGACAGTTCTCCCTGGCGCCGACCATCGGAGCCTCCGTCGCCGCAAAGCGCCTACTCCTGCTCGGCGACCCGCAGCAGCTGCCACAGGTCAGTCAGGGCACCCATGCCGAACCGGTCGATGAATCGGCTCTGGGGTGGCTGATGGATGGGCACGACACGATTCCAGCCGAGTTGGGCTATTTCCTCCGGGAGACCTACCGGATGCATCCCGACCTCAGCGCCAAGGTCTCGACCTTGTCATATGACGACCGGCTCGGCAGCGCGGCCCAGGCCGCAGCCCGCCACCTCGATGGTGTCGCACCCGGACTCCACGTCGTGGCGGTGCCACATTCGGGCAACCGGACGGAGTCCGTCGAGGAGGCAGTCGCCGTCATTGAGCAGGTCAGACGCTACGTTGGGTTGACGTGGACCGACCCCGACGACGCGACAACGCCGCGCGCGCTGCGGGCCGGCGATGTGCTCGTCGTAGCGCCGTACAACGCTCAGGTTGCACTCGTCCGGGACTCGTTGAGGAAGGCGGGGCTCGCCGAAGTCCGTGTCGGGACCGTGGACAAGTTCCAAGGTCAGGAGGCGCCCATCGCCATCGTCTCGATGACAGCGTCTTCCCACGGAGACGTCCCACGCGGGATGGGCTTCCTGCTGAGCCGAAACCGCATCAACGTTGCCGTGTCTCGTGCAAAATGGCGTGCAGTCCTCATTCGCTCGGAGACGCTCACGGCGTTCATGCCGAGCAGCGCCAACGGAGTGTTGGAGTTGGGCGCCTTCATCGGACTGTGCCAGCCGTCTGGCTCATCGGACTGGCGCGAGACCACTGGGCCTACTGGGGGAACCAGCCGTGACTGAGGAACGACCGTCAGCGGACGCTACCCCGCTCCACCCGATCGTCACCGAGCTCGCCGAGGCGCTTGCGAGAGATGCGGGAAGCAAGGTCGAGATCGTGCGCGGTGATGCCGCGAACTGGTTGGCCATCGAGGAGACCGCAAGCACGATCACGTTCGTTGAGGCCGAAGGCAACGAACTTCACGTCGTGCCGTTCGTCGGCGATGCCGAGAGCATCGCGTCACGCACCTTCGTTCAGTCCATCGGCCCGTCCTGGCTGGACGGCGAACAAGAGCTCGTTGTCGACGCTAGTGCGCTCGCGACCTACTCCGATCGCGGACAGATCATGGACATGATGCACGCGGCGCTCGACTACTGGACTAGGTCGAAGGAGAACCCGAAGCACGACCCTCTCCCGGAGCCAGTCCACGCCGAGCCTGCGGGTGTGTCCGAGGGGCCCGACGTCGACTTCTCGGAGCCCGCCGTCGAGGCGCCAATCGAGGAGCCACTCGACGAAGACACCGTGGTGGCGGCCGAGGCGCATCTGAGGGCGGACATCAGCGACCAATGGTCGTGGGCCTCATCTGCCGCCCGCATCCCGCAGATTTCAGACCTCACCGTCGAAGTCGCCGAGCCCATCGAGCATGCCCGAATCAGCGTCCTGGTCCGCGACGCCGACGTTCAGTTCGGTAGCAAGGTCGCTTTCGAGGGTGCCCTCCAGGCTGGTACGTCGGTGCTGGGGAGCGTCCACGTACCCCTCTCTTCAAGGGTCATGTCCCAGGTCGAGGAGCGGCATCCCGCCGATTGCGTCATCACCCTCGAAGACGGCACCACGGGCCGGGTTCTAGCGCGGTACGACGAAGAGCTGGACGTCCAGCCGCGCGACCTCTGGTTCTGGGCGGGAGACCCCCGACGCTCCGAGCAGCGTGTCCGAATCCGGCAGCGGGGTGAAGAACTGGCGGCCCTGTTGCAGGAAAACCCCGAGCGACCCGATGCCGCCGCGCTTGAGGCGGAACTCGAAACGCTCGCCCGTTTCCTTCAGCGTGACGAAGGCAGCTCGGCAGTCCTCTCGCGGTCATTGCTCGCCTCGTTCGTGCGCCCCAACCATCCCGATATCGCCACTGTTGCACGTGAAGCAGCTGACCTGCTGGGCCGGGCTACCGGCGACTCCTCCTTCTTTGCCTTCCAGATCGACGACGTGGCCAGAGCGGAGGAGCGCGCCGATGCAACTGTCACAGCCATCTACGAAGCCCTCCAAGCCCGCTCGATCTCATACTCAGAACCTCCTCCCGGATGGGACTACCGAGGAGAAGGACAGAGGATTCGCGACCACAGCGACGTCGCGAAGGCAGGTCTCGGCACCTGTATGGACACCACCGTTCTGACCGCTGCCGTCATTGAGCAGGCCGGCCTGCTCCCGGTGCTGGTGTTCATCCCCGGCCACATCTTCGTGGGCTACTGGCGGAGGGACCCGCTTCCCGAGCGAGGTCCCAAGCCTGAGTGGTATCCCAACATTCCCGTCGTGTTCGACCCGGCGGCAATCCACACCCTCATTGAGGGCGGCTGGCTCGGGGTCATCGAAACGACCGCCTTCACCGCCGGCAAGAACGTCTCAGCCAGCGATGCTCGAAGCCACGCGCGCTACAGCAACATCGCCCAGGGCCTTCAAGATGGATTCATTGCATTGGTGGACGTGGCGGCGGCCAGGCGCGCTGGGGTGTCGCCCCTTCCGGCCATCAACGAGCGCGCCGATGGCATTACCGAGATCATCGAATATCGCTCGGGCGGCGCACCCGCAGTGACCGAGGTCGCGACCGAGTCGCTCGACGTCGGGCTACAGGAGCGACAGGTTGACAATCACCCGGCCAGATACCGGACGTGGAAGTCGTCGCTTTTCAGCCTGAACGCCACGAACGCCCTTCTCAACCTGGGTATGAACGCCCGTGTCCAGCCGATCGCTCTTCCGCCCGAAGGCCTCGGCATCCTCGAAGACAAACTCCATCAGGACGTCTCGTTCAGCCTCCACAGCGGATTCGACATCCCGGAAGTCTGGCGCGCGAGAGACATCGCCAACGCGATGCAGTTGATGGACTCGTCCACGCCGGACGACCGTCAGGAGCTCCTCGGCCAGCTCAACGACCGCAAGCTGTTCGTGCAACGGTTCGGGCGAGTGAAGGGTCAGATTGGCCCGCTTGGTCCTTCGACCTTCTTCAAGGAGATGCGGTCGATGGCCCACAACGCCAAGTCGGCCTATGAGGAGCGCGGCATGAACCCGCTCTTCCTCTGCCTCGGACTGCTCCGCTGGCCGTACAAGCCCGGTGTGTTCGCCGAGGCGCCGCTAATCCTCGTTCCTGTGAGCATCAGTGTCGCGCGAGGGCGCCAGGAGTTCACTCTCTCCCTCGATTCTTCGCAGCAGACGACACCGAACGCCGCCTTGATCGAGTGGCTGCGCCGTGAGCACGGGCTTTCTATCCCGGGTCTGGCCGAACCACTTGCGGACCGAGCGGGGATTGACGTTGACGGGGTCCTTGCCGAGGTGCGCCAGGCGATCGCTGAGCGCGGTCTTCCGCTTGCCGTTGCAGCCGAGGCGCGCCTTGCGACCCTCGACCTCTCGGCGTTCCGCATGTGGCAGGACCTGAACATCAATGCCGACCACTTCTTCGAGCGTCCGCTCGTTAGTCACCTCGTCAACACGCCCACCGAGACCTTCGTCGACCCCGCCATCGACGCGTCAGAATCCAACGGGATCGACAAGACGGTGGAGGACGAGCTTGAGAAGCTGGAGGCGCCGATTCCAGCGGACTCAACGCAGAAGCGTGCGGTGCTCTGGGCTCGGCAAGGTCGGACCTTCGTGCTGCAAGGACCGCCTGGGACAGGCAAGTCCCAGACGATCACAAACATGGTGGCCGAGTGCCTCGTCTCCGGGCTCCGCGTTCTGTTCGTCGCTGAGAAGGGCACCGCGCTGTCGGTTGTGCAGCGTCGGCTGGAATCCATCGGCTTGGGGCCCTTCACGTTGAATCTCCACCACGAGGGCTCGAACGCCGCAGAGGTGCGCGCGCAGCTCAAGCGGTCACTCACGGCCACTGTGAACCCGGACGGCCTTGCGATGGAGAACGCGCGGCGCCAACTGCGCAACGCGCGGTTCGAGCTCACCGAGTACCCGCAGAAGCTCCACAAGCACAACGCTGCCGGCCTGTCGGCGTACGGCGCGCATGACGAACTTCTCGTTCTCGGAGACGGGCCGACCATGCCCATCCCGAGCACGCTGGTCGCTCACGAGGCCGAGCAGGTCGACGCCCTGAAGGACCTTTTCGAGGACCTCCAGCGGTGGACCTCCGCGGCGGCCGTACGTGAGGACCACCCTTGGCGACTCGCAGGCGCCGGAAAGGGCGACCCCTTCGACGTAGACGCCGTCAGCATCGCCGTGCGCGGCATCTTGCAGGGCATGGAGTGGTCAGAGACGCGGACCGGACAGCTCCGCGAGGCGCTGGACACCATCACCCATCCGAACCAGCTCGACACCCTCGCGGCGGCATCCAATCCCGTCTTCCCGACGGGGGAGGAGCTTGCTGGCCTTCTCGATCCCTCTTGGCCAGCACGCGCTGCCGACACAGTCTCGGGCTGCGAGCGGGCCGTCGCGGGATGGTCCTCCAAACTGCATGGCTTCGCACCCGACGTGCTCAGTCTCGACATTCGCGGTATGAAGGCCCAGTTCGATGCCGCAACGTCGTCCGGGTTCATGGGCCGGAAGGGGAGGCAGACCGCCGCCCTCGCGGCACTGGCCGCGGCCGCGCCCACCGGCCTTGTCGTGGACCCTTCCACGGCCGGACCGATTCTGGCCGACCTCGTCGCGGCCAAGGAAGCCGGCGAGCAAGTTCAGACGTCCCTCGCAGCGACACCTGGCCTGGGCGGCACAGTCCCACAGAACCCGTACATGCCCGGCGCACTCTCGTCTGCGCGTGCCCGCCTCGACGAACTCACAGCCGCGACAGCCAGCCTGCGCGATGGCGGGGAGTGGACGCGACGCGTCAACGACCTCGCCAGAGGGGGTGAACTCGCGGGAAGCGCCGACGGGCTCAGCTCCTACGCGCACGCTTGGCGCACGCTGTGGGATGAGCTCACAGTTCAGGACGCAGACTTCCAGGCGTGGCGCCAGGATCTGTCGCTGGCCGACGCCGTGCGTCGGCACGAGTCGACGTGGCGCAAGGAAGCCGACTATGAGCGCCTCGTGCCTCTCCAGCGCTGGTGCACCTTGGTTCGCAAGCTCGAACCGATGCGCACGGCCGGACTTGGCGAGGCACGCATCGAGCTTCTCGAAGGACGGCTTCCGGCCTACACCGCCGAGGACGCACTGGCCCGAGGTGTGGCCAAGGCGTCGCTTTCGGAGCGGATCAGCGCCGAGGGGCTTGATCGGTTTGACGCGGTGGCCCATGACCAGCGAGTCACGTCGTACTCAAGCGCGCAAGAGCAGGTCCGAACGCAGTGGGTCACCGACGGTCCCGCTCGGATGCTCGCCAAGCGTGGGGGCGGCGGCCTCGGCTCCAAGACCGGCGGGCTGGCGCGCGAGTTGGAGAAGACGACCCGAAAGCTCGGCACCCGGCCAATCCTGCGGAAGTACGGCGAAGCCGTCCAGGAGCTGACCCCACTCGTACTTTGCAGTCCCTCATCAGTAGTCGACCTGATCGAGCCGGGCGTCATGGAGTTCGATCTCGTCATCTTCGACGAGGCCTCGCAAATCACCGTTCCGGAGGCAATCGGGGCGCTCGGACGCGCACGAGCCGCCGTCGTCGTGGGCGACAGCAAGCAGATGCCACCCACGCGCAAGGTCGGAGGCGGTTCTGTCGACGATGAGGAACTCGACGACGACGTGGAGGAGATCGTCGAGGACCAGGAGTCCATCCTCAGCGAGTGCGAGTTGGCGCGCGTACCGACGCTGAGCCTGAGCTGGCACTACCGCAGTCAGGACGAGGCACTCATCGCCTTCAGCAACCGGGCCTACTACCGCGGTGATTTGAGCAGCTTCCCGACCCCAACCCTGTTGTCATCGGAAACCGGGGTCGAGTTCCGCCGTGTATCGCGTCCCGACGGTGACGACAGGGGCATGTACCTCCGAGCAGGCTCGGGGAGGGTCGAACTCGGCAACGGGGTGGTCGCCGGGTCGAACACCAACCCGTTCGAGGCCGTGGAGATCGTCAAGTACGTACACGAACTCGTCCACGCGTCGAACGCTCTCCCATCCGTCGGCATCGTGACCTTCAACGAGCAGCAGCGTCAGCTCATCGAGGACATGCTGAACGCGAGCGCCGACTCGAAGATTGCCGAGGTCATGGACCCCGGCAAGATGGGACGAGGTGACGTGCTGTTCGTCAAGGCGCTGGAGCAGGTGCAGGGCGACGAGCGGGACATCATCGTCTTCTCGGTGGCGTTCTCGAAACAGGCCAGCGGCAAGATCCCGACCAACTTCGGTCCTCTGACCAACAGCGGCGGCGAGCGACGCCTCAACGTCGCCGTCACCCGCGCACGCCGAAAGAACGTCGTATTTTGTAGTTTCGAACCTGCCGAACTCGACGTGGCGGGAGCGGCGTACCAAGGGCCGAAGGACCTCAAGGAGTTCTTGGTCTTCGCGAGGGCTGCTGGTTCCCTCGGGGAGCAGGGTGAGACCGCCCAGCGGATCGCCATTCGCGACCGCCATCGGGACGAGATCGCGGCGGCTCTGCGTGCAGCCGGCCTCCACGTGATGTCAGATGTGGGTCTCTCCAACTTCCGGCTCGACCTCGTGCTCTCTCGCCCCGAGAATCCCGAGCGCCCGCTGCTGCCTGTCCTGCTGGACGGCGAGAGTTGGCAGCAGCGGAGCACGGTGTCGGATCGAGACGTGCTTCCCGTAGAGGTGCTTGAAAACCTGATGGGGTGGCCCAAGGTGGCGCGAATCTGGTGGCCGATGTGGCTTCAGAACCGCGAGGAAGTCGTCAGTCAGATCCTCCGCGAGGTCGACGACGCCGAAGCGGGACTGGCCGGCGAACCCGCCCCGCCCCTGGAGCCGTTCGATGCGGCACCGGAGTCGGTTCAGGCCGCTGAACCGGCTCCGTCGATACCCAGCGATCCCCAACCGGTACAGCCCGCTCCCGACATCGCGGCGGACGTCAGCCCGGCTGTCGGTAGCCTGCCCGGCGAGAGTCCCTTCGGTATAGCAGCAGCCGATTCGCTCACGACCACTTCCGCAGCCGAAGCGCACGAGGAACAGGAACCGTCGGTTGCCTCCTTTGCGGCGGCGCAGGCTCCTGTTCAGCCGGCACCCGGTGGCCACGCTGCACACTCGGACGGCGACGCCATCACGCCGTTCGCTCCTGCGCACACCAACGTAGTTGGCTCCAAGGACGTACTCGACCAGCTACCCGAGCGAGCAGCCGCATCCGTCGTTCGCGAACAGGTAATCGACGTCATCGAGACGGAAGGGCCGATCGAGGTGACTCGACTCGCGCGCATCGTCGCGCGGCGGTTCGGCCTCAACGCGGTTCGTGCCGCACGAGCTGACGACATCATCCGCCTCGTCCCTCGGGCTCAGGTGCGAAAGAGCCGGAAGCTCGGGAGCTTCGCATGGCCCAGCGCACTCGACCCTGACACCTGGGCAGGGTTCCGCATCGTCGATGAGAACGGCTCCCGAACCCTCGACGAGATCGCGCCGCAAGAGATCGCGAACGCGATGCTCGCAGTCCTCCACGAGTACAGCGACATCGAGATTGTTGACGACCTCCTTCGTCGCACCGCCGAGATCTTCGGGTTCTCGAAGCTTGGCGCGAAGGTCCGGGACCGCCTCGAAGCCGTCTACCAGACACTGCCGACCGATGACGAAAGCCACGGCGCCGACGACTCCGCGAGGCCCCTCGCGGAAATCCCTTCCGAATCGGATCGTGCAGATAGGCCGACCTCAACTTCCGCTGGCGACGTGGCCGGGTCCCCGGGACCAGAGCCCGCGCCGCCACACGTTGCCGCCCCCTCCACGCCTCCGTCGACACCACCCGCCAGCACGTTGCCGGAACCGACTCCGATGCCGGTCTCCGACCCCGTCATTGACCAGATCGCAGCGGAAGCCGACGACTACACACCGGATCTCAGTCGAGTCAATGACTACTCGTACTACGACTACGTGGCGCAGGCGCCGCTGCGGACGGAACTGAAGCGGCTTGTGAACGAGATCGTGCTGGACCCGACGTACGACGGCAGCCCCGGAAACAAGGGCGTGGGAGCGCGAGCGGCACATCTGTCGATTGACGATGCGCATGCCGTGGGGAACGCCGCCTCGATGATCTGGAGCGAGACCGTTGGGAACGCGCTGAGCGGTGCCGCCGAGCGGATCGCTGCGCACCTAGCGACCGATCCGGCGTTTGACCCCCTGCCCTGGGAGGAGGACATCAACACGTTCGTTGCATCTCGCCTGGTCGGCAAGCGGCCGGGCTTGGTCTCTCTCACCCAACGGCAGCTCAACTACTACGCCCAGGAGAAGGGGCTCATCGCGAAGGTCGAGGCCGAGATCCAGGCAGCTGCCCGCCGCGCTTTCTCTTCGATGACACCGCTTGAGCGCGATGCCTATGGCTTCACGAGCCGGAATGCGAAGCGTCTGCAACTGGCGGAACCCTACCTCGACGGCGTGAAGGAGAACCGCAGGCGGTTTGTCGTCTACTGGATGTCCCGGTTCGAGGCCGAAGAGCTCGGGCTCAAGCGCGAGGCTCGGTATGCGACAGCGTCACGTCGGCTCGCAGCTCAGGGTCAAAGCCGCGCGGCCATCTCACGCATCCTCGGCATTTCGACCTCGATCATGGACCGCATCGAACGCGAGAACCGCGCCGACATCCCGCTCCCACCCGACGACCCGATCTTCTCGCTAGCGCCGACCCTCCGGTAGAGGGTCAGCCCCGATGGCGGGCCTGGTCCTCAGTGACGCCCTGCATGATCCGAAGCTGGAGTCGCGACAGGGCCTCCAGCCGGACGGAGGAGGGGAGCCCCTCCAGTTCCTGAGCCGCGTGCTCGATCGCCTCATCGATGGTGGGGCGACGCCGTGTACTTCTGGCGGCGGTGGGTGCAGCCGAGCGCATCGTCAGACGCTCGGGGACCTGGGGCAGCTCTGCGGCTGTACCGAAGAGGTCGTCGAGGGACAGGCCGAGAACCTTGGACAGGATCACCTGATGCTTGGTCGAGGGCAGGCGGTAGCCGGTCTCGATCTGAGCGATGTAGGGGTACGACAGGCTCGTGGCCTCGGCGAGCTCCTTACGGCTCATTCCGAGCTCCTCGCGTCTGGCAGCGATCTTCCTGCCCAGCTCGATGTCCCCGGTCTTGGGAGAACTTCCTCGGTCAGTGCTTGCCATCGTTCCGTCCCTGTTCTGTCGGACCCTCACTCTATGCTCTCCGAAAAGCACATCGGATGCAAACCGTGGAAACGTTGTGATACGATCTGCACCGTACAAAGTTAGCGGAGCGCATAGGGGGCGCGATGAACGACACATGGGAAGCACGGTTTGTGGACAAGCAGGTCGACCGTGCGTGGATGGATCTTCGCCTGCGCCTCGCTGACCGATTTGCTGCCGGCATGGCGGGCGAGGATATCGAGCCGCTCGACATCACGACCGCGACCGGGGAGACGCTGA
This sequence comes from Acidimicrobiia bacterium, assembly GCA_050246915.1. Taxonomy (GTDB): domain Bacteria; phylum Actinomycetota; class Acidimicrobiia; order Acidimicrobiales; family Ilumatobacteraceae; genus JBFWVD01. The sequence continues at coordinate 6,798 of JBFWVD010000031.1, read as the reverse complement.
GCATCACCGTCGATGACGAGTACGTCGTCGTGGTCGCCGGTGACAACATCTACACGACTGCCAACGTCGACGAGGCCGCCTACACGGTCTTCCAGGTTCTGCACGACGACTGGCAGGTCGTCCACCCCATCTTCCTCGACACCGAGATCGTTGCTGCCACGACCATCGCGGACAACCCCGTCGGGCAGCCGGCTGTCGCCGTACCCGTGCTCGGGAGCGCCGAGTCGCGCGAGCAGCTGCAGGTATGGGTCGAGGCCACATTCCAGGAAGGGCTGTCCGAGAAGCTCAGGGTCGCACGCAACGTGGACATCCCGTGGGCAAGTCGACGTGGCGATCCGATCGTCGTGAGCGTCCGCAACGACTCGCGCATCGAGCTGTGGACCGTCCTCGGTCGCGAGGTGAGTTTCAAGAAGGCCCGCAAGGCGATCGACAGACTCTCGGCCGAATACTTCGGCATCAAGTTCTACCTGCGCCAGGATGTTCTGATCATGTCGCGCACGCTGCTGGCCAAGCCGTACGTCGCCGACCACCTCACCTCGGCTCTACGCGACTTCACCCGAGTCTCGGATCGCCTGGGAGGCGTGGCCGAAGAAGTCTTGCGTGAGCGCGTGAAGGTGGAGCGCGCCTTGGTCGCGGAGGCAGAGCAGGCAAAGGCGACGGCCGAAGCCGCCCTCGCGGAATCCGAGGAGCGGGCTCGTCGCGCTGTGCGCGCCGCAGAGCGCCGCAAGATGGAGCGCGCGTGGGTGAGTCGAAACCTCAAGCGCGCCCAGGAGGAGCGTGACGCCGCGCAGGCCGAGCTCGCCTCCCTCAAGAGCCTGCTTGAGAAGGCATTGGGCCACCAAGACTTCCCCGGGCGCACCGGTCGAGGGGATGCCGCGTGAAGCTCACCGCAGCCCAGCAGGACAGAGCGTGTGGCGTCCTCATTGCCTCCGCCGTGGGAGACGCCCTTGGCGCGGGCTACGAAGGCAACGGCCCCGCGCCGGAGCTCATGCCGACGATGAAGGGCGGTGGATTCGGCAACTTCGCTCCCGGCCAGTGGACCGACGACACCGACCAAGCCGCAGCCATCGCACGCGTCGCTGCGACCGGCGTCGACCTTCGCACGACGGAGGCACTGGATGCCATCGCGGCAGGCTTCCTGGAATGGTTCGCCAGCGGCCCGTCGGACGTCGGCACCCAGACCCGCGCTGTGCTGGCGCGAGCCCTCAAGGCCCCGACCGGAATCGAGATGATCACGGCTGCGCGCGAGGTCCACGAGCGTGTCGGACGCAGCGCCGGCAACGGCTCGCTCATGCGCACCGGACCGGTCGCTTTGGCCTACCTAGGCGACCCCGCGGCGCTGGTCGAGGCTGCGATGGCGATCAGCTCCCTGACGCACTACCAGGACCACGCCCAAGAGGCGTGCGCGCTGTGGTGCCTGATGATCCGGCACGCAGTGCTGTACGGCGAGTTCCCGGCTTACCCCGACGTCGAGCAGTGGATGCCCAACCGCGAGAAGTGGCGTGACATCCTCGCCGAGGCGGAGACGCGCGAGCCTGAGGAGTTCAACTCGAACTGGTGGGCTGTCGGCGCATTACAGGCGGCCTGGTCGGCAATCACTCACACGCCCGACACCAGCGACTGCACCCACCTCGCGGACTCGCTGGTCAACGCCATCCGCATCGGAGGCGACACCGATACCGTCGCGGCCATCGCGGGCGCACTGCTCGGCGCGCGTTGGGGGATGAGTGCGGTCCCGTCGGCGTGGCGGCGGCAGCTTCACGGGTGGCCCGGGATGACCGGGAACGACCTGGAGCAGCTCGCGATCCTGACCACGCGCAAGGGCGAGGGAGCCAAGTACGGCTGGCCGCTCGTCGACCGCATCGACTACGCGCCGTTGCAATACGGGGCACCCGCGCTCGCCCAGCACCCACACGACGAAGGCGTCTGGCTGGCCTCCGCTACTGCTCTCGACGCGATGCCAGGTGGCGTTGATGCCGTGATCAGCCTCTGCCTGACCGGCCGCGCGCAAGTGCCTACTCACGTCGAACACCTGCAGTTCCGGATCGTTGACGAGCCCGACCCTGCGCAGAACCCCAACCTCGACTACGTCCTCATCGACGCGGCACGTGTCATTGCGGCACTGCGCGAGGAAGGCAAGACGGTTCTCCTGCACTGCGTGGCGGCGCACTCCCGGACGCCCGCCGTCGGAATCGCCTACTCGATGCTTCGAGGAGTCCCACTCGCTGACGCGATGCCTGCCGTGTGCGCCGTACTCCCGGCGGCCAGCCCGAACAGCGGATTCCGTTCTGCTCTTTCCCGGCTTGAGGGTCGACTCCTGGGATTGGATAGATAGCGTGCCCACTCCCGAAATGACCCGCGAGAACCAGAACGCCTCCCTGGAGAGCCGTGTCCGTGGCCTCGCGCTCGGCCTCGCGCTCGGGGATGCCGTCGGTTCCAAGGCAAGCGACGTCCCGGCGACCGGCCCGCTGGAAGCGGGCGCAGCAACGCAGCTTGCCGCGTGGACCATCGAGGGCACCCTGCGAAACATCACCCGCTACGGCAGCTTGCACGCTGGGCTCACTGACATCGCCCTATACGCCTATCAGCGGTGGGGCCACCTGAGAGGACTGGCGTCGACTCGCCCGGACAACTGGCACCCCTTCTTCTGGCCGGAGGACTCGCCCGAACACGCACGTGTGCGGGGCTGGCTGGTCGATAGCCCGCTCATGGGAGAGCTCCGTGGAACCTCGCCATCGACCGAGAAGGCGCTTGTTCTTGGGGCCCCTGTTGCGAGCGCAGGATGCCAAGCCCTGCTGCGCATCCTTCCGGTCGCGCCGATGGCACTCATTCGGCATGTCTACGGCGGTGCGCGACCTGATCTGGCTCAAGCACGCTCTCACGCCGAGGAGTGGGCCCGAGACCTCGCGCTCCTCACCCACGACGATGGACAGCGTCAGAGCGTCTGCGTCCTTGCGACGCGGATTCTCATCGAGGCTCTCACCGCCGCCGACGAACTGAAGTGGGCCATCAAGCGGGCAGCCTACGACCTGGACTTCCCGGTGAACGGTGACGTCGGTGGCGCACTCACGGAGGGCTTCAATGCCCCGTGCGTGCCACAGACGCTCGAACGATTGGCTCCAGACAAGACGTCATGGTCTGCGCTCGCGGGCGGAATCTATGTGGCCTTGTCGTTCCCGGACGAGGACACCGTCAGCGAGGCGATCGAGTTCGCAGGGTGGGCACCAGACGGCGACTCCGTCGCTGCCGTGGCTGGGGCCATCCTCGGCGCCAGACACGGCTACGAGGCACTGCCGGAGAAGTGGGTGGGCCGTCTTGAAGGCGGATGGGCTATCGACCGGCTGGCCCGGGACATGGCGGCTGAGCTCATCGAGCACCAGGGCGGGACTGCGTGGAAGGATGACTACGGCGACCAGCGAGCTGTCGACCCGTGGTGGGATAGGAAGTATCCCGGTGTCTGAGATGACTGACTCGCCGACGCAGCAGGATCTCATCGATGCCGCCTGCTGGTTCGACTCCGACAAGGCTGGCGGCCGTGAGATGACCGCCTTCAAGCGCGAAGCGCGCTGGCGGCAGCATCGCTGGGCCGTCGACGCGCTCTCGATCAGCTCGTTCGGGGCACACACTGGGCGACGGGTGCATCCCGACATCCCTCCCGAAGACATCCAGAACGGCACCAAGCTTCTCGACGCCGACGCTGAGTCGGGGGCGAACTTCCTCACCCCAGCGATTCATCACGTTGCCCGGGCTCGGGTCGCCGCGAAGCAGGAGCACGAGACGCTCGATGACAAGCGCCTGTTTCGAGACCTGCTCTCGTCGATGCCGATGGCATTCAACCTCTTCGGCGAGGCGTCGCTGGCCGAGAACGCCATGTCACGCCGCCGACTCGCCGCGTTGTTCGGAGTCGTGTCATCGGAGCCGTCCGACATCGTCTTTGAGTGGTCACCGGGTCGACGTGACGACCGATACACCCGCGACCGGACGGCCTTCGACGTCGCGCTCCGCTTCGGACCGGAAGACGGTCCTTGGACCGTGGTCGGGATCGAAACCAAGTTCCACGAGCACTCGGCCAAGGAAGCCGTGCCCAGCACCAGCAAGCCGGACGCCCTCCAGCGGTACACGGAACAGACCGAGTTCCTGGCCCAGATCGCGGATGACGCGGGCATCTTCAAGTCCGGATGGCGGGAAGCGGTACTGAGTACCGATCTTCGTCAGATTTGGCGCGACCACCTGCTTGCGCTCGCTATGCGGGCGAACCCGAGCCAGTGGGCGACGGAGACACGCTACGTGCTGCTGTACCCGCGCCGGAACGTCAGCTTCAGCAACGCCGCACTCCGGTACGGCGAACTCCTGGTCGACGACTCGACCTACCGCGCCATGACAGTCGACGAGGTGGTCGACGCCGCATTCGCCCACGGAACCCCGACCAAGGAGCAGTTCATTCGTCGGTACCTCTGGTGGATGCAATGACCGAACAGCCCGAACCCGACCTGCTCCCCGACAAGCGGATGAAGCTGCGTTACTCGGGGTCCTGTCGCTTGTGCGGCACGGAACTGCCAGCCCGGACCGACGCGATCTACGAGCGATCGACGAAGACCGTCCGCTGCATCGATTGCCATTCGTCCCCTGTCGATGCAACTGCCTCCTCGGCCGAGCAGAGCCAGGTCGTCCCTGTCCCCGAAGATGTTGGAGTGGCTGGATCGTCTGCTCGACGCGAGTACGAACGTCGCAAGGCCAAGGACGAGGAGCGACTCCGGCAGAAGTGGGGCAGGCTTGGCGGCATCGCCGTCGCTCTGTCCGAGGAGAGGCAGAGCACGAAGTCATGGGCGACTGGTGCGATCGGCGAGGAGCTACTTGGCGCGAGGCTCGACTCGCTCGCCTCCGAGTCACTCGCGGTCCTGCATGACCGCCGCATCCCCGGGACGAAGGCCAACATCGACCACATCGCCATCACCACCGCCGGCATCTGGGTGATCGACGCGAAGCGCTACAAGGGGCGGCCCGAGCTGAAGGTCGAAGGCGGCATCGTTCGACCCCGCGTCGAGAAGGTGCTGGTCGGCCGCCGCGACTGCACCAAGCTCGTCGACGGCGTACTCAAGCAGATCGACCTCGTGCGTGACGTCGTCGGCGACATCCCCGTCACGGGCGCGCTCTGCTTCGTCGAGGCAGACTGGCCGCTCATCGGCGGAGCCTTCACCAACAGAGGAGTCCACGTGCTCTGGCCCAAGAGGCTCGCGAAGCTCGTGACCGAGGCCGAAGGAGCAGTCGACGTTCCCGCGACCCGTGAGTCGTTGGCCGGGCACTTCAAGCCTGCCTGAACTCGACATCCTCCGTATGCGCCAAGTCCGCGCGGGGCTTAGCAGGACCAGGGCGTGCTTGGTTGAACGCGAGTCGCGTCAGCAGGCGTTCGAGTCGACTGCCCGGCGGCCGACGGCGGTAGGAGTTCTTCATCGCCATCTCCTCAGATTCCGTGTGCGGGCCGGATGGAGCCGGATTGAGTGCTCGCCTGCGATCTTGCGAAGTCGGAGGTGCGGTCGATGCCACGCTCGGTGGGCAGGGACTTGGCTGCCTCCCACTCGCGCGGGTGCATCCCGCCTTGGACGGCCGCTGCGACGAGGTTGGCGAGGGCGTAGGGCTTGTCGGGCGGCACCTGGTCGAGTGCGCACCACGCCATCGCGCCGTGCCCGCTGAGCCAGCTCCCGAACGCGAGCAGCGAAGCCGGGGCGGCGCGAACCTCGTCGGGTGCCCTCCTGGTCATGTCGGTCCACAGCGCGACGTGGGAGGCGGCGTTGTCTCGGTTCATGTCGAGCCACAGCCGGTCTCGGATCGGAATGGACTCGACCGCGACGAGCAGCCTGGCCGCGTCCTTGTCGTCGAGACGGACGCCGTCACGGTGGAAGCGCTGCACGCGGCCGAGCGCCCAGCGGCCCTCAAGCTTCGCCGTCTTCTCGCGCGCGGCGTGCCTGGTCTCGGGCAGCAACTTCGCGACAGGCTCCCGGTCGCCGACCAGCGACTTGGAGAGCGAGTCACGGCTGGCAGCCGGCTGGGGCCTGCCGCCGAGGACGGTCATCGCGGCGACGCGTTCCCGGGCGCCGTCGGTTTGGAGTCCCATGTCGCCGGTGACGAGGTCGGCCCACCGGGTCTCGTCAGCCCACAGCAGGAGGTGGGTGTCGATGCCGATGGTGTCGAGGCGCTCAGCGAACTCGCGGCCGACAAGGTCGGCCTGCTGACGGTCGGCGGTGTAGCAAACGATGCCAACGGCCGCGCCGGGCCGGGCATAGCGAGTCAGACCGTCACGGATGGACCGCCAGACCAGCTCTTGCTCTCTGGGAGTGGTCGGGATGTCGACTCGGGCGACGGGGAGGTCCGAACGCATCGGGACGAAGACGATGGACTCATGCGGTTTGAAGCGAAGCAGGTGCGGGATAGCCGCGACCAGCTCGTCTGGGTTCCGAACGGAGAGGGTCATGCCACTCAGGTGTGCCCGGCTCGCCGCCTATCCCGAATGAGATTCGATCGTGGGTCACTTGTGGGCCAGTGACGGTCGCGCAGCAACGGGCGTCACTGGGCTACAGTGAGCAGTGTCAGAGCGCCGTTCCCCCGGCCGTCACCAGCAGAGATGCGCTGTAACGGGCACTGATGAGCACCAGCGGGTAGGTGGTCCACCTTATCCAGAGGTCGCAGGTTCAAATCCTGCCCCCGCTACAAAGTAGAACTGCAGGTCAGAAGCCGTTTCAGGAGCAATCCGGAGGCGGCTTCTGTTGCGTCTGGAGGGCCTTGCGGTAGCCGCACGGTAGT
>JBFWVD010000030.1:0-57973 GCA_050246915.1 Acidimicrobiia bacterium | reverse complement strand
GGTAATCTCTGTCGTCCCATTCGGGGCTGTAGCTCAGTTGGCAGAGCGCTTCCATGGCATGGAAGAGGTCAGGGGTTCAATTCCCCTCAGCTCCACGACATTCTTCCTGGTCAGGAGATCGCGTGAGACGAACTCCGACCTTCCGCTGATAGCCGGGGACCCTTACGGGGACCCTAAGGAGCTTGCCGGCGAGATTGTTGGGACGGCTGGAGCAGAATGGATGTCGGCTCTGCGGCCGACGTCTTCATCGTGTCTCCAAGGGCGGCGAGCGTCTCCGGCGGGATTCGGTGCGCATCCCGCTTTTCGGCCTCTGTAGGTGGGTCGAGGGTGACGGCTAGCGGAACGAGGAGAGCGACACGATGGCAACTGGCGACTGGACCGTCGAAAAGGGTCGACTCCTGCTCTCAGTCAGAGAAGCCGCCTCAGCGCTGGCCGTCAGTCGGACCACCCTGTACGAACTCATGGGTCGAGGCGAGATCACACCCATTCGAATCGGCCGATGCGTCCGCGTGCCCGCGGCCGAACTCCACCGGTTCATCGAAGCGTGCGGCGCAAAGCTCTGAAGGCCGCGCGCCGAGACTGTGAGATCGATCGCCGGAGGCGGACTCCGTCACGCGCCGATGCCGTGTAGCGCTTGCCGAGCAGCGCGGAACGCCGGCTATGCGATCGCTTCTCGGTCAGCCCTCGCGCGTTCTGCGCTCACGTCGACGAGCGATCTGCGCTGTCGGGATCCTGAGCGCATGTTCTGCGGGGATCGCCTATTCCGGGACGCGCGTGGCTTCGGCGCGCGGACGCTCACAACCAACTGTTGTCGGATGCCCTGCTTGAACATGCGAGGATCGACGGCGCCGAGTTCTCATCGTGAGTCGGTGGAGCCCTAGCAGAGGCCCACGAGCGATTCACGATTCACTTGAAGCCCGTCCAGCGGCGAGTCGACCTGGCGGCCGAGTGCCTGCAGGCATCTTCGATCGCTTGTGGAACTGAGCGGCGGCATCATCTTGACGCCCCTCCCGTAGAGTCCGTTCCGATGGCGAACCGCAGCGAGCCGAAGAAGGTCGGACCGACCACCGCCGACGCCTACGTCGAGCAGACGCTTGCCGAGTTCGTCCACCCGTACCACTTCTCGGACAACCGGCGCTGGTTCAGAGGGTCGGCCCGGACAGGCGATCTCACGGAGCTGCCCTTCGACGAGTTCCGCGACGGGTTCCAGGCGTGTCTCAATGAGCGGCTGATCGAACGATGCCTCGACCTCTCGCCGGACATGGACTTCTGCTGGTCGTCCAATGGGGTGCAGACCGACCGGTCGGTGAAGAACGCAGGCAACGACCTGATACGCAGCATCGCCGCCCACCTTCATGAGATCGTCGACCCGGCGACGTTCGTCGCTGCGTTCCCGATGCTACGGAGGTAGGCGGCGCTAGCCGACGCCAGCACAACCACGATCGCCAGCACGACGACGGTCACCAACTTGCCGAGCATCCGTAGAGCTCTCCGCTCTGCACTACGGCGCTGTGGCTCGTTGTACTGCGATGGTGGTGGCGCTCCTGGCACATCGGCAAGCCAGCCCTGCGCCGGTGTCGCTCTTGCCTGGTTCTCTGCGATCGTGAGCATGACTAGCCCGGCAATCGCTGCGACGTGAGTGAGCACCAACCCGGTGATCACGTGCTGTCGGTTCTCGTTGTGCACCGGCCGTTGAAGGCCCCTCTCGATGTCCGTCGTCCCGTTGTGGCTCTCCGCGATGCTTCACCGCCGTCGAGCAACTCACCGACGTGCAACCGGCGATCAGGGCAGCTGCTGCGACAAACACGACGCCCGCTGTACTCATGACGGCGCAAGGCTTAGCACCTACGGTTCGTTCGGTGTGTCGCTCAGCGGCGACGGCGCCCTGTCGACCCGGAGGCGACCTCAGTTCTCAGATTGTCGTAACGTCGCCCGTCGTGGACGGGGTCGCCATCAACGCTGACGAGGATCGCCTGCAGACTGTCTCCGCACCGATTCGCCAGCACGGCATGACCGGGCGCCCGAGGGGCTGGCGCGGTGGCTGACGAGATCGACGTCCTACTCCAGAAGATCGAGGACAGCTCACTCCGTTCCGAGCTGGCAGAACAGATCAACAGACTCCGCTCCCGCAGGTCGTTCGGCCTCGTGTTCCAGGAGCACCTCCCAGAGCGTGTGCGCTTGCCTGATCACCCGCTGCGGCGAGGGACGAAGGCGGTGCGGCGCGACGGATCGAACGACAACATCTACGTCGTCCTCGGGACATCGAGCGGAAGAGCTCGACTTCTCGACAACGACGGCGAACAGACCGAGATGCCAGTTGCCGATCTTGTCGTGGTCGTCGAGTTCCGCGAGCCGATCTATCCGGGCCTCGCTCGACTTGAGTCGATCCGTCGCGGCGGCGACAAGCCTTCCCACGTCGTCATCGACGCCGAGAACCACCATGCACTGGAGATGCTCCAGTTCACTCACGCCGGGAAGGTCGACTGCATCTACATCGACCCGCCCTACAACACCGGGGCGCGCGACTGGAAGTACGACAACGACTACGTCGACGGCGACGACAGATACAGGCACTCCAAGTGGTTGGCCTTCATGGAGCGCCGACTCCTGCTCGCCAAGACGCTGCTGAACCCAGACAACGCCGTGCTGATCGTCACCATCGATGAGCACGAGGTTCACCGGCTCCGAATGCTGCTGGAGCAGACGTTCCCTTCAGCTCGGATTCAGATGGTCACGATCGTCGTCAACCCGAAGGGCGTCGCACAGGGTGGGTTCGCTCGGGTCGAGGAGTACGCGATCTACTGCTTCTTCGGTACTGCAGGCGTCGCGCCAACCGACGACGACTACCTGTCCGACGGGTCGACGCAGAGGAACACACGGTTCTGGAAGGGACTGCTCCGGGCGGGTACGAACGCACTCCCCTCCGATGGCTTAGGCATGGCGTACCCGATCTTCATCGAGCCGAGCGGGAAGATCGCAGGCACCGGCAGAACGTTGCGGGAGCGAATGGTCGCGGGGGAGATCTTCGGGGACCCCAACGAATGGGTGCCGACAGACGCGCCGGAGGGACCCCTTGGCACGGTGCAAGTCTGGCCAATGAGGCGGGCCGGACAGCTCGGCGTGTGGCAAGCAGTCCCGGATACCCTGCAGTCGCTAGCCGAAGCCGGCTTCACCAAGTGTGCGCTGCGTCCTGACGGCTGGGCCATCAGCTACGTTCCGTCCGGAATCCGCGTCAAGATCGAGAGCGGGGAGATCACCGTGGTCGGGTATGAGCCGTCCGGTTCGGCCATCCTCGAACGACATCGAGATCTGAGCCGTGCCAAGACGGTGTGGAAGCGTGCTCGCCACGACGCTGGCTGGCACGGTGCCGTCGTCTTGCGGTCGCTGCTCGGCGGGCGGTACTTCGACTTCCCAAAGTCGCTGTACGCCGTGCGGGACGCTCTCTCTCCGGTCGTCGGTCGGAACCGGGATGCGATCATCCTCGACTTCTTCGCAGGCTCCGGCACCACCGCACATGCTGTAGCGCTTCTCAATCGACTGGACGGTGGTCGCAGGGTTTCCATCTCAGTGACGAACAACGAGGTTGGTCCAACGGAGTCGGCGTCGCTGTCGGCGGCAGGCGACCAACCCGGTACCAAATCGTGGGAACTACGTGGGATCTTCCAAAGCGTGACAATGCCGAGGATCAAGGCAGCGGTCACCGGATGTCGGCCGGACGGTCAGCGGGTCGACCTCGCCTACGACGATGAGTCCCTGGGTTCCGACGGATTCGATGAGAACGTCGAGTTCATGCGCCTCACCTACCAAGACCCACTTGCCGTAGAGCTGGATGACGCATTCGAGGCCGTTGCGCCCTTGCTATGGCTTCGGGCCGGTGGGTGCGGAGACATCATCGACTCGCAACGGAGCGCCGATGGGCAACAGCTTCCGTTCGCAACTACCGATTGCTACGGCATCCTGTTCGATCCAGACCAGTGGCGCACCTTCCTCAACGGACTGAACGAAGCGATCCGCACTGTGTTCATCGTGACCGACTCGCCATCGACGTTCGCCGGGATCGCCGGTGCGCTGCCGATCGGTGTCGAGCCGGTGCGGCTGTACGCGTCGTACCTGCAGACCTTCCGCTTCGGGCACGGCCGCTGATGCGCTTCGATCTCCTCGACTACCAACGCGCTGCGGCGATCGATTGCCTCGACCGTCTCAACCGGGGACGGATGGACTGGGCGAACCATGGCGCACGGTCGTCGTTCGCGCTGTCCGCCGTGACTGGCGCAGGCAAGACGGTGATCGCCTCGGCGGTTATCGAGGCGATGATCCACGGCTCGGCGGACCTTGGCGTCGATCCTGACCCTCGTGCTGCGTTCCTGTGGGTCACCGACGACCCCGCATTGAATCGGCAGACCCGCATGAAGATGCTCGCGTCGTCGGACCTTCTACAGCCCGCTCGGCTGGCCGTCCTCGACAACGACTTCCTCGACTCGACCCTTGCTCCGAACCGCGTCTACTTCCTCAACATCCAGAAGCTGTCGAAGTCGGCAGGCCTGGCGCACGGCGGACACAACCTCCGCGCACACTCGATGTGGGAGATCCTCGGCAACACCATCAACGGCGCGAACGTCGATCTGTACCTCGTACTCGACGAGGCGCACCGCGGCATGAAGGCGGTATCCGACCGGAAGTCGATCGTGCAGCGGATCATCTCCGGGCAGGGCGGATCCAATCCTCCGGCTCCCGTGGTGTGGGGCATCTCGGCAACGATCGCTCGATTCGCCGCAGCGATGGACGACCAGTCGCACACCCGCACGACGTACCCACCGGTCGAGGTCGACATCAACGGCGTGCGCGCGTCAGGTTTGGTCAAGGACGAGATCGTGCTCGACGAGCCGAACGAGTCGGGCACGTTCTCGGGAACGCTGCTCCGTGAGGCGGTCCGCACGACGCTCGACTTCGAACGTCGATGGGCGGACTACTCGGCGTCCCAGGATGAACCGGAGGTACGCCCCGTACTCGTCGTGCAGGTCACCGACAAGGCGTCACATGCCTCGCTCAGCGCAACGGTGGGCACGATCGAGTCCGAGTGGCCCGACCTTGGACCTGACGCAGTAGCGCACGTCTTTGGGGACCACGTTCGCCTCAACCTGGCCACGCGAGCGGTCGATTGGGTTCCACCCGAGTCCATCCAGGGCGACACAGAGATCCGGGTCGTGCTCGCCAAGCAGGCCATCTCCACCGGCTGGGACTGCCCTCGCGCCGAGGTGCTGTACTCGGAGCGTCCGGCGAAGGACGTCACGCACATCGCCCAGATCATCGGGCGCATGGTGCGCCAGCCGCTCACGCACCGCATTGCAACCGACGACTTTCTCAACACCGTTGCCTGCTACCTCCCGCTGTTCAACCGTGACGCCCTCGGCTCGATCAAGAGCGAGCTGGAGGGCACAGGCAAGGGCAACGGAGATCACCGCGTCGGCTCGACCGTCGTTCGCCGCGGCGCAATCTTCGAGCGCAACAAGACCGTTGCCGCCGACGTGTTCCAAGGGATCATCACGCTCCCGAGCGTGCCCGCGCCCGACGCCTACGCCGACCCACTGCGGCGAGCGAAGGAACTGGCACGGCTGCTCACTGACACGGCCAGGGGCGAGGCACTGCTCCCCGAGGCCGGGGCGCTACTCACCAAGGCATTGATGTTCAAATTGGACGGGATGGCGGCGCAGTACGCCGAGCAAGTGGACCGGAATGTGATCGACCTGGAGCATGTCGACGTACGGCGCAGCCGGTTGTCGATCCTGAACAACGAACTCGGAACCGAGACGCGCAGCATCGCGACACACGCGTCCGATCTGATGCACGACGCCGGGAAGATCATCAACCGGATCAAGGAGGGTGTCGGCAAGGACTACCTCGCACACCGGGCAGCGCGCCGCACCACTGATCAGGATCTTCTGGACGTGCGGGTCCAGGTTGCGGCGTTGTTCATGATCGACGAAGTGCGCTCAGAGATCGGCGAGGAGGCGACGAAGTGGGTGCGGACTCAACTGGCCCGCTTCCACGCCGAGATCGCCAACACGACCGGCGCAACACGAGACGCCTTCCGGCGCATCCAGGAGCAGACCACGGAGCCGGAGCCGGTCACTGTTGACCTTCGTGACAACGCCGTCGCCGCCACCGTTGACGGTGATGGTGAGGAGCTGCATACGTATCCAGGCCACATCTACTCGGACGAGTCCGGTGCGTATCCGTTGCGGCTGAACGACTGGGAGGAGGTGGTCGTGAGGAAGGAGCTGGGCCGAAGGAGCTTCGCCGGTTGGTACCGCAACCCGTCACGCCCGTCACCGTCCGCACTGCGAATCGCGTACCGCTCGGACAACGGCATGTGGACGTCGGTCCAACCGGACTTCGTGTTCGCATCACGACGTGACGACGGCACGGTCGGCCTCTCAATCGTCGACCCTCACGGCGACCATCTCGCAGACGCCCTGCCGAAGCTGAGGGCACTCGCCGGTTACGCAGAGCAGTTCGGTGAGCGGTTCATACGCATCGAGTCGATCAGCAAGGTCGGTGACCAGCTCGTGGTGCTCGATCTGCTCGATCCGAAGGTGCGCACCGCCGTCCGGGCGTTCACGGGTGCGGAGGTGCAGGTCCTGTACCAGTCCTCCCCAGCTCGCGCCTACGCCTAGTTCGGACTACGAATGCGAACTGATCGAACATCACCCCTAGATGGCGACACCACCGTGGCATGCCGTGCCGATCGGGGACACAGAACGCGCGGCGCATATTCCCGCCAGTCGTCCCCACTGCGACGCGTACATATCGGCGCCTCGGATCGAGTCAACTCGAATGTCGCGAATGCATCCTTTCCACCGACGCGGTCCAGCCGTCACGCCGAAGGTGTCGTCGCCATCGCATGGTCACGCGCCGGCGGAGCGAGCCAGTGAACCCCAGACTCTCAACATTGGGCGCGACAACTCTGGATCACGCCGAGACGCTCACGTATCGTCCATCATCGGAGCATGAGCGACGCCACTGGAACCATCGCGAGCATTGCAACGGCTATCGGCGTCCTGTGTGGCGTATACCAGCTTCGACTCTCCCGGCGCAGCGCCCTCAGCGCGTTTGAGTCGCGCTTCGTCGAACGTTACGAGGACCTGTTGACCAACCTTCCGGACGACGTCGTGCTGGAGAAGGCTGAACTCGAGCACCCGACTGACAGGCAGCTCAGGACGTTCCACGACTACTTCGCTCTCTGCGACGAGGAGATCTTCTACCGCCGAGACGCCAGGGTCAGCCGCGCGACGTGGCGAGATTGGGAACGGGGCATACAGCTGAACCTCAAGCGCCCGACGTTCGTCTTCGCGTGGGCCAAGCTTCTCGAGAACGAGCAACTTGGCGATCGATTCGGCGACCTGGCCAGTCGAGTCGACAAACTGAAAGCGAACGCTTCGACCCGTACGAACTGCCCTGGGTTCGATGGCGTCGCCGGCTCGCATCATGATCGCTTTCCCCCCGCGCACACGCAGGCGCGAGCCTTCCAGCCCGACGCCACGGTGCTGTCGACGGTCTCGGCACCACGCTCGGGGCCAACGAAACCCTGCACCTCATTCCTGATGAGCGGCCCGAACTCTGAGCCTCACATCTACGTACTCGGCGAGGTCGAGGAACCTCACGGGTACGTGAAGATCGGAGTGCACTATGGCAAGCCCTCACAGATCGGTCGAAGCGGGTTGACGACGGGCAACTGGCGTGAGCTCGGCGTCCTGTACCACCACCCCTGCCCGAGGAAACGGTCCGGTGGCACGAGTTCGTCATCCACAAACACCTTCGTCCGTGGCACAAGCGCGGTGAATGGTTCGACGCAAGACCGTTGCTCACCGGCTTCAGAGGGTGGGGCGAGCTGCTCGAGGCAGCCCTTCGTGGCGACGTTCCCGGAGGTGAGATCGTGGACCTGGGAACGGGGGGTCATCGCTTGCAAGTGATTCGGATGACGAGATGGAGGCCGCCTCGCGAGATTGTTGCCGAGTGCAGCTGCGGGTACGACCTCCGAGCTGACAAAACGACACTCCCCGCGGTGTACAGGCGCTTCCTCGTGGACCACGCCCGACCAGCTTCGTGAAGTCGGGACAGTGACCTCAACCCGTACGCCGCACAGAACATGCGGCACAGAACAACGAGGGACACGACTCACGCGCAGCGAACAGAACGGCGCTGATGCCGGTGATTCGGACAGTGGATGACATTGCACCGCTGGACTGCTGCAGCGGACTGTCGACCAAGGCGCCGTTGCGGGGAAGCCAGGGCTATGACGCGCAGCCGGTGGTTGGCAGGAGTTGGGGTGCCGTTGGTGTCGTCGTGGTGTACAGGTCGTTGAGGAGTTGCTGTGGGCAGTGGTCGATGCCGTTGACGCGGATGCCGAGGTGGAGGTGGGGTCCGCTGGAGTGTCCTGTGTTGCCCGCGGTCATGATGGGTTGGCCGGCGACGACTTGGTCGCCGAGGGCGACGGTGAGGCGTGTGGCGTGGCAGTAGATCCATCGGACGCCGTTGGTGTCTTGGATGGTGAGGCCGGTGCCGCACATGTCGACGCAGTTGTCGCGGTGGCCGTAGCAGTTTCCGGACCAGTTCGAGACGCGGGCGACGATGCCGGCGTGGATCGCGTAGATCGTGGTTCCGATGGGAACGCTGAAGTCCCATGCGGGGTAGTCGTGGTGCGGTGCGGCGAGAGCGGCTGGGTTGGTGTCGATGAGGCTTCTGAACCGCCCTGGCTTTGATGGAGGCTCGGGCTATTGGTTTCCAACCCCGGCGGGGTAGGTCTGTTGGGCAGCGTAGAACGCTGTTTCGAACTCTGCTGGCGGCACGTCGGAGCAGTGGCTGTGAAGGCGTTGCTCGTTGAACCAGTGCACCCACGACAGCGTCGCGAGTTCGAGCTCGTCGACGTCGTCCCATGGCCTGGGGGCGTCGGGCCCGTAGACGCACTCGGCCTTGTAGAGCCCGTTGGTGGTCTCGGCGAGCGCGTTGTCGTACGAGTCGGCAGTCGTGCCGATCGAGGGTCGCGCGCCGATCTCGTCGAGCCGTTCGGTGAACCGCACGGACGTGAATTGCGATCCCGCGTCCGAATGTGTGACGAGGCCGACCAACCGTCGGTTGCCGCGTGAACGGCGTGCCATCTCGAGCGCGTCGAGGACCATGTCGGTGCGCATGTTTGCGGCGACACGCCAGCCAACGATCCGGCGGGAGAACGCGTCGACGATGAAGCACACGTACGCCATCCCCGTCCGCGTCGGCACATAGGTCAGATCGGTGACCCACAACGCGTCCGGGCGATCGGCGCGAAAGTTGCGGTTCACGAGATCCGGTGCCCGCACCGCGTCGGGGTCCTGGCGGGTGGTGAACACCTTGCGCCGCTGCCGGCTGATCCCCTCGATCTCCATGACACGCATCAGTCGTGCGACCTGATCCCGACCGATGTCATGACCCGCACGCCGGGCGGCCTTCCACAGTTTGTGCGCGCCGTAGACCTTGCGGTTCGCGACCCACAACACCATCAACACCTGGATCAACACCGCATCACGCACCGCACGCGCCGACGGTGCCAGCTCACGCTTCTTGGCGGCGTAGTAGGTGCTCGGAGCCAGCTGCAACGTGGTGCAGATGGGCTCGACTCCGAACTCGTCACGATGCTCGTCGACGAACGCGACGATCACTTCGATGGGCGGTCGAGCTCCGCCGCGAAGAAAGCCGACGCCTTCTTCAAGATCTCGTTCGCTCGCCGCGTCTCACGCAGCTCCTGCTCGAGCTCACGGGTGCGTTGCTCCAACTCGCGCACCCGCTGAGCATCCGGACCGGCGATCCCATCGGCGACATCGCGGTCACGCACCCACGCACGCACCGACTCGACGCCGTAGCCAAGCTGCTTCGCGACCCGCTGCACCGTCCCATGATCGGTGCCGAGCTCCTTGCGCAGCTGACGCACCAACCGGACCGCATGATCCTTCTCCGACTCGGTGTACCGACGCGTCGTCGGACTCCCCGGTGACTTCTCTCGTGGCATAACTCCATCCTCGTTCCCAAGGTCTGGAGCCTCCAACGAAACCAGGGCGATTCACTTCGGTCGACGGGTAGCGACCATTCGCCTCCGGCGAGGACCGGTCCGCAGGCGTCTGTTCGTGTTGTGGTTTTGGAGTTGTAGACGGTCATCCATCGGGTCTGGTATTCGCGCGGTGTGAGGGTGTTGCCGGCTTGGGGTGCGGGCACGGTGTCCATCAGGGCCGGGTTGGTGATGGCGGCGGGGTAGTACCAGGCGATCGGGACGTAATTGACGTCGTGGTACTGGTCGAGGATCTGTTGGACGCGGTGGGCGGCGACGGCGTCTTGTACGGCGGGTGGTGCTTGGGAGGCGTGCTGGTATTCGGTGCCGATGCCGGCGGCGGCGGTCCAGGCTGCCCATGTGGAGTCGATGATCTGGTAGGCGCCTGACGCGCTCGCGTGGGCTGCTTTGATGGTGTAGTCACCGCCGGATTCGAGGGTGCGGATGGTGTCGAGCACTCGGGGAACGTCGCCGCATCCCGCGATCGCTTGACCGGTTGTGCCACCGGCGAGGAGTGGCAGGGCGAGGAGCCCGCTGATGGCTGAGATGACGATGGCGGCGATGAGTTTCACCTCGGCTTACAGAGGCAGCTTCGCTGTGGTCGCAGCAGGAGTGGTGCGCTTCGCGGTTTTGGGCCTCTGTAGGTAGGTCGTGGAGGGACATGTGGTCTCTCCCGGCATGCGAGGAGGGTTCCGATGATTCATCGATGGCGCACGTTGGCTGTCTGGACCGGCACGGTGTTGGTGTTCGGGTCGGCGGTGCTGGTGCCGGCGTCGGCGGTGTTTGCCGATCCGGTGAACCCGACGCCGTCGACCGACGGGATGCCCGGTGCTGCGTTGTGGAATCAGGTGCTCGGGTGGATGATGCAGTGGGGGCTGTGGCTGTCGCTCGCTGCGATCGTGTTGGGAGCGGGTGGCTGGTGGGTGTCGGCATCGACCGGTAGTTATGGCGGCGCGTCGAAGGGCAAGCAGTTCGTGCTCGGTGGCGCGGTGGGCGCGCTGATCATCGGTCTCGGGCCGACGATGGTGAACCTGTTGTTCAACGCGGGGCAGGCCGGATGAGCACCGTTCGGCGCCTTTCCGTCACTCTGATTCTGATCGTGCTCGTCGGCGGGTGCGCACACGGCTCCTCGGTCGCGAACCCGGCGACACCTGACCTCGCCGAGACACACGCGGCGACTCCCGGAGGTGACAGGACACAGGATGCACCGCCGCCTGTTTCGGTCGCGTCGGCTCCGACGCTCGACGACGCTCGCAGGTTGGCCCTGCGGTGGGTCGCTTCGACGGGCGGGCTGTTGCAGATGGGGCCGATCGGCCGCAGTGAGTTTCTCCTTGAACGGGTTGCGTCCGCGTCCTCGGGGACGATGATCGAGAACCTCGACTCCGATCTGGCCAAGCTCGCCGATGGCTTGCCGATCCCGGCGACTGAGCTGCGTTTGGTGGAGACACCGTTGACGATCGATGTGACGACCGATCCGGCGACTGGTCAAGCGCACGCGCAGGTGTGGAGCGTTGTGGTCTTCGGTGCCAAGGACCTCGGGTCGCCAAGGGTGGTGTTCCGCACCAGCCAGCTGACGATGGTCGTCGAGGGCGGTGTCTGGAAGCTCTCCTCGTTCACCGCTGTCGACGGGCCGACGCCGGCGGCGACGGACTCGCTTCCGGCGGATTGGGACAGCTTCGCCGTGGTCGCGGGCTGGCAGCCCGCCGTGGGAGGTGAGCGGTGATGTTGGCGTTTCCGATTGGCAATCCGCTCGATGACTTGTGGGGTTTCGTCACCTCACCGTTCGAGAGTCTCGTCGGCTGGGCGGGTGACAAGATCTTCGAGGGGATCACGAACTGGATCGCGAAGGGCTGCGTGCAGCTGCTCGGGTTCGTCTGGTCGGTGATGGACCACACGAGCTCACCCCATCTTGATGCCGAGTGGTTCTCCGGCACCGTGAACAGCCCATACCAGGTCGCGGCGCGGATCGGCGGACTCGTGCTGCTCGGTGTGTTCTTCGTCTCGATCGCCCATGGCGTGGCGACCGGCGACATCGGCGGTGTGATGCGACGCGCGTTTGCGGATCTCCCGATGACGGTGTTCGTGATGGTCGCTCTCGTCACATTCACCCAGGCGGCCGTCGGGCTGGCGGACGCGATGAGCGACTCGGTGTGGGAAGGCATGCGTGCCAACGCGGTGGGTGTGTTCGACGGCATCGGGCAGATCGCGACGACGGTGCCGGGCGGCACGTTTCTCGCCCCGTTGGTGCTGCTCGTGTTGATGGTCGCGTTGCTGTTGTTGTGGTTCGTGTTGATGCTGCGCGACGCGATGATCTATCTCGTTGTCGTCCTCGCGGTCGCGTTCGGTCTGCCGGGGATGGTGTGGCCAACGCTTCGTGGGATGGCCCGCCACACCATGGAACTGTTGGCCGCGCTGATCCTCGCCAAACCGGTGATCGCGCTCGCGTTGTCGGTCGGGGTGGGAGCGTTGGGCGGGGTCGGAGCAACCGGCACCCCTGGCGACGGGATCATTGACAACGGTCTGGCCGAGTTCGGCACCCTCGTGGTCGGGATCATCACGTTCGGTCTGGCGGCGTTCATGCCGTACCTGGTGTACCGGCTCATTCCGGTGGTGGCCGCGGCGACTGTCGCTGCCGGTGTCGCGTCGGGACCGTTGCGTGCGGCGTCGACGGGTATGCAGTTCCAGTACTACGCCCAGTCCACCATGCAACGGCTCTCCTCGGGTCGCAGTCCGGTCGACGGCGGGTTCGGCGTTGGTGGCAGTGGGGGAGAGGGCACTGTCGGGTCGTCGGGCGGCGGGTCCGGTGGTGCCGCGATGAGCGGGGCCCGGTTGGCAGGCGCGAGTGGCTCAGCCGCCATGAATGCAGGAGTGATGGGTGCAGGGTCGGGGGCCGGCGCCGCTGCGGGCCCTGTCGGGGTCGCCGCGGTGGTGGTTGCATCGGCAGCCAGGAAAGCCGCGTCAGGAGCCGCTCGCGCGGTTGATGCGCAGGTGCCTGAGGCCGATGCGCAGGACCGGACATGAGCGGGGATGCGCCTCGCCGCTATCGGTTTGCCGGGTTCCGCCGCGCCGGCCTGTTCGGCGACGTGCCGCCTTCGCTGTTGATCACATTGGCTGTCGGCGTGATCGCCGGCTGGCTCGCTGTGCTCGCCGGCGCGCCACTGCCGCTCGCGGTCGCTCCGTTGTGCGTGTGCGCTCTGGTGGGGTTCGGACGTCTCGGTGGCCGACCGATCCACGAGCTCCTCCCTCGCCTGGTTGTCTGGGGAGGTCGACGGCTACGGCGCCGGCATCGGTGGTGCCGTCCGGTCCCGCTCATCGTCGACGGATCATCAGCGGCTCCGTTACCGCGGGCGCTCGACGGTCTGGAGTTGTTCGAGGTCGACCGGCCATGGATGACCGCCGGGCCCGCCCCGGGTGTCGTTGGTGTCATCCGCGACCGGACCGTCGGCACCGTGACCGCAGTGTTGCCGGTGTCCGGTGACGGCCAGTTCGCGCTGGCCGATCCGCTCGCCCAGGACTCGAGACTCGATCTGTGGGGTCTAGCACTGGCAGGGTTTTGCCGCGAGGGCGGAGCGGTCATCCGGGTGACGTGGCGGGACTGGACATCACCCACCGGCGTCGACGACCACCTCCGTGAGGTGCGCACACGCTGGGCGACTGAACCCGCAACCGAGGCCGGCAATTCGTACCTGACCCTCGTCGAGCAGGTCGCCCCGACAAGTGTCCGCCACGAGGTTCTCGTCGAGGTGACCGTTGATCCCCGGCTGGTGCGCTCTAGACGTCACCGTCCGGGCCAGGCCATCGAGGCGGCGGTCGGGGTGCTGCTCGAAGAGCTGCGCCTCTTCGCGTCCCGCCTCGAGCATGCCGGGTTGAATGTCGGCGCGCCACTCGACGCAGCCTCGATTGTCGAAGCAACACGCGTACGATCCGACCCGCGCCTCGTCGGGCTCGTCCCGACCCTGTCGAGATCGCTGGCCGCCGCAGCCGGCAAGGCCCCGGCCGACTTCGGCCCGCTGACCGTGGAGGAGCTCTGGGATCACGTCCGCGTCGATAGCGCGGTCCACCGGACATGGTGGTTCGCCCGCTGGCCGCGCCGCGAGGTCCCCGCCGGCTGGCTCGACCAGCTGCTGTTCGGCATCCCCGCCACCAGGACAGTGACGGTCGTGTTCGAACCGATCGCACCGTCACGATCGGACCGCGACATCGACAAAGAAACCGTCACCCGCGAAACCAACGCGGAGGACCGCGCCCGGCGCGGGTTCCGCATCCGGGCAGCCGACCGCAAAGCAGCGCGTGAGGTGACGCTGCGCGAGACCGAGCTCAACGACGGCTACGCAGAACTCGCCTACGTCGGGCTGCTCACCGTCACCGCCCGGTCTCTCGGCGAACTCGATGACCTCAGCGGCATCGTCGAACAGACCGCTGCGCAGGCCGGCATCGAACTCCATCCGCTCTACGCCCGCCACGCAGCAGGCTGGGTGTCATCGCTTCCGCTCGGACGCAGCGTCGCACGAAGGATCGGGCAATGAAGCGCCCCGCACACTTAGCGACACCTTCGCCGTCGATTGTTGCGATGTTGGGGCCCGGGCTACGCGTCGGCAGACACCGAGGAACCACCGCCAACCTCGCATCGATCTACCCGTTCCACGGCGGACACAACGCAGGCGAGCGCGGCCCGTTCCTCGGCGTCAACGTCACCGCAGGCGGGTCCGGCTGGTTCTTCGACCCGTTCGAGCTCTACGGACGTGACCTCGGCGGTGCCACGCTCACCAATTCCAACATGCTCATTGTCGGTGAGCCCGGCTTCGGCAAATCGGCCACCGCCAAGACGATCCTGTGGCGACAAGCCGGCTACTACGGTCGGCGCCGGTTCATCGCCATCTCTGATCCCAAAGGTGAGTACGGAGCGATCGGCGAAGGGCTCGGCCTCGCTGTCGTCCGTCTCGCACCCGGCGGCCACGACCGAGTGAATCCGCTCGACGTCGGCCCCGGCGACCCCGCCCTGTCGCTGCTTAACCGGCAAACCCTGATGGTCGGTCTGCTCGGCGTCGTGCTCCGCCGCGATCTCACCGCTGTCGAGGAGACACTGCTCACCCTCGCCGTCGAGCACCTCGGCGACACCACGCCAGGCGCGACCCTCATCGACCTCGCGCGGCTGCTCGGCGACCTCCCCGAAACCCTCACCGTACGACGTGACCTTGCGTTCATCGCTGTCGACGACCTCGGTGATGCACGCACGCATCTCCGCCTCGGACTCGGCAAGCTGCTCGAGCGGACCCTGCGCGGCATGTTCGACGGGCCCACCACCGTGCAGGTCGACTGGGAAACAGGGCCCGGGATCGTGCTCGATCTCTCCGCCGTGTTCGGCAACACCGAAGCCCTCCCGCTCGTCCAAATGGCAGCCACCGCATGGCTGCAGACCGTGATGGGTGACCTCCACCGGCAGGGTCGACGCGGGATCCTCGTCGACGACGAAGTGTGGGCGATGCTCGCCACCGAACGAGCCGCCAAACACCTCCAAGCTCGCCTCAAACTGTGCCGGCTCTACGGCATCTGGAACCTGCTCATCTGCCACCGGCTCTCGGACCTGCGCTCACAAGCAGACGACGGCACCGCTGCCGCCAAGATCGCTTCGGGCCTTCTCGCCGATGTGCAGACCCGTGTCGTGTTCCGCCAAGCACCCGACCAGGTCGACGACGCCCGCCAACTCCTGCACCTCACGGATGTCGAGACGACCCTCATCACGCGACTCGTCAAAGGCCGCGCACTATGGCTCGTCGCCAACCAAGCCACCATCGTCCAACACATCATCGGCGCAGGTCTCGAGCGACGCCTCGTCGACACCGACGCGGCGATGACGGCATGAGTCCCGGCGATGATCGACCGCGACGACCTGCTCCGCCGCACCGACCTCGGCGCGTTGCTCGACGAACTCTCACCGGCCCCCGCCGTCAAACTCGGATCGAGCACCCGGTGGCGCTGTATCGATGCCGGCCACGACGACCAACACCCGTCAGTCACGATGTTCGTCGACCGTCGCGGCATCCAACGATGGAGATGCTGGTCCGGTGGACACGGAGGCACCGCCATCGACGCGCTCCTCGTAGCCCGAGGCGGCACCGTCGCCGAGGCCCTCACTGAACTCGAACACCGCGCCGGAGACGCGCCCGAGATCTCCCGGCCACGAGCACTTGGCTCCCGGTCATCCACACCAGCTGAACCGCTGGCGCCGGACGAAGCGCTGCTCGAGTACGTCGCGGCCTGCGAACGAATTCTGTGGCAGCCCGCCGGTCGCAGGGTCCTCGACTACCTCGTCAACGAACGAGGACTCGCACCCGACGCACTCAAGGCAAACCACATCGGAGCCGACCCCGGGCCAACGGTCCTGCGGCGCGCGGCCGGGCTCCCGCGAGGAGGAGCCGCCGCCGTGCTCCCAGCGCTCAATCTCGACAGAGAGGTCACGTACGTCCAAGCCCGCTACCTCGACCCCGTCGAAGGCCGCCCGAAGTACGCCAACGCCGCCGGCCGCCTCGCCGCCAATCCCCGGCTCGGATGGATACAGCCGGCGACCGTCAACGACCGCCACCACCTCATCGTCTGCGAAGGCACCGTCGACGCGCTCAGCATCGCCAGCACCGGCACCGCTGCCGTCGCCGTGCTCGGAGCGACCTACGTCGACCAACGAACAGCACGAGAAATCGCCAGAGGCGCAGCCAAGCGCCACGTCATGCTCGCCCTCGACGGCGACCCAGCCGGGCGGAACGCCGGCAGCATCCTCGCAGCCTCTCTGACGTCAGCTGGCTGCTCCAACCGCGTCCTGTCACTACCTGACGGCCACGACATCAATTCGATGCTCGGCAACGACCGCTGCTGGCTCACCAGGCAACTCGAGCCGACACCTCCACACCGCAGTGTGAGTCACCACGGCCTTACCCGGACCCTGCGATGACCATCTACGAGGCGGCGACCCAGATCTGACCGTGCGCGAGCCCGTGAACGCCGAGGCCCGATCTGGTGCGATCAACCGCGGACGCTCCGGCGTCGTTCGGCACCGCGCGTCTGTCTGTTGGAACGGAGGCGCGCAGGGTGGAGAACGCGAGGATCGTTGTCCCGGCGCCAGAGTCGGCCGGAGCGCACAACCACGGAGGCCACCCCTACGCTCTGCAAACGGGTCGATACCCGGCATAACCAGGTCTCGGCTGCGTGGAGACCTTCAGGAGCACCGCACGTCCCTCACAGGTCAGGCGAGCGTTCAGCTGAAACCGTCAGCAGCGGTTCACCCATCGATCCTGCATCCGACGGTCGGCCTACAGATGTGGCCCACGTGCATTGGCGTTCGAGCCGATCGGGAGCGTCTAACCATGTACGCGGCTTTCGCGCAACCGAACGAACGGACCTCTATGAACATGTCTCGAATCTCGATAGTCATGGTCGCGACTGCTGCCGCAGCTCTGGTCGGTGTCGGTTGCGGGGACCTCATGGAGGATGTAACAGCTCAACGCCAAGATGTTCGCGATGCGCTGACCGAGGAGATCGGCCTGCCGCCCGGCGTGCCCACCAAGACGACTGTCGGCCCAGCCGGCCAGACTGCGCACTACGGCGACGTCGACGTTGCAGCTTGGCACGACTGGTATGGAGCCGTCGTGAACCGCATCCAATGCACTGACCCGACCGGTGTGAGCGACAACGAAAACCCCGTAAACACCCTGCACTCTGTCAAGTGCCGTGCGACACGCGACGGCATCGACTTCTACGTCACGCTCGAGAGCTATAGCCAGACCGACAGCAGCACCAATCCCGACGCGGGCTCCGGCATCACATGGATACGCGTGTTCTTCGACTCACCGAATTGAACCGTGTGCACAGCTCAGACCGAAGACGCCGAAGCGCCAGAGCGTTAACGGCCGCGATCCTCACGCAATAGGAAGCGTGTTGATACGCGTCAACTTGGCCATCACCTCCAGGAGCGTGCAGGTCGGCACCGAATCGCCCTGGTTTCGTTGGAGGCTCTCGCGTGCGATCGCCGGTTGTTGTTCTGGAGCCACGATCGGTGCGCGCGTTACGCACGAGGATGAGTCCGGAGCGCGCCGTCAGAACTGCCAGGAGGGGTAGGTGCTCGTCAGCAAGGATCGGTGACAGGCCCATTCGGTGAGCGGCAGCTGCTTGACGGGTAGCAGGTCGACCGTGCCTGCGCTGAGCACGAAGCCCCACTGGAACGCGGCGACTGGCTGGACGGTCCGTTGCATCGGGCCGTCCGGCGAGCTGCACAAGAAGCTGTGCGCGAGCCAGTCGAGGTGCTGCGAGCGGTCGCGCCTCGATGGTGCGTCGAACAGGGTCGGGTTGATTCCGTAGAAGCCGAACGGCAGGTCCAGATGATCGAAGATCTGCAACGGGTCCGTCTCGAACCTTCGCTGTTCCTCAGGCGAGCGAGAGGTGCCGACCACCTGCACCCAGCCGAGCAGCGCCGCGTAGCCGCGCAAAGGTGTCTGAACCGTGGCCTCACAGACCGGAAAGCCGAGCGCGCTGAGCTCGCAGCCGATCGCTTCGGGAGCATCGTTGGACGAAACGATCACAGACACCCGACCCGCGACACCACGAACAACGAAATCGACGGTGAGATGTTCAGCGGGCACAGATGCAGCGTGCACGCGCACGCCCGCCGTCGCAAGGATCGGGTTACCGACATGGCCGGCCGGGAAGCGCCTTCGTACGCGGCCGCCCGATGCGCCGATCTGTGGTCGTTCGCGTCACCGATGACGCCGCGTTCGGAGCGCGCGTTCTGGCCGTCTCGTCATTGGTTGCGGGCCGAACCTACCGTGCCGACTGATTGCGCATTTAGGGCGCCGGATCTGCGAACGGAAGCCCGACTGCGGCCGCCTTGTTCTGGAGGTTCATGTCGGCTGTGAACAGCACGACCGTCGCCGCTGGCGATCGTGCCTGCAGGTCGAGTGCCGCGGCGAGGATGCGATCGTCCGGCACATCGGGATCGAGCCAATCCAGGACTCCTCGAACTTGAACCTCCCTGTGTTCCATGCGAAGGCGCGTCCTTCCTTGAACTGGTACACCAACTCGAATGTCGCCTCGGTCCCGAAGGCCTTTCAGGCGACGCACGACTGCAGCAGCCTTCGTACGGACGTCCTCGGTTCTACCTCGATCCTTGAGTTCGTCGAGTTCGGCCACGACTGTCGTCGGCATGACCACCAGGTAGTCGTCCGTTCCGAGGTGGGCGGCGAATGACGCCACATCGGGATGTCGGATTAGGGCGTTCGTGTCGGGCACAACAAGCGTTGCAGGCATCCCGTGAATGCCGATCTCGACGAGCCGGACGAGTTCGTCAAAGGCGACCTCGGCCCTTGCGCTCGCCTCCTCGATGGTTGGCGGAATCGAGTGATCGCCACCGTCTCGCTTGAGCCAGTCCCGCAGTAGCCCAAGGTGCCCCTCGATCCGCTCTCGTGTCGTGGGCACTGCGGATCGATGGAGCAACAGCAGAAGGGACGCCCAATGGTCCAGCCGCTCGAGCAGCCGAGTTCGCTCGCCGATCAGGCCGTCGTCCGGTGTCCAGTCCCAGGTTGCGAATCCAATGAAGACCATCCCGCCGACGCCGTGTCGGTTGGGATCGACATTGCAGATCGATGAGCCGTCGAGTAGCTGACGGAAAGCAGTGCGCATCTCCGCGAGCTCGTCGAGCAACCTCTCGCCGAACGGCCGCATGTCAGCGAACACTAAACCTCCAGGAACGGGCGAGATCCGCTCTGAACATCATCCGAGCGTGGCACGACTTACGGGCTGATCGCTACCTCCGATCCGGGTAGGCAACTTCCGCGCGCGGGCAAAGACTCCCAACATGGTCATGGATCATCACGGATGGCCGGTCACCGCCACCGTCTCGCTCCGTCGGGAGCAGAGGCGCCGTTCGGCGCTCTGTCGCGCATGCGTAGCTGAGGTCGTTCTGCGTCGCGCGTTCTGTCGCGAGGTACGGACCGGATTATCTTCGCGATCTCGTTTGCCACTTGGCTCCGCGTTTCGACGCTCGCCGTGGAACCGCAACGTTCGTGACGGCCAGTAGGTCTCGCGTTGCTTGAGCGGCAGCGGGGTCAAGTTCGATGTCGCCTGCGACGCTGCAGACGGTGACGTCCCATGGTCGGCTGCCATCGCGGCGCGGAGTCAGAACGAGAGCCACGGTGGCGACGCAGCTCGTAGGTCCAACCAGTGCTCGAAGATCGTGGTGCCGTACGACGAGCCAATTCTGCAGAAACAGGTCATAGCCGCCGAAGTGTTCGGAGCATGCGCCATAGAGAAGCTGCGTTCCATCTGCCGTTCCTCGTATGGTTCTCGTCAGCCACTTCACGCCGTCATGGGGGGCCGTCTTCGTCAGCTCACAGATGCTGTCGAAGACGTACCTCGCTACGGCAGAGCGCATAGATACAGGAAGAGCATCGAGGCGGGATAGGACGTCGAGACGCGGACCGTCGGCGAGGACGGGATCCGCCAGCATCTTGACTGCAACCTCTTCCAAGAGCATTCGATAGAACATCTGTGACGACGCGTCGTCGTCCATGGCAGCGGTCAGAGACAGCAGCGGTGAGTGATACTTCACGGCTCCCTTCACCAGAAGACGTTTGTCGAGGGACGACGAGGACTCGAGGCTGGCCTCGAACGCGATCTGGCCGTATCGGATCCACTCGGTACCGAGGGCCACCGGTTCGAACTGAACGACGTGTCGCAGGTAACGAACGACCGCATAGGTTGAGCGGAGATGGTTGAAGAGGAAGTCCCAGTCTGACTTCAGCAGCGCGATTGTCGGATCCTTCGCATCACACGTTGGGACAAGCCCAACTGGTGGGTTCTCATGATCAATAATCACCACGCAAAGCCAGCGGTAGGCGTCGGCGACGACTCGATGCGGTGTTCCTCGAAGGCTCGTCAACGTCTGTGGTGCTGACCGTAATGTCCGAAGTGTCCCCGACGCTTGCCGTCCAGCGTCGGCGATAGACCGTTGGATCCACCGTCCCTCGCGATCAGCCTGGCCGCCACTCCCAACGCGGCATTTTGTTTGGAGCACTACGCCGAACTCGCCGCAGAGCACAACCCCGTCACCAATCTCTCGACGTCCGGACCCACGCCGATGCGTCTCTGGCGAGAACATGAAGTCGGGCAGCCCCCAACCCCCGCCGATCGATCGGACTGAAGTCTCTGCGGCGATGCCGGCGTCCAACCCGCCAGGAATTGGAGGTGGACCGCTTAGCGGCCTCTCAAACACCCCGTATTCGGTGTCGATGACGACGGTGGCGTCCTCGCCAGCTGAGACGTCCGGAGCAGACCCTGGACTCCACACGATCGGTCTTGCACGCCGCCAACGGCCTGCCTTGGACTTTGACATGAATCCAGTTTTGCGCGTCGGTGTGACAGAGATTCCCCGAGTTTCCCGAGGTCATGAGTTGGAGCGCCGATGCGCCGTGGTGTGCGCCAGTTGGCGGGTCGGGCGGGTGGGGTTCGGCGCCGCGTGTTCTGGGCGTTTCGTTGCTAGACGTGAAAAGCCGTGAGACCGAACGGCAAACTGAGAGCGTGACCCTGTTCGGACGTGAGGACCTCGTCGAGAGTTTGGTCAACGGCCAGGAGTACGGGCTGGTGCTCCTCGTGGGGGACTCTGGCACCGGGAAGTCAGCGCTACTGGCCGAGGTGCAGGAGAGATCCGCGAATACGGTTTCGTCAGCACCAGTGCGAGCCAACCACGCGCCGGGGAGTCTTCAGCTCGCGTTGCTGGAGTCGTTGGGTTCAGTGGTGGCGGCACTTGCCAGTGACGAGCCCACCGCGACTCGCGTCGGGCGACGGATAGTCGAGGCTGCCAAGCGGGTGAAGGACAGCCGGCTAGCCGACATACGGTCCGCCGTCGGGCGGCACCTTCTCGGGTTGGTCAAGGCTAGGTTGGGCGAAGACCTAGGGATGCTGATCGGCGAGTTCGCCCGGTCAATCTCCGAATCGGAGAACGTCTCCCTTCAGTCGAGGATCACCGCAGCGAGCGACCACGACGTGATCGAGCAGATCCTGTCCCTCATCGACGAAGTCAAGGAAATGGCAACGCCGCTTGACGTCGCGCTTGCCATCGACGATCTGGATCGATTGAACGACGAGGACCTGCAGCGGCTAGCGGACATCATCGCGAGATTGCCGTCCGGCGTTAGCATTCGCGGGTCCTTCACTACCTGGCACGCTGCGAGTCGGCAGCGTGCCGAACTGCTGATCATGAACGGCGCGCGTGACGTGCCGGTGGGTGGCCTGGAGCCAGCGGCCGTATCCGAATGGCTCTTGGCATCCGAGCTGGACGAGTCTCTGACCGCAACGGTCGTGGCCGCGACAAACGGATATCCCGTCCACATCCAGGACGCGATCGGTCTTCTGCAGGCCACATCCGACCCGGAAGTACTAGAGGCCCTATCGCCTGACGCGATCACCCGAGCGCGAGTCACGCAGGCTTGGCGTGAACTGGATACGCCGAGTCAAATTGTCGCAGCCAAGCTGGCGATCTTCGTCGATCCAATCTCCATCGATCGGGTGTGCGCGTTACTCGGCCTGAATGAGATCGCCTGGCACGTTGTTCGCAGACGGCTGACGGACTCGGGGCTCATGATTCCCGACTCCACTGGCTGGTTTCATGAGCTCCGGCGGCGCGCGATCTGGGCCCACGTCTTGGACGACGACCTACGAGCGGTTTCGGCTGTGACGGCGACCGCTGAGCTCCAGGCTCGAATCGATGGACCTTCCCCGACACCCTCCGATTTCGCGGACTACGCGCGGGTCGCGGCCTTCAATCCGAGCCTCCAGGAATCGGCGGAGGGCTTGTCCGCAGCGATCAGCATGAGCTCGGACGAGGTCGCCATCGCAGCAGCCGCCCTCGAGCTCATCGAAACTAAACACGGCGAACGAGCAATTCTTGCTGACATGTTGCTGCTTCACGCCCGCGATGTCTTTCGCCTCAGAGACGGCGGAGTAGATGCATTGGGGCGGCTGGTAGACGCTGGCCTTATGTACGTGCAGGCGACCGCCGAGGCGGCAGCCGCCGTTCCGACCTGGCGTAGCCTCGAAACCATTCAGGTGGTCATCGGTCGCGCCGCCGCCGAACTTGGTCGGATGCCGATTGCACAGATCGCCTCACAGGTTTTCGCGGGCGTCGTGCATTCCCGACTAGGGGCGTTTGACATGGCGCGGTTCGGCGTAGGTCGGCTAACGCTTGCAGAGGGATCACGTCAGGTCGTCGACTTCCACCAGCGAGAAAGGGAAGGAACACGACGGGTCGGCTTCCCGCCCACCGGGCTCTTCGTTCGTGGCTCCTATGCAAACGTTCCGATTCACGCGTGCGTTTCATTTGACTCGCCTGACGATCGGGACGCGGCGGCCACCAAACTGAGCGGCCTGAAGGTCGAGCTGTGGAACGAGTCCTTTACGGTCCACGATGTCGTCCGCCTGCCGTTCTCGGTCGTGCCGTCGTTGCGGTTCGCTCGGGCGGTGGCGTGGCTCGACGGCCGAGACTTCAGCACGACCAGCCTCCGACCGGCCGAAGCACATCGCGACTTGTCGGTCACCGAGGATCTTTATTTCCGTCACCAGATTCGCAATTGGATTCGCGGACGTCTGTCCTCCGACGAGTTGCTCGCGTACGACTTGGACTTGCCTACGGGGTACGCGTACTGGACGGAGAACGACATCAAGATCGTCATCGAGATTTTGGGCGCGGACTCAGTGCTGCGCCTGGATCAGCCGACTGGTGTTCTACCGCCGGGACCGTACACGCGACTCCAACTCGCCGAGCAACTCGGGCTGCCGGCGGGTCAATCAGTAGGCACAATCGGGTGGTATCACGGTTCGACACGGCGAGAGGATCCCGTGACGTCTGAGGTCGTCGATCTTCAGAAGCGGGTTGCGGCGTGCAACCGCAACCAGGCGCGCCGTGAAATCCTGCTGGAGGAGTCGAGCCTGGCGAGGATGATTCATGAGAGCTTTGATCTTCGAATGTCTGACGCGCGATCTCTCGTGGCCGCTGTCCCAGACGCCGGCTTGTCCGAACCGACACCTCTCGAGTCATTCGTCGTGCTGGTCGTGAATCCGCCAATGCCCGGTTTCGTCGATGGCGCGCATTCGATTGTTCATCGGGTTGCAATACCTAGCCGGACCGGTGAACACGGAATTCATTTCCGGATCGAGCAACGAACCGAAGGTGACCGACGCGATACACGCGAGATCGTCGGCGCAGCCTTCGGAGTCGATCTGAGCGATCCGCTGACCCACGGATGGGCTGGGGCGCTGAGGTTCCTCCCGACTCTTCTCGGCTTCTCGCACGATGAGGTGCGCTTCCAACATCCCGACACTGTCAAGGCCTTGACGCAGGGGCCGTAGAGTTGACGGACCCTGCCCGCGCCGTCAGACTCATCGACCCAAGCTAGTGAGCTGCTCGATCGAGTTATCCCGCAGCTTGTTTGCCATCGACTCGGCATCCCACGCGGCGCAGGCACCGAATCCAAGGCTTGCCGCCACAGTTCAGCCCGACGGCAGGACGCGACAGCACAACGAGAACAGCACACGCCCCGGGCCGCCGAGAACAGCGCGCGCCAGCCCGGCATTCGGCTCCTTGCGACGGGGCGGTAGGCGGCGAGCACAGAACGGCGTGCTCCGTGAGCGCAGAACGTCCGTCGCCCCTGTGAGAACGGCACACCGATCCGGCGATCTGCTCGGCGGGCGCGAATCAAGGACTATTGAGTCGATGGCGCGATGGGCAGTGAGGCGGTTTCAGTTCGCCAGCGGGTTAGGGATGCTCGGCCGTCTTCGAGGGCCGATGTGGGTTCTGTGAATGGTCCGACGAGCTGGATGGCTGTGGCGTCGGCGTCGAGTACGTACCCGTACCATCGGTCTGGGACTGATGGTTGGTCGGCTCCGAACTCGATGATGTCGCCGAGATGGGTGAGCGGGTGGATGGTCCAGCCGCGTCCGCTGGGGTGCCGGTCCCAGATGAGACGTCCCCATCCGCCGGGTTGATGTTGGTCGGGCCAGATGGTGGCGATCCAGACCTGGGCTTCTGGGTCGGCGTCAAGGGGGATGTCGAGTAGGGAGCCGTGGGCGATGCGGAGGACGTGGCGGTCGAGGATGGCGAAGTCGGGGTGCATGGGCATGGACGGTTCTCCCGTGGACGGGCCGGAGGGCAACTTCGAGGCCCGGCCGGGTCGAGCCGCCCTTTGCGAGAAGGCGGCCCGGCGCGCAGGGCGATCTGCCGGACGTTATCGGCTGCCGTGTCATTGGTGGAGGTGACCGGGGTGTGCGTGACCGCTGCGTCGCATATGTGAGGGAGGACTTGTTCGTCGGACTTCGGTGGCTCGACGAGGGTGTGCCACCCGGTGTGTCTGATGTGCACTCTGGTGCGGGCCGCAAGGCTCCTTCTCGTTGAGCGTCCGATGGTGCTGGCGGGTCGACAGGTCGCCAATGTCGGCGTGGTTTCGCCACCGGGCGAGGCTTGAACTTGGAGCTAGGCGTTACGCGGCGAGGAATCGTTGGAGGCGATGGCTGAATCGGCTGATGTCGGCGCGCACTTGGTTGGTCGTTCGGCCACGCGCGATCTCTCTGGCGTAGATGCCGTGGACGCGCACCGCGACGAGGTCGTTCCATTCGGCTTGGCGGAGGGCGTCTGCCCGACGCAGTTGGCCGAGACGGCGGAGGTTGTCGCGCGCTTGGAGTTGGTCAACGATGTCGTGGTCTTGGGCGCTGGGGATGTCAGCAAGTTCGGCGGCGGTGGAGGCTACGTGCGGGTCGCGGGAAGCGCGAGGTGTTGCGGCTCGGACGCGGCCGAGGATTCGGTCGTAGAGGCGATCGATCGAGGGGTCGGTCCGGGCGATGACGTGGACGGCGTTCACGACGAGGTCGTCGAAGGCCTCGCTGAGACGCGCTCGGTGGTAGTCGTGGGCGAGCTTCCAGAGTCCGGGTCGGAGCGCGCAGAGCAGCAGGATGGTCGCGTCCTCGTCCTGGTGTTGGCTGCGGGAGATGAGACCTCGGACGATGTTGTCGTGATCGGGGTGGCCAGGTCGGGCGAGGGTGTCGAGCAGTTCCGCCGGCGCCCGCCCTCGGAGATGGGGGTCGTGTGCCCAGCGAATGGTCAGACGCTGTGCTCGGCGGCCGGTCGTCAGGCGGGTGGCCGCGAGAACGAGGCTTCGGTCGGCGAGGTTGATGGCGGTCATGTGTGGTCCTCCTGTGGGTGGATGAGGGGACGCACGGTGAGAGCTGACTGTTGCTGGGCACGCGACTGCCGGGATTCCGGTCAACCGGGCCACAACAGCGGTCGGTAGTCGCGTCAGCGGTGGCGCCGATCCGGACAGTCGCGTCGACAGTCGCGTTGTCGATTGCGACCGGTCGCGTGAAACGCAACATCGATGTCGGACGCTGCGCGCATGACGAACACGCAATCGAACGGCCAGATCTCGATGGGCTGGTCGCCGGCCGAGCTACTTGGCGCGGCTGCACTTGCCGGCGGAATCGGGGTGAGCGCGGTGGTTTGGGCTGGCGCTGCGGTGGCAGCCCGAGTCGCCGGTCGTCGCTTCACCGCCGGTCTCGGCGACGCACTCCGCGCGCTACCGCGTCTCGCGTCCGTCGCTGGTGATCCGCGCTCGGCGTGGCCACCCGAGACCGCGATGGAACTGCCCGGTCCCGTGGTCTATTGGTCGGCGACCGGTCTCGTCGCCGTCGTTGCCGTTGCGGTCGCGGCCGTCGTGGTGCGGTTGGTGCGCGGTTCGGGCTCTGGTCGCCGTCGGCTCGGGGTCGATGTTCGGGCCAGGTTCGCGAGCCGTCGCGAGCTGCGTCCGTTGCTGATTCGGCGGCCGCAGTCGGGCAGGTTCGTGGTCGGCCGCTACGGCCGCTGGCTCGTCGCGACCCAGAATCGAAAGTTCGCACCGGCCGGTCGTCGCAT
Organism: Acidimicrobiia bacterium; assembly: GCA_050246915.1. GTDB lineage: Bacteria > Actinomycetota > Acidimicrobiia > Acidimicrobiales > Ilumatobacteraceae > JBFWVD01. The sequence continues at coordinate 30,959 of JBFWVD010000030.1, read as the reverse complement.
CCGATGGCGTGCGTCGACGGGGGACATCTCGTCGGTCGCGATCGTTGGGCCGTCGAGATCGGGCAAGACGGCCGAGTGCGCGATCCCTGGGGTGCTCGACTGGGACGGTCCGGCCGTGCTGCTGTCGGTGAAGCGCGACTTGCTCGATGCGACGATTCATCGTCGGCGACAGCTCGGGCAGGTGAGGGTGTTCGACCCGGCGGGGATCGTGACCCGGAGACCGGTGAACCCGACGGAGCAGTGGGTGGAGATCGCTCCCGAGGAGTTGGCGCGGTGGTCCCCACTGCGTAACGCGGGGACACCGTCGGGGGCGAAGAAGGCCGGGGAGGCGCTGGCGGCCTGGACGCCAAAGGCGGGCATCGAGGGCGGCGGAGACTTCTGGGCGAACTCGGGCAAGATCCTGTTTACCGGGCTCGTCGGTGTGGCGGCCATCGATCCGGAGGTCCCGTCGATGGCCAAGCTCGCACGTTGGGTCTTCAAACAGGACCAGCCCAACACCGATGAAGTGTCCGAGGTCGTCACCATCCTCGACGCCCAGGCGAACTCGGATCAGGAAGCGATGCGGATCGCCTCGGATGCAGCGGCATTGCACCTGAACGCGATCTGGTCGAAGGACGAACGGCTCGTGTCGTCGGTGTACGCGACCGCGCAGACGGTTGCCGACCCGTACCTCGACCCGCACGTGCAAGCCGTCACCGACATCGGCGCTGACGAGGAAGGCGCGAGTTGGGTCGATCTGGAGTGGCTGATGGGCGCCCCGAAAGGCAACGCGAACACCCTGTATCTCGTCGTGCCCCTCGACGACTACGACCGCCTCGCTCCGGTGCTGGGTGGGTTCTTGTCGGACCTCAAGGCCCAGGCCTACGAGTGGGACGTCGCCGGGCGCCAACTCGGGGCGCCGTTGTTGATGCTGATCGACGAAGCCGGCAACATGCCCCTCGCCTGGCTGCCCCAAGTCGCCTCGACGTGTGCCGGGATCGGCATTCAGCTCGTCACGATCTGGCAGTCCCTCGCCCAGATCGAAGAGGCCTACGGGCGGCTCGCGAACTCGGTGATCACGAACCACGCGACCAAGCTGTTCTTCCCGTCAGCGTCGGACGAGTCGACCCTCGGCTATCAGTCCAAGATCGCCGGCGACGAGGACGTCGAGCGCAGATCATGGTCGACCGATACCAGCGGTGGCCGACGCTCGGTGTCGGGTTCGGAGCAGCGTGAACCGCTCGTCCCGTATCACGTCCCGCGTCTCGCGCCGCTCGGTCAAGCACTGCTGATCCACGGCAACATCCCTCCGGTCGTCGTAAAGGGACGGAAGTGGTGGAAGGACCGACGACTCCGCGCCCTGGCCAAGGGCGGGCCACCACTGCCAGCACCGGCCGATGAGAAGAGGGCGGCGTGAAGCCCGACGACGAACGCCTCACCCGGCTGCACGAGGCACTCGTCGAACGAGTCGAGCAGCTCGTGTCGGGGGAGGACTTCATCCGGTTCGTCGCCGAATCCGCCCATTTCCACCGCTACAGCCCACAGAATCGGCTCCTCATCGCCTGTCAGCTGGTGGACCGTGGCGTCGAACCCGACGGCCTCACTGCCTCCTACAAGACGTGGACCCGGGTGCCTGCCGAAGGTGGCGGGACCTGCCAGGTCGCCAAGGGCGAGAAGGCGCTGTGGATCTACGCACCGATGACCGCAACCCGGCGTGTCATCGACGAGCAGACCGGTGACGAGCGCGTCGTCTCCGCGGGTGTGCGCGGGTTCAAGCCTGTGCCGGTGTTCCATCAGTCGCAGCTCGACCGGGCACCCGCACTGCCGGAGCCCCCGACGCCGGAGCTCGTCCAAGGTGACGACGCGCCGGTGCGGGTGTGGGATGCAGTCGTGGCCGAGCTTGCCATCGACGGGTACCGGGTTGGTCTCGTCGAACGTGCGAGAGGCGCGATGTGGAATGGGCAGACCAGCTTCACGAGCCGCGAGGTCCGCATCCACGACGACCTCGAGCCACCCCAGCGACTCAAGACGCTGCTCCACGAATGGGCTCACGCGACGATGGGCCACGAGACCAGCGCGCGCGAGAGCGGCCGCCACATCGCCGAGGTCAAGGCCGAATCGGTCGCGTACCTGTTGTGCGATCGCGTCGGCGTCGACTCGCAGCAGTACACCGTGCCGTACGTGTCCGGCTGGGCCGGCTCCGTCGACGTCGTCAAGGCCACCGCCGAACGAGTACTCGGCGCGACCTCAACGCTGATCGACCGGCTCGAGAACCGTCTTGCCATCGACCTCACCCCCGACCTGCTCGCCCTCGCCCAGGCCGGACCCGTCACGACGACGGTCGAGGATCAGCTGGCCCGTGCCGGCGATCGTCTCCTCTCCGCCGATCGTGCGGAGCTACTCGGTCGCGCAGCACCGGAACGGATCGCGGCACTGCTCGCCTCCGCCGGCTTCGACGCTGGCGAAACCGCAGCAACCTTCCGGCAGCTCGGAGTCGACCGACAGACCGCGTCGATCGCGATGACCGCCATCCATCCGTTCGACACCGTCGACCATCCAGCACAGCCGTTGTACGAGCCCGCCATGGTGCGAAGCGCGCTGGCCGACGCATACAGCACACCAACGCCGACACCGACAGAGGGCCACGGCCTCCGCCTGATCCGGAAATGGGCGCAGATGGCCACCGGTCCAGCCGTCGACATGGCCGTCCCGACGAGATGAAGGAGCACACCATGCCCGACGATGACATCGACACCGAACTCGAAGTCTGGGACCAGTTCGTCACCGCCGTGCGATGGCTTGCCCGTGGACCCCGGCCCTGCCTCACCCTCGCAACTGCAACGGAGGAGGCGCTCATGGGCTGGGTCGCTGAACAGGCAGCATTGGAACACTCCGAGGGCTTCTTCAGTGGCTCTTGACGTCACGTCTGGATGTCGACGTGGGCGCTCTCCCAAGGCTGGACCGCCGAGCGACTTGACGCGAGGTCGCCCACTTGGAACCAGGCCTGGTTTGCGTCACGCCAGCAACTCGAGGCACCGCGTGTGGCTGCGGTCTACCTCGTGACAGTCGGTCGCAGTTCGGCGACCGCCCGCCAGTCCCCACCCGAGTCAGCGACGTCGAGCAGGTCGAAGAGGTAGTCCAGATCTACAGCAGTTCGCTGCCAGATGGCCTTCTCGTTCGTGGACAGCATGAATGACATCCATTCGACTGACTCTCGCGCCGTCTCCAACTGGTCCGGATTCCTCACCGCTGCGTCGCCAACGAAGCGTTCAACGACGAGGCGGGAGTAGGCAGCGAGCAGGAACGGGAGAAACGCGGCAGCGAATTCGAGGGTCTTGGGGTCGTCCTCGAAGCTGAGCCCAAAGACCTCCGGGTCACCGACTCGGGTCTCGATTCGACGGAGAGACGAGCCAACCCGGGGAAAGTTCGAGTGCGCGACGGCGGACATCGTCGAGTAGATCGGGTGCCAGTCGAGGCGCAGAACGTCTCGGGCAAAGTTTGTCGCGTTGAACTTGGGTGTGCCCTTCAGTGATGGAACGGGGAATGCCCCCCACGGATCGTCGCTATGGCACGAGATGAAGATCGCACGCAGAAACGTCTCGTACAAGGTACGACTGAGCACGGCAGAGTCCTCGTAGTAGCCCTTGCTGAGCCGATCCATGGCGGAGATAAACGCCTTCAAGTTGTGAGAAAGCAGGATGTACTGCAGCGCACGATGTTGTGGCCAACTGCTCTTCTCGACGTAGTTGACCTGTTCGACAACGGCGACGAGTTGGTCGAAGGCGACGTCGAACTGAACATGCAGGTGGCCGTATCGTTTACCGAACAGCTCAAGGTGTTCACGTTCGAACTGGACGAGGTCGCGTGCCGTCGACGATGGTGAGTTGCGCCGAACCCAGTCGTCGACCGCCGTCTGCGCCGCCTCGTCCGAGTCGAACGCGAACGGCATGCGCAGATGGTACGCCCGCCGAGAGAGACCCGGTCGGCTGCCATGATGACTGTCACGTGCAGTAGCTCCTCGCCATACGAAGAAGTAGTCGAACGCGGGTTCCGTGGAGTTGCCACGAGCACGACCTCAGATGCTCGGCGACATGGGCCGAGCGGGTGTCTGGCGCTGCGCGCCCGTCGTCCCCTCGAGGTCGAGGTCCCGGGTGGTAGCGGCATCGCCGATCAGCTGTCGCAGCTGGGAAGGCCGCAGTTGTCCGAGGGTGCCGCGGTCGTCGAGTTTGGTGAGTGTCTCGATGAGCCACTCTGGTCGCTCGTTGATCGCCCGTTGGTAGATCGTCCTGGTGCGGTGGGTGATCGCCGCACGCAGTGCGTCGTGGTCGGTCGGGGCGAAGGTCCGACGGCTGAGGGTCTGACGTTCGGTGACGATCATCTTGCGGACATCGTCCTGGTCGGCTCGAAGGGTCTCGACCTCCGCGGCGAGAAGCGCCGCCCGCTCCGGGTTGGCCTCGACGGGTCGCTCGGACTCGACGTGATGGACGCGGTCGTTGAGGGCGACGAGCTGTGAGGTGAGGTCGCGCAGTCTCGCTCCGGGGTCCAGCGCGACGATGGCAGCGTGAAGCTCTGCGAGCGTCCGATCCTCCACCTGCAAGACGGGATCGAGCCGGGCGGCGAGCCTGTGCAGGACGGCTTCCACTGTTGGCCGGACGGGGGTGGGCCAGTGGGCGAGAGGGTCGTGTTGTTCGGCGAGTCGGTGGAGTTCGTGGTGCTCGACGATGTGTGGCCAGTTGACCAGGATCCAGCGGTCGCGTTCGGTCTGCGCAGACGTTGCCTCGGCGAGGGCCGTGTGCATGTCCTGGGTGGGGAGGTGGCCGGCGATGAGGTCGTCGATGATGCGGCTGTGGTCGGTGGGCGCTCCGGCGAAGGTCTGGTCGAGCTGGCTGATGCGGTCGTAGATCTCGGCGGGGGTGAGAGCTGCGCCGGAGACCTGCGTGGGGTGGGTGTCGCGGTCGCTGAGCCAGGCCCGCTGCGCGAGCGTCGTAGCCATTGCGTCGAGCCACCGTTCGCGCTCGTTGGGATCGGTCGGCGCGACTCCGAGTCCGGGGTGTTCCGTGCTGACATGGTGAAGGTCCCGCCACGCCGCGACGGTCAAAACGGTGTCGTCCCACACGGTCGCGCCAGCAGGATCAATCGGTCGGGTGCCGACCCACCACGTGAGCCAGTCCGGAGAGTCGGCGAGCATCTGGCGGGCGAGCCGCTCGCGCCGTGTTTGGATCGCACGCCGAAGTAGACCCACCTCGCCGGGCTCGATCGAGTAATCGGCGAGAGCGTTCGCCCAGACTTCGGCGGACTGCACGATCCGGTGGGCCTCTCGGTCGAGCCACTGTTGCGCGTCGAGCGTGAGCTCGACAGGCTCGGGGTGGTCGATGGGTTTCAGGTCGCTCCAGGCAAGCGTGCGCACTGCGGGGGTGCCGTCGTCGGCGACGAAGCGGACGGTGGCGTCGCCCGTGGTGTCGTGGACGCTGATGATGGTGCCGACGTTGTCGCGGTCGAGCGCTCGCACCCGGCGGTCTGGCAGGAGGTGGTGGCGTGCGTGTCGGGCGCGTTCGAGTGCGGCGAGGTCGTCGGCTGGCTCGGTGAGCCCGGACGCTGCCGCGCGGACTTCAGCGATGGCAGCACGGTTGAAGCGATCTTCGAGGACATCGAGCGCCAGTTGGGAAAGGTCTGCCACGGCTGCGGCTGTTGGGTCGGTGGTGGTGGCGAAGGTCTTGGCTTCGGATCGGCCGATCGTGTCGAGCAGGTCGTGTTCCGGGTGGTCGGTTTCGCTGGGGAGGGGGAGGCCGGTGGCGTGGTCGCGTTCGCCGAGGTCGGCGGCCTGCCGCGACGTTGCGTAGAGGGTCGCGCCGTGGCGGGCGCGGGAGAGGGCGACGTAGGCGGCTTCGCGGTAGAGGCCGGCGGGGCCGACGACGAACACGGCGTCGCAGGTGGCGCCTTGGCTCTTGTGGATGGTCATTGCGTAGCCGTGGTCGAGGTGGCCGCCGGCGAGGTAGTTGTGGTCGAGTCGGACGATCTCACCGGTGCGCAACCGCAAATCCAGGGTGCCGGTCTCGGGGTCGGTGGTGGTGACGGTGCCGAGCATGCCGTTGTCGATTCGAGTTCGTTGGCCGTCGGGGGTGGTTTGGTTGGTGTCGTTGCGGCAGATCAGTACCCGGTCGCCGGCCTGGAATGTGCGACCGGCCACCGTGAGCGCGGGCCCTTCGAGGAGATGCTCGCTGGCGGCGCGATCGCGGGCCAGTCGATTGAGCGCGTGTGCCTGGCTGCGTGTCCCGGCCAGCAGAAGGGCGTCGCTCCCGGTGGTGTGGGCTGTCCACCAGTTGTCCACTGCCAGCTGGTGGAGTTCGACCGGGTCGTCGAGGATGCGGACGCGGCCGTGGGTGAGGTACGCGTCCCATGCGTCGGTGACGTCGTCGTGGCGGAGGTGGTCGAGCGCGTCGACCTCCCACGGCTCGACCTGGCGGCGATTGATCGTGAGTTCGCACACGTGCTCGCCGAGGATGGCGATTGCGTTGGCGAGCCCACCTCCGGCTTGGACTTCGGGGAGCTGGTGGTGGTCGCCAACGAGGATCACCTTCGCGCCCGCCTGCCTGGCGGTGGTGATGACGTGGTGGAGATCGACGGTGCCGCACATACCTGTTTCGTCGACGATGACGACGGTGTCGGCGGTGAGTGGATGGTCGTTGCGGTGATGGTCGAACCGGGGGACGGTGAACGACGCGATGCCGGCACCGATTTCGAGTTCGCGGGCTGCACGGGCTGAGGGCGCGACCCCGATGGTTGCCCAGCCCGCGGCACGGTAGGCGGACGCAACCGCGGCGAGGGTGTAGGTCTTGCCGGTCCCTGCCCGGCCGACGAGGACCTCGATCGCGTTCCCCTGGGTGCACAGTCGCGTGACAGCGTCGTGCTGGTCCGAACCGAGCGACGCGACCGTGCACGCGACTGCCACCGCCTCGGGCGCGAGCGCGCCGGTGTGCGACGCGACTCCTGACTCGATCGCGTCGGCGATCTCGGCTTCCAACGCGATCAGACGCCGGGTCGTGAACCGCTGCTCCCACCCTGTGGCCCGAGCCGGGTTGGCCGGATCGTGGATGGCGACGATCTCCGAATGCGCGAGCACTCCGGCGGTCAGCCGATCGACTTCGGTGATCGCGCCGCCGGTGGGCAGGACTGCGGCGACTGCTTGGCCGACTTCGTGGCGGGTGAAGGTCGAGTCCGAGCCGATCAACCGGTCACCGACCAGGCTTACGAGGCGATCGACGTCGATCTCCTCAACAACGCCGTCGTGGGGGACCGATTCGAGCAAGATGTCCAAATCGGCCGGTCCCCAGCCGGCGGTTTCGGCCTCTTGCTGCCAGCGGGTGACGATGTCCTCGGCATCGATTGCCCCTTTGGTCTTGCGGGTCGCGAGGGTCGCTGCCTCAGCTGCTTTCGGACCTGAGGTGCCGAGGCGTTCGAGCTCGGCCTCGATCTCGTCGCGGCGCTTGGAGAACAGCCGGATGATCTTTCGCGGAACGCCGGCGATCTCGCACGAGTCCTTCAGGGGTGGGGTCCACTCCACGCCGAGCCGTTCGGTGAGCTCACGCCGCAGCGCGGCTTGGAACATGACGCCGGCTGCGCGCTTGGATCGGTAGAGGCCGGTCCCATCGAGGGCTGACCAACGCCGGTCGGGTCCCTGGGTGGTGTTGGCCACGAGCACGTGCCAATGGAGCTGTGGGTCGCCGGCACGGCTGGTCCGGTGGCGGAACTGGGCGGCAACGAGCCCGGCGCCGGGGAGGCGACGGGTGCCCCACGTCTCGACGTCGGGGACCTTGGCGTGGCAGTTGTTGGTCCCCCTTCGGACGTGGCAGGCCTCACGCTCGAGCCAGGCGAGCGTCTCCGCGAGGGCCGCTTCGCCCGCTTCGACGACAGCGCCTTGCACGAGCGGATCGCCAAGCGCGTAGGCGACCGACACGGACTTCGGGACCGAGAAGGTCAGATCGAAGCCGGGCACCCGGCGGGGGTGTGGCCGGAGCTGCTCGCCATTCGGGGTCAACGCGGTCCCGGGTGCGAGACCGGCGAGGACAGCGCGGAGATCCTCACCGGACACCTCGCCGTCGAGGCCGAGCGCCGTGGCTGCGTTGCCGACCCAGCGGCCGACGCTCTCGCCCTGGCCGGAGTAGTAGTCGTCGAGTCCGGACGCGACCTGAGCGAGGTAGTAGGCCTCGGCCCCAACGCGTAGCTTCCACAACGACATCACACCCTCCTACAGAGGCGCGATCGGGCGGGGCGCAGCGCGTGCAGGCACCCTTGGTGCATGTGTGTGGTGCGTCCAGAGACTCGGGCGCATCGAGTTGGAAGGAGACGACTGATGAGATGACGTAACCGAGTCGCAAGTTCAGGGCAGCCGGCCGGTGGAAGTCCGGTCCGGGGAGACGCCAGGGTCCCCGGTAGCTGACTCCCGGCTGCGATCGAGAGGTCGTTGGTCGAAGCGGAGTGACGAAGTCCCTGTGAGGGGACGAGCAACTGGCCGGTCCGCAGCATGAAGCGAAACCTGCAGCGTCGTGATGCACCCCCGACCCGGTGACGGGTTGGGCGGCGGTCTCAAGCGGTGAGCGCAACGAACTCGTTGAGACGTTCAGATGGTTTCATTCCGGCGAGGGTCTGTCGAGGGCGTCCGTTGAGTTCTGCGGCGATGGCATCGAGTTCGTCTTGGGTGTAGCGGGCGAGGTCGGTGCCCTTGGGGAAGTACTGACGGAGCAGCCCGTTGGTGTTCTCGTTCGTGCCCCGTTGCCAGGGGCTGCGCGGATCGCAGAAGTACACGGCGACGTTGGTGGCGATCGTGAACTCGGCGTGGTTGGCCATTTCTCGGCCTTGGTCCCACGTGAGCGTGCCGCGCAGCTGGGCCGGAAGCCGGCCGATCATCTCGGTCAACACAGCGCACGTGGTCTCCGCGTCGTGGCGGCCACCAATCCGGCCGAGAAGCACGTAGCGGGTGGAGCGTTCAACCAGTGTGACGATCGCGGTCCGGTTGTTCGCGCCCATGATCAGATCGCCTTCCCAGTGCCCCGGCACTGCACGATCGGCGACCTCGGCGGGCCGTTCCGAGATGTTGATCATCTGCCGGATCCCCATCGACCCGGGCCCCCCGGTTCGTTCACGTGGTTTGCGAGCGGATCGCCTCGAGCGCAGGTAGCCGGTCAGTTCCTTGCGGAACTGGCCTCTGGCCTGAACGAACAGTGATTGATAGATCGTCTCGTGCGACACCCGCATCTCCGGCTCGTCGGGGAAATCGATCACGAGTCTGATCGCGATCTGCTCCGGCGACCATCGCGTCATCAACGACTCGATCACCACCGCCCGCAACCGTTGATTGACGACCAGCTTGCACGGCTTCGGGCGTGCGGCGTGCTCGTCGGCGCGACGATCCGCCACCCACGCCCGATACGCCTCCCGCCCCCCGTTGCGGTTCACTTCCCTCGACACCGTCGAGGTCGGCCGACCCAGCCGCCGAGCAATCGCCGCGCAGGACTCCCCGGCGATCAAGCCGACCCGGATCTCTTCCCGATCCCCAAGCGACAACTGACGCGACGAACGATTCCTGCAGCTGGTCGGCATCCCACCAGCTTCCTGCACCAGCCGCCAGATCGTCTGCTGCGAGATCTCGAACCGGCGACACACCCGCCGCCACGACACCCCCTCCACCAACGCCTGCCGCACCGCCGTTTTCACCTCCTCAGGCATCGCCCGACCCCGACCCCCATACTTCCCGCGACCTCGCACCAACCACTCCCTTCGACAGGAGCCGTTGCGCTCACCGCTTGAGGCCGCCGGCCAAGAGGGAGCCGAGCCGCTCACACATCGGCGAAGGCCACGGACAGCGCTTGTGATCCTGGAGCGGGCGCTTATGAACCCTCCGGCGTACTTGGGTGTGGAACGGTCAGACGGTTGTCCTGGGAACTGGAGAGGCCCTCCTCGGTCCCGCGTTCTGCGGGCGGGAGCGTGGCTGTCTATAACCGCCGCACGGGAAGTGACAGTCAACCGAGAGGGAGTCGGAGGGGGTCGTAGTAGTGACGATGGCCGGGACAACACAACCCGGTCGGAGCGAAGGGCCCCTGCTTCATCGATGCAACATGGAACGGAGAGGTGAGCTGGTGAGTGCCGCGTTGACAGACGGCTAGGTCCATCAGACAGGCCGATGGCCTGGATCCCTCGCGTGCTCTGCAACGTGTGCTCTATCGCAGTGCCAAGTCACAACCTGGCCGTCGGTTCCATCAGCTCTTCAGTCACGTCGCCCGCAGCGACATCTTGTGGCGAGCGTGGTCCGATGTCCGATCCAACAGAGGTGCTCCCGGTGTTGATGGCGTCACGATCGACGACATTGAAGCCGGGGGAGTGAGCGTTTTCCTGCAACATCTCGCTGACCTGGTGACGTCCGGTTCGTATCGGCCGTCACCGTTGCGGCGGGTGGAGATCCCCAAGCCGCGCAGGTCGGGGGAGACCCGACCGCTCGGCATCCCGACCGTTGCTGATCGGGTGGTGATGACTGCCGCGAAGCTCGTGCTTGAGCCGATCTTCGAGGCGGACTTCCTGCCCGCCAGTTTCGGGTTCCGACCGAAGCGGTCGGCGATCGATGCGTGTGAACGCGTCAGGATCGCCGCGAACCGAGGTCGGGACTGGGTGCTCGACGCTGACGTGAAGAACTGCTTCGGGATGATCGATCACGACGCGCTGATGCTCCAAGTGGAGCGACGGGTGTCGGACCGGCGCATGTTGAAGCTGATCCGAGCGTGGCTGCGCGCAGGGGTGCTGGACAGCGGTGTGGTCACCGACACGGTGTCGGGCACGCCGCAAGGCTCACCGATCTCCCCGTTGCTGGCCAACGTCGCCATGCATGTCCTCGACGAAGCATGGGCCAACGAAGGTGGCTACGTACTCGGGGTGCTCGTGCGTTACGCCGACGACTTCGTCGTCATCTGCTCCGACCATCAACGTGCCCAACGGGCACAACGAATGGCGATCAAGGTGCTCGGCCGTGTCGGGTTGCAACTGCATCCCGACAAGACCCGCATCGCCGATCTTCGACACGGGGCAGAGGGCTTCGACTTCTTGGGGTTCCACCATCACAAGGTGGCCTCATGGCGTGACCGGACCCGGTTCTTCCTGCAGCGGTGGCCATCGCAGAAAGCCATGTCGTCAATACGAGGCAAGGTCAAAGCGCTCACCCACCGACGGCTCGTCGGACTGGACATGGGGGTCATCATCGGGACGCTGAACCGGACGCTGCGAGGATGGGGGAACTACTTCCGCTGGGGCAACTCAGCGCACAAGTTCACCACCATCGACGGCTACGTCCACATGCGCCTCGCCATGCTGGCCTCCGCCAAGCACGGGCTCACCGGACGGAACTGGGGCCACAGGTTCAACCTGCACTGGCTGAAGCAGTTCAAGGTCCACCGCCTCTCTGGAAACGTGCGCCGGAAGCCGACGCATGCACTGCGATGAACGATGTCGGAAAGCCGTGTGCGGGAGAACCGCATGCACGGTTTGATAGGGGGCCGCTGGCGAAGCGGGACACCGGTCGACGACGCGCGAGAAACCTCAGGCCAGCGCCCGGTACTCGACCGACTCACCGAACCGCCAGCGGCCTACCTCACGGAGACGCTGCTGAGGGTCCGCGCTCACCCCAGAGGGGTCATGAGAAGTGGTAGGCGGCGAGGACGCTGCTGCGCCGTACCGTGACCTGATCGGCGCGAACCGGGCCCGCGGCCGGGCACGACGGCGCCGCTGCCTCACCGCAGCCAAGAGAGTTCCATTCAAAGCCCGTTGCGGTGGCTCGTGCCACAGACTAACTTCGCCTTCCAAGCTCGCCGGGCCGAGTCCCGGCGACGTTGACCGGCTCGAGGGGCTCGCCGACCCGGCGGCCGAGAACGGAGTACCACCGTCGAGTCCTGTAGAGATCGTGAGAGTCAGGATCGTGACAGCGTGAGACAATCGCGGCGCATTTCGCGAGTCGGCTCGTCAACACCGGGGATCGACACGATCGTCTCAGCCGAACCGTGAAGGTCGTCGACGGATGCGGCACCAGGCCCGAGCCGGTGTCGAGGCCTGATCTTGAACGACTGTCAAGGGCCAGCAGGATCTGCCCATAGGCGGTCAGTGGTTCTGCCCGCTGGTGGCCATCAGAATTGCCCACTGATGGCCAGTGGAACTGCCCGGTAGGTCAGTGGGTCAGTGGTCTCACTCCTTTGCCTCGGGTTGCTTGGGTGAGGCGGATCGAGTCGCCGTTGGTGATGACGACGTGAGCGTGGTGGAGGAGTCGGTCGACGGTGGCGTTGGCGATCGTCTTGGGCATGAGCTCGTCGAAGCCGGCTGGGTGCAGGTTCGAGGACAGGGCGGTGGAGCGCTTCTCGTAAGCGGCGTCGACGACGCGGTAGAGCGCTTCGGCGGTCTCGGTCGTGACGGGCAGGAGTCCGATGTCGTCGATGCAGATGAGGTCGGCGCGCATGATCTTCTTGATCGTCCGGTTGGTGCTGTCGTCGATGCGGTGCCGGTTGATGAGCGCGCCGAGGGTCTCGAGGGAGAACCATTGGACGTGGCAGCCGTGTCCGATCGCGGCGTGACCGAGTGCTTCGAGGAGGTGTGTTTTGCCGGTGCCAGACGGCCCGCAGAACGACGAGGTTCTCGTGCCGGTCGATCCACTCGAGGGTGGTCAACGATCGTTGGGTCGGGGCTGGGATCGATGACACGGTCTCGTCCCAGGTGTCGAAGGTTTTGCCGGTCGGGAACCCGGCTGCGGTGCGGCGGACGTTGATCGATGACGCCCGCCGACCGGCGAGTTCTTCGGCGAGCAACGCGCGAACGGCTTCGGCGGGGTCCCAGCGTCGCGCCTGCGCGGTCGCCAACACGTCGGGTGCGTGTCGGCGCATGTGTGGCAGATGCAGTTGGCAGAGCAGCTCGACGACCTCATCGATCGGCGCGGTGGTTGTCGCAGCGGTCATGATGCGACCTCACCGAAGGATTCCCACGCCCGCGTGGAGGGTTGCATCGAGTGGACATCGGCCGCACGTCGTCGTTGCCCGACCGGGTGCGCGGCGAGGATCGAGGCGAGGTCACCGTCACTGAACCGTTCGAAGCTGGCGGCGTGACCGAGCGCCCAGTCGACTCTGTCGACACCGTGCAGCAGCGAGAGCTGCACCGCTTCGGCCATCTTCACTTTGACCCGCGACGTGCCCGCTGCGGCGGCTCGACGAGCCACATCCGTGCGCCGTCACCGAGCGCCAAGAACTCGGCTTCGGCAGCATTGCCCGGTCGTGGTTCGCGGGCCAACGCGCCGGCCGGTCGTGGCGGGTAGTGAGCGTCATCGATGCGCGGGTTGCCTGGCGTGGATCGCAGGTGTCGGGCAACCTCAACCGCTCCTGGCCCGGCGATGTGGGTCGCGACGATCTCGTCGCCATCGACACGGACCCACACCACTTGATCGATCAGCGTGTGCGGGACTGAGTAGGTCACACCACCGAACGAGATGGTCGCCGTCCGGGTCACGCTGCGCGTCTCACCGAATGCCGCCGTGAACGCCGCGTCGGGCAGGCGATGCAACCGCTGCTGTTCCTCGGCGAGCATCTCGAGCGGTGCTCGACGGGTGACCCGATGCACGCGTCCGTTGACCTTCAACATGAACGCTTCGCATGCCTCAACGAGTTCGGCCCACGACGCGTAGTCGTCGCGCAGATTGGTGTCGGTCGGGACCAGATCCGCCTTGGCGATCTGAACGGTGCGTTCGACACCGCCCTTGGTCTCAGGGTCCGCGGGGACGCACGTCGTCACCGTGACCCCGTAGTGGCGGCCGACAGCGACGATCATCGGATGGCGAACCGCGATCCCGGCGACATGTCCGGTCGACACGCGTTCGTTGTCCGTCAACCAATACGTCGGCACACCACCGAACACCCGCATCGACCTGTCCAGGCACGCGATGATGGTTGGCAACGTGCGGTCCCACACCGGTAACACGACCCGGAACCGACACCAGGCGTGCCACGCGCAGAACAGATACGTCTGCCGGCCACCGATGGTCGGGCCGTGCCCCCAGTCCCACTGGGCCCACATCCCCGGCTCGACGACCCACGGTCGATAGAAGCGCCGGCGGCCGGCACGCCAGTTCATCTTCACGCTCGCGAGCGCCCGACGCGTGGTCCGGTCAGAACCCTCGAAGCCGAGCCCGACCAATCGGTCGAACACGACATCACCGCGGATCTTGCCGTTGGATCGTTCGACCCATTCCTCGATCTTGGGCATGAACCCATCGATCAACTTCGGTCGCTCCACCGGCGTCTGACCGTCGGGTAACAAGCCTTGATCGCGCATCGTCACGTAGTGCTCGACCGTGTGATGAGAGCAACCCGCGAGTTCGCCGGCAGCCCGATAGCTGTTCGTCAACGCGAACGCTTCCAGGATTTCCATGATCTCCTCGTAAGACTTCAACTTGTCCCTTCCGGTCGGCTGGCATGTCTGGCGACAACCAGTCGAACCGGGAGGGACACCACCGGCGCGGATGCGCGCAGCAGCAAGGAACTTCAACGAGGGCAGAACCACTGACCGCCAGTGGGCAGAACCGTTGGCCACCAACGGGCAGTTTCGTGGCCGCCTATGGGCAGGATCTCATGGCCGCCGACAGATGCCTCCACGATCCGAGGGGATCTCCACGGGTCCGACCTCGTCGCGGTTCTCCGAACCCACACCCTTGACCGGAGGTCTCGATGTGCGTCGGCGGCATATGGACGCTCGGCACTTCCAACGGGTGGGAGCCTCTCGACGTTGATGTCGATTTCTTGACAATGCAGATTTGGTCGGGTTAGTTTGCCGTCGGCCGAATCAATGCGGGGGCATCAGAACGCGGTTGGTGTGCTGGCGTGAACCCGATGGGAAAGGATCTCGATGACCTCAGACGATCGCTGGATCGAGAAGGATGAAGCGTGGCTCGCGCAGCAAGCCTCGATGCCGGAGTTGGCGAAGGCCACGTATCGGATGCCGCTTGGTTACGGGCGGGCCCCTGGTCCGCGGAACGTGCCGATGAGCAAGTCGGCATTTGGGCGTCGGACGTCGACCACGATCACCAGGGTGATCGCGCTCACCGATGCGAAAGAGCTCGCCAAGCTGTTGCCCCCAGGTCTCGAGCTCGACGGTGAGCCGGAGCTCGATGCTCGGCTCATGACCGTGCACAACTGCTATTGGCTGGCCGGACTTCCCTACAACGACTTGATCCTGAGGATCCCCAACGTCGTCTCGGTTCGAGATGGCGAGCCGATCCGCGGCGTCTACGGGCCGGCGATGTGGCACAACCGACCCGACAACGCGATCTCCAACCGCGAGGAGCTCGGCTACGCCGCCCTGTGGGCGGATTTCACGGCAGCGATTCCTCGCGGTCCCTCGGCATACGAAGTGCAGGGAAGCTGGAACGGTTTCAGGTTCTTCGACATGAGGGTCGATAACCTCGACGAAGGGCGCCATCTCGACCTGACGGACTTGGCGCCTGAAGACGAACGACTCGCCGATCACCTGCGGGCAACCGTCTTCGTCTACAAGTACGTTCCGCAGGGATACTCCTCACCTGGAGCAGATGTCAGCAGGCTGATCACGAACAAGATGGCCGAGTACTGGAAGGTCTCCAGTGACTACTGGAAGGCCGAAGGAGATCAGTCGCCCGAATCGCCGGTCAAGCCGGTGACCGCGCCAGAGCACCCGGTCTTCGTGCGTCGCGGCACCGGTTCGTTTCGCTTCAACGAGGCGAGATGGGAGGACATGCCGACGCAGTACCACGTGGTGAATCGACTTGCCTCGCTCCCGCTCCTCGAGTTCCGATATGCGACGCACATGACGGGTGCGGGCTACGCAACCGCGAGCCGCCCGGCAGCAGGTCAATCCTGATGCACCGCACTGCGGCGACCGGCTGAGCTGGTCGACGTCGATCAGCTCACCAACCACTGTCGACCACTGGAGGAACGAGTCGCGATGGGTGCCATCAAGTTCGTCCGCGCCGAGGAGCGCACGTTCGTCTCGATCGCCGACCGGCTCGCAGGCTCGCCCGAGCTGCAACGTGCGGTCGACCAGATGCCTGACATCGACCTCGAGAGCGCGTCGTTCGTCCATCACGAAGGCGGCCCGGGTGCGCCGCGGCTCGCCGAGAACCGGTTCGGACCCGGCGCCAAGGTTGCGGCGCACGCGCACGACGAGGACGAGATCATGGTCGTCACCGCCGGGGAGATCAGGTTCGGAAGCCAGGTCTTCGCCGTCGGGTCGTCCGTGTTCGTCCCCAAGATGACCCTGTATGCGTTCGAGGCCGGTCCGGAGGGGCTGACGTTCCTCGTGTTCCGGCCGGCGCATCAGACCATGGTCGTCTCCAAGGCAGAGCTCGTTCGTCGGAAGAAGAGCTCATGAGCACGGATGGAGTCGTCGTCGCCCTCGTCGGTGACGTGGTGCTGAAGCGGCCCGATCCGGGTTCTGCATTCGATCGTGCCAGGCCGATCCTCGATGCCGCTGACGTGCGCTTCGGGAACTGCGAGGCGATCTACTCGACCTCACCCGAGCGGCACCCCCTCGATCCGTGCATCACCAAGGTCGACCCCAGCAACTTCGCGGGCATCGTCTCAGCAGGATTCGACGTGATGTCCCTGGCGAACAACCACGCCATGGGCGGGGGGTTCAGCGGACTCGCCGACACCATGAGGCTGTTCGATCAGGCGCAGATCGATGTCGTTGGCGCCGGTGCCGATCTGAACGCGGCGATGCGACCGGCGATCGTCGAGCGAAACGGCATGAAGGTGGCGTTCCTGGCGTTCACGTGCGTCTACTACCCGGGCTTCGAGGCCACGGCGTCTCGGGCCGGATGCGCCACACTGCGCGTGCACACGTTCTACAAGCAAGAGGTCGGCCAACCCGGGACGCCGCCCGTCGCCGTGACGACGATCCTCGACCCGGCAGACAAGGAGATGCTGGCGGCAGCCGTCACCGATGCTCGCTCGCAGGCGGACGCAGTGATCGTCAGCATGCACTGGGGCCTGCACAACACCGAGGTCGTGATCGCCGACTACGAAACGGAGCTGGGGCGTGCCGCGATCGACGCCGGCGCGGACGTCGTCTTCGGTCACCATCAGCACATCTTGAAGGGCCTGCAGATGTATCGCGGCCGTCCCATCGTGCACGGTGCGAACCAGTTCGTCTTCGACATGGATGCCACCATGTTCGAGCACACGCGCTCGATCGGCTGGGTTCCCGGCCGCTTGGCGTCCGGTCGACCGGTGGTCCAGTACGACGAGGACTACCCGACGTACCCGTTCTCGCCCGAAGCGCGAATGACCATGATCGCGCTGGCGCGACTGGTTCGTGGTCAACCCGTGCGCCTCGACATCGTGCCATGCTTGATCAACAGGCTCGGCCAACCGGTGCCGTTGGAGCGTGGCACCAGTGAGTTGGACGAGTGGGTGGGATACATGTCGTCGATCACCGAACGGGCAGGTCTCAACGGCCGCCTGGTCGAAGTCCAGGGCGCGGGCGGACCGGCCGCCGACGTGGCTCTCCTCGGGCTGCGCGACGCAGGCTGAGGCGCCGCGCTCTGTCCGTGACGGGCGAAGGAGCATCGAATTTTGTGGCTCTTGTGACGTGTTCGTGGGTGGGTGCGCGGTTGCACCCCGTCTGATCTCTACGGTCGCTGCTGTCTGACGGCTGCGATGTGGAGGAGACGGGGTGCTGGGTAACAGCGTATGGGCGCGGGTGGTGGGTGTCGATAGGCGAACGGTGATCGAGGGGGTTGAGTTCGACGAGGCCGCCGAGGTGGTGGTTGTGGCGGTTCGTCGTCGTCGGCCTGGCAAGCAGCGATGTGGGCTGTGTGGTCGGGTTGCTGGTGGCTATGACCAAGGTGGTGGTCGTCGGCGGTGGCGGGCGTTGGATCTTGGTGTGGTGCGCGTCGAGTTGGAAGCGGATGCTCCGCGGGTGTCGTGTCGGGTTCATGGGGTGGTGGTCGCCGAGGTGCCGTGGGAGCGTCATGGGGCCGGGCATACCCGGGCGTTCGATGACACGGTGGCATGGTTGGTGACTCAGGCGTCGAAGTCGGCCACGAGTGAGCTGTTGCGGGTCTCGTGGCGCACAGTCGGCTCGATCGTCGATCGGGTTGTCGCTGATCTCGATCGTCACATCGATCGTTTCGACCACTGGCCGGCCCAACCTGAACGGGTACGTCACCTGACGAAGTAGATCGTCGCCACGATCAATCCGAGAACGATGACGCCTCGTCGCATGCGCGCCGGCGGCAAGATGCGCACAACTCGCCCTCCGATGGTTCCGCCGAGCAACGCAGCCGGGGCCATCACGAGCACCAGCGACCACGATACCTTGTCGGTAAAGGCCAAGAAGATGGCCGCTGAGGAGTTGATGAGAAACGCGAGCACTTGTTTCATTGCGTTGAGCTTGTTGAAGGTGATGTCACTGAAAAGACCCAATACAGCGAGCAGCATGATCCCGAGGCCAGCTCCGAAGTACCCGCCATACAGCCCGGCGAGAAAGAGGCCGATGATCTCTGCCACGCCGTGGTCGTGGGGTCTTGCTCGGTGTGCCAGCCACGTCCGCATGCGGTCTTGTGCCGTCAGGAGCACGACAGCAACAACGATGAGATACGGGACGATGCTGCGGAAGGTGGCGTCGCTGGTCACGATCAAGCACACGGACCCCGCAAAGCCGCCGAGAGTCGCCATGATGGTCTTGCTGCGCGCTGCGCGGAACTGCCCGCCGAGGTCGCGGCGTTGCGCGTGTACGCCTCCGAGATGTCCGGGGCAGAGGGCGACCGTGCTGGTGGCATTGGCTCCGACGCTCGGCACACCGATGGCAGACAGTATGGGGAACGAGAGCAGCGTCCCCCCGCCTGCGATCGAGTTGATGATGCCTGCTCCGATGGCCGCTGCGGCAGCGAAGAGGTGGCCCCACCCAGAGATGTTCATGGAGTCGACGCTCGAGTGGTCCCGGCCGTCGGCCGTGAGGCGAAACACGACTCGGGCTCGCGCGAGCGCATCGCAATGTGCACGACCACGCCCGAAGCGATGGCGGCCGATGCCCTGACCCGCGCAGCGTCCCGAGTCCCGAGGACGTCGGTCATCCACCTGAGAAGCAGCGCTCCGATGGCGACAGCACCGAGTGAAGTCATGTTGAAGAACCCCATCGCTCGGCGGGTGATGACCAGTGCGATGCTCGCCGACGCTATGAACTGGGTCGGGACCACTTGGGGCGATGCGAGCCAAAGCCGTCCTCGCAGCGGGCTGCCGACTTCGGCGAACGGCTTCATGGCGCCGATCGCAGCATGCACATCACGTTTCGCATGGTATCGGAAGGCACCAGTGTCGTCAGTGTTCAGACAGTAACGTCGAACGATCGCTGGTGACACCGAAATTCCGACAGTACGTCCGACACCAGTCCCGACGTCGACGTCAACTGTTCTACTCTAATGTCTCGATAGTGGTTGTCGAACGACGAGAGGAAGACTCGATGCCAAGGCTGCAGGGTGCGGCCGGCCGAGATCCAGAGCTGGTGGTCGATGGGTTTCTGTTCGGGGAAGGTCCACGATGGCGCGACGGCAGGCTGTGGTTCAGCGACATGCTGGCCGGCGTCGTCTACAGCGTGGGCGACGACCAACGCCTGGTGGTCGAGCTCGAGCTGGCGCGGCCGTCAGGCCTCGGGTTCCTGCCTGACGGCGCGCTGCTCGTGGTTGGCCGCGAGTACAAGACGCTCGATGGCGAGCTCGTGAGCCTGCCCCAGCTGGTTCGCCACGACGCCGCGGGCGAGTCGCAGGTGCTCGAGTTGACCGACGGATCGAACCTGAACGACATGGTCGTGTCGGCGGCTGGATTCGCCTACCTCGACCTCTACGGTCGCACGGGTGCCCCGAACGGCGTCGCGGACGAGATCATGCTGTTCCGACCGGACGGCACGACCGAGATCGTCGCGACCGACCTGAAGCTGCCGAACGGCATGGTCATCTCGGCCGACGGCCGGACGCTCGTCGTCGCCGAGACCATGGGCGACTGTCTCACGGCCTATTCCATCTCGAGCGACGGCGGTCTCACGGACCGTCGAGTGTTCGCGGCGAACGTGACGACGCCAGATGGCCTGTGCCTCGACGCCGAGGGCGCCGTCTGGACGGGGAGCTACTCGACCAGCGAGTTCTTGCGGGTCAGTGCCGACGGCGACGTCGTCGATCGCATCACCCTGCCGAAACCGCTCTGGGCTGTGGCCCCGATGCTCGGCGGCAGCGACGGCCGGACGCTGTACATGATCACGGCGGAGACGACGTTCGAGGGTTGGCCGCACGGCCGGTCGGCCGGCCGTCTGGTGCGGCTCGCCGTCGAGGTCGCTGCTGCCGGACTGCCCTGAGGATCGCCGCCCCGCCGGGGTCGAGCTCGCTGAACGATGGTCGGTTCAGCTGGGCTTGTGAGCGTTCTGGAGCTCGGATGCTGCTCGCATGGCACCGTGGATCTCGTCATGAACCTTCTTGTCGGTCCAGCTGATCGGAACGCCGCCGAACTCGTAGTCATTCGGGTACGGCGACTCGTCGGGCACACGCCGTTGCTCGATCTTGTCGATGACGGGGGCCAGTCGCTTCGCCTTCTTGGCGACGTGGATGGCATCGCGCTCCATGACTGCGGGCAGGATGTGCTTGCCGACGAGCTCGATCGTCTCGAGGTCGTGCTCGAGGTTCCACGCGCTCAGGAAGAACATGACCTCGTCGGCCCCTGCGCTCTCGAATCGCTCGATCCACCGCCGCACCTGATCGACGTTGCCGACCGGGCTGTCCTCGAGCGAGGTCTTGGCGGTGGCCCTGGCGAGACGTTCCCACTCGGCGCGCTCACCGTGGAGCGGTCGTCCGTCGGCAGCCAGCAGCTGTCCCTCGCTCGCCGTCTTCTCGAGGTAGCTCTGCCAGAGATCCTCGTGGCCCGGGCGGTGGGTCGGGCCCGTGTAGTAGTGCGCGGCGCCGAAGCCGAAGAAACCCGAGTTGAGACCGATTCGACGCACGGCCTCCTCGGGCGTCGGTGCGCACACGAGGTGGCCGCCGGTGAAGAGGATGTTCGGATTGATCACGTTCGTGAACGGCACGGCCTCCTCGAGGGCCGCGTAGTACTTCGCCGCGCGTTCGGTCGCCGATTCGGGTCCGAACAAGCTGAAGCTCAGCGCGCCGATCGCACTCCGACCGGCCAGATCGATGGTCGAATCCTGCGTGCAGGCGACCCACACCGGCGGATGCGGCTTCTGGACCGGCTTGGGCACGACGTTGCGTGGGGGCATCGTGATGAACTCGCCCTTGATGCCTCGGAACGGCGTCTCGCTCATGCAGCGGATCGCCGCCTTGGTCCCTTCCAACCACATGGCTCGCTTCTTACCGGGGTCGACCTGGAAGCCGTCGAGCTCGGACACCGATGATCCCTCGCCGGTGCCGAACTCGACTCGACCACCCGACACGATGTCCAGCGTCGAGACCCGTTCGGCGATGCGAGCCGGATGGTTGATCAACGGGATGGTCTGGGTGATGCCGTGGCCCAAGCGGATGTTCTTCGTCGTCCTCGCCAACGACGCCAGCACCACTTCGGGCGCGCTCGCGTGGGCGTACTCCTCGAGGAAGTGGTGCTCGGTGACCCAGACAGCGTGGAAGCCGGCCTTGTCAGCGGCCTCGACCGTGACGAGGGACTCGTTGATCCGGTCCGCTTCCGTTGTGTCGCCCCACGGCTTGGGGACCGACAACTCGATGAACAACGATACCTTCACGATTCCTCCGCTGGTACGAACGCTGAGAATGGAACCGGAGCGCCTGTTGCCCTTCCGACTCCACCGTTCCACGGCTCGGCGAAGCCCAGCAAGGGACATCCGTCTGCTGCCTGATGGTCAGCTTGATCTGTGTCGGTGAATGTACCAAGTCTTCGTCGCGCGAGTCAATGTTTCAACGATTGCGCCCGATATGCGTGCTCGACCGAGGCGCCGGCGATTCGCCCAACCTTGCACCTGTTCGACACCACATGTTATTCTTCGACTCTGGCGTCGATGATTGGGAGTGGAAGGCGCTCGAGGAGCATTCGGTGCGAACGCCAGTGCCCGTGTGCCTGGTCGGGCGCCATCGTTCGCTTGTCCGCGATCACACGCCCGGATCACCACGAGAAGGAGTCGGATCCATGTTGCTAGAGAACAAGGTTGCCATCGTGACGGCCGGAGCCGGACGAGGCATCGGGAGCTCGATCGTCCGGCGGTTCGCCGCCGAGGGTGCCGCGGTGGCCATCGTCGATTTCGATCTCGAGGGCGCGACCGCCCTCGCCGACGAGATCAAGGCCGGTGGAGGACAGGCCATCGCCGTCCAGGCCGACGTCGCCGAACAGGACGACGTGCTGCGTGCCGTCTCCGAGACCGTGGCTGCCTTCGGCACTGTGAGCATCTTGATCAACCACGCCGGCATCGGGCGGGCCGACCTGATCGAGCGAATGACCTACGAGCAGTGGCGACGAATCTGTGCGGTCAACCTCGACGGGACGTTCTTCTTCACCCAGGCCGTGATTCCGTACATGAAGGAGAACAACTGGGGCAGGATCGTCAGTACGGCCTCACGCGCTGCCTACCGGGCGAGTCGCGGAGCGTATGCCCGCGGCATGGCCGCCTACGCAGCCACCAAGTTGGGCATCGTGGGTTTCAGCCGTGCCGCCGCGTTCGAGCTCGGGCCATACCAGATCACGGTGAACGTCATCGCTCCTGGCCTCACGTCGCCCGACAACGGGGTCAACCTCGGCGATCCGAGCCTTGAAGGAGAGGGCCAGGTCCTGCCCCTGCGATTCGTCGAGCCCGACGAGATCGCCGCCGCGGCGATGTACCTGGTCGGACCCGGGGCCGATCGCACGACTGGACAGGTGCTCCACGTGAACAGCGGGAGTTACTTCAACGCGTGAGTGCAGCACCTGCGAGCAGATGGATCGACGTACGCGTCGAGTTCTTGACTGAGATGATGGTGGGCGATATCTTCGGCGATTGCCCGGCAAGGAGCGACGTGTGACCGACAATGGAGAACTGATCATCCGACACGAGCCCGTTGTGGACACGTTCGACCTGCTCGGCACCACCGTGTCGTACTGGAGAGCCGGAACGGGCGAGCCGATCCTCGTCCTCCACGACGACACCGGACACGGGACGTGGGGCCGGTTCCTCGATGTCTTGGCCGAGCAGTTCACGGTCGTCGCGCCGGCGATGCCGGGCTTCCCGCCGTCGACGGTGCCCGACTGGATGCGTTCGGTCCCGGAGATGGCCGCGATGATGCAACAGGTGGTCGACCGACTCGGCCTCGGATCGTGCACCGTCGTCGGCTTCGGCTTCGGCGCATGGGTGGCTGCAGAGATGCAGGTCCAGTGCCCGACGCGGTTCTCACGAATGGTCCTCGCGGCCCCGGTGGGCATCAAGCCCCTCGAAGGCGAGATCGTCGATCGCTACCTGTTCGGTGAGGAGCGTTTCGTCGAGATGGGCTTCGCCGACAAGGCGCACTACGTCGAGGCCTTCGGCGATCCTGACGAGGTGCTGCTCCTCACCTGGGAAGGTGCTCGCGAGATGTCCACCCGCATCGCGTGGAAGCCGTACATGTTCGACCGAGCCCTGCCGCACCTGCTCGCCGCCGCCACGGTGCCCACGTTGGTGCTGTGGGGCGAGGGGGACGCGATCGTGCCTCGATCGTGTGCAGAGCAGTACGCACAGATCATGCCGAACGCAACGCTCACCACCCTCCCAGGCGGTGGCCACCGGCTCGATCTCGAACTGCCGGACGAGGTAGCCCGCCTCGTCCACGAGTTCGTGTCCGATGACAGCAGGGCTTCGACGACGATGGAGAGGACCACCTGATGCAGCTGGCGTATTTCACCGAGCAACCGCTGACCACGTATCCGGAAGAGGAAGCATTCACTCGTCAGCCCGACGACCATCCGGCGCGCCAGGACGAATCTGTCCTGCTGTTCTCGAACAAGTTCTTCAACCCCGTCGATGCCAGCAGGCTGTACGACGAGCGGCTCACCGAGTACCGGCTCGCCGAAGAGGTCGGGTTCGACGCGATCATGACCAACGAGCACCACAACGGCCCGTACTGCATGCAGACCCGTTGCAACATCGTGACGACGGCGATCGCGATGCACACCGAGCGGGTGCGCCTGTTGCAACTCGGCAACCCGCTGCCGCTCTGGGACAACCCGGTGCTCCTCGCCGAAGAGATCGCCCTGATCGACCTGCTGTCGAAGGGCCGGCTCATCTCGGGCATCGTGCGTGGTGGTGGCCAGGAGCAGATCGCCATCAACGTGAACCCTGCGTACAACCGCGACCGGTTCCGCGAGGCGCACGATCTGATGATCAAGGCGTGGACGGTCCCTGGACCGTGGCGATGGGAGGGCGAGCACTTCGACGTCCGGGTGGTCAACCCGTGGGCGTTGCCGCTGCAGAAGCCTCATCCGCGCATCTACGTTCCCGGCGTGTCGAGCAAGGAGACGATCCTCTTTGCTGCGGAGCACGGGTACCCGTACGTCTGCCTGAGCACCACGGTCGACCAGACGAAGGCGATCTGGAAGCTGTACGACGAAGAAGCCGAGCGTCGCGGCTACGAGGCCGGCCCGCAACACCGCGGGTACCTCATGCGATGCCACGTGCAACGAGACGAGGACCACGCGAAGAAGAACGCCGAGAACTACGACTGGATGCAGGGCGAGTTCACGGGCATCTCGAATCCGGTGTGGAAGGCGCCGACCGGCTACAGCAGCATCGAGGCCAAGAAGGCGCGCTTCAAGCCGTACAAGAAGGTCAGCATCGACGAGCGGGTCGCCAGCGGCAGCATCGTGGCCGGAACGCCGAAGCAGGCAATCGAGAGCATCCGCATGTGGATGGAAGAGACACGCCCTGGCACGCTGATCATGCTCGCCAACGACGGCCGGATCTCGCACGAGGACTCGATGATGTGCATCCGCCTCCTGGGCGAGGAAGTGTTTCCTGCCGTGCGCGAGATCGCGAAGAGCCTCGACCTCGCCGACCCGTTCGAGATCGACGCCCCAGTCAGCCTGGCGCACGCGAACCAATTGCTCGCCGCCCAGTCAACCGCGCACTGAAGCCGTCGCCGGCCGAGCCGCGCTGTCCCGAGAGGAACGACACGTTGGATCCATCGCACGTCACACCCGACCCTGCCGACCTGGCCTCGCAGATCAGACTGCTGCTCGACGAGCGCGAGATCCTCCGAACGCTCTATCAGTACGGGCACAGCATCGACTACAAGCTCGAACAGGACTACCTCGACTGCTACACGGCCGACGGCGTCTTCGACGTCCGGCGACGCGCAGGGCCCGTCCAAGGTCACCGCGAAGCAGGGCAGGCTCAGCTCGCGACGTACATCGCCGGGCACGGCGGGGCGCCAGAACGGTGGCACAAGCACATGCTGATGGAGCCGGTCATCACGATCGACGGCGACAGCGCGCGCGCCCGCAGCTACTGGATGCGCATCGACGCCGCCGAGGACGGCACGCCCTACATCATGGGCTTCGGCCGATACCTCGACACGTTGACGCGCGAGGCCGATGGACGCTGGCGGTTCGTCGAGCGGGTCGCCGAGGTGGAGGGTGTTCATCCCACCCGTGACAGTCGCTTGTCGCACACCTGACGCAGATCATCTCGATGTCGTTCCACATTGGTCGCTTGTTCCACATCATCCACATCAGCGACGATCTGCCCACGCTCGACGCGTGGTACGACGACGTCTATGGGCCGCGGTGGGGGATCATGGACAACACCTACTCGGAGCGCGACATGCGGTACGCCTCGCTGCCCGTGATCGCCGACACGATCATCGAGACGATGGCGCCGGCGCGATTGCCTGGCGCCGAGAGCATGCCGGTCGCCCGGTTCGAGGCGAAGTTCGGCCGGCGCTGGCATTCGTTGGCGTGGTACGTGGACGACGTCGGCGAGATCTACGACCACTTGCAAGAACGTGGCATCAGGCTCACCGGCCATCACGGGTCGACAACGGGCTCGCGGCCCGAGCGCGGCCCGATCTACACGCACCCGCGCGACACGCACACCCAGCTCGAGTTCTACTCACCGGTGCCGGACATCGACTTCCGATTCCACGACGACTTCGACGTAGCCGCCTGGGAACGGCACCCCATTGGCATCAAGCGTCTCGCCTACGCGACCGTCGTCGTCGGCGACGTTGCACGGGCAACCGAGCTCTTCACCGAAGCGCTGCACGGCCGCGTCATCTGCGAGCGTCGGTCGACGCTCACCAAGACCCAGAACGTCTACGTCCTCATCGGCTCCGACACGGTGGTCGAGTTGGCGCAGCCGCTCGACAGCGAGTCGCTCGCCGGCCGCGATCTGGCCACCAACGGAGACATGTGCCACGCGATTGCATGGCACGTCAACGACCTCGATGCGACGGCTCAGTACTTGGCGAGCAAGAACATTCGCGTCATCGACCGCGACGACGCAACGCTCGTCGCCGACCCGGCAGACACGTTCGGCGCCATCACACGGTTCACCACCGACGCCATACCCGGCGACCCGCGCGGCTGACGGACATCGACATCGCTCCGACGACAGCAGGAGGTTCCATGGCCGGTTCGAATCCCGGCGTCTCGTTCGGACAGTGCCTGACCAACGTTGCCAGGGCCAGACCGGATGATGCCGACCTCATCGTCGTGGCGCGCGACGGTTCGGAACGGGCCGTCACGTGGCGCGAACTCGAGACGCGTGCCAATCAGATCGGTCGCTCGTTCGCCGCGCACGGCGTCGGAAAGAACGACGTGGTGATGATCGCGCTACCGAACTGCCTCGATCACATCCTCGCCACCTTGGCGACCTGGAAGCTGGGTGCCACCGTCTTGCCGGCCCGGCACGACCTGCCCCAGTGGGAGATGGATCGGCTGCTCGACATTGCGCTCCCGGTGGTGCTCGTCAGCGATAGCCACGGGTTGGATGGTCGCTCGTCGGAACGCGGTGCAGTTGTCACGACCGACGACCTCGCATCGAGCAGTGCTCTGCCCGATGGCGAACTCGAGAACAGCGTTTCGGAGTGCGTCAACCTGATCGCATCGTCGGGTTCGACCGGCACCCCGAAGTTGATCGTGTCGCCGCGGCGCGGCGTTGTCGCCCACGATCCCGAGGTCACGTACTCACACCACAGCGCGACGCGGATCCTCGTGACCTCGCCCCTGTACCACGGCAACGGGTTCAACAACGCGGCCCCGCCACTGCTCAAGGGTTCCCGCTCGATCGTGATGGAGAAGTTCGACGCTTCGCTCGCCGTTCGGCTGATCGAGAAGCATCAGATCGACTACACGGTGATGGTGCCGACGATGCTTCAGCGCATTGCGCGCCTCGAGGACGTCCGGCCAGAGCAGCTCGCCAGCCTCGAGACGCTGATCTATGGCGGCGCGAGGATTCCCGAGTGGCTCGTCGATCGTTGGCTCGAACTCGTGCCGCCCGAGGTCTTCAACTTCGCGTACGGCTCGAGCGAAGGGCTCGGCGCCGTTCGAATGACGGGCCTCGATTGGGCCGACCATCGCGGGTCCACGGGTCGCCCCGTCGACGTGACGATCTCGATCCGTGACGACGAAGGCAATCAGCTGCCGGTGGGCGAGGTCGGCCAGGTCTTCATGCGTCCGCTCGACCCGAACCGGCGGCTGTTCAGCTACATCGGGATCCCCACGCCCGCGCCCACTGCTGACGGCTTCCGCACCATCGGAGATCTCGGCTCGGTCGACGCCGACGGGTACCTCTACATCGCCGATCGACGCACGGACCTGATCGTCACCGGCGGCGCAAACGTCTTCCCGGCCGAGGTCGAGGCGGCCCTCTCGGAGCATCCCGGTGTCATCGACCAAGTCGTCGTCGGCGTGCCGGACGACGACTGGGGACATCGCGTGCATGCGATCATCCAGCCCTCCGACACGAGCAATCCTCCGACTGCCGAAGATCTTCGAGCGCACTGCAAGCAGCGCCTCGCTTCCTACAAGGCTCCGAAGACCTACGAACTGGTCGAGCGCGTGCCGCGCAACGAGGCGGGCAAGCTGAATCGTACGAAGCTCGGAGCCGAGCGGGGCGCAGAACTCGGCTGATGCCGTGGGGGCCAGACGGCCCGGACACGTGGATTCAGATGCTGATCCCGACGACCTTCATGTCGAGGTACTCGTGGATGCCCTCGGCAGCGCCTTCGCGGCCGACCCCACTCTCCTTGACCCCGCCGAACGGTGCTGCGGCCGACGTCGGGTTGATGTCGTTGATGCCGACCATTCCGAACTGCAGCGCCTCGGAGACGCGATACGCCCGGCTCAGGTCGGTCGTGTAGATGTACGAGGCGAGACCGAAGAAGGTGTCATTCGCCGCAGCGATCACCTCGTCCTCGTCATCGAACGCGATCACCGGTGCGATCGGGCCGAACGTCTCTTCCGTGTGGATGGTCATGTCGGAGCTGACACCGGTGAGCACGGTCGGCGAAAAGAAGTAGCCCTCGTCCAGCCCCGGCCCTGTGGCGCGCGATCCGCCCAACACGACCTCGGCGCCTCGCGCCGCGGCGTCCTCGACCTGGCGCTCCATCCGCCTCAGCGCCGTCTCGTCGATCAACGGTCCGATGCTCACCTTCTCGTCGAAGCCGCTGCCGATCTGCATCGACCCGACGCGCTGGCTCAGCACGTCGACGAATCGATCGTGCAGCGACCGATGCACATAGATGCGGTTCGGGCTGATGCACGCCTGACCCGTGTTCAGCATCTTGAGCATTGCCGCACCCTTGGCAGCATGAGTCGGGTCGGCGTCTGCGAAGACGATGAACGGAGCGTGGCCGCCCAGTTCGAGCGACAGCCGCTTGAGCTGATCGGCGCTTGCTCGAATGAGGTGCTTGCCGACCTCGGTCGAGCCGGTGAAGGTGATCTTGCGGACGGCGCGATTCGTCAGGAACTCATCGCCGACAGGAGCCGGGTGTTGGCACGTGACCATGCCGACCACTCCGGCCGGGAAACCGGCGTCGTGGAAGATCTCGATCACGGCCGCGGCGCACAATGGTGTCTGCTCGGCGGGCTTCAGCACCACAGTGCATCCAGCCGCGAGGGCGGGGCCGAGCTTCCGGGTGATCATCGAGATCGGGTAGTTCCACGGCGTGATCGCGGCGACGACGCCGACGGGCCGGTGCTGGACCACGAATCGCTGGTCGCTTCGAGCCGATGGAATCGTCCGGCCATAGATCCGCTTGGCCTCTTCGGCGAACCAGATCAGGAAGTCGGAGGCGTACTTCACTTCGATCCGAGCCGCGCGGAGCGGCTTGCCTTGCTCGAGCGTCATCAGCGATGCCAGTTCTTCGGCTCGCTCGAGCATGAGGCCGTGAGCTCGGTACAGCAACTCGGACCGTTCGTACGAGGTTCGGGCCGACCACGCGCTCAGGGCAGCGGACGCTGCGGCGATCGCCACCTGTGCGTCCGCCCGGCCGCCATCGGCCACCGAGCCGATGCATGCTGCTGTGGCCGGATTCGTCACGGCGAACTCGGCGCCGGAGCTCGAGGCGTGCCACTCGCGGTTGATGTAGACGGACTTCGTGAACCTCGTCGGGTCGAGCACGCTCACCTCTCCTCAGCCAACCTGATTTGACGACACAGTTGTGTTTTCTACATACTAGTCGACAGGCCGAAGTCAGTGGTCGGCCACGGGGATCGAGTGCGGGGATCGAGTGCGGGTACGGCTGCGGCGGCCGGAGACGAGGTACGAGTGTTCGAACTGCATCCCACACCCGATCAGGAGTTGTTCCGTGCCACGGCGGCTCGGTTCCTCGCCGACACCTGCCCGCTCGCCGAAGTTCGCCGCGTCGCCGCCGAGCCCGCCGGTTTCGAGCCCACATGGTGGCTCGCCGCCGCCGATCTGGGGTGGACGTCGATGCTGGCGCCTGGGGTCATGGGTGGCAGCGTCAGTGACAACCCCCTCCTCGACCTTGCGTTGGTGGCGTATGAACGTGGCCGCGTCGTGTCGCCGGGCCCCTTCGTGCCAGTGAACGCGGCAATGGCAGTCCTGGCGATGTGGCCCGATCGGACAGCCGAGTGCGAGGAGCTGATCACTGGCGCCATGGCGGGGACTTCCGTGGTGACCATCGCGGTCGACGAGCCGGGCCGGCCCCACTCGACGGTCGGGTTCGGCACGACGGTCTCGCGCTCGGCGGGTGGGCACGTGGTGACCGGGGCGAAGGCGCCGGTCGAAGCCGCGATGGGGGCGTCGGCGTTCATCGTTGCTGCAACGATCGACGACGAACCGGCGTGGGTGCTGGTCGATGCCCAGGCGGACGGGCTGACCGTCACACCTCGCGAGTCCGTCGATCTCGTTCGTCGCTTCGGATCTATTCGACTCGAGGACACGCCCGCCGTCGCGATGACCAGAGGCGAGCTCGCCCTGCAGCGCGGCCTCGACGTCGCCATGGTGCTGCAACTCGCCGAGACCGTCGGTGCCATCGATCGGGTTCTCGAGTTCACCGTCGAGTGGGCATTCGATCGCCACAGCTTCGGTCGCCCGCTGGCCAGCTATCAGGCGTTGAAGCACCGGTTCGCCGACATGCGCACATGGCTCGAAGCCTGTCAGGCCACCACGCTCAGCGCGGCTCGCGCAGTCGGCACAGCGACGGATGACGCATCACTCCTCACCAGCGCGGCGCAAGCATGCGTCGGACAGTTCGCGCCCGAGATCGTGCAGGATTGCGTGCAGATCCACGGTGGGCTCGGGATCACGTGGGAGCACGATCTCCACCTCTACCTTCGTCGCGTCATGCTCAACAGCGCCACGTTCGGCACGGTCGCCGAGCATCGACGTCGGCTGGGCCGCGCGGTCTTGAAAGGACGTTGACTGATGCCGGTCGATGACACCCCGTCACATGACGAGCTCGCTGAGTACCGCGAGCGCGCCCGGTCGTGGCTGAAGGCGAACATGCCACCGATCGACCA
>JBFWVD010000029.1:0-62953 GCA_050246915.1 Acidimicrobiia bacterium | reverse complement strand
ATCAACGAGGCAATCGAACGGGAACCGTCCGTGGCGTCGATCGACCCGCTCATCACGTGCGTTCGGCTCGTCGGCTACTACCAGCTCCCCGACCGCGTGATACCGGTGTTCGACCATCAGCTGCATGCGTTTGCAGAACTCCTGTCAACCACACTTGCGGGCAAGAAGAAAGGCCAGGCGTACCTATCCAGCTTTGACGACACTCCACCGCCGTACCCATCGCGGCGGACAGTGAAGGAGCTCGTCGACTTTGCCCGCCAGCAAGGGTTTCCTCCACCTCTCATCGACATGCGCGCCGACATCGGGCCACGGCTTGCCGCGCAACACGTACTCGATGCCGGAGCGATCGACGAAGCAACACGCTCAGGGCTTATCCGAGAGAACTTCGAGACAACGCTCGCTCGCGCCGCCTATCGCTCGCTGGAGCACTTCGAAGAGGCGGTGGAACAGGAGCTGAGACGGCGGCGCGCGGCGACTTCCAAGCCGGGTTTCGAGGAAGGTCCACTGGGCCCGGCCTCCCCGGGCCTTCCCAAAATGCGTCGCGCCGAACGAGATCTGCCCGACCTCCTACGCGAGGTCAGAAGCCGTGCCGTGAGCCTGGTGGGGCATCACGCAGCTCGGCTCACCGAAGACGCCCCTCTGACCATCGAATGGACTCGCCAAGCGACCAAGACGTTCCTCGGCACCTGGACACTTCGCACCTACGGCAAGGCCGAAGGGTCGCGAACGATTCGAATAAACGAACTCCTGAGGACGACTCGACAGATCGTGTCCGACGAGATGCTCCAGTACCTCATCTATCACGAGTTGCTTCATGACCTCCTTCCCGGTTTGGGACACAACAGCGAGTTCCGAGAGCTCGAGGCGCGCTGGCCCAACTCCGCCCAGCTCGACGCCGACTTCATGACTCTTCATGAGCGCTGGAACACCGACCCGGCCAGCTACCGAAAGGGTTGACGCCTCTACCACGCGCGCCTTGGGCGGTTCAGCGCAGCCGCTTCTTCAACGATCCGACGCTCATCGCCGGCACAGTCTTGTGGAGCATGGCATGGCAGTTCGGGCATACCGGTCGAAGGTCCTTGATCGGGTCCACCTCATACGCCTTACCGACCTGCGCGATGTCGCGCACATGGTGAACGTGGATGAAACCCCTTCCGATGGCGCCATAGCGGGCCTCGAAGTCGAGAGCACAGACGCTGCACACCGTGCCGTAGTAGTCGAGGCACCGCCGTCGCGCCTCCGCATTGCGCTCGTAGCGATTCACCTCGACACGCACAGCTTCACCTTCGCTGAACACCTCCTGCTCCTCGGGCGATCTGAAGGGCTCGGCCCCCGCGTGGGCCGCCCAGACCCGTTCGAGAACCTCGGCAACGGCCACAGGCACTTCCTGCCCCGAGCTCTGTACCTGGTTCCAATGGAAACCGGGAACCTCGAGGACGAGGTCCTCGACAGGCAGGCGATCACTCGTCGACAGCCACTTCGTCCACACGACGTCGGCGTAGTTCGCGGTCTTCCCGGGTGTGCCGTCCCAATGGTCGTCCTGATAGATCTCGGACGTGAACGTGCCGCTGGCGATCAGCCCGCGTTCGGTCGACTGACGGAGTAGGAAACATCGGTCGCCCGATACCACCCCGGACTTACGCACGCCGGTTGACCAACCACCCTTTGACCGGAGCTTCCCGGACCTGGACCGCTTCGCGAGCGACTTCAGCTCCTTCTCGGACATCTCCCACAGATTCGGGTTCCAGGTGAGGACGATCGTCTTCATGGTCATCTCCGTTTCGCTACTCGGGTCAGCTCGCGCGGCCAACATCGGCCGCGAACGAGTGCGCGATGAGCCAGTCGGCCAACGCCACCAGCTCCGCTTCGAGCTGCTTGCTCGTGCCGGTCATGGTGAGCGGGTAGGTGTGCAACTCACGACCTGAGTTGCACACCGTCACAACACGCTGTGGCGCCTCACCCGATTCCTGGCAGTAGATGAGCACCCCAGCGGGCAGATCCATCGCAGTGACGTACGCCAGCATTTGGTAGTAGTCGCTGCTGCGCCCCACGCCGCTCTCGGACAACTTGTACTTGGTGTCTCCCACCAACACCGGCACACCAGATCGCGTGAACACAAGGTCGGGCGCCATGGCGACCTGACGGCGTAGACCGAGGTGCACAGTCGGCTCAGCATCCACCTGCATGCGCCCCCGCAGTGCACGCCGAAGCCGATCAGTCACGTACCGCTGAAACAAGTCGTTCATGTCGACGAGAAACGCACTCGCGTCATTGGATCCGACCCGGTCGATGAGACTCAGGTTGCGCAACACCAACTGCGCGAGCCGCAACGCCGGTTCGTAGTGGTTGTTGAGCCGATTGAACACCAACCGATCGACCGCATCAGGACGAACCGGCACGTCCTGCACCTCATCGAACGCCGGCAATGACTGTCGCAGCATGCGGCGAGCAGGACCAGGCACGCCCGGCACCCGAAGCAGATGACGCGTCGCGGCCTTCAGCATCCGGTTCTCGATGACATCCGTCGTGTACTCATCGAACGTGCATGCAATCGTCGTCGCCCGGGCCGGGTGGAGGATCTGCTGGGGAAGATCGATGCGCCCCCGCATCATCACCAGTCGCTCGTTCTCCGTCCGATACGTGCGCAGCAGACCGGCACTCGTGGCTTGCTGCAGCGCTCGGGCGTAGAACTGGCTCAATGCCGCCAACAGATCGCGGCTGGACGAGAACGCGAACGACTCCCGCTGCCACGCCTGCTCGGGCAGTCCCACGCCCAGCATCGCGAAGAGATTCTCGAGGCTGACCTTGGGCTTGATGACGATGTCGAGCTCCGGAGTGACCAGCACGCCGACGTATTGGGTCGCAGTGATCCGATACGTGCCCGGCGACGCGCCGATACCTACTGTCAACCTTCCTTGCGCAAGGTTCGAGAGATCACGCGCCGTCGTCGACGACATCGGCACATCGGCCGACGCGTACTCGAGGAGCTCAACCGACGAACTCACTGCTCCATGTCACCAACCACGCCCGTGCCGAGAGCCTTGAACCGCTTGAGCACCCGGTCGTAGCTGAAGCCCTTGATCTTGTCGCCCTGGCCGAACAGCTGATCTTGGATGAGCGGCTCGATGTTGTACTTCCAGATCTTGGGCAGCGCCTCCTCCACACCAGGGCGCATGAAGTAGCTCGGCCCGATCTGCAGGTCTGGCCCGCCAAGTTCCTCGACCAACTCGCTGTTCACCATCTCGACAAGATCAGCGATCCACGTCGGTTGCTTCTCGCGCTCGAGCCACCGCCCCAACAGGCCTTCCATCTCACCGTCATCGGGGAAGAACGGGATGAAGTGGAAGCGCCGGCGCAACGCGGCGTCCACCAACGCGATGGACCGGTCGGCGGTGTTCATCGTCCCGATGAACCACAAGTTCTTCGGCAACGAGAATGCATCGTCGGGTCGATAGATGGTGCGCACCTGCTCGTCGCGGTACTCGAGTAGGAACAGCAACTCGCCGAACACCTTCGGCAGGTTGGCCCGGTTCAGTTCGTCGATCACCATCACGTGCGGGATGCCCGGCGCGGCCTCGGCCTTCTCGGCCATGAGCGCCAACGGCCCCTTACGAAGTTGGTAGCTCAGTTGGCCGGCGGACTCCTCGGGGCGGAAGCCCTCGAAGAAGTCCTCGTAGCTCGTCGAGGGATGGAACTGCACGATGGCCGAGCGCGCCGGGTCGACCGCCAAGGCTTTAGCAAGTGCACGAGCGACCCATGTCTTACCCGTTCCCGGTGGCCCGTAGAAGATCACCTGACCCTTCTCCCGCAACAGTTCCACGACTTCGGTGATGAACTCCCGCGTCACCAGCAAGTCGTCGGCAAGTGTGGCCAACACATCGGCCACCGGCTCTTCCACGTCGGCCGCCGGGCGCTGAGCCATCCAGTAGGCGAACTGTGCCTGCCCCCACGGATCGTTGGGGAACAGCGGGTCGAGTCGTTGCCGCAAAAGGTCATTGGCTCTCACGTGGCGCTCACCGACGCTGAGCGTGTCGGGCGGCGGTGTGATGCCGAGCGCCTTCATGAGGCGCACCTTGCCGTTGTCACCGGCATACGGGTACACGGGGAT
Source organism: Acidimicrobiia bacterium (assembly GCA_050246915.1). Taxonomy (GTDB): domain Bacteria; phylum Actinomycetota; class Acidimicrobiia; order Acidimicrobiales; family Ilumatobacteraceae; genus JBFWVD01. Next base: position 58,845 of record JBFWVD010000029.1, on the reverse strand, counting down.
GTACCGCTCGGGGTGCACGACACACAGCAGCTTCATGATGCCCGCCTCGCCGAGACCCTTGATCCACCGGCCGTTAGGGTCGAGCATCGAGTTGATGCGAGCCGCATCGTCCTCCTCACCCCACAGGAGGAAGTGGAGACGGTCCAAGTAGTCCTGCAGCTCCACCGGTGTCGCATCGCGCAACGTCACGCTCAGCACCGACTGCGGCCCCGGGCTGCCATATCGCGTGCTGCTGTACACCTTGCGGAGGTCGGCGATGTCCATCACCCGGATCTCGTCGGGAGCAAGGCTCGCCGCCATCACTTCCCGGTCGGCGCGGTCGGACTCGTCGCGAGGAGTTGGGTACGGGCGCTCGGCAATGAACTGCTCGGCCAGTTTCAGCAACGGGTCCACCGCACCGACCTTTTGCGCTGGCCGCCCGCCAGCGTGGGCAACCAGCCGGTCGAGCATCGGCTGTAGGTCCGCGGCGCGGCGCACGATCTCCTCACCAAGCTTTGCGCTCGATTGTTCGAGTACGGGGTAGTGCCAACCCAAGAGCGACTCGCCCTTCCATGCCGGATCAGGCGTCGGATCGACACGGGAGTCCGAGAAGCGCAGGGCGAACACTCGTGCGCCAGGAGGCGGTGATGACGTGAAGAGGGCTGCCGCCTCGGGATACCAACCGTTGCGATAATGGCCGGGGTGCAAGCCGAGGAACAGACCGGCATCGGTGACCCACACCCGATACGACGCTGCTGGCGCTCCACCTTCTCCAGCGACACTCCAACGGACCCATCCTTCGGTGCGGTAGATCTTCCCGTTGGCGAAGACCGATGGCGTCTCCATCTTCGCCGTTCGACCGAGCGCCTGAGCGACTTCGTCAGTGAGCGCATCACCAAGGACGGCGAGTTCGCCCAGGATGGCGCGCGCATTGCGCGCGGAGCGCTGCTCGTCTTCGAGCGACGCGTACTGCCCGTCACGTAGCGCGTTGAACACGGCGAGGTTCTGCGCACACCGCTCCACGATTGATGGATGCAGGCCGACCATCGGATGCTCGTCCAACCAATACAACGCTGACTCGACCTGCGCAGGTTCGCCGAGGTCGAGCACCGTTGCCGCAAAGGCCTCGTACAGGTCGCCGAGGTCGGCGACCTGCTCGAGCCAGCCGAGGCGCACCAGCAACTTCTCCGCACTCGGCCAGAAGCACGGCCAGTTCTGTGGCGCCTGCAGCGACCAGAAGAAGGAGAGGAAGAAGATGGCCCGACGTGGGGCTGGGTGTGCCCCCCGCTTGACCGACTCCGTGAAGGCGGCCAATGTGCCGATCCGCGCCTTCGCGTCGTCGACCGACTGCGGTGGGCGAAGACACTCATCAAGTACCTGGGCCAGCGCTTGCGGGTCGGGCGCGTAATTGACCAACTGGTTGAGGAACATCTGGCCGTTCACACCGCCATATGCCTGAAAACCAGGACCCCTACCCCAATGGCCGAGATCCTCCTTCAAGATTGCCGCATCTCGATGGATCCGGAAACGCTCGAGCAACTCGAGCGCTGGCCCGACCTGTGATTCACGCTCGTCGCTGAGCTTGGCCCAGCGCGTCACCCAGGCCTGATCGCGAGACATGGCCTCGATCACCTGCGCGAGCTTCCCTCGCCGTGCCCAGCTCTCGAAGTTGTCGGTCATCAGTTGGTCTCCTTGGTGCCGTGCTCATTCTCGACGGCGGTGCCTTCGTTGGGGTTGATGCCATGCGCCCGAAGTAGTTCGGTGAGACGCGCGACCTCGCGAGCCAACGCATCGCGCTCGGTGCCCATGGTCGATCGGCGCTCGGTCTCGATGCCGAGGTGCTCGCGCACGAGATTGGTGAACAGCTTCCCGTGGCTCTCCGGCTTGTCGAGGTATCGCCGTTCGAGGTCGCTCTTCTTCGCGCCGCCGAGCCACTCGCGGTACATGCGCCGAAGCACATCGATATCGATGCCGTAGTGCTCGAGCTCAGCCATTGATCACGCCCTGGCCTTGCCCGGAGTCCTGGCCCCGCTGTTGGACTCGGCCTCCGCTCGTCGGCGGGCCCGTAGCTCCTCCACCGACATGCCGAGGCGTGCCGCGTCGCGAACACGCCGTTGGTTCTTCGACAGCGATTGGGTCGATGCTGCTCGCGGCGGTGACGGCATGCGGGGCGTCACCTTGGCCTTGCCGCCCTGCTTCACCACGACCTTGCGCTTGGGGCCCTTGCGGTCCGCTGCGAGATGCGCATCCCTGCGGCCGTGGAGCGCCTCGATGTAGTCATCGAACGAACCGAGTGCAGAGGAGCCCCACTGATCGAAGCACTTGCGACATGCTCGACGCGCTGCGCAGATCGGGTGACGAAGGTTGACCTGATACACGGTGGGGTCAGGCTCCTGGCTGTGCCGGAACCCTCGCATACCGAAGCAGTCCGAGTACGCATGCACCACGTTGCCGTGCTCGATCACATACACGTTCGTGTCCCCGTCCCAACCGAGCCGCGACAGTGGGCGGCCGGAGTACTCCGATGGCGCCGAGGGCGGCGGCGCCGTTGCCTTCGAAGCTGCTGCCGTCGACCTCGAAGGAGGTGGCGCGACAACCGGAGATGTCTTCGCGGGTTGCGCGGGCAGCCGGGTCTGCAACGCAGGAAGTCCGAGCACCATGCGAACGAGGCCCCGCACCCGTTCGGGTTGGGGGTTGTCGAAATCGTTCAGCGCTCTGCGTAGCAGGGCGAGTTCCGCTGCCGAGATCCGAAGGCGACGCGCGGCGGCATCGAGGCGCTCGGCTTTCGACCCGGCAAGACCGGCAGTGGCCGCGAACATCTGCTGACCGAGCCGCTTGTACTCGTCCTCGGTGAGGCCGAGGGCTTTCATTTGTTTCGTGCGACGCGCCCGGGCCACGGTGGCTACTCCCGACTCGCTCGGAGGTTGGGCACCCGAGATCGGCGACTGCCGAGGGCCTCGTCAAGCGATCGCGCTTCGTCCACGGTCAGACCGAGCTCACGAGCGAGGTCGGCGAGGCGACGCTCTTCACCTGAACGCGAACGATCAGGCTCAGTGCGAGCGGGAGGCTCCACTGGTTTGATCGAAACCGAGGGCGTCGGTGCGATAAGAACCCGTTGCAGCTGTCCGAGGTCGGTCCAGGGAACCGGGTCTTGCGGCCCATGCAGACGAGTGATCGTCGCATCGAGCAAGGTGAGCGAGGTAGCCGAGTGGCTCGCATAGCACTTGCGGCAGGCACGGCGGCCGGCACATGCGGGCGAGCCAAGGATCACTCGATAGACGTCCGGATCCGCTTCCCCGACAGACCGGAAACCTCGAACACCGGAGCAGTCGGCGTACAGGTGGACCACATCGCCGTGCTGCGTGACGTACACGACCGTCTCCCCGCTCCACCCCGGGCGCTGCTGATCGCTGCTGCTCCCGCGATCGAGTACGTGACGAGCAAGCCCTTTGAGGACCGCACTTCCGGCCACATGCGGCGCATCGACAACGCGCTGCAGGAGCTGCATCTCGGCGACGCTGAGTCCGAGTCGGTAGCTCTGGGCTTGCACGCGTTCTGCGTCATCGCCAGCTAGTCCATCAGCGCTGCTACGAAGCCTCGCCAGCAGCTCGGTCAACTCGGCGTCCGTGATGCCGAGCGCTTCTCGAACCAACGGCCGAGGTTCTGTGTTCATCGCGCGGTCCCGGAAGGATGAGCGCAGCGCGGGTCGGCGGGCGGTGGGTCCAGGACGGTCTCATACGGCACGCCCGTAGCGATTGCCTCGGCGAGGGCGTCGTAGCGCTCGAGGATCAGGCGCTTGGTGCGGTACTCGCCATGAGCGGCTTCGTCCTTGCGGCGCACGATCGGGAAGGTGTCCATGATGTAGTCGACGTCATCGCGACCGATGCCGTAGAGGTGGAAGAACCCCGCATCGAGCTCTGCTCGCAGCAACTCACGGCGAGTTGCATTCCATCTGAATGGCGGACCGTCGTACGAGAGATCGCCACCAAAGCCAGCGAGGTCCCAGGCTGTGTATGTGAGCTCGAGCGCTCGGCCACCGAACCATCGAAGGAGCGATTCGGTCGACCAACCGCTTCGAACCCGGAACGCATCGGGCGGCAGCACGGGCAATTGCCTCGCAATGAAGAAGTTGATGTGCGTACCGCCGACCTTGACGCGCGCTACGTAGTCGTGGACGAATGTGGACAGCTGCGGTACCAGCAACGGCGTGGCGTCGCATGCAGTTGGAACAAGAAGTGCCTCGCTGTTGCCGACCGCGGCAAGTGGAAGCGCCGAAGCAATCATCGTGCGCTCATTCGTTGAACTCGTGATATCCCGAAACCCAATCAGCCAAGTTGCATCAGGATCGCGCAATGCAGCGCGCACGTCGTCATCGCCAACCCAGTTCCGAGGGACAGCCAATCTCAGCGGGTCCTGGTGGTCCGCTTCAGAAAGACTGTCGGGTTGACCTTGACGCACCATGGCCGTTTCGCTGATGACCACGTCAGCGGCCCGGTGGTCGTAGATCCCAGCCATCTTGGCTTCGTACAGGGGCAACCAACGTTGACCGCCGCGGTGCCAGATGTTGCCTTCGAGCTTGGCGCCTTCGGCTTCGAGTTCATCGGCGGTTCGGAACAGGTGTGAGTCGTTCGTCATGTCGAACATTCGCTGGTACTCGATGCCCCACGGGTTGCCATTGGGGTCGCCATCTCGGACGAGCACTGGCACGCGGCGGTAGATCCCTTTGGTGATCTCCGCGTCTCGTCGACTCCGGAAGACCGGGGCGGTCTTGGTGTTCGGATTGATGAGCGCCAGATCCTCTGGCGACAACGTGAAGCGTCGCTCGACATCATTCAGATCCGACGTCCGGTGCGCGAAGAACACGAACTCGGCCTCATCGACTGGTCGATCGACACCAGCGATCGTCAGCAAGCAGAACTTCATGCGGCTATCGACCGCTGGGAACACCCCTTCTCGATTCTCGAAGTCAAAGAGGCTGACGAGCCGTCGATGGTCGACACAGTCTGCGAAGAAGAACTTGGTCGTGTCATCCGTGGCGATGCCGGTGGGCACGATGACACCCAGTCGTCCGGCAGGGTTCACGGCATCGCGCATCACCTCGGCGAACACCGCGTACGTGTTCACATCTCCACGGCCACACAACGGGAATCGCCCCGACGACCGTATGAGGTGGCTCTCACCATCGGCCTGCCGTAGTGCCGCCTCGTATGCCGCCCACAGGGGCGGGTCATCCGCCTGGAGCTCAACAATGGCGGCCTTTCGTCGAGCACCCGCCATCTCGGCGATCTCGGGAGCACGCTCGGCGAAGAACTCCTTCTCCGAGAGTTTCACCTTCTCCCACGGGGGGTTGCCGAGCACGACGTCAAACCCGCCACGGCCGCCGTACACGTCCAGGAACGCCAGGTGCCAGTGGAGGAACCCGTACTGCTCCGCCATGGCATCGACCGACCGGCGAACATCCGCGTCAACACGATCGGGCGCGGTCAGCGCAGTCCGGAACTCGCCGTGCGTGATGCCCGGGCTTCCCGCACGCTTCGGCGCCACGAACGCCACACACCACGTGTCGGCAGCATGGACCGCGGCCTGATACTCGGGCGAGTCGACCAGCGCGCTCCATCGGCGGGCCTTTGCCTCGATGCCGTCCATCGAGGTGTCGTCGCCTTCGTCGATCGCAGCGACCGCCTTGGCCAACTCGGATACGTCCATAGCGGGCCCGCCGAAGTCGAACTCGGTCTGCCCCTGCAGCGCGGCCTTGTTGCGCTTCTTCAGCGCCGTCACGATCGTCTTGTCATCTCCGGTGAGCGCCTTGAACGCCTCATCGGGCACACCCGATTCGAGTAGCGCGGGCGTTGCACCCAGCAGCGCGTTGCCGCGCACGATGCGATGCTCCAAGAAGCTGAGCGGCTTGCCGGGCTCCATGGCCTCCATCCAGAGGCTCACCTTGCACAGCTCGACCGCCATGGGGTTCAGGTCGATGCCGTGGAGGCAGTGGCCCACCACATCACGCAACGCACGCCGCGTGGCTTCGGGCGATGGTTCATCATCACCAGTGCGAACTGACGCCAGGCGCTTGGCGATGCGGTGCGCGGCAGCAATGAGGAAATGTCCGCTCCCACAGGCCGGGTCGAGCACCTTGAGGTCGAGAATGGCGTGCTCCGCGTCGGACTGCGATGCCGCTTCGGCCAACACCGGGTCGAGCGCCGAGTCCAGCAGCTCGGTGATGAGGCTCGTCGGTGTGTAGTAGCTGCCGGTGGTCTTGCGCTCGTTCCCAGCGACTGTCGTCAATTTGAATTGCTTGGTCTCGACGCTGAGGTTCGGGTGCATCTCGAGCAAGCTCTCGTAGATGGAGCCCAGCTCCTCGCTGCCCAGGTTTCGGTAGTCCACCGTCCGGCGAACCTTGCCTTCGGCCACCGAGGTCAACGACAGCACCGCTTCGAGCAAATGACGGTTGGCGATGGCCGACCGATCGAGGCTGGGGGTGGCGAAGCGGCTCCACAGGAAGCTGCCCAGTGCCGGGAGGCCGATGGCCGGCATACCGCTCGATCGGCTCAGACCGTCGAAGACAATCGTGAGTTGCGACCACAGGTCTCCGTGCGGACTGCCACGACGGTGTTGGGCCAATTCACGGATGCGACTCGACGCGTAAAACTGCCGATAGCGATCCCGCGCCGTGGGTGTGGCATCAGGGGCCAGCAGCAGATCACGGTCCTCGGCCACGAACAGGAACAGCAGTCGATACACCAGCCGCAGGAGCTGCCGGTAGTAATCCTGACGATCGAGCGCCCCCGATTTGAGATCATCACGCAGCGCTGCGTTCGCGGGATGGGCCAGGAAGCCCGAGCCCAATGCCTCGATGGCCAGCTTCACGCCGCCTTGGAGTTGGTCGAGCGCTCGCACACCTTGCTTGGCGGCCTCAGCGCTCCACTGTTCGAGCACACATGCCGCCGCCTGGTCGCCCTCCACCCGACTCTGATGACAGAGCAACCACAGCACCGCGAAGTCCGCATACTCCTGCCCGTCGAACATCGACTGCAGGTCGAACTCCACATACGCCTGACGAGTCAACGCCGCGTTGTCCCGCAGCAGGCGCAGCCGCAACCCGTTCGACACGAACCCCCACAGATGATCGTCGCTGCGGTTCAGGTACTCCTGCACCAAACCATGCGGCGACATCGTCGCCGCTCCGACAACACCCTCCGACCGGCGATCCAGATCGACACGCGCTCCCACCAGATGGATCGGCACGCTCCCCCAACTGTGTGAGATCGCATAGGTCTTGCCGTCAACCTCCATTGACTTAGCCGACTGCAACTGCCCGTAGCCCAGCTCCTGGAACAACACCAACAACCAACGCGAACGGGTCACCGACGTCGCCGTGCGCTCGTCAGCCGGCACATTGGCCAACGCGTCACGAAAGCTCGACCACGCACCCACCAACCGGTTCCAACTCCGGTTGATCGCCTCGTTCAACCGCTCGCCCTCAACCAGGTGATATCCCGCCGGGCTCAACCCGGGCAGCTTCGGATCCACCGTCGACACCCGCAACAACAGATCGACCGGCAGCAGACCGCCCTCACTGCGAACCGTCCCGAACGAACTCGCCGCCTTCATCGGTTCGCCCCCGGCAGGTAGATGTACATACCGAGGACGTCGACGGGGAGCTGCGGCGTCACCCGGAATCGCACGCCCTTCTGGCGGGCTGCGTCTCGTACCCGCTCGTGAGCCATCTTCAGTTCCTCGGCTCGCCGCTCTGCGTCGGCAGCGAGATGCTCTGACCAACTCGACGCTCCGGCCAACAGTTCGGTGAGGAAGTCGGTTGCCTGACCGGGGACCACGTTGTCAGAAGGCTCGGCGAGTAGCAGCTCGGCGACCTCGGTGTCGTCGAGCCAGTTCGGCGCATCAGCCGGACCGGTGAAGCCGAGCAGGGCGCAGTCCTCGGCCAGCATCGGTTCCTCGACCCCGCCGCGTGTCGTCAGCAGATGGAAGCGATGCCGCACGATGAGGAGCGTGGTGCGCTTAGCAACCGCCGTAGTTCGGATGACACCGCATCGGCGGGCCGGCGAGTCGACCTGGGAATCGAGGGCACTGGTGAGCAGATAGGAGGCGAGACCGTTGACGATCGGATGGGTACGACCGAAGAGCGCTTCGCCGTCGCTCACCGGGGCGCTGAAGCGGCCCTTCACCCGCTCTGCTCCGAGGAGATCTCTCACTGCGTCCTTCGCTCCGGTGAAGTCGAGTTCCACCGACCCCTTACCGACCACGCGGCCACCGAGCACGGCGGCCGCAGTTCGTACGAAGGTCTCGACGTCCGCTCCGCTGCCCACGGCGGCTCGGATGGCATCGAGCTCAGTGGCGACCTCGTCGACCTTGATGCCGTGTTGGGCGAACACCGTGCGGGATCGGCGTTCTTGTTCGGCGGCTCGATCCCATTCCTCCATGAAGTCGGCGGTCTTGGGTTTGAGGTACTCCTCCATGCCGGGGAGAACTTGCTCCACTGGGCCGGCCTCGGCATTGAGCAGTCCTTCGGCCACCGCTTCGATGACAGCGTTGGTATCACCGGGCACCGGAATCGAGACACCGAGCGCGCTACGGATGGTGCGGTGCTTGCGTAGAAGCACCTCGAGCACGATCTGGTCGATGCCGTTGTCGCTGCCGTAGTACGTGGCCACGCGGACGACCTTCGCGGCTTGACCGAAGCGGTCGACTCGACCTTCTCGTTGCTCGAGCCGGGTCGGGTTCCATGGCAGGTCGTAGTGGACAACCGCATCGAAGAGGTCTTGCAGGTTGATGCCCTCGGACAAACAGTCCGTGGCCACCAGAACGCGCTTGGAGCTCTCCCCCATCGCCTCGATGCGCGATTCGCGTTCGGTCGGAGGAAGGTTGCCCGTGATCGCCTCGACGTGAACGTCGGTCTTCTTCAGGTGCTCGCGCAGGGCATCGGCGACGTACTCAGCGGTCGGGATGTAGCGGCAGAAGATGATCGGCTGGTGGCCCTCGTCGATCAGCTTGGTGATGAGTGTCAATGCTTGTTGCAGCTTGGCGTCGGGCTTGCCGTAGAGCGCCTCGGCCTTCTTGGCCATGTTCCGCAAGCGGCGACGGGCCTTGGCATCGTCGTCATCGCCATCGAGGTCGGCGCCGGGCACGACGTCGGTGCTCTCGATCGACTCGTCGTCGCCGATGTCGAGCACGGTCTGACGACCGATGGCATCGGCCTCTTCGACAGAATCGGTACCGACGGTCGATGCCCGGGTCTTCAAGGTTGCCGCGGCCGCCGCAGGGCTCGACGCAATGGAACGCAACAAGGCAAGGGCTGACCACCATCGGACGCGTTGGCGGTGGGTGCCTTCGCTCGGGTCCTGCACGATCTCGCGGGCGTAGTCGAGCACCTCGTCGAACAACGCCCGGTACTGCGGCGAGAGTTGGTAGGTGTACTCGCCTTCCTTGCGCTCGGGGAACTGGGTGTTGGCCCCGAGATAGGCAGCGATGTCGCCCCGCTTGCGCTGCACGAGATGGCGGGCCAACTCTTCGCGGAACCTGCGGTTGTGATCTCCGGAGAGATCATCGGGCAGGTTGGCGAACTTGGTGTCGAGCAATGTGAGCAGCGAGCGGAACGCTCCCTCCTTGCCCGAGTGCGGCGTTGCGGTCACGAGGATGACGTGGCGGTTGGGGTCCTTGGCCAGTTGGCGCACCAGCTCATGACGCTGATGACGTGAGCGGTTCTTGGGGCCTTCGTCGGCCGCGCAGGTGTGGGCCTCGTCGATGATGACGAGTTCGGGGCAGGTGCGGATGAAGTCGTCGCGATGGCGGTCGGCCTTGATGAAGTCGGTCGACACGATCACGTATGGGTACTCGTCGAAGATCGATCGTCCGACAGGGAGCCCACGCTCGAGTCGTGCCGCAGTGGACGCCAGCACCAGCTCGGCTTCGATGTGGAACTTGGTGTCGAGCTCTTCCTTCCACTGCCGGGCCAGGTGCGGTGGGCACAGCACAGCCATGCGTTTCACATCACCCTGCTCGAGCATCTCCCGAGCGATGAGCGCCGCCTCGACGGTCTTTCCGATACCGACGTCGTCAGCGATGAGCAGGCGTACCGGGTCGAGGCGCAACGCCATGAGGAGCGGGACGAGCTGATACGGGCGAGGCTCGACAGCGATGGCACCGATGGATCGGAACGGTCCGGCACTGGAACGGAACCCGAGGCGGAGCGCATCGCGCAGCAGACGAGCCGATCGATAGTCCCCGAGCTGTGTCGGATCGGGCAGCGAGAACGTTGCCGGGTCGATGTGCTCGAGTGAGGTGATGATTCCGGTCACCTCGTCCTCGGTGCCGCCCAATGGCCGGACCATGACGAGCTCATCGTCGGTTCCGGGGAGGACCACCCACTCGCGACCTCGCGCCGCGACCAGTGAACCGACTGCGAACGTCATTGCGTCATCTCCCCGAACACCCAGCGATAGTTGTCGACCGTTTGTGCCCAGTCATCCAAGTGCGAGAAGCGGATCACCGTCCAGCCCATGTCGCGGAGGTTGGACTGCTGCGTCGCATCCCGCCGCTGCCGCTCCGGGTAGAGATGGTCGGGTCCGTCCACGTACACCGCAACGTCGGGGTTGCGGTAGACGAAGTCGGGCCGGGTTCGGGCATCGGGGATGAGGACCTGCCCGCGCTCCGGCAAATGCAGCCCGTGGTCGCGGAGGAAATCGAGGAACTTCTTCTCGAGATCGCTCTCGGCTTGATCCTCCAGTTCCTCGTGATGCTCATCGATCGTGCGACCACCGGGTGCAGATGTCACGGCACACCCAGCCAGCTCAGCAAGCACCTCGTAAACGGCTCGTCGATCGAGCAGCTCATGGTCGAGCTGATTGCGATAGCTCAGTAAGCAGTCATAGCAGGCCGCTTCGCAACCCTCACCGTGCTTGGTCGTGATGTCAAGTCCAGTTGACGCATCGATGTGACACAGCTCGATGGCCTGTCGGGCCACCCGGGCCAGGGCGCCCGGGTCATCAACGATGCGGCGCAACACGCCGGCGCCTCCCTCCGCCGATTCGAAGAACAGCAGCCTCCGTCGCTCACCCCGACTGGGCAAGGGCTCTGACGCGAGTTCACTCTCCTCGAGTTGGAACACCACCTGAATGGCGCTCTTCAGGGCCGCTTCGAGCGAAGCCATCACCTCCACTGGTTGTAGCTGGACCGGTTCGAAGATGAGGCAGTTGCGGCTGTCCTCGACGAACGGAATGACCCGCTGCGTCCGGGGTCCGGTTGGGGTGGAGTCGTCAGGGTCTTCCTCTTCCTTGCCCCAGTAGCCCTTGTCGATGTCGAGGATGAAGCCGTGCACATCGGGTCGGGCACGCCGGCGACGGCCGAGGTTGATGCGCCAGATGGTCGCAGTGTCCCCGTACGTGAGGCGACCGATGAGGTTGTCTCCCACCTTCGCCTCACCGGTACGTACAGAGAGGTTGCCTTGCCGGTCAGCGAAGCGAAGAGCCGTCTGCACCTCGAAGCCTTGACGTTGCCGCTCTTCTTCGTCCGCCGAGATGCGGTCACGGCGGCGAGTGGCGACGTTGTGCATCCGGAACAACCCCGGCAGCGCCGGTGGGAGCGGAGCAGAGCAGTGCTCGCACACGTCGACCACCACGCCAGCGATTGACAGATGCAGATAGCCGCACACCTCACACCGCTTGGCCGTGGTGGTGAGGATCGGATCACCCGCGGCGTCGACCTGATCGGTGACCGGGAGGATGACGCGATTGATCTCGTAGCGGCTGCCTTCGTGGTACACGAGGCTGCGAGGGCCGAACTCGCTGATGGCCAGGAAGCGTGGGCGTGACACGAACTCGCCCTCGGTGAAGTTGCGTCCCCGCCGTCCCGGAATGAACGCCGACAGCGGAAGCCGCGGAAAGCTGTAGCCCGGCAGGAAGCCCTCGCTGGCGAAGTAGCGATAGCTGTAGAAGTCGCTCTGATTGCGCGTGTCTTCTTGGGCAGCGAGCAAGGACAGTTGAGCTTCGGCCTCCTTGCGCAAGCGGCGGGCCTGGTTGCGGGCGTCTGTCGTTGCCGAGACGTCTCCGATGATGGCGTTCTGTGCCTCGAACTGTCCCTTCGCGGAGCGGTACAGGCCGACCCATCGCTGCGTGGCCGACTCGAACGCCTTCGGGGTGGCATTGAGGACATCATCGAGCCACGTGGGGCTCCACCAGGTTGCGGCCTCCAGCTCGCTACGCACGTCGGCAAGCACTCGCTCGGCGGCGGCCTTCGCCTTCACGCGGACGGCGGGGTCGCGCAAGGTGTCCTTCACGCTGTCGAAGAGCTGTGGGATCGGCCCCGTGGTGATGTCGAGGACCTCCGTGAGTGAGCTGCCGAGGCTCAGGCCGCTCTGGGCGAGCCAGACGGCTTGCACATGGGCGCGGACGAGATCCTCGTTGGTGACATCGAGCCTCGGTGTGGAGACCTGCCCGGCGACCATGAGCTGAGGCCGGTTGAAGAACCATTGGTCGTGCGGGCTCCCAGCGGCACAGTACGTGTAGACGAGAGCGGGTTGACCGGAGCGGCCGGCGCGACCGGAACGCTGCGCGTAGTTCGCCGGTGTCGGTGGCACGTTGCGCATGTTGACGACGTTGAGGTCGGCGATGTCGACACCGAGCTCCATGGTCGGAGAGCAGTACAGCACCGGGAGCTCGGCACGACGGAACCGCTCTTCTCGTTCCTCGCGGTCTTCGTAGGTGACCTGGGCGGTGTGCTCCCGGCCTTCCATACCGACCAACTCGCTCGCCACCGACTTGTAGAGGTGCACGAAGAACTCGTTGGGCCCAAGGGAGTCGGACGAGGCTGTGGGCATGCGGATCGGGTCTCGATACGGCGAGGCACCGTCCCCCGGCTTCCAGATGAGCGCCGAGGCCGGGACCTGGTAACAACCGGTGCCGTCTCTGGCCTCGTCGACCTTCTCGACGAGGCCAGCTTGGGCGAGTGCCGAGAACAGGTCGAGCAGGATCTGCTCGGTGTCCGGCAGCGTGAGGCGCTGTCCGTACGAGTTGAAGGTGCTCGCCCGTCGTAAGAACCGACCGAATCCGCTGCGGCCGGAGAGATAGCTCCAGCCTCGGAAGTCGTGCCGTTGTTGCGAGCGAGGAAGGACGGACTTGGCGAACTCGAGCTGCGACAAGTCATCGATGGCCCACATGCCCTGAAGGCGTTGGCTCGAGCGCTGCGCGAGGCGCTCCTGGAAGTCCGAGTCGAGGTAGTCAACTTTGATTGCCAGCTCACGACGGAGATAGTCGAGCAGCGTGGTGCATACAACCTTGCGTTCGGCCGGCGATGCTCCTGCGAGTGCGAGATGAAGCGGATGCCAGATGTCCTCGTCCGCGCATGCATCGTCGAGCGACTGATAGGCGATGTGCAACAGGGCGCATTGCTCGAGGTTGGGAGACGTGATGCGCCACCCGCGACGGAGGTCGAGATAGGTGAGATAGCCGAGGACGTCCCGCAACGCACGTTCCGTATCGATGCGAGCGTTGTGCCTCAGTTCGGGTTCGACCGCGTACTCGCGGAACGGCAGGTCGAGTGAGGTGAACACCGCCTGGGCCACGTTGTCGTATTCGAGTCCACCTGGGCCGGCGTTCTCGACGGCACGGTGCAGCGCGGCGCGCAGCATCGTCGTCTGGATGAAGTCATTGAAGTGCCCCGCCTGGAGCGATGCGTCCTGACGATTGTCGGTGAACGACAGGAGCTTCTTGGCCTCCTTCTCCAGGTCAGTCGTACGCAGCGATCGGATCGTGGACAGGCTCAGCACGGTGGTGGCGGTGCTTCGCCCTTCTGAGCCGAGCGTGGTGAGCTTCGAGATGTCCGATCGGGAGCGAGCGTCGTAGGAGGCACCACAGCGGATGCACATCCGGAACGGGGCAGGTACCCACCACATGCGGGTCTCGCCGGACTCGGCGACGGCACCCCTCGTGTCCACGTGGAGCGCGACGGGGAGTTGCGATTTGTAGTCGGACTTGATCCGTGGGATGCCTTTCGACGACTCCTCGGTCCAGTCCTCAGGAACCCGTTCGAGCACGGCCTCGAGATCGTCGGACCAGATGTTGTCCTCATCGAGGACCAGGAATCCCGGAGCTTCAGTACTCGACTTCTGATGGTCGCCAATGTCGCGCGGTACGAATCGCCGCGAGGCGAACTTCTCGTCCGGCTCGAGGCGCCGGACCGTGTAGTGGTCCTGGCCGCACATGCGGCAGAACGACAATGGGAGCAGGACACGTCGGCGATGGCCGGGGACGAACCGCTGCCCATTGAGGGTCAGGTGCCTCGTCGCCGACGACTCGGGCGATGCGAACACGGTGTCGCCCTTGGAGATGAACTGATGCAGGCGGAAAACGAACGGGCGGAAGGCACCCTTTGGGTCCGTCTCGTGATTGCCGATCATCAACTGCGCCTTGATCGTGTCAGCGCAGTCGTCGACCTCGACGTCACCGAGCAGCTCGGCCAGCTCACTGGCGACACCGCTCTTGCCCGTGATCGGCCGGGGCGTCATGCGCACCAGGCGGGCGCCGTCGGATTGGAGTCCGAGCGTCGACTCGATCCAACTCGACAGAGGGTCAGCCTCATGCTCGGCTTGCGTCGTTGGGCAACCCGCCGGGCCCTTGCGTACCCGTGCCTTCAGGGCATCGAGTACGTCCAGGTCAGTGTGATCGAGCGGAGGCGTGGCGCGCCGCAAGGTTTCGCCGATGACGCTCTCGGCATCGACGATGTCCCCGAAGAGCATCGACGCAACGCCAGCCACCGCGGCCTTCTGCTCACGGTACGTCCCTTCGGTCGACAACGTGGCCGACGTACCAACGCATTGCAGCTCGGTGGCGTTGCATGCTTCACGTACGCGACGCACCAACATTGCGACGTCAGCGCCTTGGCGGCCCCGATACGTGTGCAACTCGTCGAGCACGAGGAACCTCAGCCCTTGGGCCCTGCGGACAAGGGGTTGGTCCTTGAGCCGGGTGAGGATCAACTCGAGCATGACGTAGTTGGTGAGGATCACATCGGGCGGGTTCTGCAGGATGGCTTCGCGCGCTTCGCCTTGCTCTTGCCCCGTGTACTTGGCGATGCGGACGGCGGCCTTGCCCGTCGGGGTGAAGTTGAGGAACTTCTCGAGTTCCTTCTCCTGGCTGTTGGCCAGTGCGTTCATCGGATAGACGACGATGGCCTGCACGCCCTTGCCGGTGCCATTGCGGAGCACGTGATCGACGATGGGCACGATGTACGAGAGGCTCTTTCCAGAGCCGGTGCCCGTGGTGAGCACGTAGTTGCGGCCGGCCTTCGCCTCGTGGATGGCGTCGACCTGATGACGGTGCAGCCGCATCGGCTTGCCGATCGGGTCGTGCGGCGACTTGTCGACTCGGAAGATGTCCCGACATGCGGCGTGCAACAGGCCTTCGTCCACCAGCGCGTCAACTGATCCGCCAGATTCGAATGCGGGGTTCAGACCGACGCGAGGCTCGGGCCACAGGCGCCCCTCGTTCAGGCTGTCAGTCACGCGCATCTTGATGCGCGGATCACGCAGGGCCATGAAGCTGGTGACGTACGACTTGTAGTCGCTGATCAACTCATCGCGGAGTTTGAAGACATCCACTGGGGATCCGATCGGGTTCTTGGCTAACTGACGACGGTACGAGGCAGGTGTGACATCGCGGCTCAGATCACTTCGAAGGCATCGATCCCCGGGCCGAGGACATCACTGGGATGGCCGGTGAAGGTGAGGAACAGGCCGTCACGAGCTCGGGTCATGGCAACGAAGAGTTGCGAAATCGCGAGGTCGCGTTGTTCGGCGTACTCGACGCCGTCTTGCCCTGGGCGTTGTGCCCTCGGGAAATCGGCTGCGCCCAGGAACGGGAGGTATACGACCTTGAACTCGAGCCCCTTGATACGGAAGTGGGTGCCGACCTTGACCGCATTGTTCGGACGGCCGTCGTAGGACTCGAGCGCCTGGTTCGCAATGCCCTCTCGGTCGAGTGCCTCACGCACTCGCTTTGCCTCATCGTTCGTGGCGACTGCGATTGCGAGGTCACCGAGGCTGACGTTGTCGTCGGTCGTGAGGTCTTGGATCTGACGGATCACGAACGCGAGCTCGTCGTCGTGGGAATCGCAACCCTTCAGGACTGGCTTGATCCCGTCGCGTTGGGTTCCGGTCGAGGCGTCGCCTCGGCGCTCTTTGTCGCCGAGATCATCGACCATCAAGTTGCCGGCGACGGCCATGGCGGCGGTGATGATCTGGCGCGTGTTGCGGTAGTTGATCTTGAGCACTGTGGTGCGGCCACGCACATCCACGCCGGCTTGTCGAAGTGTGAAACCCCCGGCGTAGATGCGCTGCGCTCCGTCCCCCACGATGAACAGCCCATCGGGTCGGTCTCCACCTTGCGGCCCATTCACCAACGCACGAATGAGTTGCAGGCCGACGAGAGTAAGATCCTGCGCTTCATCGATGATGGCCGCTCGATATCGCGGCGCCGTGAGACGACGGGCATGATCGCGTGCTCTGACCACGATGTCGGCGAAGTCGATGGTGTTGCGCGCTGCCATCTGACTGTCCCAATCCGTCCGGAGCTGCCAGGCCTGGCGGCGCTGCGCCTCGGTGAAGCGGGTCTTGCGACCCGTGCGCTCGACGCCGAGATAGTCGTCGATGGTTTTGAGTCCGCGCCCCTTGATGACCGCTGTGATCTCTGCTCGTAGGTACTCACGCGAGAACCCATCGAGCGGCGACCCTGGCTTCACGACGGTCTTGAAGGCGCTGGCGTACGCGGCCTCGACCATGCGGGGATCGATAGTCGGGCGATCGCCCGCATCGCTGCAGATCCGGAAGGCAAGCTTGTCGACGTTGATGAATTCGACGCGATCAGCGGGCACTGCCGGCAGCCGTTGGAACAGTGACTCGAAGACCGGTGGGAGGTTCTTGATGAAGGTGGTGAACAGAATCTGCCCCTGCTCGCCTTCTTCGTCGAAACGACGGGCCAATTCCGCAGCTCGATGTAGCGCAACGACAGTCTTCCCGGTGCCTGCTGAGCCCCTTGCCCTGGCCGGACCGCTGTGACGAGGAGTCGCTGCCTGACGCTGATCGGGATGAAGGAACACCATCCAGTCCTCGATGGGCGCCGTTGCGATTGCCGCGGCCTCCTCGGGTGACAACAGCTGGGTGAAGGAGTCAGGGCTGGCGAGAAGTGCTTGCCGAATGCGCGCCTCAGCTGCTGCGGCAGGATCGAAGGCAGGGGTGCGCCATTCGTCGGGCGTGAGTTCGAGCAGGTCGATGGCCAACTCGATGCGATCCTCCGGCATGTCGAGCATGCACAGGTGATCCTCGGCGACGCATCCGCGGAGCGCTGCAACATGGTCCTCTGCGAAGCCGGCCTCGGCGAGCTCAGCATCAGTCCAGTGGTCGAGCAGCCCTACGACCGGGGCTGCGTCCGTGGCCTCGTTGTGGTCCGCTGTGGTCCTCTGAAATTGGGCTTCGTTGTCGTCGACCTCGAGTGGTATCAGGCCGACGAATCCGGTGGCCCGGTTGGCGATGAACCGCATCCGGCTGGCTCGGTCGTAGATGTCGTCATGCTGACCAGCCTCGAGGAAGACGAAGACGTTGCCCTCCTTGGCCAGCAGGATGCGAATCGAGTCGGAGGCGCGGATCGAGTGCAGGCGGCGATCGCCATACAGCATCTCAAGGTTGAGGCCGGGGGCGGCGGGGTTCTCGCAGAACATCCGCATGGCATCGTTGACCTGGCGCGCGTCACGACCTTCGAGGTCACTCAGAGACGCCCACCAATCGCGCCCATATCCGATCTCCGGTGCGGGTCTCGCCACGACTACCCCTCTAGAAGACTTCGTTTCCGACTGTAGACGGTTGCCTATCTCCGTCGGCCAGCTGCCTGTGCATCATGAGGCTTGTCGAAGCTGGCGGAGCCTCCGGTGGCGACATTGCGCTGGCGGTACCGAGGGTTCTGCTGGGCCACCGGCCCAAGGCACAGCTGTTCGATCCCGGTGCACCGGCACTCCTCACTCCTCCCACAAATAGCGGGTCCGAAGCGACGCCACTGACTCGCTTCGAAGAAGTCCGCTCTCGAGGATCTCCTCGATCGTCAACGCGGCGAAGGTCGAGTCGTCGGACAGCAGCTCCGAGTACCGCTCACAGGCCTTGGCGAAGCTCGGGTTCTTCGCTGGGTGCACCAGCACGAACTTCGCCCATCCGGCCGCTTTGGCCCTGTGCTGCAGCATCGATAGCACCAAGAGATGATCGAGCCAGATCTGATGCAGGTCGCTTCCCTCGATCTCCTCGATCGCACCTGGGCGGAACACACCGCTGCGCTCGGCGACTTCACAATGACGTGCTCTCGCAGCATCACGACGTGCGAGCTTCCCCGCGTCGTTGGTCTTCGGATACGAGGTGCGGATCGCGTGCTCGTGGTACTTCGTCTCGACACCGACGATCCCCATGCCGCCGTTGTCCAGCTCGACATAGAAGGCGACATCGAACGCACTGCGGTTGCCGAGGTACAGCGAATCGTTTCGTCCCGGTGAGTGCTCGAACTTCACACTCGTGGTCACGCCTGGGGCGCCGAAGAGGCGCCGGGCCGCATCCGTGCGCTTACCTGCATCGCACTCAGCCCACAGGTCACCGAACAGGTTGAAGCACATGGGCATCGACGAGAGCAGGTCCCGATGAAGTCGTCGCTCGTCGAGAGTCTCGCCCCTCTCTCTTGCCCCGGCTTCGAGCCGAGCGCGAACTGCACGTAGTGCGGCGGGCGTGATGAAGTTCTCAGTCGGAGGGTAGGTCATGTCGAACGCAAGCCTGCTGCCGACGGGACGAGCCTCGTTCCGGTGTTCGTGGACCCCGATTGGCAACCCACGCTCCTGGCGCCACAGCGCTTGATGCAAGCGCGCTCGGCGCTTGAACGCAGTCATAGCCGAGTCGCCCGGCACCCGATCGGTGTCGAACCAGCAATCAACCGATCGGAGATACTCCTCCGTCAGCGGAACCGGAACCTCGCCCAACTCGCCCTCCAACCACCTGCGCGCACCCGCAGCTTGCCCGTGTCCGCAAAGTACACATCGGGCGTGACAGCGGCTTGAAGTGGGGTGGCTGCACCTCACGCGGCTTACCGCTTGAGGGAGGTGCGCTTCTGTCGCTCCAACTTCTCGGCGATGGCGATCACGTGATGTGGTGACACGATCGTCGGCCGGGCGGTGATGATCGTCCGCCATGATGCGAAGGCCTGACCAGCTACGAACTCGACGCTCGACACGACACGCAGGTTGTCGTTAGCGCTCACCGCTGGCCCCCACTCCACCACGACAGGTCGCACCCATGTCTGCTCGCATACGGACTTGGTCATGAGGTGCACGCGAGAAGCCTGCCGTGCAACGGATTGAGCCTGCTCGAGCTCGGCCGAAGTGGGCGACTCGGTCGACGGGCGCGGACGAGCGGCGACAAACTTCGAGTCGATGACGAACACTCCCGGCGGGCCGATGGCAACGTGGTCGATGTCAGAGCCACCAAGCGAGATCGATTCGACGATGACCCATTCCGGGCCAAGCTTGCGGAGCTCTTCCGATGTCCACCCCTCACCCAGTCCGCCGACGATCCAGCTACGCGCGCCGCTCGTCTCGATGAAGAGCCACAAGATGAAGCAGACCAGTGCTGTGATGACACTGCCCACCATGAAGCCGCGGGCCCCCGGGCTTGAACCGAAGACCGTGGCTACGAAGTAGACGAGGGACGCCAGCACCAACGTGGCACCGACGGCGGCGGCCACGATCCACTTGTTGCGCCGCGCTGACTCCCGAAGGATCTGTAGCGCCTTGTCGTCAGGAATCCGTCGCTGCCGTCGTCGCAACACATTGGCAAGGTGTCATCACCATTGGGGCGACACAAGCGTCGTTGTCGGTGCGCGGGGTCGCGACATCCCGGTGGGGTGGGACCCCTCTCCACCGACTCGCGCGGCGGGCCTACGGGCCCTTCATGTCCTCAGATGCGCACGGGGCAGGTGGATCGGCGCGTTTGCGCGCCCAGCAGCTGCGGGACAAGGCGCGCAAGCTCGAATCAGAAGCGGACAACTGGGAGCGCGGCGCCGACGGAGAGGCCCACACCGCAGCGCGGCTTGCGTGGTTGCCGCCCGGCTTCGTCGCGCTCCACGATCTGCGCGTACCTCGCCACAAGGCCAACATCGATCACGTCGTCATCGGGCCGACGGGCGTATGGGTCATCGACACCAAGACCTGGGCCGGTCGCCTCACGCAAGGCTCCGGCACACTGTGGCAAGGGCGCCGACCGATTCGGCACGAGACAGCGACGGTTCGGTGGGAAGCGGAGCAACTGGCGAAGCATCTCGACCGACCCGTTCGACCCGTGCTCGCGTTCGTCGGGACGCAACTCCCGCAGCCGTACCAGCAGATCGACGGCGTATCGGTGTGCACCATCGACGCGTTGATCACTGTGGTCACCAGCGAGGCGGGGTTGCTCCGCTACGACGAGATCGAGCACTGCGTCCGAAGGTCCGCTTCGTTGCTCGTCACGCCGGCCACTGTCCCGAGGGTCGTGGCGCCAGAGCCGATCAGGTCGCTTCCCCATCCAGGGCGATCGTCGCAGTGGCCACACGCGAAGACGCAGCGTCGGTTCCCCGCGCCAGGCGCTTCGCGTCCGCGGAAGAAGTCTGCACGTCGCCACCGCCGCACCAAGGATCTGGTGATCGCTGTCGTTCTGATCGGCATCGGGGTGGCGATCCTCGGGTCGCTCGAGCCGTCGTCCGACAAGACTCCGCCCATCCGGTCCACGACCGTTGCTACACCCTCCACGGCTGCACGACCGTCGACAGCCGTCAGGCCATCGGTCGTCACACCGACGACGGCGAGACAGACTCCGACGACTATCGACCTCTCGTCCGCTGCACCCTCGATGCCAGTGAGCGCGGTCACGTGCATCGCGGGCCGAGGGTGGCTTCTGACGTTCACTGGTCCGTCGGATTGGGTCAACACCAAGGGTTACCGCTTTTCGCGCCGTTCGTCGCCCAACGGCATCTGGCTCAGCGCCGGCACGTGGTACCCAACAGATAGCTCACCGCTCGAGATCGGACCAGTGCCCGCTGGCAAGACGATCTACCTGAAGGTCGAGGCAAGAACGAAGGGCGGCGGCGTGGGGCCGGCGACCGAGTTCGACATGCAGGTCCCGGCCGACGCCTGCAAGTAGCGGCTGACCGCCCCGCTACCGCCTCGTCGAACCCCAACTCGCTCAACAGCTTCACGCCCTCACAGGAACGTGACGTTCTCGTAGTAGTCCGAGTGCCTCTCGACCTGGGCCGAGACGTCGATATTCCTCACTTTCGGGTTCAGCTCCTTGGACGACCCCGACACGAAGCCCCCGAGCCCAGCCGCTGGCTGGCCGATCTCGGCAACGGTGTACAGATACTTCAGGACGTTGTCGTCGGTCGAGTGGTAGTTGTAGACCGCATCATCGACACGAGCGGTGAGCGTGTCCCAGTCGCTCTCGGCTCCGATGGCCGCACCGGTGAGATGCATGGCTTCGATGCGCGGACCGTCGCCCTCCTTCTTGGTCCCCAAGGCCTGGGCGGCGACGACCATCGCCCGCGCCCCGAGGCTGTGGCCGATGAGCACGTACGAGTCCACCTCGGTGCGCGCCAACAGGTCGGCCACGACGGCACCGGTCTTGTTCGCCCGGACCTTGGCAACGTGCCAAGGGTTCTTGGCCAGCTGAGCGGCGAACAACACCGGGCCGAGTGGACCGAGCTTCTTCGCCCCCACCTTGGTGGCCGACAGCGCCGCCTCTTTGATGGCGGCGGCGCCCGCGAGCTTCGCCGGTCCGAACGACGCGAGAATGCCCAGATCCTTGAGCTCCTTGGCGCCCCAGTGCACCCGATACACGGGCGAGTCGGGGTATCGCGTGGTGACGAGGTTGCGCCACTCGCCCCACCCCCTGTCGCTCTCGCTGAGGAAGCCGTTGCACACCACCACCGGCACGCCTCGACCACCTTGCAACAGCTCGATGTGGAACGAGTCGTCTTCACGCACGTACGCGTTCATGACCGACGCACCGACCGCACCGCCCAAGGCGCCACCGAACGCCGTGACAACAGCGGCGCCGCCGGCCATGCCCAGCCCGCCGGCGGCCAGCGAACCTCCACCGAGGAGCGCCAGCCCGTAACTCGATGCGGCAGCACCGCTGTAGCCACCGACGAGGGTGCCGACTGCGCCACCGATGGCGGGCGCTGCGAGTAGGGCCGCCGGCGCGGCTAGCGCGATGGACGAGATCGCGACACCAGCGAGTTTGGTGGCCTTGCTGAGGTTCGCCTTTTCGAACTCGAGGAAGGTCTCATAGTCACTGAGCGAGGCCATCTTGTCGGCGGCCTTGGCGAAGCTCGGTATGTCATGGCGATGCTCAGCGCAGTAGCGCGGCATCCGCAGGCCGCCACGTTCTCGGATGGCCATAATCTCGCAGCCGGGCGCCGCGCACGGCAGCGTCGGCGTTCCGCACGCGCTGCACAGGTATGCGGGAAGGTGACCCAACGGCATGTTCATCTTGTGATGATCCGCATCCTCGAAGCAGCCCGAGCACCAACCACCCTTGGTCGTTCGCTCCGGGTCGTCGGCAAGATCGGCGATCCACTCGGTCATCTCTTGATGGGCCTCGGCGCGCTTGGCCGCGGCCTTTTGCTCGTCTTGGCTGGGGAGGCTCACCGTCAAGTGCGTGAACTTGGCGAACGCCCATGCGTTGGTGACGAGCGAAGGATTGCCCGTCAACAGATGCGAGCCCTCGACGGTGTCGGGCTCCAGCTGCCCGACGCGGCCGGTAAGCGTCAAGGTCTCGCGTCGAGGAGACACGACGTGACACTCGAGCCGATCGCCTTCCATCAGTCGGACTACGACACTCGTCTTCGACATCTCGGGGTCTCGTCCTTCGCTCATTGGGTGGTGGAACGGGCGAAGTGTTCGTCGTGACTGGGCCGGTTCGAACCCGGGTCCCACGCGCTGCGCCCGTTGCGATCAACCCCACTGACTACGCGGCACCCGAGGGGCGAGCAAGCAGATCGGCAGTGAATTCATCTGGCGCACCGCGTGGCACCCCGGCGGACAGCGCGATCGCCACTGACGGAACTGTGACCGCTACGGTGAAGAGCCATCGATCGGCGCATCACCGTCGTCCGTTATCGACCAACTACAGCGCTCGAGCGACGACGCCCCCCACATCACTACGGAACAGTGATCCGCACCTGGTCGATGTTGAGGCTCGACGAGGTCGCCTCGTCGCCAGTGAAGCCGCTGGCGCCACTCCAGTCCATGCGAACCGTCGTGACCCCGAGCGTGATCGGGATGTCCTTGGTCTGCCATGTCTGCCACGACCCCGTCGGCGCCCACGTCACCGTTTGCGTCGAGCCACTGGCTGTCACGGTCGTTGTGGCCGCTCGTCCGTATCCATTCGAGTAACGGACGTGCAACGTCGCCGCTTGGGTCGCCGCCGGCGGCGGATACCACGTCATGTGTTGGCCGGGATCATTGAAC
Organism: Acidimicrobiia bacterium; assembly: GCA_050246915.1. Classification (GTDB taxonomy): domain Bacteria; phylum Actinomycetota; class Acidimicrobiia; order Acidimicrobiales; family Ilumatobacteraceae; genus JBFWVD01. The sequence goes on along the minus strand of JBFWVD010000029.1, from coordinate 35,337 downwards.
TGCCAGAAGATCGAGCTACACACCGCACCATCAGCGGCCGTCGCGTCGCGCCTCGGCACGTTGTAGTCGAGCGGGTTGATCCCCATGTTGTTGGGACAGAAGGAGAACGGCGGCACCGCAAAGGCTGTGGTCGACCCGCTGCCGGCAACAGCTGGTCCTGGTCCCTGCGAGTTGACGGCCCGCACGAGGTACGAGTGCGTCTGTCCGTAGCTGAGACCGTTGTGTCGCCAATATGTGACGACGCCGACACTGACGAACGGACCGCCGTCGACCGATACCTGGTAGTCCGTGACCGGGCTGGCGTTCGGGCTCGCGGCCCCGAATGCGATGACGATGTAGTTGGCCGCAAACTCAACCACTCCGTTCCACACCGGTGCCCCGGGAGCGCCGGCAGCGATGGTCGCCGTAGAGGTCGAAGTCGTCGACGGAGCCCGAGTCGTCGACGTCGTCGCCGCCCCACTGACCGAGGTCCCGGTGATCGGGGTCGACGGGCTTGCGGTTGTTCGCGTGGTCGTCGCCGACGTTGCCGTGGTGTCAGCGCGAACACCGGCTGTCGTCGCCGTCGGTGAGGGCACTGCGGGGACGATCGTCGCTGGCAAGACGGCGGTTCCGACGGTTGTCGCCGTCCCCTTGACCGGCGTTGCCGTTTGGCCTCCCGACGATGGACCCGAGCCGGGACCCGTCGCCGGCAGCACCGAGGTGGGCGCGCCATCCGGCGCAACCGACGATGCGATCGTCACCGTCGACGACGCACTTCCAAGTGCCGTCGTGGTCGTGACCCCGGACAACGCGGCCGCCCTCACTGACGTCGTGTCTGTGCCCGCACCAGCTTGATCGTCACCGCCCCTCGAAGCGACCGCGAAGGCCGCTCCCGCGATTGCGATGGTCGCGACGATGCATGCCGACGCGAGGGCAAGCGCGCGTCGACGATGCTTGGTTTCCATTGCGCCGTCGTATCGCCGGGGCGTGTCGGCGCTACTCGGCTCGGGCGATCGACCGATGGGAACGCCGTCAATGAGAATTGCTTCGCCAGGGACTCGGCGCACGACCGTGGCGTCGGGCACGACCAGATCGCTCTCATCTTCGGGTGGCGAGACGATCACGCTCGGCACCGCTGGGACCGGTGGAACCAACGCCGGGGGCGGCAGTAGCGGCGTCGGCGGCGAGTTCAGTACCGCAGCCCGAGGCCGCGCCACGGTCGCGTCGGTGTCCGGTGGGCTCTCGGGCAACGGCCGGCGATCCCGCATCGGAGCCGTCGAACCACCAATGCGGCTCACGAGCTCGTTCAACGACGGCCGCGCCCGTGGGTCGAGCGCCAGCCCCTCAGTGATGAACCATCGCAGAGTCTCGGGGATGTCCTGCTCGATCACCGGCACTTCATGCTGGAGCTTGCGAGTGATGAGCTCACCGATCGACTCGACGCCCCCGGTGCGGAACGGACTCGTTCCGGTGAGCAGGTGATAGGCCGTCGACGCCAGGCTGTACACATCGGATGCTGTTGTGGCGCCGTTGCCGTTGAGTTGTTCCGGCGCGCAGTGGTCAGGCGTGTAACTGGTGGTCGATGACGAATCGCCAGCGGTGGCTGCCAGGCGGGCGATGCCGAAGTCGCTGAGCTTCGGTTCGCCGAAGCGATCGATGAGGATGTTCTCCGGCTTGACGTCTCGGTGCAAGACGCCTTCTTCGTGAGCGGCCAGCAGCGCACCGGCCATCTTGCCGATCACCGCCAGCACGTCATCTGCGGGGAGTGGGCCATCGGCACGAAGCCGCTCACGCAACGAGCCACCCTCGCACAGCTCCATCACGAGGAACGGCACGCCATCGTGGGCTCGTCCGGTCTGGAACACGGTGACGACGTTGGGATGCCCCGACAAACGACCTGAAAGGCTGCACTCGCGCTTGAAGCGATCCCAACTGGCTTCATCCTCCAGCGGGAAGTTCATGACCTTGATCGCCACCGGCCTGGCGATGTCGGGCTGCACGCCCCGGTACACCACGGCGAACCCGCCGCGGCCGAGAACGGTCAGCGGACCGAATCCCTCCACCGGCTCGGTCACGGGGTGCCCTGACTCTGGAACCATCGGGTCGCGTTGGGCAGACCCGGCCTCTCGCCCATGATTGTCCCTGCCTTGTGATGAATGTGCGGTATGACGGCGCCAACACCCTACGGGCACGGCAATGCGGCTGGAATGAATCGCCCCGTGTTTGATGGAGGCTCGGTTTATTGGGTGACCGGCTCGAGGGCCGGTGTGTTCTGACGGTAGTAGGCCGCTTCGTGCTCGGCGGGTGTGGTGTAGCTGGCTTCTTGGGTGATGGCGCTGTGAAGCCGTCGATGGTTGAACCATTCAACGTAGTTGAGGGTGGCGAACTCGACGTCCTCGAGGCCTTGCCATGGTCCTTGCCGGTAGATCAGTTCCCACTTGTAGAGCCCGTTGAACGACTCCGCGAGCGCGTTGTCGTAGCTGTCCCCGCGTGAACCGACCGACGCCACGATGTCGTTTGCGGCGAGGCGTTCGGTGTAGCGGATGGAAAGGTATTGGACGCCGCGGTCACTGTGATGGATCAACTGCGACAGGTCGTTCCCGGCGCGTAGCCGGTTGAACACGGCCATCTCGAGCGCGTCGATCGCCAAGTCCGAACGTAGCGACGTTGATGCTTGCCAACCCACGATCATCCGGGAGTACACGTCGATGATGAACGCCACATACACCCATCCCGAGTGCGTCTTGACGTAGGTCAAGTCAGCGACCCACAACCGGTTCGGGGCCGCCGCCGCGAACTGTCGTGCGACCAGATCGGCGGGACGGTGCAGCGTGTCATCGGGGCGGGTCGTGACCGTGAACGCGTGGCCCCGCTTGACTCCCGACAACCCCAGCACACCCATCAACCGTTCCACGGTGCAACGCGCCACGCGTATGTCTTCACGGTTGAGCTGGGTCCACACCTTGTCGGCGCCGTAGACGACGTTGTTCTCGCCATACACCCGAGCGATCTCGACCTTGAGCACTTCGTCCCGTACCGCTCGCCGTGATTTGGGCCGCGAACGCGCCGCGTAGTAGCTGCTGGGAGCGACCTGCAACACCTCGCAGATCGGCTCGACTCCCCACCGCAGTCCACCAACGACGCTGTCTTTGTGAGCGTCGATGAACGCGATCACTTCTTGGAGTTGCGGTCGAGCTCCGCTCCGAAGAAAGACGCGGCCGCCTTCAAAATCTCGTTGGTGCGACGCAACTCACGCACTTCACGCTCGAGGTCTTTGATCCGGTCGCGGTCCTCGCTCGTCAGGCCCGGGCGTTGCCCAGCATCAGTCTCCGCGGTGCGGACCCAGCCGCGCAGCGTTTCGCGATGCACACCGAGCTTCACCGCGATCGCCGAGATCGCCGCCCACTGCGACGTGTACTCACGCTGATGATCAACAACCATCCGCACCGCACGCTGCCGCAACTCTGCCGGATACGGCGGCCGGCCCCGCTTTCCATTTCCTGCCACGACTCCATCCTCTCAAGGGTTGGAGCCTCCACAAATCACGGGGCGATTCAGGAAGTCCGCAACGGACATGCCCGAGGGGACATGTCGCTCAACGGTTTGCCTGAACCCTCTCCATGCCTGCACCTGGCTTGCGATGCGGGTGTCGAGGTCCGGAGCGAAGGTGCGGGGGCCGGTCGTGTCGCCCGAACACGACCAGCCCGACACCTACTCGCGCACCCACCGCCGATACCTGGAGTTGGAGCCCGAGTGTGACCACGACCGATCAGACGTTGAGGAAGTTGTGATCCCCGGTCGTGTTGCGCCAATCGGGCTTGTACGACGTGCGGTACCAGTGATCACCCGGGTGCCACGTGAAGTTGTTGCAACGCACCATCACCCATGCCCCGGTACCGGCGGACGGCATCGAACTGAACGACATCCGATACAAACCCGTCTGCCACGGAAGAGCGCTCGTACCGACCGACGCGTAGGCCCCGCTGTCGAGCCACACCGAGATACTCGACGCGGCGATGGACCCGATGGGACTTGCGCACGTAGCGAATCCGCCGGCGTACACGGTCGACGCCGCCGAGGCTGCTCCTGCGCCGATCCCGACGCTTCCGGCGATCGAGGCCAAGCTCAGCGCGGCAGTACCGCTCAACTTCTTCTTCATGATGGATTCTCCTTTGGTGTGCGACGAATGTCGTCAGGAGAACGTATGAGCGAAGGTCGATTCTGAGAATGGGGAGCACTCCCCGTCGAACACCGTTGAACACCTGACCGATCCACGCCCACCAGTTGGCCACCTGGCCGATCAGCGCGCTACCCGCTCAACCCCTCCGCCTCTTGCGAGCCGAGCACCAACCAGTCCCCCACCACATCGTCGAGGGTGTCGATGTAGGTCGGGCCGTCGATCGGCGTGCCGTGCCCGATCATCACCTTGGCTCGAGCCTCGTCCTCGCTGTCCGCCTCGACGTCGTACCACTGCATCCAGATCTCCGGTGCCTGAACCGAGAACCTCGGCAACCTTTCCTCCCCTCATCGCCGGACCATCCGGCGCCGGTCAACGTACGCCGGGGGAGTGACATCATCGCCCCGCTATTGCCTCGCCTTGGCCCCGTCACCGAGCAGGCCCGGCGCGTGGGGCTCGTCACGCCGGTTCATCAGGCTCATCATCGAAGTCGTCATGCTCCGAGTCCGCCGAGGCCAACTCCATGAGCCGCACGAACTCGTGCCGCCATCGCTCCACCGCCTCCAGCGTCTCATCTGTCAACTCAGGTTGCACTCGTCGCCGACCATGCGTGTACCGCACGAACGCCGCGAACACGTCGGGCAGATGCTCGAACTCCTCCACATCGAGCCCGAGCACCATTTGCGGAAACCAACTCACCATCACGAGGTACACCGAATCGGGGCTCCACCGCAGCGGATCGCCCACCCCGTAGTCGCAACCGAACCAAACGAGCGGATCGGCCAAGTCGTACACCAGGTCGAGGTCCACACCGCGGGCCGTCGCCAGCTCTGCCGCCTCCGATGACGCCAAGAACCCCGCCAACAGATCCTCGCGATCTGACGCCGACCACGGCGCCCGCAGATACCCCGTCCCACCACTGGGCGCCTGACGCACCATCCACTCGATCAGCGCCCGACACGACGGCCACGTCTCGGTCTCGCGATGCCACGCACGCGCATCACCGTTGGCGATCGCATCGATGACACGCGACCGCGCATCGGCCAACCCGATCGACTGCCTCGTCACCCGCAGACCCTCGGACTGCTCCCACATCTCGCGCAGATCGGCCATCGGCTCGGGCACCACCATCGCCGTCTTCACCACCGTCCCCAGCGTGTGCTCCACATGCACCATCGCGCTCGCCGTCGGTCCGCCCGTCACCACGCTGCCGGGCCAACGCCACGACATCACCACGATCTCACCGTCGCCGAACGGATCGGCCTGCACCATCGCATCGGTGACCACAATGCGATCCATCGACCCCAACCATCGCGGCGCATTGGGGATGCTCACATCTTTCAGCGCGGCCCGGATGCGCGCCGCCACGAACAGATCGGGATGCATCACCGCCACCGCCATCGCCAGTGCCGCCGTCTCACGGATGCCACTGGTAACGAACGTCTCGAAGACATCGCCATCGCTCACATTCCGCATGCTCGGTTCGATCAGGTCGATGCCCGGCCGCCGCGTCATCAAGTCGATGAGCGCGGACGCCTGACACATGAGCCGGAACGGCGAATCCTCGGCGAGCGAGGCCCGAGCACCGGTGACCATCTGAGCTTCTGCACGTGCCATGTGATGACCATACCGAGGGGGTGTTCGCTGATGCTGTCGTCTGCTGCGGTCGCTCTGTCGGATGTGCTCAGCCCCCGTTCGCGTTTTCGTTACACCCCCTCGTCACCATGTCCCGCATGACTCACGTGTCCACGCCGCTCCCCCGAGGCGCCAACCATTTTCATCACCCCCCCTTGTCATCATGATCACCATGACCGCTGCGTCCACGCCGAGCACCGAGGACCCCGCCACCGCGGCCTCGGCGCGCGCCATGGCGCTGGTGCAATCGATCGCTGCTGCCGACGCCGCCGATCGTGACGGCCTCGTCGCCCAGCTACGTGACGTCGAACAACTCCTGTCGTGGTGCCAGGCCCGCAAGCTCAGCCTCGTCGGCGCCATCGCATCGGTCTCATCCGTCGCCGAGCGGGACATCGCCGAGGCCTCTCGCATCAACATGAACGCCGCCGATCGCATGATCCAACGAGCCCGCCAACTCGCCGACGTGCCCGCCATCAACGAAGCGCTCGCGTGGGGCTCCATCACAGCCGGCCATGCCGATGCCCTCGCCGACTCGCTCCGAGCCCAGGAGCCCGCAGTGGCGCGCCTCATGCGGGAACGGTCCGATGCCCTTGTCGCACAAGCATGTACGCACAGCGTCGACCAGTTCCGCCAACACCTTGCTCGCACCTCCCGGGACATCCGTCGAGTGCTCGGCATCTGCCGCGCCGCCCGCCAACGACGTGACACCTCACTTCGCTGGTGGACCGACATGGAGACCGGCATGTTCCATCTGGCCGGCCAGATCGACCCGCAGCTCGCGTTTGAGATGGCGGCACGCCTCGAAGCCGCGCTCGCCCAGATCTACGCCATGCCCACGCCCGAGAACTGTCCCACCGACCCCATCGAGAAGCAGAACCATCTGCGTGCCCTCGCCCTCGATGCGTTGATCACCGGACGGTTGCCCGACGGGTCCACGCTCACCTCCCAAACCGGTGGTGTGGACGTCTCGGTCGTGGTCGACGCCACCAAGGACGACATCGAGATCGACTTCGGTATGCCGCTCGAGGTGCCGGTGCCGTTCCTCATCGAGTTGCTCACACGGCCCCGCACCAAGATCCATCCCATCGTCGTGCGCAACGGGGCGCTGGCCTTTGCCCCCGGCAACCTGCATCAAGGACGAGACGCCCGCTTGGCCAACCGAGCCCAGCGACGAGCGCTGCGGGCCATGTACGCCACCTGTGCCATTCCCGGGTGCAGCGCCTCGGTGGCGCGATGTCGCATCCACCACGTGCGTGCATGGGACGACGGTGGCGACACCGACATCGAGCTGCTGCTCCCCACCTGCGCCAAGCATCATGCCCGCATCCACGCCGAGGGTTGGCAGCTCGAACTCTCCGCCGATCGCACGTTACGCATCACCTTGCCCGACGGCACCGAACTGCCCCGGGCCGGGCCGAATCGGCACTGGGGCTAGGTGGCGGCGCGGCGCCGTCTGGTTCCGTTGGTGCGCGTCAATGTTCCTTGACAACTGCAGAGATGTGGTCGGGGTCGTCCCATGGCCCCGGCGCGACACCCCTCGCGGGCCGCACTACGTTGCGCGTCCATGGCAGGCCACACCGCGACACCGCTCGAATCGTCGTTCCGGGTCATCGATCTGTCCGAGGGGATCGCCGGTGCCTACTGCACCAAGATCCTCGCCGACTCCGGGGCCGACGTGATCATCGTCGAACCCCCCGGCGGTAACCGCCTCCGTCGACGCTCGGCCAGCGGCGCCGCCATCGACCCCGACGTCGGTGGCGTGCTGTTCCAGTTCCTGTCCACCTCCAAGCGCAGCATCGTCATCGACCCCGAGAGCGCCGACGATCTCGCGCTGCTGCGATCGCTGCTCACCATCGCCGACGTCATCGTGTGGTCGGAGCGATCGACGTTGTGCGCCCGGCCCGAATGCAGCGTCGACGAACTCCAGCGCCTCGCCCCACACGCATCGGTGCTCGCCCTCACCGGCTACGGCCTCACCGGCCCGTGGACCGATCGCCCCAGCAACGAGTTCATCTGGCAGGCGCTCAGCGGTTCGGCGTGGAACCACGGACCCACCGGCGGCACACCCATCATGATGGGCGGTGCGCACGGCGAATACGCCCTCGGCACCTTGGGCGCCCTCGGGGTGTTGGTGGCCAAGGCCCGCGCCGACATCTCCGGCGGCGGCGAGCTCATCGACGTGTCCGGCCTGGAAGTGATGCAACTCACCCATCACATGTTCCCCATCACGTTCCTGGACACCACCGGCTTCCCCTATCGACCGGTCCGCACCGACCCCGTCCCGTGCGTGCATCCCACCAAGGACGGTTGGATCGGCCTGTGGGTCACGACCGGTCAGCAATGGCTCGACTTCTGCACCATGATCGAACGCTTCGACTGGCTGGAGGACCCGTCGCTCGGCCTCATGAACAACCGCTTCATGCGACACGACGAGCTGTCGGCCATCATCGACGAATGGTCCCGTGAGCGCACCACCGACGAGATCATCGAGTTCGCCGCCATGCTCCGCATCCCCGTGGCCCCCATCGGCAACGGGGCCACGCTCCCCACCTTCGATCACTACATCGAACGCCAGCAGTTCGTGGCCAACCCCCGCTCCGGGTTCACCCAACCCGACGTGTGGTACCACGCATCGTCGTTCCTGCGGCGACCGTTCTCGGCGTCACCGCTGCTGGGCGCCGACCGCGCCGAGGTGCAAGCTGAGTTGACATCTCGCTCCGCCGTGGCGTCCGCCGTGTCTGGCTCCGGTGCGCCTGCCGAGTCCGCCCCCGGTGCGGCCGGTGCGCCCGCCAGCGCTGCCGTGGCACCTGCGGCCGCGGGTGCCGCTCCGGACACCCTGCCCTTCGCCGGTGTGCGCATCGTCGACATGACGGCCTTCTGGGCCGGGCCGATCATCGCCCATCCCCTCGCCATGTTGGGCGCCGACGTCATCCACGTCGAATCGGTGAAGCGCCCCGACGGCATCCGCATGGCCACCACCATCCCCATGAGCGAGCCCGGTTGGTGGGAGACCAGCCCGTTCTTCAACGGCACCAACACCAACAAGCGCGACATCACCTTGGATCTGCAGACCGAGCGCGGGCGGGAGCTGCTGCGGGCTCTCATCGCCGAGTCCGACGTGCTGGTGGAGAACTACTCGACGCGGGTCATGGATCAACTCGGCCTGTCCTACGACGAGCTGCGAGCCATCAAGCCCGACATCATCATGTTGCGGGCCCCCGCCTTTGGCACGTCGGGTCCGTGGAAGGACCGCGTCGGCTACGCCCCCACCATCGATCAGGCCAGTGGCCTGTCGTGGATGACCGGCGAACCCGACCGTGCTCCGCAGATGGTGGGCGCGGCGTCCGACGCGCTGGGCGGCTTGCACGGCACCATCGCCTTGGTGCTGGCCCTCGATCATCACCGCCGCACCGGTGAAGGCGCCCTCATCGAATCACCCCAGACCGGCACCGCGCTCCAGATGACCGCCGAGCAGGTGGCCGAATACTCGTCGTCGGGGACGTTGCTGGGCCGCATCGTGAACCGATCGTGGGTCCTTGCGCCGCAAGGGTGCTATCGCTGCGTCGATCGGCCGTCGCGTCACGCCAACGTGCCAGCTGATGACTGGTTGGCCGTCTCCATCGAGACCGACGAGCAGTGGCGCGCGCTGTGCTCCGTCGTCGGGCTGCCCGCTGCCGACGCGGCGCTGTCGGTCGCCGAGCGCATGGCGGCGCACGATCGCATCGACTCGGCGATCTCCCAGTGGTGTGAATCGCTCGATGCCGAAGCCGCCGCCGCAGTGTTGTGCGCGGCGGGGGTGCCGGCCTCACGAGTGGTGCCACCGCACGAGCAGGCCGAGATCGAGACGCTGGTGGCCCGCGGGTTCTACGAGACGGTCGAGAAGGCCGTCGTCGGGGCTATCCGCGTGCCTGCCTTCCCCCTCACGTTGTCGCGAGGGCCGGCGGTGTGGAACACGCTGCCGGCACCGACCCTCGGGCAGGACAACCGGGCCATCCTCGAGGGGTTGCTCGGCCTGTCAACCGCCGAGGTGGATCAACTCGAGACCGACGGCGTGATCGGCTACGCCACGACGGTGAACCTCGGTTGGTGAGGGCGGCCGTGCGATGCCGCGGTGCCTGCGTGATTGCTAGCATGCAAGCATGGGACAGGTGAGCTGGCGAGCCGACGACGAGATCATCACCCGGGTCAAGCGAGCCGCCCGCAAGAGCGACCGATCGCTGAACGAGTTCATGACCCTTGTCCTCGCCGCCGCCACCGATCCCGACACTGCCGGCACCGAGGCGCAAGCCATCCGTGAGCGGCTGGCCGCGGCCGGGTTGCTCGCGGTGTCATCAGCTTCGCCGGGTCGCCGCCCGTCGCGAGCCGCACTCGACGCCGCCGGCAAGCGAGCGGCGACGGGCACTGCGCTCGACAAGCTGATGGCCCGCGGCCGGTGACCGCCTTCGTCGACAGCTCGGCGCTGGTGAAGTTGTACGTGCCCGAGCGCCAACATCACGAGGTGCGTGCGTTGTCTGATCCGCTCGTCGTGGCGTCCATCGCCCGGGTCGAGGTGTGTGCGGCGTTCTGGCGCAAGCAACGCCTCGGGGAGATCGACGCGGCCGACGCCGCCGTGCTGAGCGCCGGGTTCGAGGCCGACCTCGACGATCCAGAGGGACCGTTCGCAGTGGTGCCGGTGACCGACGCGGTGCTGGCATCGGCGGCTCGGTGCGTTACTCGCCATCCGCTCCGCGCCTACGACGCGGTGCAACTGGGCACGGCGCTGGCCGCGGCGTCGGTGGTGCCGACGCTGGAGACATTCGTGGCCTTCGACGCTTCGCTGCGACGGGCAGCCTCGGCGGAAGGGTTCGTGGTGTTGCCCACCAAGCTCGCTCGTTGATCGGCCCGGCCGACGGCGTCGAGCATGGTCGAGCCTCACGGGCGCGTCGCCAATCACACCCATTTCGGGTTCTGGTCACCCTGACCAATACCCAGAAACGCACTTCCTGGGCGCGCCGCGTCGACTCGGCCCGCCTACTCGGCCTCGAACCCGAGCCCCAGATCGGCATCGGCATCGGCATCGGCATCGGCATCGGCATCGGCTCCATCCTCGGTCAGCCACACCCAGCGCGGCGGACGCGGCGCCCCATCCGCCCCGAGCCGGTACAACGGCGGTCGTAGTTCTCCACCCCGTCCGGCGCGGTACTCGAGCGCTGGCCGGCCCCCTGGATGCACCACCGGCCCGAGCGACCGGGTGGGCACCACGAAACCCTTGGTGCCGAGCGCCTTGCGCCGGAAGTTCGCAGGGTCGAGCGCCACGTCCCACACTGCCTCGTACACCCGCCGCAGCCGACCGAGCGTGAATTGCTTGGGCAGGAACCCGAGCGCAATCGGCTCGCGCTCGATGCGTTCCTGCAAGCGCGCACGAGCGGCGCGCACGATCTCCCCCACATCGGCCGTCGAACCCGGCGACGCATCAGGGTCGAGCACCCGCGCCACATCCACCCGTCGACACGCCTTCACCGCCTCGGGCACGCCGCTCGGAGGGTGCAGCAACGCCAGCGTCACCGTCGAATAGGCGACGGTCACCATCGGGCCAATGCCACGGCGGTTCATGGTCCCGAACGCACCGATCTGCTCGATCCACCTCAGGGCTGGCGCGGGCAAGATCGCCTCGGCCATCGACCGGGCCACCGCATCGAGATCATCATGAGCAGACACGAACCGCTCGAGCAACTCGTATGGCCCCGCCATTGGGTGGCCGTCGCGCCGCTTGCACACCATCGACAGCTCGTCGCGGCCGACCATGAACACCACGAGCACCACACGAACGGCCATGGGATCGGGCACTTGTTTGGTGGGTCGTGGCAACGCGAATCCAGTTCGGGCTTGTTGGGGTATTGGTCAGTATGACCATAACCATGGAAACCGATCTATGGACTCGCGGGCCCAACGTCTCGAAGCAGAGTCGATCGCCGCGTCACGGATGATCCCGTCGCCAATCGGCCACCAGTTGACGCACCTCGATCGCGTGACGGCGCTGGGACGAATGAACGATGGGCCCCCAGTCGATGTCCGACCCGTCGACCGCCCGGCCGATCGTGCGCGACCTCGATGAGATCGCCGACGCGCTCACGCCGGTTCGCGCCGCCAGTTCCTTCTGCGTCGTGACCGCCCAGCCCAATGACTTGGGCGAGTCGATTGCCCGGCCCCACGGCACCAGATGTTGCCCCAGCCACCACAGCAACGCGGCCGCGATTGCGTCCGGCCGAGGCGACCGCTCCAGCACATCGGGGTCCGACGCCACCAGCGCAGCCAATACGGCACGGGCCGTGGTGCGGACCTCGTCGTCGTAGAACTCAGATGCCCAACGGTCGAGCAGCACCAATGTCTCCCCGACCAGTTCCCGCAGATCGTCGGGCACGTTCGACCAGTCGAACGCGATGTCCGGCAGCGGCTCGTCGTTCATGGACTCGAACGCCTCTCGTCCACCCAAGAGCGTTATGAAGTGCGTCTCGAGTTGATCCATGGAACGGGCTATGTATTCGTCCTCGCTCAAGCCGTCGATCCGCAGGCCCGACGGTCCCCGAACGCCGAACTCACCGAGGTCACCGCCCCCCACCAATTCGTCGAGATACACGCCGCGCCAACGCTCGACCGACGAGAGCGTCTCGGTTGTCAACGCCGCCGGGATGCCACGGCGATCGTGGGCGAACCGCACGAACGCGGCCAGCACATCGGGCATACGGCGCATCTCGGCGGCGGAGAACCCGAGCACCTTGCGTGCGTACCAATCGGTGAGCACGATCTCCGCGGACGCCGGGCTCCACCGGAGCGGATCACCGGGCCCGTAGTCGCAGGCGAACCACACCAACGGATCGGCCAACTCACGCACCTGCACCGGCTGCAGCGTGGGAACCTCGCCGAACGACGACGCCACGAACTCGTCGAGCAACTCGTCACGATCAGCCATGGGCCACACGGGCCGCAGGTAGCCGGTCCCGCCATCGGGCAACCGACGGATGACCCACTCGACCATGGGACGACACACCGGCCACGTATCGCTCACCAACGGCGGCATCATCATGTCGCCCGTGGCCATCGCCTCGGCGATGCGGGACCTGACGTCGGCAGGAGCGATCACCGTCTGGGACATGAACGCAGCCTCGTCAGCGTTGACGAGTACCGCCCGCACGTCGGCCGCCGACTCATCGAGGATGAACGCGTCTTTCACCGCCGTGCCCATGTTGTGATCCACGTACACGATCGCGGTGGCGGAATGCCCGTCGGGCCAACGCCAGGACACCACGACGTTCTCCCCGTCGCCGAGCACGTCGCTCTGCACGAAGGTGTCGGTGATCTCGATCGAGTCCATGGTGTGCAGCCACGCCGGAACCCGAGGAAGGACCCGGCCCCGCATGGCCACCTTGTAGCCCAGGCTCAACGACGGGTCGGTGTGCAACGTGACGATCGCCGTGGCCAACACCGCCATCTCGGGGATGCCGCATTCGATGAACGAGCCCACCAGCTCGTTGACGTCCGGTGCCCCCGATTTGGCACCGGCCCATCGGTCACTGGGTCGCTCGGTCGTGAGCTCGACCAGGCTCGACGCCTTGGCCAGCAGCTCGAACGGCGATCGCTCACGAAGCGCTGACCGCACCTCCCGCACGAAGGGTGGCTCATCATCGCGTGGATCTCGCCCACCACTGATCGGTTGCAGGGGCCGAGTGCCCTTGGGGGTGGTACGTCCGCCGTGTCGAGAATCCCGCCGCGCCATGTCGCCACCGTAGCGATCGTCAGTCGGCGGGCTCGATCGGCTCACCCGATCCGGCCGAGTCTCCTGCATCGACCGCCAGCAGCTCGTAGATCGGGGCGAGCATCGTCACATCGAACCCGTCGACCTCGACGTCGAGTGCCCCCAGCCGGGCCAATACCGCATACGGCGAATCGGCCGGCACCGACATCGGCGCTCGCCAGCGAGCACGCTCGAGGTCGTTGTGCCCCGGTCGCAGTGGCCACCACACCGGCAGGCCATCATCGGGAGCAATTTTGGTTGACAGGGCCGAGACCGCGGATAGCATCTGCTCACGGGTCCGCCCGCGCCACGTGAACAGCAGCCACGGGTCGGTATCGAGTTGATCGGCGAACACATACAGGACCGCGGCCAGGTGCTTGCACGGACTCTCCCAATCGGGACAGTTGCACGACGCCGTGATGTCCGACCATCGTGACGGGAACAGCTCGATGCCGGCCTCTGCGCACACCGAGTCGAGCTCCTCGGGGACCTCGCCGTTGAGCAGTCGGGCGACGAACCCGATCTTGCGGCCGATGGCATGCTGTACCGCCTCCCACGATGGCTCACCTACGACCGTGGACCGGATGGACACCAGGTATGGCTTGGGTCGAGAGCCCTGCACCTGGGCGATGAGCAGACCGGGGCTGACCTCCAGCGACATCACCTGACCGGTGCGGGCATAGCGACGACCGCGCTGCATGCGGCCGCCCAGTCCGTAGGAGTCGAGCATGTCGACGAACCGCTTCGACCACCACGTGGACGCCATCGCCCCGCGCTGCTTGGATGTGGCGATGCCACCGTCGACCTTGATGGGCTTGGACTCGGCGAAGCGTTGCCACGGATCGTTCCAACCGCTCTTGGCCATCAGATCACCGTCCCATCATTGGCGCCGATGTCGCTCAGGCGCAGCGACACGACATCGCGGAGCGCCGCGGTGTCGAGCTTGGTAATCCACTGCTCGCCGCTGCCCACCACCTTGTCGGCCAGCGCTCGTTTGTTGGCGATCATGGCGTCGATGCGTTCCTCGATGGTCCCCGACGACACCAACTTGTGCACCATGACCGAGCGTCGCTGCCCGATGCGATAGGCGCGGTCGGTGGCCTGATCTTCCACCGCCGGGTTCCACCAGCGATCGAGATGGATCACGTGCGACGCCGCGGTGAGGTTGAGTCCGGTGCCGCCGGCCTTGAGCGACAACAAGAACACCTTTGGCCCGTCCGGATTCTGGAACGCGCTCATCATCTGCTCCCGCTTGTTCCGGGCCACCCCGCCGTGCAACCACAGCGGCTCGGACCCGTAGCGACCGGTGAGATGCGGCACGAGCATCTCGCCCCACTCGGCGAACTGGGTGAACAGCAGCACCTTGTCACCGGCGTCGATGATCTCGTCGAGCAACTCCTCCACCCGGTCGAGCTTGCCGGAACGCCCGGACAACGCCGAGCCGTCCCGCAAGAAGTGGGCGGGGTGGTTGCACACCTGCTTGAGCCGAGCGATGCCGGCCAGGATCACCCCGCTGCGACCGATGCCCTCTTCGCTCTCTGCCTTCTCGAGCAACTCACCGACGACCGCCTGGTACAAGGTGGCCTGCTCACGCGTGAGGGGACAGTGATCGGTCATCTCGATCTTATCGGGCAGATCATCGATGATCGCCTTGTCGCTCTTGAGTCTCCGCAACAAGAACGGTCCTACCCGCCGTTGCAGATCTGCAGTTGCTGCCTCGTCACCATCACGTTCGATGGGCTTGGCGAACTGGGTCACGAACCCCGACAGGGAGCCGAGCAACCCTGGGTTGAGGAACTGCATGATGGACCACAGCTCGCTCAGGCGGTTCTCCACCGGTGTGCCGGTAAGGGCGACCCGGCGAGTCGATCGCAGCTTGCGGATGGCCTTGGCCGTCGACGTCGACGGGTTCTTGATCTGCTGCGCCTCGTCGATCACCACCCGACCCCAGTGCACCTCACCGAGCGCGTCGAGGTCCCTTGCCACGAGCGAGTACGTGGTGAGCACGACGTCAACCTGGGTTGCGCGAGAGCCGAACGTCTCGTCGCCGTCGAGCCGCTTGGCGCCGTAGTGGGTCAGCACCCGGAGCTCGGGAGCGAACCGCTCCAGCTCACGCGCCCAGTTGCCCAGCACCGATACCGGGCACACCACCAACGTGGGTGCATCGTCACGTTCAGCCAAGAGCGACGCGATGAGCTGTGCCGTCTTGCCGAGGCCCATGTCGTCGGCCAGGCAGGCACCCATGCCCAGCTGACCGAGGAATGTGAACCAGCCGAGGCCCCGCTGTTGATAGGCCCGCAGCGTGCCGTTGAACCCCGCCGGCGTGGGGCTCGGCTGCACGCTGGCGTTGCGAGCCCGATCGAGGAGATCCTTCAACCAGCCACTCGAGGTGATCTCGACCGGGCCGTCGACTGCCGCGGCACGCAGGTCGCCCACCGTGTCGTCAACGTCGGTTGACATCGGTGGGATGCCGAGGCTCGCTCGCACCAAGTCGCCAACGCTGGCCGTCCCACTGTCGCCCACCTTGGACAACATCGCAGCGATCTCGCGTTGGTCCACGTGCACCCACTCGCCACGCACCTTCACCAGCGATTGCTTGGTGCTGGCCGCTCGCTCCAGCTCTGCCAGATCGCCCTTCGTGAGTCGCTGATCGCCCAGCGCCGCTTCCCACGTGAACAACACCATCGAATCGAAGTCGAGCCCGCCGTTGGCGACGATGCCCCTGGGGGCACTGCTGGCACTGGGCTTGGCGCGAATCCGCAGGCCGACACGGCCGCGCCGCGTCCACCATGACGGGAGCAGCACGCTGACGCCCAACTCCCCCAACGGTTGCAGGCGCTGGTCGACGAAGGCCACCAGCTCATTGGTGGTGAGCGCCACGCCGGTGGGTGCCGCCTCGTCGAGCATGGTGCTCAGCTCCGGTGCCACCGCAGCTATGCGCGCCATGGATCGCAACACCTGCTCCACGGACTCGGGCGGAAGGGGCGAGGTGTTGGTCCACACATCGGCGATGGGCACGATGAGGCTCGGCTCGTCGGCGTCTTGCACCAGCAGCTCCAGCCACCACTGAGGCGGTGGTGGCGCCTGCCTCTTACCGCGATTGCCGGCCGGTTTGCTCGGCGACTTGCTGGACAGCTCGACGGGCTCGCTGGGCCGCTCGGGCTCATGGACGCGCAGGCACACCCCGACGCGATCGTGTGACACCGCTCCCGTCGCCGCCCACTCATCGAGACGAGCGGCGAAGGCCGCCAGCTTGACCGGGTTCAGCCCGCGCGGGAGGCGGGGGTCGATGGACGACAGCGAGTACAGCCACGCCTGCGGGATGCTCTGACGGCCCCGCTTCTTGGCCGGCAGCACCTGCGCGGCAGCGAGCCGGGACCGGACCAGGCGATCGACCTCGTCACCAAGCGCACTGGCCATTGCTCGGTGCGCCTCGATGGCGTCGCTCTCGAGCAACGCAGCGAATAGCTCCCGATCGCCGAAGCCGGGAAAGGGCAGCCAGCATGATCGGGCGACCTGCCCGCTGCTGTCGCCATCGCTATCGCCCAACGTCATCGACGGGATGACCTTGCCCGACGCCACCAGGTACTCGGCGACCAGAGCGATCCGACTGGAGCGTTCATCGATTCCGGCGATGCTGAGGGCGAAATCGCCGGCTGTCGCGGTGGCCTGGGTCATCGAGGCATCTTTGTCGACACTCGCGGGGCACCGAATATCGGGCTCACAGCACCCGGCGATGGCGGCGCAGGATCTCGGCCTCGACGGCGCGCAGGTCGAGTTCGAGCTGCGCGCCCGGCGGCCCATCGACGTCGATGCCGGCGACCATGAGCGACAAGCACCGGCGGAGGTCCATCGTGGAGATCTGCTCGAGCTCTCCGGCATCGATCCGCAGCGCTGTCTGTTGAACCAGGTCACCAGCGGGCACGGCATCGACCGCGCACGTCGCTGCGAAACCCCGTAACGATCGGAGCCAACCGAAACCCGCACCCGGCGCGTCAACCTGTGTTGACACACCAGCTACATCGATCACCAACGGCGCGTGATCGCTGAGCACCTTCTGCCCCGGATAGGCCACCCCGGGCCACAGCGGACGGCGACCGAGATGGTTCACGTACTCGACCCCGACGATCTCGGCGGCGAGATCGGCGCGGGCCAGCGCGTGGTCCATGCGGAACCGGTTCCCATACGGCGATCGCCAACTGAACGCCAACTGCTGGCCGTGCACCTCGCGGTACAGGTCCCGCCAGCCGATGGCCGTCAGATCGGCGAAGTCGTCACGGCAGATGCACGATCCCTCTTCATCGATCTCGTGGGCGCCGGTGTTCAGATCCCCCACCAGCATCACCGGCCTCGGTGACGCCGCGGCCTGGGCGAGGACTGCATCCCACATGAGCCGATGCGACCACTTCTTCCCTGTCGCCGGGAACTCGCACCCGTAGATGTCGAAGCTCACGCCGGGCATCGAGACCCGCATCACCGTCCCGTGCTCGAGATGCTCGCCGACGAGCGGCGAAGCATCGAACGGGTCCCGCGCCGCGACGAGCACGGCGTTGCCCGCGCCATCGAACGCCGACACCGCCATCGACCGCCAGCCGCGGCCACGCAGCACCGCGGCCAGATCGCCGGTGGACGACGGCCGGCGGAACTCGATGAGCACCGCCAGGTCGGGGTTGAGCTCCTCGAGCGCATCGGCCAGGCCGTGCTGATCGATCCCGCCCTTGTCGATGTTCCACGACACGATCCGTGTCACTCGGCTCCGCCTCCCGCCCGCGACGGGCCTCGCCGATCACCGTAGCGAGCGTGGCCGTCGCAATGCGGCCCGCTCACCGCCCCCAGACCGGCTCGCTCGATCCGAGCGCCGGCACCGTGTCGGTCTCCACCCGCATCGATCGACTCCACCGGGCGATGCCGTCCATCACCCGGCATCGCCCGATGCCCGGATCGTCCACGATGTGCAGCACCGACTCGGCGACCAAATGTGGATCGTGTCCCCGCTCGTCACCATCCACCACCCGCACGCACGCGATGCCCCGTGCGGTCAGCTCGGCCAGCACGTCGTCGCGCCGCCGACCACGCACGACATCGGCGATCGCTGCTTCGATGCGCACCTGATCACCGTGTGCCACATGATCCGCAGCGCCGATCCAGCCGAGCATCACCGGCAGCAGATCGCTCGAAGCGCACACCGCCAACCAACCGTCAAGCGCTTGGTAGTAGCGGTGCAACGGCCCCGAGCCCACGAAATCGATGCCACCGCGCGCCCGTTGAGGCCGGCCGTCATAGCGGGTGAACTCGTCGAGTTGCACGAGCTTGGTGGAGTTGGCCAGCGACACCATCACCCGTTGCCCTCGGCCCAGCCGGCGCCGCGCGAACAACGCGGCCAGCGTCCCCAACGTGGACAGCGCACCGGTGGCCACGTCGTGGTAGCCGGTGGACGTGTAGTACGGCTGCCCGTCGATGCCGCTGGCGTGCATGAGGCCACTCCACGCCTGGAGCACCGGATCGAAGCCGGGCACCGTGGACCATGGGCCGTCCCCGGCGAAGGCGGCGATGGTGGTGTGCACCAACCCCGGGTTGCGCGCCGAGAGTGTCTCGGTGTCGAGGCCGAAGCGCTCCCGAAGTCGCGGGCGCAGGTTGTCGATGAAGACATCGGCCCCGTTCGCCAACTCCCGCAAGGTCCGTTGCTGCGCCGGATCGGACAGATCGAGCACCACCGAACGCTTGCCCTGGTTCACCGACGCGTACGACAACGTGAACAGCCGATAGGCATCGCCGGCGGGCGGCTCCACCTTGATCACCTCGGCACCCCATTGCCGCATGAGCATCGGTCCGATGGGGCCGGCCATGAAGCCCGACATGTCGATGACGCGGACGCCGGCCAGCGGCGCGTCGCTCGGGGTTGGTGGGCCAGGGACCGTCAATGCCGGCAACGACCGCGGCGACCAGATCCCCTGCACCGACCCAGCCTGCGCCTGATCGTCAACAGCCCCAACGCTCACCGCACTCACCGACAGATGCAGCGGCGTGCTGGGGAGGCTCACCGCGCCGAGCACCGGATGGGTGCGCATCACCGATCCACCGGTGTCGGCATAGGGCTCGCTGGCCAACCATTCGTCACGGGTCGATATGGGTGCCACCGGAACGCCGGCGGCGCCGAGCACCGACAGCCAATGCGCACGTGAGCGCGACGCGAAGCGGCGCTCGAGCCCCTCGGAGATCATCAGACCGTTGTCGCCCACGAACATGTTCAGGAACTCGCCGTCGACGCCGGGCAGCACCATGAGCTCCAACAGGTCCATGGCATCGAGCGCGGTGAGGAACAGGGCCGGCGTCAACGCGCCGAGGAACAGCCACTCGTCGTTGTCGCAGCAGTAGATGCGAAAGGTCGGCGAGGTCCGATGATCGCGACGCGGTCGGCGCACCTCGGGCGTGTCGAGCGCCTCGCCCGACAACGTTGCCACCATGAGCGCGGCGGCGTGCAGCCCGGTGATGGTGACGCTCTGCCCCCGGCCCGATCGCTCACGTTCGATGAGGGTGGCGATCACGCTCGCCGCGGCCAGCGCGCCGTGGATATTGGAGGTGGCCGGCACCACCGGCGCGATCGGCGTGTCGGTGGCCGAGCACTGCAGCTGCGCGTAGCCCGACAGCGCCGAGAGCACCAACGGATCGCTGGGCAGTTCGGCGTCGGGGCCGCGGGTGCCGTTCGTGGGGAACCAGCCGACCACGGCATGGGGCGCACGGGCCGCCAGATCATCGGCGACGAGACCGTGCTCGCCCAGCGCGCTGGGGCGTTCATCGATGATCACCACATCGCACGCTGCCAACAACTCGGCCATCTCGGCACACGAGCGCGGGTCGAGCCCATCGACGCGCACGTAACGCTTGCCCCGGTCCCAGCACACCGCAGCGGCGTGCTCGACGCGATCGGCCCGCTCGTGCGGTCCGCCGGGCACGAAGGGGCGCACCACATCGGCGCCCAGATCGGCGAGCAGCATGGTGCCCACGGCTCCGGCACGCTCATCGGAGAGATCGAGCACCCGCACATCGGCGAGCGGCCCGGGTGCTGGCGACCCCGCGTCGTCCTCGTCACCCATCGCCTCACCCCCGAGTCCCGCTGCCGGCGAACAACAACCCCACGCGCACGTTAGATGGACGACCAAGGGCCGGGTCGCCTCGCCGCCGACAGCTACCGTCGCCACCATGCGCCTCGTCACCATGCGAACCCCGACCGGCACCCGAGCAGCCCGCATCGACGGCGACGATCTGGTGGCGCTGCCCTACCCGTCGCTGGTCGAGTTGTTGGCCGAGCCCGATTGGCGACAGCGAGCAAGCAGCGACGGCCCGCGCACACCGGCGGCAACAGCGACCCTCGACGCCCTCGTGCGGCCGGCCCGCACCGTGTGCGTCGGCCAGAACTACCGGGCCCACATCGCCGAGTTGGGCAACACCGTGCCCGACTTCCCCACGTTGTTCAACAAGTTCCCCGACGCCCTCATCGGCCCCACCGACGCCATCGTCCTCCCACCGGAGTCGACCAAGGTCGATTGGGAGGTGGAGCTCGGCGTCGTCATCGGCTCGCCCACGCGACGTGTGTCAACTGACGTTGCGCTCGATCACGTAGCCGGTTTCACCATCGTGAATGACACGTCCATGCGCGACCATCAGTACCGAACGCAACAATGGTTGCAGGGCAAGACGTGGCCCAATGCCACGCCGGTCGGCCCGTGCCTGGTCACCCTCGACGAGTTCGCCGACCCGACAGCGCTGCGGCTGTGGACCGAGGTCGACGGGACGCGGATGCAGGACGGCAACACCAGCGACATGGTGTTCGACGTCCCCACGCTCATCGCCTACATCTCCACGTGTGTGCAGTTGCAGCCCGGCGATCTGATCGCCACCGGCACACCGAGCGGAGTGGGCGCCGGGCGCACCCCACCGGTGTTCCTGCACGGCGGTCAAACGGTGCGGTGTGGCATCGACGGCATCGGAGAACTGGCCAACCCGACGGTGGCCGAACAGCTCAGCTGATCACCCGGCAACCAGCCGCCGCGCAACCAGCCGCAACCAGCCGCAACCAGCCGCAACCAGCCGACCTACAGCGACAACGACTTCAGGCGTGCGGCATGACCGACACGAGGTGCTCGATCAGGTCGTAGCGCTGATCCTCGTCGAGCACGCCTTGCATCATGAGCGTCATCGGCAACGCGCTCGGCCATGTCACGAGCACACCGTCGGTGGTGAACGGCTTGGCGAACAACGGCCACGTGGCGTGCTCGAAGCACAGCACGGCTCGCACCGGCGCATCGGACACGCTGCGCACCGTGCTCATCATCGCTGTGGCCCGCGCCAGCGCATGGTCGACCATCGCCGTGCGATCGATGCCACCGACCACGATCGTGTCCGACACGTGATGGGCTTCGCCCACCGTCACGTCGGAGGTGATCACGTAGATGCCCGAGCTGGCCACCACCACGTGATCGATCACGATGGCAGTACCGGGCGCCACGCGACAGTGGAGGGCCAGGACCGCCGGCGCCATGTGATCGAGATGCTCGACCAGGCTCTGCAACTCCAGCGGCGCCACCGCCACCGACTCCTCGAACCCCAACGCCTTGCGAGCGCTGTCTCGCACCCGGCCGAACAAGCCCTTGGGCCGACCAGATGACACAGACGACACAGGCGACGCACCGCGCTCCGCCGGCGCCTCGACCACTCGCGAACCGTGTGCACCCGGCGGCGGCAGCGGCGCCGCCCAGTTGCCGCCCATCGAGTCCACCTCCCGCCGAGTGGCTTCGCAAGACGAGCACACGAAGCTCTCGGTGATCTCGTCCCACCACGCCAGATCGCCCGGCGCGACCGCGCACGAGCAGAGGCGACACGTTGTCGCTGTTCGAGTTCGCACCGTGTTCAACTCCCGCACCGCCCGGCGTTGGGGTACGACTGCGGGCCGGGCATCCCTTGAACGTAGCCACACGCGACACCCAGGGTCAGATCATTCGGTCACCCACGCACGAAGATCTTCGCCCTGGTCACCCAGCGTGCCGGATGGGTCACTGGTCCGGACAGTTCGCTGTTACGGTCCGACGATGTGCTTCTCCCCCGAAGCCGATCTCATCGGCGGGGCCGTCATCTTTGCAATTGGAATTGACGCGCTCCGCCACGTAAAGGGGCGGCGCAACCACGCTCTGCTAGCGGCGCTACCGGTGATGTTGGGGGTCCACGAGATCATCGAGGCCTTCGTGTGGTGGGGGCTCCGCGGCAACATCAGCTCTGACCTGGGCACAATCGCCACCTGGATCTACCTGTTGTTCGCGTTCGTGGTGCTCCCCACCTACGTGCCCCTCGGTGTGTGGGCGCTCGAGCCGCCAGGCAAGCGCAAGAACGCCATCTTCGGCTTCGTTGCGCTGGGCGTGGCCGTGTCGACCTCATTGCTCGGCTTCATGCTGCGAGGGCCGGTCACCGCGGTCGAGCATCCACATCATCTCGGCTATCACACCGGTCTGGCCGCCACCGGGGTGATCGTGAGCGCCTACGTGGTCGCCGTGTGCGGATCGCTGGTGCTGTCGGGATATCGCAACGTGGCCATCTTCGGTGTCGTGAACTTCGTGGCCGTCGTGGTCCTGGCCAACCTCACCATCGAGGGCTTCGCTTCGCTGTGGTGCGCATGGGCCGCCCTCGCCGCCGGGGCGCTCGCCGCCCATCTGCGCTGGAGCGGCCCGACGCGATCGATCCCCCGCGCCCCCATCATCCCGATCTGAGCGGTGGCGCGCGCTGTCAGCTGCGTGCGTTCAGCTGGGCACGTACGGATAGGGCA
The DNA here is from genome assembly GCA_050246915.1 of Acidimicrobiia bacterium. Taxonomy (GTDB): domain Bacteria; phylum Actinomycetota; class Acidimicrobiia; order Acidimicrobiales; family Ilumatobacteraceae; genus JBFWVD01. Next base: position 11,961 of record JBFWVD010000029.1, on the reverse strand, counting down.
GCATCCGGATGCAGGCGACGCCGCTGGAGAGGTGCACGAAGTACTCCACCTCGACGGCACAGTTGGCGGGATCGTCGGTGAGTTGCACCACCATGGCGTCGAACGGTCCCGTGCAGTCGACGAGCCCAGCCGAGGTCGACATGACGTGCACGCACCCGCGCACCTGCCACGTGAGATCGTTGCGGCGCACGGTCAACTGCTGGGGCGGGCCGGAGTGCTTGGTGGCGCGGCTCGACGCCGCCGGAGCTGGCGCGGCTACCGACTCACCCGACGTCGACCCGGCGAGGCTGAGATGCCCGGTGAGGTACACGGCGAGGAGACCGAACACGCACACGCTGAACACCGGTCCCGGACGCGCCAACAGCGACGGTCCCGGTGACATCGATGGTCTGGTGCCGTTGGCCGGCCGCTCGAGGCGCCGCAATCGACGCAACTCCCCGACCGCTCCGGCCACGAACGCCAGGTTCGTGAAGAACGACAACAGGCCCCACCAACCGGTGATGAGCGTCTTGTTGGTGCTGTCGCGGCCCACCGCCAGTCCACAGTCTCGGCAATAGACCCCCTTGACCGTGTACTGATGGCGAAGCACCAGCATCCCGACCCCGCGGGTGAACTGGACCGGAATCGCCGGCTGTGCGCCACAGACCCGACATCGCGGACCGTCAGGCGCGCCCGAACGCGCGACATGGTGGTCGTAGCCGTCGCCTATGCCGATCATCTGACTCCGCCTCCGAGTCCGTGCGCGGCCTTCGCCCGATCGACGGTCGCCGTGGAGGTATCGACTCGCTGGCCGGCGAACTGGAGCGGCGAATCTCCCCGGCATCGGGCCGTCCGCCAGCCACGCCCAAGCGAGCCGTCCACCGGCACAGCCACGGCCGAAGCCCTCCACGAGCCAGGCCACGACCGAAGACCCTCAGCGCTAGTGTCACCCGGGCAGCGGAGGTTGCCTGCGCGCGTCGGTGGGGACCGTCGCGACGAGCGTTCACGGGGAGGACGACGCCATGGCCGAAGCGCCGAGCAGTCGTGACTCGACCAGTCGCAACTCGAGCAGTCGAACACACCAACTGGAGCGGAACTGATCATGGCATCGTCCTCGAAGTCCAAGTCCGACAAGAAGAAGTCGCACGACAAGCCGGCCAAGAAGTCCAGCAAGAAGACCGCGGCGGCAAAGGCGACAGCCGCCGGCGAGCTGGCCAAGGCCAAGCCGTCCAAGGCCCAGCCCGCCAAGAAGCTCGGCAAGAAGGCCGCCGCCGCGGTGTGGTCGTGCGGTCTGCCCGACATCGCCGAGCAGGTGATGCCGGCGCCGCCACCGGGCGTGGCGAACTGGACAGAGAACATGCTGTTCGCCATCTATGACCCGGCATGCGACATCGGCATGTGGTTGCACCTCGGCACCATGCCGAGCGACTGGACGATGTGGGAGGACCGGGCATACGTGTACCTGCCCGGCGACGGCGGCATCTTGTCGATCCTCGCCTACACCCATACGCCGCCCGAGCAGCGGCCCGGTGGCGCCAACATCAACTTTCGTTGCATCGAGCCGTGGAAGAAGTGGAAGGTCACCTGCGACGGCGTGGGTGTGCACACCACCAACGAGGAGATGCAAAAGGGCCTCGCCACGTTGTCGAAGGTGCAGCGCTTCACCATCGATCTCGACATCGAGTTCATCAGCCCGGTGTGGGACGCCCACACGTCCACCACAGTGGAGGGTGCCGGTGCCGGCTCCATGGACAAGCAGGACTGGGCCAAGGAGCACTACGAGCAGCTGTACAAGGCCACCGGCACCGTCACGCTGACGACGGGCACGTACAAGTTCAACGGCTACGGCTGGCGCGATCACTCACGCGGCCCGCGTGGCACCGGACCCACCGCGGTATGGGGCGGGCACATCATCGCCGGTGGCATCTATCCCGAGTCGGGCCGCACGTGGGGCATCTGTCGCTATTGGACACCGGCCGGTGAGATCACGCTCGAGGGCGGCTTCGTGTACATCGACGGGGTGTTCCACCACGCCAAGGTCACCAAGACGCCACGTCTGCGGGAACTGAAGATGGCCGACGAGCATCTGCCCATCGGGCTGAAGTGGGACGGCGGAGAGATCGAACTCGATTTCGTCACGCGCAAGACCATGTACACCGCCATGGCCAAGCATCTGTGCGTCGGCACCGACCTCGAGGGCGCGGGGCTCATGTACGTGCTCAACCACGGGCCGTGTGACTGGGACGGCGAGACCGGCATCGTCTATTGCGAGCGGTCCGATCCGCTCAACGCGTTCCCCGAGCACCTGTACTTCTCCGAAGACGATCTGAACAAGGGGCACTGATCATGAGTGAACCGGTCAACGAGGGGCGCGCTCCGGGCGCGGAGTACGACATCGCGCTCAAGACCTCGGGGCGCGATCCCGAGGTTCTGCGCTCGGTGCTGTCGGCGTGGTTCGCGTCGAAGCTGTCGGCCCCCGGGCTGCAGCTGGCGCCCATCGCCACGCCCGAGGGCACTGGTGTGGCCAATGAGACACTCATCGTGGACGCGGCGTGGAATGCCGGCGGGCGCGATGTCAACCAACGTTTCGTGGTGCGGGTGGAGACGCCCGAGCCGCTGTACCTCGACGCCAACATCGAGCGGCACTACAAGGTGTACGAGGCATTGATGGACGAACCGGCCGTGCCCTCGCCGGCGGTCATCGGCTACGAGCCCGACACTGGTCTCATCGGCGCGCCGTTCTTCGCCATGGAGTTCATCGCCGGCGAGATCCCTGGTGATCGTCCGCACTACACCACCGCCGGTTTCGTGTTCGATGCGTCGCCGGCGCAGCGGCGGACCCTGTGGGAGAACGCTGTTCGCACACTTGCCGCGTTGCACTCGGTGGACACTGGGCGATTTGCGTTCCTCGAGCGAGGGTCGGGCAAGAGCGGTCTCGAAGAGGAGCTGGACTACTTCCGTCGCTACCTCGACTGGGCGTTGCCGAGCGGCCACAACCCTCATCTCGAGCAGGCGTGGACGTGGCTGCAAGCAAACTTGCCGGCCAATCCGCCGACCGGGTTCTCGTGGGGCGACTCGCGCGTGGCCAACATCATCTTCCGCGACCTCAAGCCTGTCGCCGTGCTCGATTGGGACACCGTGTCGCTGGCCGGCTCGGAAGCAGACCTGGCGTGGTGGATCACCATGGATCATCACGCCACGGCGTTGCTGCCAGGCATCGGCACGCCCGATGAGCTGATCGGCCTGTGGGAAGCGACGACCGGTCGCACGGTGCAGCACCTGCGCTATCACATGGTGTTCTCGGCGTTCCGGCTGGGGGCCATCTTGTACAAGCTGTTCTCCCAGATGTCGTCCGCGGGGTTGATGCCACCGGACATGGCCGAGCAGCAGAGCACCGGCAACATGTTCATCCAGTACCTGTGCCAGTTGCTCGACATGACGCCGCCGGGGCCGATCGACGCACCGCTGCCCGACGTGAGGATGTAGCGCTGGCGGCGTCTTGGACGGAACTTCAGGATCCCTTGGGTGCACCCGGGTCGCAATCGACCCGATAGTGGTCGTACGACCTCACTCGAGGTCACCAGGAGGACTCATGCGCGTCTGGATCGACCAGGATCTCTGCACGGGCGACGCACTGTGTGCGGAGGTGTGCCCGTCGGTCTTCACGCTCGAGGGCAGCCTCTCCTACGTCCGCGAGGCGAGCGGACGGGTGCTGACCGATCCGGGGGCCATGGCCCCAATCCCCGATGAGCATCTCGAGGCCGTCATCGAAGCCGCCGAGGAATGCCCCGGGGAGTGCATCTTCATCGAGCCATGAGCGCAGCGGCCGGCACGGGGCCGACGATCGCTACGGTCACTACATGGATCTCGACAAGTCCCGACTCCTGTTCGGAACCGACGCGCCGCCGGTCGACGACCCCGACGACGACGAGTTGATGGCCTTCTTCGCCGGGGACCCGGCACTGAGGGTGTTGAACGAATCGGGCCGGGTGCCCACCCATCTGCGTCCACCGGTGCTCTCGGCGTTGGCGGTGCAGATCCTCACCGACGATCCCCGGTCCACGTGGGAGGCGGCTGCGCGTTTGCTGGCCGCCGGGTTCGATCGGCCCGAGGTGCTCGATCAACTCGGCGTGGTGGCGTTGCACGAGATGCACGATCTGCTCAGCGCCGCCTCGGGTCCGGAGTCGCCTGCTTCGGCGCCCACCGCCTCGTCCGCGTTCCTGGGCCTCGATGCCCAGCGGTTCGATCGTCGCCTGGCCTCGTTGCCACTGCCGTCTCCTGACGCGCTGGCCGCGGCGGTCCGGTCCGTGGTGTCAGCGCATCCCGGTTCGACGGTGGACGAGGTGGTTGCGCTGACGCTCGACGCGTTGGGACGTCAACCCAACGACGAGATCGCCGACTCGATGGCTCAGCAGATGGTCGATCACCTGTGGGAAGACCTCGGCGAGTTGGCGCTGCTGTCGGGCGACCGGGTGGTGCACGTGCCGTCGCTGATGGCCGGCTCGCTGTTGACCCATCGCATCACCGATGAGGACCTGACCCGCGCCGAAGTCCTGGGGGCTGGCGGTTGGGCGTATCTGCCCGACTGGTACGTGCACAAGCAGCGAGCTGATCTGGTGTGGCCCGAGTCGTGGGTGTCCGGGTTTGCCGTGGGTGATGTCGTGTCAATCTCGATTGATACCTCCGGTACGGTCATTCTTGCTTCCGCCTCGCCGTCAGCTCCGTCCGATTCACTGCTCGCTGCATTGCGCGCCCAATGCGAGGAGCAGGTGGCGGTCGACGACATGCCGAGCACCATCGACGAGCTGTTGCTCGCCGTGTTGCTCGAGCTGCCCGACGCGTTCGCCACTGCGCAACTTCCATTGACTGAGCTGTGCGAGCGGGCCGGTCTCATCGTGCACGGCAGCGAGGTCGCACCCAGCGAGGAGCCGTGGATCCAGCAGCGGCGCTACGAGCTGGGGGTGTTCTTCTCGGAGCGGGCCAGCAGCGAGCAGCAGGCGGCCGCCGCCCATTCGATCGTGGACGCCATCGGCCCCGGCGCACCCGTGCTGGACGGTCCGGCGGCGCGGGCGCTGCTGCGATCACTGGGCGACGAGGAGCTGTTCCGCCTGGTGGTCGACGCCGTGCGGGACTTGTCGGGCGCGGCCGACCTTGCGGCGTATGACTCGGCGTTCGAGCAGTTGCAGGCATTTGCCCAGTCGCCGGCGGAGCGTTCCGTGGCCGAGTTCGCGCTGGCCCTCATCACCGAGCGCCAAGGTGATGGGCTCGCCGCTGAGTCCCGGGTCATCGCCGCGTTGGCCATGGACCCGATGTCGGCGCAGATCATCGATCGTCGGGCGTTCTATGCCTCGGTTCGTGGCGACGCGGCGTTGGCGGCGCGACTGTGGGGCGAGCTCGAGGGCAACGACGTGGCTGAGGTGCAGATCGTGCGCACGTTCGCGTCAGCCTGCTCACCCAAGCTCGGCCGCAATGATCCGTGCTGGTGCGGCTCTGGTCGCAAGTTCAAGAGCTGTCATCTGGGCACGGTGCGTCAATCCTCATTGACGGAGCGTGTGGGCTGGTTGTGGCACAAGGCCGCTGGCTACCTGAACCGCTATGGCGGGCCAGCCGATATGGATGTGTTCACGCTGGCGCAGGCGCGTGCTGATGATCCGGATGATCCCGAATCGATCATGAAGATGCTGGGTGATCCTGTCGTGGTCGACGTCGCTCTCACCGAGCTGGGCTGGTTCCCTGACTTCATCGAGACCATGGGTGAGCTGTTGCCCGAGGATGAGGCGATGTTGGCCGGGACGTGGATGCTGGTGCCGCGTTCCGTGCACGTCGTCGAGTCGGGGCCGTCGGGTGGGTTCGTGTCCATGCGCGATGTGCGCACCGATGCGGTGGCGCAGGTCCGGGCTCGGGTGTCGGCGACCGAGGCTCCGATCGGATCGCAATGGTGCGGGCGGTTGGTGCCCGACGGCGAGGCGCAGCGGTTCATCGGTGCGGTGTTCCCGTTGGTGTCCGGCGAGATCGACGAGGTGCTGGCGTTGTGCGACAGCGAGGCGCCCGATGAGTTGTGCGCGTACGCCGGGTCCGTGCTGCGGCTGGTGGGCGGCCGAGGGGCGGGATTCAGCGCGATGTAGTGGTGCGGTGTGCTGCTTCAGCAGTCGTTGTACAGGAACGCGGGCAGAATGCCGGCAGCCATCTCGATGATGACGATGTCGCCGGCCTCCGGCATCCGGTCGACGGCAATGCCGGTGGTGTCGACCTCGGTGAACGGTCTCCCGTTGGAGTGCACACCGACCCTGATACCTCCACTCACCGTGCCGTGCGCCTCCCAGGAGCATCTGAGGTCGCCGATGACCAGCGTGTCGGTCTGGGCGCCGCGGGTACCGGGCTGCGACCCATCGGTGGCGTGCAGGTCACGGTGCTCTCCCGCGCACGTCCAGCCGACAAACGCGAGCGACGCCTCGCTCTCGCCACCGAACATCACACACAGCCCGTCGGCGAAACAGTTCTCGCGGCCGTACGCGTACTCGAACGACGTCACCGCTTCGAGGTTGACGAGCACCTCGAAGTCGCGGTTCGTCGTGTAGTGCACGGTCGGGCCGTCGACTGTCGCCGGGCCCACCACCCCCGTCGTGACGGCAATCGTCTCGGCCATCGATGCGCCAAAACGGAGCGGGCCGATGCCATCAGAACGGAGCAAGAACGTTGCGGCGTTGAGCACGAAGGCCGTCGTGGGTGGTTCGGTGGGCACCGGCGTGGCGGGAAGGGTCGGCGTCACCACCTGACCGTTGGTGGTCGGCTCGGGTGCCGGGACCGTGGTGGCCCCTGGCAGGCTCGACGATGTGGCGGGCTCGACGAACAGGGCCGTCGTCGACGCACCAGCTCCGCCGCCGTCGCCGCTGCACGCGGCGAGCCCGACGAGTGCACCAGCTACAGCGACCCATGACATCCGCACGAAGCGCCTCCTTCGACGGATTGAGTCTCCCACGGTGTCCCGCCTTCCTGCCGTCCCTGCACGCCAGCGTCTGGGTCGTACGCTCCTCCCGTATGTCATCCCAGGAGGCCACGCCATGAGCATCCCCGTCGACACCACCAAGCTCGCCGCCGAGCTCGATCGTTACGGCCTGGCTCCCTATCTGCTCTCGGTCACCCCGAACGCCACGGCGCACTGCGTGCACGTCGCCGTGACCTTCGACGCGGCCAGCGGATCGTTCACCTGCGACGCCGGCAACCGCACCCGGGCCAACATCACAGCCAACGCCGCGGTGAGCCTGCTGTTCGTGGCGTTCGAACCCGACGGCTACAGCCTCATCGTCGATGGCGCAGGATCGGTTGACAACGACGCCGGAACCGTCACCGTCGCACCTACCAAGGCAGTACTCCATCGCCCGGCGCCGGCATCAGCCGACGGCACCACCGACCCGGCATCGTGCGGATCGGACTGCGTGCCGCTCACCTGAGCATCGGCTCGCTTGAGCGAAAACGACGAGAGGCCCGGACCGAAGTCCGGGCCTCTCGAATGACTCAGTACCGCTAGAACTCAGTACCGCCAAGACTCAGTAGCGATAGTGATCGGGCTTGAACGGACCAGCCGGATCCACGCCCAGCACCTCGGCCTGCTCGTCGGTGAGCTTGGTGAGCTTCACGCCCAGCGCGTCGAGGTGCAGCGCGGCGACCTTCTCATCGAGACGCTTGGGAAGCACGTACACACCGAGCGGATAGTTCTCCGTGTGGTTGAACAACTCCATCTGGGCGATGACCTGATTGGAGAACGAGCAGCTCATCACGAAGCTCGGATGACCCGTCGCGCAACCCAGGTTGACAAGGCGCCCCTCGGCCAGGACGATGACCGAGTGGCCGTCGTCGAAGGTCCACAGATCGGTACCGGGCTTGAGCTCATCACGCGTCGCCCCCGAGCGGGCCAGACCGGCCATGTCGATCTCGGAATCGAAGTGGCCGATGTTGCACACGATGGCGTTGTGCTTCATCTGCGCCATGTGATCGGCGGTGATGATGAGATCGTTGCCGGTGGCCGACACGAAGATGTCAGCCGAGGACACGACGTCTTCCATCGTCGACACCTGGTAACCCTCCATCGCGGCCTGCAGGGCGTTGATGGGATCGATCTCGGTGATGATGACCCGCGAGCCCTGACCACGCAGTGCCTGCGCGCAACCCTTGCCCACATCGCCGTACCCGGCGACGACGGCGACCTTGCCGGCCAGCATCACATCGGTGGCGCGGCAGATGGCATCGACCAGTGAATGGCGGCAGCCGTAGAGGTTGTCGAACTTGCTCTTGGTGACCGAGTCGTTCACGTTGATGGCTGGGAAGATCAGCTCGCCCTTCTCCGCCATCTTGTAGAGACGCTTCACACCCGTGGTGGTCTCTTCGGTGACGCCCTTGATGCCGGCGGCCATGCGGGTCCACTTGGTGGGATCGTCCTTGAGCGAGCGCTGCAGCAGACCGAGCACGATGGCGAACTCAGCGTTGCTGGCGCTGGTGGGGTCCGGGACTTCGCCGGCCTTTTCGAACTCGACACCCTTGTGCACGAGCAACGTGGCGTCGCCGCCGTCGTCGAGGATCATGTTGGGGCCGTCGCCATCGGGCCAGGTCATCATCTGCTCCGTCGCCCACCAGTACTCCTCGAGCGTCTCGCCCTTCCAGGCGAACACCGGGACACCGGCGGGGTTCTCGACGGTGCCCTCGGGCCCGACGGCAACCGCCGCTGCCGCGTGGTCCTGGGTGGAGAAGATGTTGCAGCTGGCCCAACGCACCTCGGCCCCGAGCTCGACGAGCGTCTCGATGAGCACTGCGGTCTGAATGGTCATGTGGAGCGAGCCGGAGATGCGGGCGCCCTTGAGGGGCTTGAGGGGGCCGAACTCCTTGCGCAGGGCACGGAGCCCGGGCATCTCGTGTTCGGCGAGGTGGATCTCCTTGCGCCCGAACGGGGCAAGAGACAGGTCAGCGACGCGGTAATCGCGCCGGGCGGCAATTGACGACACAGCGATCCTCCAGGATTCGATGAGGTTGAACGCTGGCTGGGGCCATCAGGCGCCGTATCACTGCAGCCGTGCGGGGATGAGCATAGGGCTTCCCCCGCACCTATCGGCGGAACGCCCCGCCCAGGCGAGTACGGGTCGTGTCAATGACGCACCACGGGCCGGGCGTCGAACCGGGCAGGTGGGGAGTCGTCAGCGCCGCAAGAGGGTGCGATCGTCCACTTCGCACATCGTCAGCGACACGTAGGTCCCCGCGTCTCCGCCCTGACCGTCGTAGATGCCCACCGTGGCCCGCACCTCACCGCTCGAGAGCCGCCGGCCGGTTGCTCGGGCCGTGACGGGGCCCGAGGCCACCGCGTCGAGATAGCGGACGTCGAGCGAGGTGGCAACCATCGGGCGGCCCGCACCGAACGCGTGTGCCGCGCACACCTCGGCGAGGAGCACCTGCAACCCGCCATGCATCGGTGCGACGACATCGCCGTTGAGGAACCTCGCGAGCAGCTCGACGCTCAACGCGTTGGGCCCGACGATGACGGGTTCGAGGAACGCGTCGAACGAACCTCCGACCACCTCAACGGGCACGGCACCGGGCGGCTCGATCGAGACGACGCGTCGGGCGAGCAGGTAAGTGGTCAACCCAACGGCGAACGGTTCGGCGCTGTCGCCACCCCACATCCGGGTCTCGGTGATCACCGTCTTGCCTCGCAGCCGGATCGGCCGACTCTCGACGCGCAATGACCCGCTCACCGGCGGAGGTTCCAGGACCGTCACCGAGAGATCGAGTGTGGGAGTCGAGGGATACGGCACGTGCCCGGCGACGAGGTCCAGGATCGAGGCCAAGATGCCACCCCGGAGCCATCGGGAGCCGGGCGCGAATGCCTCGGGACGCACTGGCGCTCGGCAGTCGGCTGCGTCAGTGAGCTGCTCCACATCGAGGTGCAGCGCGACGAGGAAATGATCGCTCGGGAGTTGCAAGAACGTGTCACAGCTCGATGGCGATCCGGGCACGCCGAGACCTTAGGCGTCGCGAGCGGGTTGCCCTCAGATCGGCAGCAGCAGCTGCAGCATCGTCGTGAACAAGCCCACCGTGGCGCCCACCATGGCGGGCCGGAGGAAGCTCGCACGCAACGTCTGCATGAGCACCGAACGTACGGATCGAGGGTGTCCGGCCGACAGGGTGCCGGCGCCCGTGAAGCCTCAAGAGAAAGGCTCGCACGGGTGTGTCTCACTCCTTCACGCGAACGCGGGCGCTCTCGACCCCGCCCCCGACCGTCTAGGTCGGTCGAGTCCGCCGCGAAGGCAGCCCTCGCTCGATCATGAACGCAACCTCCTCGTTGGCGTTCACATAGGCGATCGTCGTGCCCGGGTGGGTCTCGACCCATACGCGGAACAGCTCGTCGACGAAACCCTGACCCACGGCCCGGACGCCGGCAAAGTCGAGCACCACCTCGCCGTACAGCTCGAGTCCTGCCCCCATGCGCTTGGCCTCGGAACGGCTGACGAACTCGTCGCCGTGCTCGCTCAGCGCCACTCGGACCCCACCTTTGTCAAAGGCGTACTCCTCGATGCTGTGAGCGTCGAAGACGTCTTTCAAGACCCGAGAGGTGTTCTTGGCGATGCGGAAGGTCACCGTCGTGCCCTTCCTCAACGTTCCCGCTGCGACCGTTGCGTCCTCGCGCAGGTTGTCCACCTTCCACACCCGAGCGTTCGCCTCGACCTCGAACACGTCGACGGCTCGGGACGAGAAGAACATGCCTTGGCCGCTGTGGCGTTCGCCCCACGTGGTCTGCTGCCCCTTGTCGATGTGCGCGATCGCCTCGAGTTCGTTCGCCAGGTGGAAGTGTTCGCGCACGCGCCGAAAAGCCCCGATCCCATCGTCGCTGACCGCTATCTCGACATCGTCTCCGGCCAAGGACGCATCGAGCTGCACGAACGTCCCGGCGCTGTGGTCGATGGCGTTGTTGAGCATCTCCGTCGCGACGTACTGCAAGATCTGTCGTGCCTCGGCGTTCACCCCCGCCAGCTCCGTGGCCATCGCCGCAGTGGCTTCGCCCCACATCGCGTCTTCGGCGAGCGCCATGTTCTGCCGCCAGGTGAAGTGGTGCCCAAAGACACGCTCCCAGCGAGCACCTCGTCCCAGCCCCACCTGGCGGACCAGGTCCCGGTCTCGCAGTGCGTTGAGGTGGTACAAGACGGCCTGGGTCGAGACGTTCAGCACCTCGGCCAGGGCGCCCACCTTGGCCCCCTCTACGCCGAGGAGTTGCAGGATTCGCTCTTTGGTGTTCGTCTGGCTCACTCGTCGAGTCCCTTTGGCGTTTTGGTGATTGTAGCCATCGAAACAGCCGCCAGACACCAAAACGACGATCCAAGCCCGTCAAGGAGGACCCCAAGCTCCCCAAAACACCAAAATACCAAAAAACCGTTGCCGCCGCAGCTGCCAACCTTCCGGGCTGACGCCTAGGGCAGCTTCGACCGCCTCGGAGATGTCCCGATGCCGGAGGTGAGTGCACACGAGCACTGATGTAGCCAACACTGGAGATTACGCACACATACCGTGTACGCAGACTCCAGACTGGCGCCGGCGCCAGACTGGAAAATGTGCGTCAGCCGCGGAGGGCGGCGACCGCGGGCACGGGACCCGGGTCGACACCGGCGATGGCGGCCAGCTCGAGGCTCACCACATCGCCCACCAGCATCAGGTCGAACAACTGCGCCAGCGCACCATCGCCCTCGGCCTGCACGGTCTCGATGCCGGCCACGCACTCGAGCAACATCGAATCGAGCGCCTCGAACGACGCCGACACCTGCGGATGCTCGTGATCGTGCCGCAGCAACACCAACGTGAACACCTGCCGGGTCACATCACCGTGCTGCGCCCATCCGGCGATCTCGTCATGGGCCAGCGCCGGGAGATGGTTGAAGAACGCCGGCATCTTGGCCGAGAGGTTCATCTGGCTCTTCCACCGTTGTGCCGCCACCGTGCCGATGG
>JBFWVD010000028.1:42828-63369 GCA_050246915.1 Acidimicrobiia bacterium | reverse complement strand
GCTTCGGGGTCCTGGATGACCTCGACGTCCGATCCGCGTCGATCACGATGCGGCCGACAGGGCGACGCGGCTGTCAGCAGCGTGTCAGCACGACTCGCGCCCACCAACGCAGACGAGCGTGGTGGCGCCACTCGGCAGCTGTCCCGTACAACAGTCGTACAACACGACGAGCACCAACGGGCTCCTACTGGCGCCGACGACAGCGCTTCTCGGCGGTCCCGATTCGCTCGTTCAACAGGGAGAACACCGATGAGCGCCCACGAGGTCCCATGGGCGTCGGTGCACTCATAACCCGAAGGTCACAGGTTCAAATCCTGTCCCCGCCACCATTTTGAAGCAGTTGCTTCTTCATCGGAGGCCTCCCGATCGGGAGGCCTCTTGTGGTTTTGTGATGCGGCAATGAGGTGATGGGCCCGCGCAGCCGGGCATCGTCAGGTGAGAAGGGCACGCTCCCCGAGCGACTATGACTTGCTCATGGCGTTGCCTCATGAGGAGACCTGCAGCCCAGCCGAGCGCGCAGCGCTGCAACGGCACACGCTGCGGGTGCTGGCATCCGGGCAGGTCGTCGGCGCGGCAGCGCTCGGATCGGCGGTCACCGTGGGCGCGTTCGTCATCCAGGGCATCTTGGGACAGACCACACCATGGGCTGGCGTTGCGACGGCGACGGTCACCATGGGCACGGCGCTCATGGCACAGGTTTTGTCGCGCCTCATGCAACGTCGTGGTCGCCGCGTCGGGCTCGAGCTCGGCTACGGCCTCGCCGTGGTGGGAGCGCTGGTTGCCGGACTGGGTGCAGAGTCCGAGTCCCTCTCGGTGTTCCTGGTCGGATTGTTCCTCTACGGCAACGGCCAGGCGGCGAACCTGCTGTCTCGCTACGCCGCGACCGATCTTGCCGAGCCCGAACAGCGCAGCCAGGCCATGAGCAAGATCGTGTTCGCATCGACCTGCGGTGCGGTCCTGGGGCCGCTGCTCATCGGGCCGATGGAGCGGGCGGGTCAGAGCTGGTTCGGGCTCCACAAGTACACCGGACCGTGGCTGTTCACCGCCGTGTGCTTCATGGCGGCCATGACCAACACAGCCATTCGTCTGCGCCCGGACCCACTCGTGGTGGCCGGTGGCGTGAGTGCCGCAGGTTCGCCGCGCCAGCCGTTGCGCATCGGCGCGACGATGAACCTCATCGGACGGCATCGATCGGCCCGCCTTGCCGTGTTCGCCATGGTCGTCTCACAGGTCACCATGGTCGCGGTGATGGCCATGACGCCGGTGCACCTCAAGATCCACGGGCACGAGGGCGTGAGCCAGTACGTGGTGTCGCTGCACATCGCCGGCATGTATGCGTTCAGCCCGTTGGTCGGCCGCTTCAGCGACCGGCGCGGGCGTGTGGACACCATCTGGGTGGGTGCCGTGATGCTCGTCGTCTCCTCGCTCACGGCGGCCCTATCGGGCGACGTCGAGCAGTTGCTCTTCCCGTCGCTGTGGCTGCTGGGGCTCGGCTGGAACTTCGGCCTCATCGGCGGTTCCACCTTGCTCATCGACTCAGTGCCGGCAACTGAGCGGGTAGCTGTACAAGGTGTGGCCGACTTGATGATGAGCTTCTGTGGTGGACTGACCGGCTTTGCCTCGGGCTTCATCAGGCGGGCCGTGGGCTTTCACATCCTGGCGAGTCTGGCGACCATCGCCGCCGGTGTCCTCCTCACTGCGGCGCACACGGCGAAACTGTCCGCCGGTACGCCGCGAGCGGAGGCCGCGACCGCATGACCTCTACTGCGAGGTCCGCCCGCAACCCGTTCCACTACGCAGTGGTTCGCCGAGCAATGGGTTGATCGGGCAGACGCCGGTAGCGCCGGTGGCGAGCGGCAGTACACCGAACGCCGCCAACGCGCGCCCAGCGCGTCCACCCCGACGGGTACCCACTGCAATGAGCAGTGTGCCGAGCGCAACTCGAATTGCGCGGCCGGGACCGGTGTTCATGAATCGTACGAACTTCATGGCGATATCTCCGAGGTGCTCGTTGATGGTCAATGGGAGAAGTGGACGCGGGGGAGGCGCTTGTCGAGCCACGCCGGGATCCACCAGTTGCGCTCGCCGAGGAGCTTCATGAGCGACGGCACGAGCATCATCCGCACGATGGTGGCGTCTAGGAGGACCGCGAGGGCGAGGGTGATGCCGAGCTCGGTGGGCGGGATGGGCCCAGTGACGCCGAAGGCGATGAACACCACGATCATGATGAGCGCGGCGTTGGTGATGGGGCGTCCGGTGCGGGCGATGCCGTCCCGGATTGCCAGTTGTGTGTCGCCGGTCGCTTCGTAGCGTTCACGGATGGCGGCCAGCAGGAACAGTTGGTAGTCCATCGACAAGCCGAACAGCAGAGCGAAGAAGAACAACGGTGCCCACGCGTCCACGAATCCTTGTTCGTTGATGCCGATGAGACTGGCGCCGAATCCATGTTGGAACACCAATGTGGCGAACCCGAACGCGGCTCCCACGCTGATGAAGTTCAAGATGATCGACGAGATGGCGAGCGCCAGGCTGCGGAACACGATGAGGAGCAGCATGAACGCAACGACGGTGATCACGGCGATGGCGAGAGGTGCCTTGCCGGTGAGTACCCCGGTGAGGTCGTAGTTCTGGGCGGCTGGACCACCGACCTCGGCCGAGGGGGCCGCGGCCGGGACCGAGTCACGGAGGCGGGCAATGAGATCGGACGTTGCGGCATCGTCAACAGCAGTTGACGGTGTGAGTCGCACCACGGTTCGCCCAGACTCGGCGGGTTCGGACACGATGCGAGCGTCGACAATGCCGGTATCGGCATTGGCGGTAGCCACGACCTGCTCGGCTTCATCGGCGTCGACGGTGACGAACAGGGGGCCCGCGGCACCGGGGCCGAAGGCGCTGACGAGCATCTCGTAGCCATCGCGGCTGGAGCGCCCCTCATCGACCACGCGGGCTCCGGGCATTCCGAGCCGCATGCCGAGTGCCGGGGCGGCGAGCGCCAGCAAGATGGCGAGGCCTGCACCCAGCGTGATGCCGGGACGCTTCATGGCTCGCGCGGTCCAGCGGGTCCAGCGTCCCTCGGCGGCGCGGTCGGGATCGTCCTCGGCTCTGGCGACAAGCACGCGATCACCGAGGGCGACCAGCACGGCGGGCAGCAAGGTGAGCGACGCCGTGGCCACCGCAGCAACGGAGAAGATCATCCCGAGCGCCATGGCCCGGAACACCATGATCGGCACCAGGAACACCGCCGAGAGCGATAGCACCACAGTCAGTGCAGACAAGAACACGGCCTTGCCGGCAGTGTCGAGCGTGGAAGCCATTGCCTCTGATGCGTCCTTGCCGTCCTCCCGTTCCTCGCGGTAGCGGGACACGATGAACAGCGCGTAGTCGATGCCGACCGCGAGTCCGATCATCATCGAGAAGTTCATGGACCACACCGACAGTGGGGTGATGGATGTAGCGAGGTGCAGACTGGCGAACCCGACGGCGATGCCGGCGACGGCCAAGATCAACGGGAGCCCCGCGGCGATCACTGATCCGAAGGCGATGAACAACAAGATCAGCGTGGGTAGCCCGGAGAACAGCTCGGCCTTGTGGAGGGCTTCCTCGTTGGAGGCGTTGAAGTCGCTCCACACGGGCCATTCACCGGTCACCTCTGCCATTGCCCCGTTTGGCAGCGCGATCTTGGAGACGTGGTCGATCACCCGACCTGCGGACTCGGGCAGATCGGCGTCCTCGGACGCGGTCAGCTCGACGGGGATGAGCGCGGTGAATCCATCGCGAGAGATCAGGCCTGCCTCGGCGGGCATCGACAGCGGATCGGCCACGGCTTTGACGCCTTCGGCGCCGTTGAGGCCTTTCACGATGGCGTCGATCGCGCCGCGATCTGTGGTGATCGCCGTGGCCTGCCGCACCACGACGACCGCGGCCTCGGCACCGACGCCCGGGAAGTCGGTACGCAACTCGTCGCGCACCCGCTGAGCGATGGAACCCTGCGCTTCCCAGCCGGCTCCGGACAACGCGCCGTTCACGGTGAGCGCCAAGGGTGCGGCAGCCAGCGCCACCAGCAGCCACACCAACATGACGGGCTTGCGGCGCCGCGCAGAGAACCGACCCAGCCGAGCAAACCAGTGCTCGCCCCTCGTCGATGGATGATCAGGTGGAGATTCCAGGGTGGTGGACATTGGTGTCAACTCCAGTTGCTTTGGGCGAATCGTTGGAACGGCGTTGGTTGGTCAGGAGAGCTTCAGGAACATGCGCTCGAACTCGGCGATCGAGTCCCCGTCGGCCGCGGCTTCATCGGGGTGGGTGGCGCACCAGCTGAGTCCGTTGGCGATGAGTAGGAAGCCGACCTGATCGAGTGCTTTGCGCGCTGCGGTGATCTGCGTGACGAGGTCTCGGCAATCTCGATGGTCGGCGACCATCTGCTGCACGCCTCGGACCTGGCCTTCGATCCGACGAAGGCGACGGGTGAGATCAGCGATTGCGTCTTGTGGGATGTCCATGATCTACCCCCGTGGCGGATACGTATGGGGGTATCCTACAGATACCCACAGGGGTATACAACCTGGACTCGCGCGTCCGTCCTGGCGCCTTCAATGGGCCGCGGTCGTCACGGTGACACCTGTCGTTGTGCAGTCGCTACGAACGTCGCCCCGAAGACGCCAGCAACTTCGCTTGAGCGTCGGCACCGTCGGCGACCGCGACCGGATACCCGTACAGCCCAGGTCCGCGCGCCTCGTCGGTGACCATCTTCATCGCTTCTGTTGCCGCGCTGATGAGCTCATCAGGTAAGCGCTCGTCGCCGCCCACGGCGCGGGCGAGATCCCAGGAGTGGATGACCAGGTCCCGCATGAGGCCGTCGACCACGACGAACGGTGGGACATGGTTGCCACCGACCAAGATGGTCTCCGTTGATCGCTCGATGAGCGTGCCGAGCGTGTCGGACACGCCATCGCGCTCGGCGCGCCAGGCGTCGAGCACATTGCCGTCGACTGGCTGACCGAAGGCGGAGAAGAAGTCGGCCCCGTCGGCGGTGGCTCGCAACGCGCGCAAGTTGGCGACGACATGTGCGACGACGTCACGGGCGCTCCAGCCCTCGCACGGGGATGCCTGCGACCATGCGTCGCTCGCCGCCGCAGCGACCCGGGATTCGAACAGTGCCACGGCGCGAAGCAGCACGTCTCGTGACTCAACGGTCAATGTCATCGACATAGCCTCGCACGACCGCGATGGTCGTCGAGCCGGTCACGTGAGGTCATGATGGTTCTTCATGGCCGATCCGGACGACCTCGGGCGACGTCCACGCAAGGTCGAGTTGGCCCGCTGGATCGCCGGTCTGGTCATCGGCGGGCTCTCGGTGTGGGTCGCGTTCGCGGTCGCCGGCGGACTCAGCGATGCGGCCGATGCCCTGCGGCAACTGAGCACTGGATGGTTGCTCGCCGGATTCGGGATCGAGGCCCTCAGCTACCTGGTGCTCGGCGTGAAGCTCCGACAGCTCATCGGCCCGGAGGTGGTGGGGAACGTCGAGTCCGTGGAGCTCGGGCTGGTGCTCTCTGGTTTCGGGTTGCTCACGCCAGCGCGACCGGCAGAAGGCTTGGCCTTGGTCGCTTCGCACTTGCGTCACCGCGGGATCTCCAAGCGGAGCATCACGATGGCCTTCGGATTCTCCGAGTGGTTCTCGACCCGGGTCTTCCTCTTGTTGTCGGCGATCAACCTGATCGCTGTCGCGTTGATCGAGAGGGATCCGATCAGCGAGCTGTGGCCTCTGCTCCTCGCCGCAGTGGTGGTTCCGTTGCTCCTCGCGGCTACGGCCCGGATGGCGGCGCGTTCGACCGCTGCTGAGCGCCTCGGCCAACTCGTGGGGGCGCTGCGCCGGCCTACTCGGAGGCGCCCTGTCGAAGAGCGCAGAGCAGCAGCGGCCGCCTGGCACCACGACGCGAAGCAGTTCATTGGCTCGCCTCGACATCGGGCCGGGATCGCAGTGCTGACGGCGGCGGCATCGCTGGCCGACGTGGCATGCCTGTGGTGCGCCCTCCGTGCCGCGGGTGGTGACGTCGGGTTCGATGTGGCGATGTTGGCCGTGACGGTGGCCGCGGTGTCGTCCTTGATCCCGCTCATCCCCGGTGGTCTGGGCATCGTCGAGGCCGCGATCCCGGCGGTAGCGCATCACTATGGGGTGCCCTATGAACAAGGACTGGCGGCAGCCGTGGCCTATCGCGTCCTCGGAACGTTCATCCCTGCCGGAGTGGGCGCGATGGCAATCGTCGGTCTTCGTCGGTACGCGGCTCCTTCTGGACCGGGAAACATGCCGCGGTGATGTGACCAATCGGTGGTGCCGTGCATCTACACGGTGACGGCGCCGTGCCGTACTGACATTGGAGGTTCATCATGTCGTTCGCTCGTTTCATGGCTGGTCCCATTGGACGCGGAGCGCGTGTGCTGGTCGGCGTCGTGATGATCGCCGTCGGTCTCGTCGTGGGATCGACCGGTGGGTATGTACTTGCGGCCATCGGTGTGCTGCCGCTTGTGGCCGGCGTCGCCAACATCTGTGTGCTCGGTCCGCTGATGAAGGCACCGTTGAGCGGCAAGGCCGTGCTCCGAGCGAAGTGATCGTGGTGGCATCGTCGATGGGTCAGACTGCGCGGCGTGGATAGCTCCGTGCCCGCAGCGCCCGTCGACCCGTCGGCCTGGCTCCTCGAGACGTTCGAATCAAACGCCGACTCGGCGTTCAACGTGGCGTATCGCATCGTGTGGAGTCGGGTCGACGCGCAAGACGTGGTGCAGAGCGCGTTCGTCAAGGCATTGCAACGTGTCGATCAGCTCATCGAGCCGTCGAAGGCTCGCAGCTGGCTGTTGGCCATCTGCTATCGCGAAGCACTCACGGTGTTGCGCGCCCGTCGCGATGTCCCGACCGATCCCTTCGAGATGCCTGAGTCGATGAGTGCGGCCGATGATCCTGCGACCGCTGTGCTCGATGGCGAGCTTGCCGATCTCGTACGGACGGCAATCGACAAGTTGCCGGATCTGCTGCGATCGGCGTTCGTGTTGCGAGACGTCGAGGAGATGGCGATGTCCGACGTCGCAGACTCGCTCGGGATCGGGCTCTCGGCGGCGAAGATGCGAGTGGGTAGGGCGCGCGAGCAGTTGCGCGTCGAGTTGGCGGGAAGGATCTGACATGCGCTGCGACGAGTTGGCCGCCAACCTGACCGAGTTCCTCGAAGGGGAGCTCGATGACGACGCCGAGGCTGAGGCGTTGGAGCATCTGGCATCATGCGATCGATGTGAACTGGTCCTCGCCCAGACGCGATCGGTGCTCGATCTCTCCGGCCAACATGGTCGGGTGAGGTTGGAACCGGATGAGCGTGCCGAGTTGTTCGATCGGATCCGCCATCAGGCACGTCAAGCATAATTGACATAGAGCGACCGTGTTGGGTTGTCAGATCAACGCCAACCCAGAATGGATGGCCGTGTAGAGAGCCACGACGACCAAGAGGCCGACGAACCATCGTTGTAGCGAGTTCGCGTCGCGAGTGGCGCTGAGGCGGGCTCCGATGATGACGCCGATGAGGCTCGCCGCGGTGAACGGGATCACGGTCGCCCACTCGATCGAACCTGATTGCATTCGGGTCGACAACGCGACGAGGGAGTTGATGGTGATCACCAGTAACGAGGTGCCGACAGCTTCGGGCATGGTGAAGTCGAGGGCGAGCACGAGCGCGGGCACGATGACGAATCCGCCGCCGACGCCGAAGAATCCGGTCAGGAGACCGACGAGTGTGCCTGCACCGACGACCTTGGCAATGGTTCGTGCATCGAAGTGCAAGGTGGGGGCGAGTGTCGCCGCGGCAGCACTCAGTGACCGCGTTGTTGCCGGGGTGGGTGCCTTGGCCCGACGCCACATGCCGAAGGCGGCCACCCCCATCAGCGCCGAGAACGCGAGGAGGAGCACGTTCGGATCGGCGGACTTGTTCCAGTGCGATCCGAGCAACGAGCCGCCCACACCGGCGATGCCGAACACGATGCCGGCCGCGAGCCGGACATTGCCGGCCCGCCAGTGGGGAGCGATGGCGATGAGCGCGGTGATGGCGACGAGGACGAGTGATGTCGTCGTCGCCTCCTTGGGGGTCTGGCCGGCGGCGTAGACGAGGGCGGGCACGGCGAGGATGGAGCCGCCGCCACCGAGCGCTCCGAGGGAGATGCCGATGAGGAGACCGAGGGGGGAGGCGAGAAGGGCGCGCATGATGATCAGATCACGACGCCGGGGTGGCCGTTGTGGTTGATGACCCGATGGCCGAAGCTGGACCACACGCTCATCCCGCCGCGCATGTTCACGGCGTCGAATCCCTGTTGGCGGAGCCAGGCTGTCACCTGGGCTGAGCGATTGCCGGAGCGGCACACGCACACGATTCGACGAGAGCGATCGAGCTCGTCGATCCGCTTGGGGAGTTGGCTCATCGGAATGTGAGTCGCCGAAGGAGCGTGGCCGCTCATCCACTCCTCGTATTCACGGACGTCGAGCAGGACGGTATCGTCGTCGAGTGCGGCGGCTGCGTCGACGTCGATGCTTGGGATCGCATCGGGAGTGCGTGCGAAGGACGAGGCCGAGCGGATCATGACCGGCCTCCAGTCGCCGCGGTGGCGAATGCGTCGGCGCTTGTCGTGGCCCATGCTGTGTATCCGCCGATGAGGTCGGACACGTCCATGAAGCCATGGGCCCGCAGGAGGCTGGCGGCTATCGCCGAGCGATATCCGCCGGCGCAGTACACGACGGTGGGGGCCATCTGATCCAACTCATCGAGGCGGTCGAGCAGAACCGGAAGGCTGATCGTTCGAGCACCGGGGATGATGCCCAGTGCGGTCTCGCTCGCGTTGCGAACGTCGATGAGCGTGAGCGTGCTCAGTTCCGACATTCGTGCGGTCAGGGCCGAGGCCGACAGGCGTGACAGCCGTTCCGTGTACTCGGGATGTTCGGTGAACGCTGCGATGGGGTCGTATAGAGCGCCGAGCAGATTGTCGAAACCGATGCGGGCGAGGCGGATCTTGGCTTCGCCTTCGTGTCCGGGGTCGGTGATCAGCACGATCGGCGTGCCAGGTCGCATCACTTCTCCCGCATACTCGGCGAATCGTCCTTCGAGCCCGATGTTCACCGATCCGCGCAGATGCCCCGCGGCGAACGACATGTCGTCACGAGCGTCGATCACCACGGCCCCAGCGCCCTGGGCTTCGATCACCTCACTGAGCGACAGCGCAGCGACTGGAGCCTCGTCGAGGAGGAGCCGGCGGTGCTGGCGGTTGCGGTTGGCCGCGAAGGCGAAGTACAGCGGAGCAGCGGTCTGACCCTGGGTCACCGCGTCGACGAAGTCGTCTTCAGACATCGGCGCCAACGCGTAGTTGGTGATTCGCTGCTCACCGATCGTCGACGAGGTCTCGGTCGACAGGCTCTTGCCACACGCCGAACCCGCGCCGTGTGCCGGATACACACGTGTCTCATCGGGGAGCGTCAATAGCTGTTGACGCAGCGAATGGTACAGCTGCCGGGCGAGTTCGTCGGCGGTGACGCCGACGGATGCCAGCAGGTCAGGTCGCCCGACATCGCCGATGAACAACGTGTCGCCGGTCAGCACCGCGAATGGTTTGGTGAGATCTGGGGTCGGAGAGACCACGATGCTGATCGACTCGGGTGTGTGGCCCGGCGTCTCTCGGATCTCGAGCGTCACCGCACCGAGGGAGATGCGGTCGCCGGTACGGAACGTCTCGATCGGGAATTCGGCCCGCCCGGCCGCAGGTCGTCCGTAGCCGATCGTGGCGCCGGTGAGCGCCGCGAGTTCGAGGTGCCCGGAAAGGAAGTCGGCATGGAAGTGGGTCTCGAGCACCTTGAAGATGCGCAGGCCGTTCGCCCCGGCATCAGCGATGTACTGGGCAACGTCGCGCTGCGGGTCGACCACCACGGCGAGCCCACTATCGGTGTCGCCGATCAGGTAGCTCGCGTGGGACAAGCAATCGAGGTAGTACTGGCGGAAGAACATCTCTGATGCAGCTCCTTGTATCGGTTCGACCCGAGCAACATACCCCAGGGGGTATCTATTCCCGGGCTCTCAACTGGCTGATCCGCGTTCGAGGTCGCTCGACACGATTGCCTCGTAGGCGTCCTGGGTGATGTGTGTCGGGGTGTACGTCGCGCCCTGGTTGGTCAGCTGCTTGACGAACGCCCGGAGGTGGTCTCGCGAGCCCTTCTCCAAGTTGGCGTAGACCATGGCGATGTCGGGCGTAGTGGTGGCCCGCGCCTGCAGGTCGGCGATATCGAGGTCTTCGATGGTGGCTCCGACGGTCAAGGCATCGACCAGCGAGGTGCTGCCTTGTGCGACCAAGGTCGAATACAGCGACTGGATCTCGGGATTGGTGAACTCGCCCGGCGCGTTAGCCGCTGCTGGGTCATTCAATCCGTAGCGTTCCAGTAGTGCCATGACGGCGTCGGTGTGGGTCGACTCGGCGGACGAGATGTTGTCGAATGCCTTGATCTCCCACTTCTCGCCCAGTGCTACGTACACATCGTGGGCCAACTTCTCTTCCTCGCGCATCCAGGCGAGGTTGTCGGCTTCGGCGGCTGTCAATGTGGCTTTCGTCAGGCTGTCGAGCTGAGTCTGCAGCGCGCTCGCCGGCATCTCGGTGACACCGTCGCTGTTCACGGTGACGCCGTTGCCGTTGCCGTTGCCGTTCCCGTTCCCGTTCCCGTTCCCGTCACCTGACGAACAAGCGGTGAGCCCGAGGGCGACGATGGCCAGGACAGCCAGTGGGCGAGTGGCTCGGATCGGTGAGCGCTTCATAGCAACCTCCTGATACCCCATAGGGTATACGCGAGGTCGTCCTCGGACTACTGCCGAAGGTCATCGAAGTTCCCGATCCAGCGAGTCGATTCCTGGCCCCGTTGTTACCCTTCGGGGTATGCCACCCGGAGCGCCGATGCCCGACCCGAACTCGCCTAGAGCCATGTGGGAAGCCCGCTACGGCGTCGACCACTATGTCTTCGGCACCGAACCCAACCAATTCCTGCGGACGGCAGTGACCTCGCTTCGACCTGGCTCCGCTCTCTGTCTTGCTGAAGGTGAGGGTCGAAACGCGGTCTTCCTCGCCGCGGCAGGGTTCGAGGTCCACAGCGTGGATCTCGCCGAGGCGGGGGTGGCCAAGACTCATCGGCTCGCATCGGACCGGGGGCTCACGGTGTGTGCGTGGGTTGGGGATTTGAGCACCTTCGACATCGGGTCGGACCAGTGGGATGTCGTCGTGTCGATCTTCGCCCACATGCCGCCACCGGTGCGGCGCGATCTGCATGCCCGTGTTGTTCGCTCACTCAAGCCCGGTGGCAGTTTCGTGCTCGAGGCATATACGCCCGATCAGATCGGCCGTGGCACTGGCGGACCGCAGTCGGCGGACATGACGATGACCCTCGCCGGTCTGCGTCAGGAGCTCGATGGGCTCGAGTTCGGCCACGGCGTCGAGTTGGAGCGTGAGGTGATCGAAGGCCCCGGACACACCGGTGTCGGCGCGGTCGTCCAGGTGATCGCCAGCAAACCCGTGTGACGATGGTGGCGTGGCTTCAGGCGCGTGCCACGGCTCAGGGCAACAACGACTCGCCGGGCAGATCGAACCATCGCAAGCGCTCGAACTCGGTGGAAAGGGTCTGGTGGGAGGGCGGTCCGGGACTCCACTCCCCAGGGTCGTCGAAGCGTTGACGAGCGGCATGGAGATAGCTGGCGAGCTCGGTCTCCGACGCGCGTGAGTGATCCACGCTGGGGCGACGGAGTTGCCCGGTGACGGGATCGTACGAGAGTTCGGACAACCGCATCGACGGCTCGGACGGCCCGTTGCGATGCCTCCACAATCCAGTGGTCGGATCGAACGAATAGTCGGTGAGGAGCTTCCACCCATGTGTCGCAACGAGATCCACCGCGTCGACGATGTACTGGAAGACCGCTTCGGAGATGAAGTAGTTGAAACTGACTCGCGTCCATCCGGGCTTGATGCCTTCGCAGCCTTGGGCGATCTCGTGTTCGAAATCGTGGGATCGCTCGAGGTCGATGCCGAGGAGTCGGTGACCGTACGGCCCAGCGCACGAGCAACCACCGCGTGACTGGATGCCGAACAGATCGTTGAGCACAGCGACGACGAAGTTGTGGTGCAGATAGCGACCGCTCGGGCTCTTCACGGTGAACGAGACGATCGAGAGGCGCTCGGCGTGGGTGTTGCCGAGCAATTGGAGCCAACGGTTGGAGGACCAACTGGCGACCGCTCGGCGCCAGTACGACTCCTCGTGGGCCTTGATGGTCGCCGTGCCGACGGCCTGCTTGAGCTGGAACACGAGCCCGGCACGGATCGATTCGATGATGGCGGGCGTGCCGCCCTCTTCGCGATGTACCGGGTCGTCGAGATAGCGGTGTTCGGTCGGGTTGACGTACGCCACGGTTCCACCACCGACGACGTCGGGCACGCGGTTGGTGAGCAGCGCCCGACGAACCACCAGTACACCCGGGGTTCCCGGTCCGCCGACGAACTTGTGGGGGCTGATGAACACGGCGTCTTTGTGCCCGAGGGGGTGCTGCGTGCACTCGGACCTCATCGCGACGTGGATGTAGGGCGCAGCGGCCGCGAAGTCCCAGAACGACAACGCTCCGTGGCGATGGAGGAGATCGGCGATGGCGCACGTGTCGGACAAGATGCCCGTGACGTTGGATGCCGCCGAGAACGAACCGATCTTCACCGTGCGCGACTCGAATCGGATCAGTTCGTTCTCGAGGTGTGTGAGATCGATGTGGCCGTCGATGTCTTCGTGGATCGTGATGACGTCGGCGATCGACTCGCGCCACGGCAACTCATTGGAGTGGTGCTCGAACGGGCCGACGAACACGACGGGGCGCTCATCGTCAGCGATCTGGCGCGAGAAGTGGTACCGATCGTCGAGGTCGGCCGGGAGACGCAGGTTCAGGATGCCGATGAGCTTGTCGATCGCCCCCGTGGCACCCGAGCCGCAGAAGATGACGCAACAGTCGTCGTCGGCGCCGACTGCATCAGCGATGATGCGGCGGGCGTCCTCGCGCAAGTGACTGGTCTGCAGTCCAGTACCCGACGATTCGGTGTGGGTGTTGGCGTAGCGGGGGAGCACCTCATCACGGATGAAGTCCTCGATGAACGTCAACGCCCGACCCGACGCGGTGTAGTCGGCGTAGGTGATGCGGTGTGGTCCATATGGGCCGTCCATGACTTCGTCGTCGCCGATGACCGACTCGCGGATCTGCCGCAGTATCGCTGGTTCGGCATCGGCGGTCATGGCGAGCAACCCACGTGCGAGGTCGGACCGCTGTCTCGCGCACGAACTCTCGGAAGGCGGCGTAGGCGCGCGGGTCGCATCTCGTCGAGCACTGCCTTGCCATGATCGTTCTCGTTCATCATCGGATCCCCTCGTCGAAGTGTCGCGCTGCGGCCGGGGCGAGATTCGCGCCCCTCACCGTATACCCTAATGGGTATACGGTGAGGGGCGAGCAGGAACGTTCAGTCCTCCAACGCGGAGTCGTTGGAGGGGGAAGTTCCTCGCTGGCTGGTCGATTTCGAGCCCGCAGGGCACGATCGATCTGGTGACCAGTCTTCTCCATGTGTGGTGAGCGGATGTGGGGATCTGTGGCTGATCGAGAGTGTCAACACTGATTGACGGACGTGCGGCGGTGGCCGTCGAGCGATTTCGGACGACACATTGCGTCCAGTTGTAGCGATGCTTTGCGACAGTGGTCCGTCACTCACAAGAAACATCGGGTATCACATCCCGAAATCTCCCCTCCCTAGGTTCTCGTCCGTCGCACACCCCCGAGTGTGACCGGATGGGAGAACCGAATGTTGAGCAACAAAAAGCGTCGATCGCGCGCGGTGGTCGGTGCCGCGTTTGCACTGTCACTGATCGCGGCGGCGTGCGGAGACGATTCATCGAGCAGCGGAGACGCGGCGGCAACCACTGCGGCAGCCGCTGGTGCAACCTCAGCGTCCACCGCAGGCTCGACAGCGTCCGGAGACACCTGCGTCAGCGGCGACAGCGTCAAGCTCGGCTTCTTGAACTCGACCTCCGGCGTGATGGCCATCAGCGAGCAGACGGTGCGCGATGCCCTGCTGATGGCGGCAGAAGAGATCAACACCGCCGGCGGGATCATGGGCAAGAAGATCACCTTCGTCGAAGAAGACGGCCAGAGCGAGCCGACGATCTTCGCAGAGAAGATCAAGAAGCTCCTGACCCAGGACAAGGTCGCTGCCGTGTTCGGCGGCTGGACCTCGGCCTCTCGCAAGGCCATGCTTCCCGTGGTCGAAGGGGCCAACGGGCTGTTGTTCTACCCAGTTCAGTACGAAGGCCTCGAGGCCTCGAAGAACATCTACTACACCGGTGCTACCACCAACCAGCAGATCATCCCGGCGATGGACTTCCTGAAGTCCAAGGGTGTCAAGACCTTGTTCCTCGCCGGTTCGGACTACGTCTTCCCCCGCACTGCGAACAAGATCATCAAGCAGTACGCCAAGCAGCTCGGCATCGAGATCGTCGGTGAGGAGTACGTGCCGCTGAGCAGCGACGACTGGACGACGCAGGTCGCCAAGATCGCCGCCGCGAAGCCGGACTTCGTGTTCAACACCATCAACGGCTCGTCCAACGTGGGCTTCATCAAGGCCTACGCCGAAGCCGGACTCGGAGCGACCAAGTCCCCGATCATCTCGGTGTCGATCGCCGAGGAAGAGGCACCGTCGATGGGCGTGAACCTCACTGGTCAGTACGCCGCGTGGAACTACTTCCAGAGCGTCAAGAACCCCGCCAATGAGAAGTTCATCAAGGCGTTCCAGACCAAGTACGGCGCCAACCGGCCGACCTCGGACCCGATGGAAGCGGCATACACGTCGCTGTACCTGTACAAGAACATGGTTGAGAAGGCGAAGTCGTTCTGTGTCGATGCGGTGAACGCATCCTCCGACGGCGTGACTTTCGATGCCCCAGAGGGCCTGGTCACAGTCAACGGCGAGAACCATCACATCGCCAAGACCGGCTTGATCGGTCAGATCAACGCCTCCAACCAGTTCGACATCGTGTGGAAGTCCGAGGGACCGATCGAGCCCGATCCGTTCCTGAAGACCTACAGCTGGTGGAACGCCAACGGTTGAGGTCCCCGTTCCACTCCGTGACGATCATCGGGGGTGCCGTGCGTCAGCGCGGCGCCCCCGTCGGTCGGTGAGCTTCCCAGACGACCATCGAAGGCAGAGCGATGAACACATTCACCACCCCACTCCTCACCGGTAGTGCTACCGGGGCCATCTTGCTGTTGGCCGCGCTCGGACTGGCACTCACGTTCGGGCAGATGGGCGTGATCAACATGGCGAATGGTGAGTTCCTGATGGTTGGTGCCTACTCGGCGTATGTCACCCAGCAGGTTGTCACCAGCCCGGGGCTGTCAATTGTTCTTGCGCTCCCGATCGCGTTCGTCGTAGCCGGACTGCTGGGGCTCCTCCTCGAGGTGTGTGTCATTCAATGGATGTACAAGCGACCACTCGACACACTGCTGGTGACTGTTGGCGTGTCGTTGGTCCTCCAACAGCTCGCTCGCGATGTGTTCGGTGCGCAGGGTGATCCGGTCACCTCCCCCGGGTGGCTCGACGGTCAGATATCGGTATTCGGATACGAGTGGCCCTACCGTCAGCTCTTCACGATCGTGCTGGCGATCGGTTCCCTCGGTGCTCTCAGCGCCGTCCTGCGATACAGCCCGTTCGGACGGCAGATCCGGGCGACGGTGCAGAACCGAGAACTGGCGGAGACACTCGGCGTCTCGACGCGCAACGTCGACCGCATCACCTTCTTCTTGGGCTCCGGTCTTGCCGGTCTCGGCGGCGTTGCTGTCGCCTTGATCTCTGGCACGAACGCGACGCTCGGCAACACCTACATCATCCCGGCCTTCCTCGTCGTCGTCGTCGGTGGTGTCGGACAGCTCAAGGGAGCGGTCATCGCCGCGTGGATCGTCGGAGTGGCCACTGCCTTCATCACCGACTGGACCAGCGGCAGCATGGCGCAGGTAATCACCTTCGCCATGGTGGTGGTCTTCCTGACGGTTCGGCCCCAGGGTCTCTTCACCGTTCGTACGAGGTCATTGGCATGACGACAACACGCAGACTGCTCAAGAAGTACGGCGAACTGATCGGGATCGCCGTACTCGCATACTTCTTGTTGATCTGGGCACCGGGATCGTTGAGCGCCTTCCGTCTCGGCAACCTCGGCAAGTACTGCGCGCTGGCGTTGCCGGCCATGGGCATCGGTCTCGCCTGGGGGCGCGGCGGCATGCTCGTCATGGGCCAGGGCGTGTTCTTCGGCCTCGGTGGTTATGCGATGGCGATGCACATGAAGCTCGAAGCAGCGGGTCCAGGCAACGTCCCCGACTTCATGTCTCTCTACGGCGACGGCACCATGCCCTCGTGGTGGGAGCCGTTCCGGAGCGGAACGTTCACCCTCGTCGCCATCGTCGTGATCCCGGCGTTCGTGTCGTTCGTGCTCGGCTACGCGATCTTGAAGCGTCGGGTGAAAGGCGCGTACCTCGCCATCCTCACGCAGGCGTTGGCCGTCGCGTTCGCCACGTTGCTCATCGCCACGATCAAGCAGACCGGCGGGTTCAACGGCTTGAACTCGTTCACGACCGTGTTCGGGCACAACCTCTACAACGCGGAGGTCAACAAGAATCTGTATCGCATCTCCGCGGCCATGGTGATCGTGTTCCTGGTGATCTTGTGGCAGCTGTACCGAAGCCGGTATGGCGAACTGCTGGTGGCAACGCGTGACGCCGAGGAACGGATCCGCTTTCTCGGCTATGACCCCGCCAACATCAAGCTCGTGGCGTTCGTCGCCGCGGCGATCATGGCCAGCATCGGCGGCGCGCTGTTCGTGCCGATCGTGGGCATCATCTCACCGACGAATGTGGATGCACCGGCCTCGATCCTGCTGATCGCCGGAGTTGCCCTCGGGGGACGTTCGTCGTTGCTCGGGCCAGTGCTCGGTGCGCTTGCCGTTGGGTACGGCCGATCGGCGCTGTCGGAGCAGTACCCCACTCAGTGGACCTACTTCCAAGGTGCGTTGTTCATCGTGATCATCTTGTTCCTTCCCGGCGGCGCGGCCTCCCTGGGCTCGAGGATCAGGGCTGCCTGGTCCAAGGTGCAGTCTTCGATGCCCAGACGAACCGCCATCGTCGAGGACGAGGTCGAAGTCGCCAAGACCGAGGCCATGGCATGAGCCCGCTGCTCGACCATCGCGCAGCGTCCACCGACAGCGAGCTGTTGGTACGCAACCTGACCGTCGACTTCGACGGGTTCAAGGCGATCAATGGCGTCGACATCGATCTCTTGCAAGGAAGGTTGCATTTCCTCATCGGCCCGAACGGTGCCGGCAAGACGACGTTGGTGGACGCGCTCACCGGCCTGGTCCGCGGCACCGGCACTGCGGTGTTCCGAGGCAAGGACCTGCTGGCGATGAAGTCCCACAGGATCGTGCGACACGGCATCGGTCGCACCTTCCAGACCGCCTCGGTGTTCGAACGACTCAGTGTCTTGCAGAACCTCGACATCGCGGCCGGCGCACATCGCAATGCGGGCAGCTTGATCTTCGCTCGCCGAAAGGTGCCCGATCGCGTGGCTCAAGCATTGGAAACGATCGGTCTGACCGCATTGGCGAATCGACCAGCTGGAATCCTGGCTCACGGACAGAAGCAGTGGCTCGAGGTCGGCATGTTGTTGGTGCAAGACGCCAAGGTCATGTTCCTGGACGAGACCGTCGCCGGCATGAGCTCCAACGAGCGCGAGGAGACCGGCGAACTCCTCAAACGCATCGTCGGAGAGCGGACCATCGTGGTGATCGAGCATGACATGGACTTCATGCGTCGATATGCGGACTTCGTGACGGTCATGCACTCGGGCACGGTGCTCGCCGAGGGAACGGTGGCCGACATCCAGGCCGATCGCAAGGTGCAAGAGGTGTATCTGGGAACCGTGGCAAAGATGGACGCGATGGAGGCTGCTGCGCATGGCTGAACCAATGCTCGAACTGATCGGGGTCACCGCGGGCTACGGGCGCTCCATGGTGCTGTTCGACGTCGACCTTTCCGTACCCAAGGGCGGCGCAGCGGCGATCATGGGGCACAACGGGGCCGGGAAGACCACGCTGCTACGAGTGGCGGTCGGGCTGATCCCGGTGAGGTCTGGCAAGGTGCTGCTCGACGGTGAGGATGTGACACGTGCTCGCCCCAACCGTCGGGTGCGCAGTGGCCTCGGCTATGTCCCACAAGGACAGCTGTGCTTCCCGCAGATGACCACGATGGAGAACCTCCAGTTGGTCTCGAACGTGAAGTCGGATATCGATGGGGTGCTCGATACGTTCCCGGCGCTCACCGGACTGTTGGGCCGGCGGGCAGGGTTGTTGTCGGGTGGTCAGCGTCAACAACTCGCCATCGCTCGGACGCTGCTGTCGAAACCGCGCCTGCTGATCTTGGACGAGCCGACCGAGGGCATCCAGCCCAACGTGGTCGCCGAGATCGAACAGGTCATCGTGGATCTCACCAAGCGCGGCGACTTCACGGTGTTGCTCGTCGAGCAGCATGTCGGCTTCGCGCTCCGATCCACCGACACGTACTACGTGCTGGAGTCGGGCCGCGTCACCGGCCGCGGTATGGGTGGGGAGGATTCGCTGGACGAGGTCCGCGCTGCGATGGCGGTGTGACCGAGGTCGAGGTGCGGTCCGGGCGGCCCGATCGGGCGCAGTCAGGTGACGATCACGCGGGCCGATGCCAGATTGGGAAGGCGGCGAGACGTTGCCTTCACATCACCATCGACGTGCGAATGAACGAGCGCCGTGGCGAAGTAGGTACCGGGCTGGTCCCAGGTGTGCTGGATCGTGAGCGTCACGACACGAGATGAACCATCGATCCCGGGCTGCGGGACGGCAAAGCGACCTGATCCGTCGAAGTCCCAGTCCGCGGCGATGATCGTGCCGGCGCCCGGTGGAGCCTCGGCATGAACCTCCAACGTGACCGTCTCCGCGACCGCGACCTCGGCCCTCGAGCCGCCGTTGGCTGACACGTGCACGACGGGCTGCACACCACCGCGCTCGTCTGCCGACCGGGGAAGGGACACCTTCCCGTCGCGGTAGGTGAACGTGGTCCCCGCAGGTTCGACGCCGTTCTCGACCCACTGCGCAAGATCGGCCAGGCCCTGCTCGATGTGGGGCCGGTAGTCGATGAGCCACGTATTGCTCGAGCGATCGGGCATGGACGGCACGAACTCGGCGGGGACATGCTCGGCGTTCTCCGTCCATCGCATGCAGAACTTGCGGGCGGCTGCTTCGGGCCCTTGGGCCCTGAGGACCTGCGCGCCGTACACCACTCCGTCCGATGGCCACAGGGAGGCATCGTGGGTGTGGTGGATCCACAGCAGCTTTCCCTCGTACTGCCCGCTGTACTTCACGCCCATGAACGGTGTGTTCCCCGGGATCGGGTGCTGCACATGGATCGGCTTGCCGTCGACACGGAGGAAGTCCCACTTCGCCTCATCGGTGAGGTGATGACGCGAGTAGTAGCAGTGGGCCAGGAATGCCCGGTTGCTGAGGTGGACCGCGTCGCCGGGCTTCACGTCGGTGAAGCGCTGGTTGCTCGCCTCGCCAGCGCCATCGCACACCATGAGATCGTCGACGGCGTACATCACGTACAACGACCGCCCAGCAGCTGCCCCCGTTGTGATCATCACATTCATGCCGAGTTGGTAGCCATCCGACGCGCCGGGAACCTCGACCGCGATCGGCAGATCGAAGCCTCGAGCGCCAGCCAGCATCAGGGCCCGGGGACGGAGCTTGTCGTACTTGGGTCCGGCCAACTCGGGATCGTCGATGAAGTCCTGCGCGCAGATGACCCGGGTGATGGTGCCGGGCTTGTCGATGAGATCGGGCGTGACCAGATCGGGTTGGTCGAAACCGATGTGGCCGGGCTTCGTCCAGAAGTCTTGGTAGTAGGTGCTCTCACTCTGGAGTCGGTCGGCCATCGATCCCCACTGCCAGATCACTCCCGAGGGCTGACCGATGACCCACTCGTCGCCGCGAGGAAAGCCCAGTCGGTACAAGCTGGCGAGTTCCTCGCGGGTGTGGGTGTCGAGCCCGGCAAACGGATCTCCGCTGCCGCCCGGCGAGACCGCGTCGACGAGGTCGATCAGCTTGTCTCCCAAGAGTCGCTGCACGTTGAACATGAACGGGAAGTTGCCCCCGCCACCTCGCGACTCGCCGAGCACGCCGTGCTCCTCGGTCTCGCCGCCGCCCATGAACGGCAGTGCGCCATCCCATACGTCGGGGCAGTACTCGAGGCATCCCGGTGAGCGTCGACCACCGCCGCTGCCGCCCCATACATACGAGTGATGGGGCGCGGCGCCGTAGATCTGGGCGGCCAAGTACTTGGAGAAGCGGGCCGATTCCGCGGCAGCGCGGAACGCGTAGATGGTCTTGTCCTGACCGGC
>JBFWVD010000028.1:0-42728 GCA_050246915.1 Acidimicrobiia bacterium | reverse complement strand
TAGTCGTACACCGTCTCCCGCTCGGAGATGGCGAGGTTCTCGTAGTCGTACACGACGATGTCGGCTGCCGCTCCCTCGGCGATCACGCCTCGGTCGCGGAACCCGGCGCAATGGGCCGGCAGTCCGCTCAGGCGCCAGTGGGCATCCTCGAGCGTGTGCCAACCCTGCTCGCGTACGTAGTGCATCAAGTAGCTCGTGGGGTAGTTGCCGGTCGTTGAGTACTTGGTGTGCGCGCCGCCATCGGAGATGCCCGGGATCATGTACGGATCGTCGGCCATGGCCTTGTGGGTCTCGAGTCGCGAACCGAGCAGCGACCCACCGCCCAGTTCCCAGTACCACTTGGTCCGTAGGTCGTCGGCGATGTTGATCTCGCAGAACGCGTCGAGCAGATCGTCGATGCCCATCGCCGATGCGACGTGCCCGAGCGGTGTCTCGTCGAACTTGGCGATCGATGGGTTGACGCCTCGCAGCAACACCCAGTCGGAGATCTTCCCGAGCGCCGCTTCGAGTATGGGGAGATCGGCGCGCATCGCATCGCGCACCTCGCGTCGCGCGAACTTGGCCTTCACCTCCTCGATCGAGCCCACGGTGGCCTGGCACCACGCGACGGAGAAGTCGACCAGGTTGGGTCCCTCGGCGAGGTTGGTGATCATCGGTTGGCTGAGGTACGTGACCGTGTTGCCCATGCCATGGATGCGAAGACCCTTCTCGCGGCACGCCGCCAGCCATTCACCGTCCGCCTCACCCGCCCCGCCCACGATCACCGGCCGGCCACTGCGGGCCGCCACCAACTCGATGTGCGGATGCACGCGACTCTCGCGTGTCGAGTGATCCCCCGACATGGCCGCCGCGATGTCCACGTACGTGTACTGGATGAAGCCATCGTTGAGGTCCGACAGGACGTCGGCGAGGGCGAGCATCGTCTCGTCGTGCATGAGGTCGGTCGCCATCGGCGTGCCGTCGTAGTCGCGCTGCACGCTGCGTGTGCCCATGCGCTGGGCCGAAACGCCACTGGCACCCGCCGCCATGGCCTCTGTCAAGATCCGTTGCATCTCAGCGTGCTCGGCATCGCTCGGGAGCACGCCGGACTTCGCCCGCTCGAGACCCATGGCCCACACCATCACGGGGTTGAGCGGCACATAGGCCAACACGTTCACGGACTTGGGCACGCGATCGACCGAATCGAGGAACTCCGGGAAGGTCTCCCAGTCCCAGGGCATGCCCTCCTTCATGGCGGCGAGCGGCACCGCCTCGTTGCGCGTCATGGTCAACATGGCCCGCTCGCGCTCTTCGCGCCGAACCGGTGAGAACCCGAACCCGCAGTTGCCGATGACGACCGACGTGATCCCGTGCCAACCAGACGTGGAGCAGTAGGGATCCCAGAAGATCTGCGAGTCGTAGTGGGTGTGCAGATCGATGAACCCGGGTGCCACATGCAGGCCGGTCGCGTCCACGACGCGCCTGGCATCTGAGACTCGGAGCCGGCCGACCTCGGCGACCCGACCGTCGACAATCCCAACGTCGCCGCGGAACCTCGGGTTTCGACGGCCGTCGAAGATCATGCCGTCTTTGATGACGACGTCGAACTGAGCCATGGATGGACCTCCCCCAGAGGCAACACCGGTGCGCGTCGGCCACCGTAAGCCCGGTCGACCACGCTGTAAAGAGATCTGACACCAAATCAGGTGTGGTGATGTTGGGCGCCTTGTTCAACAGTGTTGCTCCAAGCCATGACGAAGTCGCTGTCACCCGGAACTGCGATTGGTGCGTCCGTAGGACCATGGCGAATCACGACCTCACCGTTGATTCCAGGATGTCGCGCCCCGGCTCCCTTGCTCGCCTTTGGTGGCCATTGCCGGCGATCGTCGCCGCCGCGCTGCTCGCCCAACGCGTCTTGCTGACCTCGCGCTATGACGTCGATGGCCACGCCGCCGAACATCTCGCTGGTGCCACGGCGCCGTTCATGGCAGCCGCGGTGGTGAGCGTGTTGGTATGGGCAACGGCTGCTGCTCGACGCCAAGTGGATCTCCTCGTCGCATGCGCGGCGTGGTTGGTTGCCGCGATCGTCGTGATGGCCGGCAACCTGCGCGTGGTCGACGACCTCGTCGCCGCCGGCTACTCGCGCGCTCCGACCGGCTCGATCCCGGATGTGGCCGATCACTCGCTCGCCAACTCGTCGGTCTGGTATGCCGCGGTGGCTGGGCTGCTCGTGATCGTCGCGTGGCGTCGGCGTGGTCACATCTCCAACCGCGCCACGGTCGGCGCGATCGGCGCCACGGTCATCGTGCCGCCGTGGATCATCCCGGGGGCCGGGGTCATCGTGTTGGTGATCGTGTGCCTCGTGCAACGGGCTCGTTGTGGTCGCTCGTCGATGCGTCCCTTCGGCGCCATCAGCGGTTCCCCGTCGTCGGATGAGCACCTACTATCAGGCCATGACCACCCCGCTTGATCTGGTGATGGAGTTCGGTCGGCGTTGGGCGGCGCACGATCTCGATGCGACCATTGCGCTGCTCACCGATGACTGCCTGTTCGACGGAACCGGTCCGGCACCGGACGGCACGCCTTTCGTTGGACGTGCCGCGATCGCCGACGCGTGGCGGCCGATCTTCGACGACACCGCCAGTGTCTTCGAGGTCGAACAGACCATCGACGCCGGTGACAGCATCATCCAGCTCTGGACCTACCGATGGTCGGACGGACACGTGCGGGGAATCGACGTGTTCCGCGTGGTCGACGGGCTGATCGCAGAGAAGCGCTCGTACGTGAAGGGCTGAGCGTCGCTCAACCTTGCCGGAGGATCTTGGCCATGGCCTTTCCTTTGGCCAGTTCGTCGATGAGCTTGTCGGCGTAACGGACCTCTTGCATGAGCGGGTCGTCGATGTCCTGGACACGTACGCCGCACACCACGCCCGTGATGGAACGGCGAGCCGGGTTCGGCGCGGGAGCCTCGGCGAAGAACGACTCGAAGTCGCTCTGATCGGCAAGCCGCGCCTCCAACGCGTGCTGGTCGTATCCGGTGAGCCATCGAAGGATCTCGTCGACCTCTGCCCGGGTGCGCCCCTTGCGCTCCGCCTTGGCGACGTAGTGGGGATACACACTGGCGACGGGGGTGGTGTAGATCCGATGCTGCTTCTCGGTCATCGCTCCTCCGCATCGATGGTGGGGTCGGCTCAGCTCAGGACGACGGTGCGGTTGCGGAACAGTTGGGCGGTACCCACACCGTGGAAAGCCCGCCGCATCTCGACTTGCGGCAAGTCGGCCAACGCCTGCACCACGTGGCTCGAGTACGGCGCCTCGTCGAGGACCCGGCGATGGATGGTGAGCTCGCCCGTACCGGTCCAGGTTCGTTCGAACTGCGATGCGCCGCGAATGAGTGTGGGCTCGTCGATGGCGATGGTGCCGTCGGCGTTGGGGATGAGACGCCATCCGAAGATCAGGGCCTCGGCCGAGCCTGCGTTCGTCCGTTCCAACGCGTCGCTCGAGGACGGGCGAAGCTGGGTGAGGCCTGCGTCAATGAGAGTTGACCCGTACTCTTCGACTTCGAACGAGATCGACGGATCGACCCTCGCGTCGCCCATCACCTCGGACACGTCGCCGAAGATCTTGGGATTGCCGTGCAACTCCCGCCCCGCGATGATCGGCATGGTGTGGTTCTCCCAGATCACCAGGGGGAAGGGAGCCACGGTCGTTCCCTGCTCACCGGTGAAGCGTGCCGTGACCGCCACGTTCACCAGGTTGTAGCCCCGGCCGCGCATGTAGTCGACGCCCTCCAACTGCTGATGCATGACCGACACCACCGGGCGTTCGGTGGCGGTGAAGTGTCGCGGCAGCATCCAACTCACCGCATCGCGTTCGGTCACGAACGACACGACGGTGGTGTGTTGGCGCTCCACCGACGTGACGGCCGGGAGCGTCCGGGGACCGAACGCGAACTCGCGGCTGGGGTCGTGGGTCATCTCACGAACTGATCCGCGAACGACGCGCCCAGGCCGACGGCCTCGTAGTGGGCGCGAGCCATCGTCAGCTTGGTGTGGGCGTCTTCGTAGCCGGTGGGGCTGCCATCTGGATCCACGTAGACGAGTCCGCCCGTGACATGGAACATGGTGATCATCTCCTCGACGTCGTCGGGCACCACGAGTGTGTGGGTCTCGGCCGGTGCCTCGAACGCGTACGTGCCTTCCGACGCGACCCAATCGTGTTCGAGGTAGTGCCATGAGCCCTTGATGACCCACGCATGCACCGGGCCGCTGTGGCGATGCCGACTCAGCACGCCGGCCCGCCGTACCCGGAGCAGGTTGACGTAGTAGCCGTGGCTGACGCCGAACAGCAGCGGCCGGAACGACACCCACTGCGACTGCGGCACCCACAACCGCTCGTCGTCGGTGAGCGCACCTTCGACGATCACGTCGCCGACGAGATCGGGTGACTGTGGCCGGCGATAGGCAGTGCGGGCCGTGGACGGATCCTCGGGCGCCGGCCGGCCGAGGCCCACGAGTTCATCGACGTTGCTCATCTGATCATTCTGTCGTCGCGGTCAACCGAGCCTCGCCCCGTGGCATGACGCGTCAGCCCGGTTGTCCGGCGCGGTCAGTGGTGGTGAACCGACCGGCTCGCCGAACGACCTCGCTGAACGGGACATCGAGATCGAACGCCGGCTCTCTCGGCAGACCGAGCACCGACTCGCCGATGCTGTTGCGCTGCATCTCGTTGGTGCCACCGGCGATCGACAGGATGCGACCGTTCAGATAGTCGGTCGCTGCGGTTGCCCCATCGGGATCGGCCGGCGACCATGCGATGGCTGACTCCCCCGCGGCGATGAGGCCCATTCGGGCACGGATCGGGTTGTAGGTCCCGGAGGCGAGCTTGCCGTAGGACGCGTATCCGTCGGGTGCTTCGCCCGAGTCGTACAGCGCGGCGAGTCGATGGAGGAACGCCTCTTGCACCACGTCGTTGACGTGCGCGGTGGAGATGGCCTGACGCACCGACGCGTCATCGAGTCGACCAGCGCGCGATGCGAGAGCCACCAGATCGGGCGCCAGGGCGCGAGGTCCTGGTGCTTTGCTGTCGGGGTCACCGGCCAGGCGTTCGAAGGTGAGCATGGTGCGCGTCACCGTCCAACCGCGATCGACCTCGCCGATGAGATGGTCGTCGGGGACGAACACGTCGTCGAGGAACACCTCACAGAACTCGGCGCTGCCGTTGATCTCCCGGATGGGTCGGATGGTCACGCCGGGTGCCGATGTCGGTACGGCCAGCCAGGTGACGCCCTTGTGCTTGGGGACATCCCAGTTGGTGCGGGTCAGGCACAGGCCGTAGTCGGCGTAGTGGGCTGCGCTGCTCCACACCTTCGATCCGTTGATCCGCCAACCGCCGTCCACGCGAACCGCGCTGGTGAGGATGGCGGCGAGATCAGAGCCGGCGCTCGGCTCGGAGAAGAACTGCACCCACAGTTCGTCGCCTGCCAGCATGGCCGGGGCGTGACGCGACCTGAAGTCATCGGTGGCGTGGACGAGCACCGTCGGGCCACACACCAGTGCCGTCGTTCCGCCGGCGATGCCGAGGTCCGGCATCACATAGTTGCTCGCCTCCCGGGTGAACGCCCGCTCGTGCTCGGCTCCCAACCCCCGCCCGCCATAGCGGATCGGCCAGGTGATGCCGGCGTAGCCGCCTTCGAACACCTTGCGCTGCAAGCTCCGTTGCCTCGCCAGATCGTCGGCGTCGCGATGGGTGGCGCGGCCCAGGATGCTGTGCGAGGACGCGTCACTGTCGCGCCGGCGCATGTTGGCGGCGAGCCATTGCCGTGCCTCGAGCGCGAACTGTTCTGGAGACACGGGGGGTTCTGGAGACACGGGGGGTTCTGGAGACACGGGGGGTTCTGGAGACACGGGGGGTTCTGGAGACACGGGGGGTTCTGGAGACACGGTGTCATCCATGGTGCGCGCCGACGGGGAGTTGGTCGAGATGCCAGAGGTGTTCGCGATGCCATTGGGCCGAGCCGAACAACGCAGCGTCGGCCGCCAGGCGACGCAAGTACAGATGCAGGTCGTGCTCCCAGGTGTACCCGATGCCGCCGTGGATCTGCAGGCACCCTTGTGACACGTCGAGCGCGCTGTCGGCCACGTACGCCTTGGTCACCGAGGCCAACTCGACGGCGTCGGGGCGATCGTCCTGCAACGCCCCCACTGCTTCGTCGACGATCGCGGTGCTGAGCTCGACCTGCAGGCTCAGATCGGCCAACAGATGCTTGATGGCTTGGAACGAGCCGATCACCCGTCCGAACGCCACCCGGACCTTGGCGTACTCGAGCGTCATGTCGAACAAGCGCCGCATGGTCCCGACCGTCTCGGCCGACGACAGCGCGGCCGCCAACGCCGCGAGCTGCTCGATGTCCGACCGGTGACAGGTGAGTTGCCGCTCCGGCGGAACGATCACGTCGGTGAACCTCACCCGAGCCATCGACCGGGTGATGTCGATGCTGTCGAGCATGGTGATCGCGACACCGGGATCACCCGGCATCACCACGAACGCGCTCGCGGCCCCGTCGATCGAAGCCGTCACGACGAACGGACCAGCAGTGTCAACCCCAATTGCTATAGCCACCGAGCCGTTCAACATGAACCCGTCCTCGGCCTGCTCGGCGGTCACTGCGGTGCGTGCGTACCAACCGCGGGTCGTCTCTGCGAACATGAAGCCACCGATGGCGTCGCCGGCGCAGTGTGCGGGCAGCAGCGAACGGGTCTGCTGATCGCCGAACATGGCGACGGCTCGCGCGAACAGGTGAGCGGTCACGGTCGGGGCGGGCTGCAGATGTGCGCCCTGCACCTCGGCCAGCACGGCGGCGTCGATCACAGATCGTCCCGAGACGGAGCCACCGCCGAGATCGGTGGGGACGAAGGCTGCGTACCATCCGAGCTCGCCGGTGCGTTGGAGGTACTCCGGAGACGGTGGCTGGCCGAGGCGGCCCCTGATGTTCGAGATGGGCATGGCGTCGTGGGCGAAACGCTCGGCCACGGCGCGGAACAGGCGTTGCTCGTCGGTGAGCCCCAAGCTCATGGACGCACCCCGCTCGCTGTGAGGGCCAGGGCGGCCGTCATGAGTTGCTCCTGCCTGATGCCTGCTTGATCGACGCCACGATCGCCGCGGTGCGCTCGAGCGACATCGGGGCGGGCGAGAAGAAGCTGACGCGATCAGCGATCCCCGAAGCACGGCGGAAGATCTTGTCGGCAACGGCGATGGGTGAGCCGTAGACCGTGAACTCGTCCAGGACGTCGTCGGTGATGAGCCCTCCCATCTCAATCCAGCGATTCTCGACGGTGAGCCGATGCAGGTCGCGCTGCAGATCGCCCAGGCCGTGCAGTTCGAGTACCGACCGGTACGTCGGGGTCGAGGCATAGAACGCCAGGTGCGAACGGAGCTTGGCCAGCGAGTTCTCCAACTCCTCGTCGTTGTCGCCGGTGGCGATGAGGTTCGGGAAGCACAACTCGATGTCGTCGCGCCGGCGTCCCGCCTTGGCCAACCCGCGCTCGAGCGCGGGGATGGTCACCTCCTGGAAGAAGCGAGCCGTCGACAGACCATGGGGCAGCACGCCGTCGGCGACCTCACCGGCCACCTCGGTCATCTTCGGGCCGAGCGCGGCCAGCATGATCGGTGGCGGCCCATACGGATTCGGCGCCGGGCTGAAGAACGGCGTCATCAAGGTGAGGTCATAGTGATCGGAGTGGAAGTCGAGACGTGCGCCCTCGTTCCACGTGCGCCACAGGGCACGGATGGCCTCCACCAGATCGCGCATCTGACCGACGGGATCGCCCCACGTGCTGGCGAAGCGTCGTTCGACATGGGCCTTCACCTGAGAGCCCAGACCGAGCTGGAAGCGTCCCTTCGACAGCAGTTGCAGATCGTTGGCCACCATGGCCAGATGGGTGGGGCTGCGGGGGAAGGCAACGGCCACCCCGGTGCGCAGTTGCAGGCGTGAGGTGTTTTCGGCCGCGGTCAAGATGGGCAGGAACGGGTCGTGCCCGGTCTCCGGGACGTAGATGCCGTCGTATCCGATGGCCTCGAGTTCGCGGGCCCGGTTGGCGGTGTCGGTGATGTCGACCCACAGTCCAGCATCGACCAGCAACGGACGAGCGGTACTCGGGGCCTCACCGGATCCGTCGACTGTCATCGTGATCTTCCCCTCGTTTCGTGGTGGACGTCGGCTGGCCGTGAGCACGTGGTGTTGTCGCGACCGTAAACGATGACCGCGAGGTGCCCGCGTCGGACGTCGTTCAATGGCGTTGATTCAATGGTGTTGACCGCACCGTGTCGGTCTGCGATGGTTGGCGTTGCGCACGTGGTGGGGCACGCGTGTGTGAAACGGGGAGCAAGCGTGGACGTGTCGGGGTACGGCCGCGCTCGCATGAACGATCCGCTGCTCGACCACGCCTCTGATCGACCTGAAATCCATCCAATCCCTACGTACGGCCGGGCCACGGGCCTCGGCCACCGAGGAGAATCCGTGTCCGACGAACTCACGTGGATGCCAGCCCACCAGATCCGCGATCTCGTTGCCGCTCGTCAGGTCTCCGCCGTCGAGGTGACCGATCACTTCCTCGGTCGCATCGAGGAGCTGAATCCCAAGATCAGGGCGTTCGAAGAGGTCGATCACGCCGGCGCGCGCGAACAGGCCCGCGCGGTCGACGCCGCCATCGCCGCGGGGGAACCGGCGGGAGCAATGGCCGGTATCCCGGTGTCGGTGAAGTCGCACATCCGCGTTCGCGGCCTGGCGCTCACCACGCAGACCGGGCCGGAGATCTCCCAGTTCGATGACATCTGCGTCGAGCGCATGCGCGCCGTCGGTGCGATCGTCGTCGGGACGAACACCATGATGGGCGCGGGCGGCGGCGCTCGCCCCGACCCCGACAACCCGGGCGTCTTCAAGCCGTTCAACTGGGATGCCGAAGCGCTGAGCCCGTGGGACACCGCCCGGGTCCCGGGATGGTCGAGCTCGGGTGGGGCGGCCGCGGCCGTGGCCAGGCTGCTCCCCGTCACGATCGGGTCCGATGGCGGTGGCTCGACGCGACTGCCGGCGGCGTACTCCGGCCTCGTCGGGCTCCATACGTCTCGAGGTCTCGTGCCCCACATCGATTACGTCCGCCCCACGATGCTCCTCACCGCGTCCTACGGTCCGCTGGCCCGTGATGCACGTGACGTCGCGCTGACGACCTCGGTCATCGGCGGGCCCGACGGACGTGACTACGTGACGTTGCAGGCTCCATCGCCCGATGTGATGGCCCATCTCGATGATGGGGTCGAGGGCATGCGACTGGCCTGGACCGAGGACTGGGGTCATGCGTCGCGCTACGCAACGTCCGACAGCGCCCGCATCATCGATGTGGCGCGACAGGCCGCGTTCGGGTTGCGTTCACTCGGGGCCACCGTGGAGGCCACCGACGAGGTGTGGGAGGACCGCGCCGAGTTCGGCACCGTGCGGTGGACGGTGGAGCCCGCAGTGTACGAGGCGATGGTCGGCACTATCACCCAACCGGTGCAGAAGGTCGACCCCGAGTTGTACAGGCTGCAGGCCGAGTCTCGCGGTCGCAACTGGGAGAAGTTCCGCAAGCTGTTCGGTGAGGTCGACGTCGTCATGTCGGTCACGGCGCAGCGCATCGCCGACACCACCGCCGATTGGGATGCCAATTGGACGGTGAACGGACCACAGTTCCCCGGCGGCAGCTTCGCTCCCGTGTACTGCAGCCACACGATGATCTTCAACTGGATGGGCTTCCCGGCCGTGTCGGTTCCGTGCGGCTTCATCGACGGGATGCCCGTCGGGCTCCAGATCGCCAGTTGGCACGGCCGCGAGGATCTGGTCATGCGCGTCGCCCGCGCCTTCCAGACGGCCTTCCCCCGCGACGAGCGGCCGGCGGTCAGTTGATGAGTGCAACACCAATTGCATCGACGGAGCTCGACTGCTCCGACTACATCGTCACCGACCCGTTCTTCGGCGCGCCCTACATCGAGTTGGACGAGTGGCGCGAGCGGCCCTCCCCACATCGTTTCGTGCAGGGTGGCTTCGCCGGTACCGCTACGCGTTTCGCCTTCTACTTCCCCCCGACGGAGCACTACCGCGGTCGCATGTTCCAACCCCTCGAGGGCGGTCACGGCGGACACACGGTCACCTTCGGCGGCGGCATGCTCGGCGAGATGTTCCAGCGGATCGCCCTCAGCGAGCGGCTCGGTGGCTACATGGTCGAATCGAATCAGGGTCACATCGGTGACGATGTCGATCCCGCAGCCGGTGAGGACCCCACGCTGTACGGGCATCGGGCCAGCGCCGAGTCGGCGCGCTTGTCGAAGTTCATAGCGGCCCAGGTGTACGGGGAAGCGCCCCACCATTCGTACGTGTACGGCGGCAGTGGTGGCGGGAGGCGTTCGCCGCTGTGCCTGGAGAACTGCCCGGGGGTCTGGGATGGCGCCATGCCGTCCACCTCCGGCGGACAGATCGCCGAGCACGGCAACACCCGACGGGTCAAGGCCGGCTCGGTGATGTCGTTCGGATCGATGTTCAACGTGCAGCGCCTGCTCGGTCGTGACGGCATCGTTGCGTTGGCCGACCGCATGGCTCCCGGCGGCAGTGGCGATCCGTTCGACGGGCTCACCACCCATCAGCGCGAGGAGCTCGCCAGCTTGTACCGCCAGGGCTACGCCCGCGGCAACGAGTTCATGATCAGCGAGCCCATGGGTCAGATGTGGCTGTGGACCTCGCTGGCCGAGGAGCTCCAGCGCGACGACCCGGAGTATTTCGCCAACTTCTGGACCGAACCGGGATATGTCGGCCACGATCATCCGGAGTGGATCGGTGACGATCTCATCGATCGGCGTTGCACCGTCATCCGCACCTTGTCGGCGCGAGACCTCAACGAGTCACCCGACTACGCCGGCCCCGAGTACCAGACGATGCGCACATTGGCCGCCATCGTCGGCGCCGGCAGCGATGCTTACGACTTCCCGTATGCGGTCGAACTCGACGGGATCGAGCGTGGCTATCTCGTCGGCACCAACGTGAAGATCCTCACCGGTGATGCCGCCGGTCGATCGTTGTACGCCACCGGCGCGGCTGGCCGCGTGCTCGCCTGCGACGGCACTGGTGACGCCAACACCAAGCGGTTCGGTGGCGTGCAGCCGGGCGATGAGGTGCAGGTGTGCAATCGGAGTTTCCTCGCGTACTGCTATTTCGCTCGGCATCACGTGATGGACGACGAGCCCGCGTTCGACCATCTGCGCGTCGACGGTGTGGCGGTGCATCGCCAACATCGGGTGCCCGAGATGTCGGTGCTCATGGGCGTGTGCTACTCGGGCCGCTACGAGGGCAAGTTGATGT
This sequence comes from Acidimicrobiia bacterium, assembly GCA_050246915.1. Taxonomy (GTDB): domain Bacteria; phylum Actinomycetota; class Acidimicrobiia; order Acidimicrobiales; family Ilumatobacteraceae; genus JBFWVD01. The sequence continues at coordinate 31,366 of JBFWVD010000028.1, read as the reverse complement.
GGATCCATCACACCCATGACTCGTCGGTTTGGCCGGCGTGGGGAACGCTGTATCACCGGGCGGTGCTCCAGGCGCAAGGTGCCGACGGCGCGGCCCGCAACTTCCGCATCCGCTGGACCGAGTTCGCCGAGCACGGCCCCGCGTTCATGGCACCGCCGGAACCCAACCGGGCCTCAGCCACCCGGCTCATCGACAACCGCGGCATCATGGAGCAGTCCTTGGCCGACTTGGTGGACTGGGTCGAGAACGGGGTGGAACCGGCCGGCACCAACTACGAGGTCCGCAGCGGGCAAGTGATCTTGCCGGCCACTGCCATCGACCGCGGCGGCATCCAACCCGTCGCTCACGTCACGGCCAACGGTGGGCTGCGCGCCGAGGTGGGCATCGGCGAGGTCGTCACGCTCACCGTCGAGGCTGAGGTGCCGCCGGGCGCAGGACGCATCGTCGAGGTGGCGTGGGACTTCGACGGCTCGGGCACGTACCCATTCGTCCACGACGGGATCGACGGATCGCAGAGCAAGCTCATTGCGTCCACCACGCGCACCTATGACCGGCCCGGCACCTATTTCGTCACCGCACGGGTCAATGCCCATCGCCACGGCGACACCACCACCGACAAGGACCGGATCGAGACCATCGGCCAAGCGCGCGTCCTTGTGCGATGAGCCACGGTGCGATGAGTCACGGCGCGCTGAGCCACGGCGCGATGAGCCACGGCGCGATGAGCCACGGTCCGGCATGTCACAGGTCGCGGAGCCATCCACCTTCGGACATCAGCACGCAGGAGTAGAACCATGAGCGACATCGACATCAGCACCTACACGGTCACCGACGACTTCTTCGGGGCTCCGTTCATCGACGCCGACGAACTCCGGGACAGTCCCGCACCGCATCGCTACGTTCACGGCGGATTCGAGGGGACCGACACGCGCTTCGCGTTCCGCTTCCCCCTCGGCGGCGAGTACCGCGGTCGCATGTACCAACCGCTCGAAGGGGCCAACGCCGGACACGAGGACGTGTTCGCCGGCGCGCTCGGGACGTTCATCGGCGGCATGGACATGACATTCCGGCTCGGCGGCTATCACGTCGAGTCGAACATGGGGCACATCGGTGATGTGAAGGACCCCAAGGCCGGTGACGATCCGACGATCTACGGTTGGCGTGCCGCGGCCGAGAGCGCGCGCTTCTCCAAGCACGTGGCCGCGCAGGTCCTCGGTGCGGCGCCGCACCACAGCTACGTGTGGGGCGGGTCGGGAGGAGCCCGTCGCTCGCCACTGTGCCTGGCCTACGCACCCGATGTGTGGGACGGCGCGATGCCGTTCATGGGCGACGCACTCGACGGGGAGTACGGCGACTTCCGTCGCGTGCGTACCGTCGCCCAGCACTTCTGTTCGATGTTCAACGTCCAACGGCTGTTGAAGGACAAGATCTTCGACGTCATCGACGCCATGCTCCCCGGGGGTTCGGGGGATCCGTTCGCCGGTCTCGACACCCACCAACGTGAGGAGCTGGCGACCTTGTACCGCCTGGGCTATCCACGCGGCGATGAGTTCATGATCCATCAACCGATGGGTCAGATCTGGCTGTGGTCGTCCTACGCCGAACGCCTCGGGCGTGACTACCCGGACTACTGGGAATCGTTCTGGACCAAGCCCGGTCACGTCGGGTTCGATCAACCCGAGCACGTGGCCGACGACCTGATCGAAGCGTACACGACGGTGAAGCGCACGGTGACCCCGAAGGTCATCTTGTCCGATCCGATGTTCGCCGGACCCGAAGCGGCGCAGTTGCGCAGCATGGCCGGACTGTTCGGTGGCATGCACGGCATGTGGGACTACCCGATGGCCGTCGAACTCGATGATGTCCCCGACGGTTACCGCCTCGGCACGGGTGTCCGGTTGACGAGCGGTGCGGCCGCGGGCCGGCAGCTCTATTGCATCCAGTTCTTCGGCAACGTGTTCCTGTGCGACGGTGAAGGAGAGGCATCCAACCTTCGTTTCACCGGGGTCGAGCCCGGCGATCAGGTGTTGGTGTCCAACCGGGCGTTCCTGGCCTATTGCTACTTCCATCGCCATCATTCCGAGGCGGTCGAGGTGGACTACAGCTCGCTGCGTGTCGACGGCGTGCCGATGTACCCGCAGTACGAGCTGCCCGAGATGTCGCCGTTCATGGCGACGTGCCACACCGGTCGTTTCGAGGGCAAGATGCTGTGGATCCACCACACACACGACGCGTCGCTGTGGCCATCGCAGGGGATCGGCATGCAGCGCAACGTCCGGCGAGAACGCGGCGACATGGCCGATGAGTACTTCTGTCTGCGCTGGACGGAGAACGCCGAGCACGTTCCGCCCGGGATGGCCGCGTCGCCCGAGGGGCGACACAACACGACGTGGTTGGTCGACTACGGCCCGGTGCTCGAACAGTGCTTGCTGGATCTGGCGGCGTGGGTGGAGGACGGTGTTCGACCCAACGACACGGCCTTCGAGTACAAGGACGGCAAGGTCACTCTGCCGCCGACCGCGAGTGAGCGCGGCGGTATCCAGCCGGTCGTCGACGTGACGGTCAACGGTGGCAAGCGCATCGAGGTCTCTGCCGGTACGGCCGTCACCGTCGACGTGCACGCCGAGGTCCCGATCGGCACTGGCACGATCGTCGGGGTGAAGTGGGACTTCGACGGTTCCGGTGACTATGCGCACTCGTCGCCGGTCGACGGCACCAGTGCGTCGGTTCGCTGTTCCATCACCCACACCTTCGATCGCCCGGGCACGTACTTCGCCACTGCGTTGGTGGAGTCGCACCGCGACGGTGATGTCGCCGCCGTCCATCGTCGGGTGCCCAACCTCGGTGCTGCCCGCATCGTCGTGTCCTGATCGTCGCGTCGGGGCATCGACTTCGGTCAACGTCGTTGACCGATCTCACGGGCCCCGATAGGTTCGGTGTCCGGGGCTGACCGCGGGGGCGGCGGCCTCAGCCGAGGGGGCACCATGATCGACATCAGTGGGTACCGCGTCACCGACCCGTTCTTCGGCGCGCCGTACATCGACGAGGACGAGGAGCGCACCGACCCTGTTCCGCACCGCCACATCCATGGCGGTTTTGCTGGCACCGATACGCGCTTCCAGTTCGCGTTCCCGCCGGCGGAGCAGTGGCGCGGCCGGATGTTCAACCCGCTGTCGGGAGCGCACGGCGGTGACGAGAAGTTCTTCAGCACACCGTTGGGCGAGATGATCGGTGGGCTGGGCTTGAGCTTCCGGCTCGGCGGCTACATGGTGCAATCCAACCAGGGCCACATCGGTGACGACATCGATCCGGCCGGCGGTGATGACCCGACGTTGTACGGCTATCGCGGTAGTGCCGAAGCGGCGCGCTTCTCCAAGTACGTCGCGGCGCAGGTGTACGGCACGCCGCCGCACCATTCGTACGTGTTCGGCGGTAGCGGTGGCGGTCGCCGATCACCGCTGTGCCTGGAGAACGCACCCGACGCGTGGGATGGCGCGTTGCCGTTCATGGGGGGCGGTGACATCGCACCGCTCGGGAGCACCGGTCGCATCAAGGGCTCGCAGGTCATGTCGTTCGCGTCGATGTTCAACGTGCAGCGGATCCTCGGACCCAAGATCCACTCGGTGGTCGACGCCATGGCCGCCGGTGGTTCGGGTGATCCGTTCGAAGGTCTCACCACGCATGAGCGCGAAGAACTCGCGTCGTTGTACCGCCAGGGCTATCCGCGCGGCGATGAGTACAACATCGCCGAGCCGATGGGGCAGATCTGGTTGTGGACGTCCATCGCCGATCTGCTGGTCGATCAGGACCCGAGCTACTTCGAGAACTTCTGGACCCGCCCCGGATACGTCGGCCACGACCTCCCTGATGCGGTGAACGGTGATCTCATCGACGACACGTTCACGGTGAGCCGTGTCATCACACCAACCGACCTCATGACCGATCCGGCCTTCGCCGGACCGGAGTACATGATGCTGCGAACGATCGTCGCCATCATGGCCTCGTCGCGCGGTGAGAGCGACACGCCCTATGCCATCGAGGTGGCGGGCCTGGACCGTGGCTATCTGCTCGGCGCCGGTGTGAAGGTGCTCACCGGCGCGGCCGCCGGCCGTCAGCTGTACGTGTCGCAACCGGTCGGGTCCGTGCTCATGTGCGATGGGCACGGGGAGGCCAATCTGCAGCGGTTCACCGGCGTGTCGGTGGGCGATCAGGTGCAGATCGACAACCGCAAGTTCCTCGCCTTCTGCTACTTCGCTCGTCATCACGTCATGGACGAACCGCAGTTCGATCACTTCCGTCTCGACGGGGTGCCGATCTTCACCCAGCACCCCGTCCCGTTGATGTCGCCGCTCATGGGCGTGTCCTACTCCGGTGAGTACACGGGCAAGCTCATCTGGGTGCATCACACCCACGACGCGTCGTTGTGGCCGCCGCAGGGCGTCATCTACGAGAGCGCGGTGTTGGGCGCACAGGGACCCGAGGGTGCGCGACAGCGGTTCCGGTTGCGTTGGTCCGAGAACGCCGAGCACATTCCGCCGATGATGATCCCGTCCAAGGGCGCTCGGGCCACCAACACCTGGCTCATCGACTACGGCCCCATCATCGAGCAGACGATGGTCGATCTCGTCGACTGGGTGGAGAACGGTGTCGAACCGGTCGGCACCACGTACACCTATCGCGACGGTCGCGTGACCCTGCCCGACAGCGCAGCCGAGCGCGGCGGCATCCAACCAGTGGTGCACCTGCGCGTCGACGGAGCCGAGCGGGTGGAGATCGCGGCGGGCGACGAGGTGACCTTCACGGTCGACGCCGAGATGCCACCAGGTGCCGGCACGATCATCGCCGTGCAATGGGACTTCGACGGGAAGGGCACCTACCCCGAGAGCGTGTCGGGCATCGATGGCTCGGCTACGTCGATCAACGCATCGGTGACCCATCGCTTCGACGAGCCCGGTACGTGGTTCGTCACCGCGTTGGTACACGGCCATCGTGACGGTGACGTGAACGCGACCAGCCGCCGGTTGCCCAACCTCGATCAGGTCCGAGTGATCGTCCGCTGAAGCTTCGGCTGAGGCAACGATCCGGTGAAAGGAACCCGCTCATGAGTAGCTACGACATCGTTGCTCGCACCACTGCTGGTCAGGTGGGTGGACTCACGCGCTCGGGGGTACACCTGTTCCGCGGCATCCCGTACGGCGCGCCCACCGGGGGAGCGAACCGGTTCAAACCGCCGCGCCCGGTCGAGCCGTGGTCGGGCGTGCGCGACGCGACAGCGTTCGGGCACAACGCTCCGCAGATCGGTCACGCGGAGATGGGTGCGGGCGTCGATGCGGACCCGGCTGCTGCGGCGCGCATGGCGGTGTTCGCCGAGTTCATCCACGGCCTGTCCGGTGATGAACCCGAGCAGGGCGAGGACTGCTTGGTGCTCAACGTGTGGACACCGTCGTTGCAGCCCGACGTGTCACGGGCCGTACTGGTGTGGATCCATGGTGGCGCGTTCACCACCGGCAGCGGATCATGGCCGCTGTACGAAGGCACACCGCTCGCGCAACGCGGCGACTGTGTGGTCGTCACCATCAACCATCGCCTCGACGCCTTGGGCTTCATGCATCTCGACGAGATCGGCGGTGCTGCTTACGCCGGATCGGGCAACGCCGGGATGCTCGACATCATCGCGTCGCTCGAGTGGGTGCGCGACAACATCGCCAACTTCGGCGGTGACCCGTCCAAGGTCATGATCTTCGGTGGTTCCGGTGGTGCATCGAAGACCTCGGCGATGCTGGCGTTCCCCGCGGCCAAAGGCCTGTTCCATCGAGGGGCCATGTTGTCGGGGCCGTACGTGCGAGCCCGGACCCCCGAGTTCGCCACCATGGCGACGCAGAAGTTCCTGGCGGAGTTGGGCCTTGGCGAACGCGACGTCGATCGTCTGCACGAACTGCCGGCGCAGCGTCTGCTCGACGCGGCGCAGCATCTGCAGATACCGATCGATGCCGGGTTGGCCTCCGCGGCCGATCCGACGGCGTTCATGCCGATGCAACCGGTGTGCGACGGCGTGTTCATGACCAACCATCCCGTTGATCCGGTGGGCTCACCACATGGACGCGACGTGCAGATGATGATCGGGTCCACGCGCGATGACATGAAGATGATGATGCTCGGCATGCCGTGGTTCGGCGTGCTCGATGATGCCGGTCTGGCCAAGATGGCCGAAGCGTCGTTCGGTCCCCTCGCCCCGAGGGCGCTGGCCGCCTATCGCACCGCCTTGCCCGGTGCGTCTCCCACGGAGATCGCCACACGTTTCGTCACCGATCGCGTCATGTGGTCCGGTTCGATCGATTGGGCCGAGCGCAAGGTCGCTGGAGGGGGCGCTCCGGTGTACCTGTATCGCTTCGACTACGAGACGACAGCGCTCGGTGGTGTGCTCGGCGCGACGCACGGTGGGGACATCCCGTTCGCGTTCAACAACCACACCTACAACCCGATGGCGGGAGATCGCCCGGGCAACGAGGCCTTCGGACGAGTGGTGAGTGAGGCGTTCGTCCGTTTTGCGCACACCGGTGATCCAAACCACGACGGCTTGCCGCAATGGCGGCCGTACCAGCCCGACGATCGCTGCACCATGGTCCTCGACGAGCGATCGCACCTCGAGGTGGACCCCGACCGCGAACTGCGCGAGGTCTACACCGAACTGCGGAACGGATGATCTCGACATGCCCAACGTGACGGTGGAAGGTCCGATTTCCGGTGGCGCTCATGGCTGGCCTTTCGGCGCGGCGGTGCGTGACCTCGCCGCCGAGGGCTACGTCGAGGAGGAGTACTTCTTCACCGGTGACGCGTATCGCTATCGACCGGTCGGTCCGTTCGGGGTCGATGGTCGATGGCCGGCCGAGCGTGCCGGCACCGATCGATTCGTGACCCGCGCCGTCGTGCGCCGACCCGCCGACCCCGCTCGGTTCAACGGCACCGTGCTCGTCGAATGGAACAACGTGTCATCGGGTCTCGAGATCTTCGAGGCCGGCGACACCTCCGTGGTGTTCGACGAGGGGTTCGCCTATGTCGGCGTGTCGGTGCAGATCATTGGTCTCATCGGCTTCGCCCCCGATCCGCACGGTCTCCACGCCTGGGACCCGCAGCGGTACGGCGCGTTGCACCTACCCGACGATGCGTTGTCGTACGGGGTGTTCACCGAGGTGGCGCGCGCAGTCGGGCCCCAGCGCTCCGGTCCCGTCGACCCATTGGCCGCTCTGCCCGTGGCCAAGGTCGTCGCGTTGGGTGGCTCGCAGTCCGCTGGGCGGCTCGCCACGTACGTCAACGCCGTGCAACCGATCGAGCGGGTCTTCGACGCACTGATGCTGTTCACCTGGTTCGGCAGCGGCACGACGCTCGACGATCCGACCACCCTCACCCCGGCCAGCCGGCATCTCTACGAATCGCTGCACACCAAGTGCCGCTTGCGCGATGACCTCGGCGTGCCGGTGATGGTGGTGAACGCCGAGTGCGAGACGTTGTCGATGTACCCGGTGCGCCAACCGGACACCGACACGTTCCGCGCCTGGGAAGTTGCCGGCGCGCCGCACGGTCCGCGACTGCACATGGAACGCATCTTCGCCAAGCTCATGCGTGATCAGGTCGCCATCACACCTCCGCCGGAAGCTCCTCCGATGGATCCCGCCACGTTCGGTCCCGTTGCGTGGGCGCCGGTGTTCGACGCGGCGTTGGGGCACATGCAGCGATGGATCAACGGCGGTGCGCCGCCGCCGAGCCAGCCGCTCATCGAGGTGGCCGGTGAACCTCCCCAGGTGGTGCGCGACAGCGATGGCAACGCGCTCGGAGGAGTACGCCTCCCCGAGCAAGAAGCCACCCTCAGCCGCAACATCGGTGCGCTCGAGGAGTCCGGCGCAGCCACGCTCATGGGCATCTCGTCGCCGTTGCCGCCCGCGACCGTCGCTGCGCGTTATCCAGACCGTGCGGCGTACGTGGCGGCGTTCAGCGCGGCCGCCGATCGCGCCGTTGCCGTTGGGGTGCTGCGACCTCGCGACGCGGCGGAATCGATCGCGCGAGCGACGGCCGCCTGGCCGGGCTAGGTCGCTTCCGTCGGTTCGTTGCCCTGGTCATGGCGCGCGTCGGTAGTCGAGCAGGATCGGAGAACCACCGCTCGGTGACGTGTCGTAGCGTTGCCGTGTCGATCGAACCCGGCCCGAGGAGCGCGTGTGACTGCACCAGTTGACTTCAAGAACGTGTCGACAGCCGGTCTGGAGTCATCGCCGGTAGCCGCGGCCCTGGCTGGGCTGCGCGCCCACGAGGCTCGCTATTTCAAGAACAAGTACGACCACGACTTCATGGTGATGCCCGCAGCCAAGGCGAAGCGACTCGTTGACTACGTCCACCACATCTTGCGGACCGAACGAGACATCGTCGTCGCCTCCAAGCCCCTCGAGGCCGCGCAGGTCGAGGTGGAGAACATCCGCTGGACCTTCGTCTTCTACGAGAGCGGATTGGCGATCAACGTGCTCTACCCCCTCGATGATCCCAAGCGTCGCGCTGTGGGTTTCAAGCTTGCCGAGGGAATGGAGGTCCCCGAGGAATTGGCCTCGCGATTCAAATTCGCTCGCCAGAAGTCGGCGCTGGCCGGCACGATCCGGGGCTCGTACTTCGTCATCAAGGGCGAGTACTGAGCATCACGAGGAGTGCGGTGCGCCCGGTGATCGCAGTGCGCCCACCCGACCTCGGCGGTGGCCTCGCAATGGCGCTCGTTGTGGCGCCGCCCGATCCGTAGTTCACTTCGCCCATGGACCATGACCCGGAGAACGCAAGCACCCGATGACCTCGGTGAGATCGGGTACAGCGACGCCACAGCTGTTGGCGACGAAGTTGCACACGCCGCAGCGCCGCCGTGAGGTCATCGACCGACCGCGGCTGACCGGCGTGTTGTTGCACGCTGATGCTCCGCCGATGACCTTGGTGTCCGCCCCCGCCGGGTTCGGCAAGACGACCCTGCTCTCCGCGTCGTTGGCGACCCCTGGTCACTACGGCGGCTCGGTGGCATGGCTGTCCCTCGATGGTGGCGACAACGCTCCCGCGCTCTTCGGTGGCTACGTGGTCGCGGCTGTTCGACGGGTTGCTCCGGAGATCGGCGTTGCTGCCGAGGCGATGTTGCGATCGTCGGAACCCTTGCGATCGGTGCTGACCGCACTCATCAATGACATCGTGGTCAGCGGCATCGATCTCGTCATCGTGCTCGACGACTACCACGTGATCGATTCGGCCGAGGTGCACGAGGCCGTCGAGTTCCTGGTGGACCACGCGCCCGCACACCTGCAATTGATGTTGGCGACACGGTCGGACCCGCCGCTTCCGTTGGCGCGATGGCGAGCCCGTTGCGTGTTGCGCGAGATCCGAGCTGCCGACCTCCGGTTCTCCACCGCCGAAGCGGCGACGTATCTCAACACATCGATGGGGCTTGCACTCGAGGGCGACGACGTCCGGTCACTCGGGGCGCGTACTGAAGGCTGGATCGCTGCACTCCAACTGGCCGCGATCTCGATGCGAGGGCGCGACGACATCTCTGGTTTCATCGACACCTTCACCGGCGATGATCGGTTCGTGGTCGACTACCTCGCCCAGGAGGTCCTCGACCGTCAGAGCACGGCAACGCGCGACTTCCTGATGATGACGTCGGTGCTGGATCGCTTCACCGGAGCACTGTGCGACACGGTGACGGGCACGACCGGCGGGAAACGAACGCTCGAATGGCTCGACCGGGCGAACCTCTTCGTCGTTGCGCTCGACGATCGGCGTCATTGGTATCGCTATCACCATCTGTTCGCCGACGTGCTGCGGGCACGGTTGCTCGATGAGCAGCCGGAGTTGGTGGGGGAGCTGCATCGCCGGGCGAGCGACTGGTTCGATCGTCACGGGGATTCCGGCGCGGCGATCGAGCACGCGCTCGCTGGTGGCGCCTTCGAGCGCGCCGCCGCGCTCATCGAGATGGCGGCCCCGGCGCTGCGACGGACGCGGCAGGAGTCAATGTTGCGGCGTTGGCTCGAGTCGCTACCCGAGCCGCTGTTCGACGCGAGGCCGGTGCTGACGTTGTCACTGGTCGGCGCGCGGATGGCCAGCAACGACACGAGGGGCGTGGCGGAGCTCCTCGACGTGGCCGATCGTTGGCTCGACGAGCCTGGCGACGCCACCGGGTGGATCGACACGGCCGACATGGCCGACGCGGGAGCGCCGATCGTGTTCGATCATGACGAGTTCGTTCGCCTCCCCGCGCAGGTGGCGGTGCTCCGAGCGGGCATGGCGTTGCTCGCCGGAGACCTCGCAGCGACCGTCGTGCACGCACGCCGGGCGCGTGCACTGGCGGGTCCGAACGATCACATGCCTCACGGGGCCGCCGCTGCGCTGTTGGGCTTGGCACACTGGTCACGCGGAGAGCTCGCCGACGCGCGACAGCGATACACCGAGGCGGTGTCGAGGTTCGTGACCGCGGAGCACATCTCTGACGTCCTCGGTTGCTCGTTGGCGCTCGCCGACATCCAGATCGCCCAGGGCCGACTGAGCGATGCTGCATCGACCTACGAATCGGCGCTCCACCACGCAGCATCGAGCTCGACGCTGCGAGGCACGGCCGACATGCACGTAGGTCTGGCAGAGCTCCATCTCATCACCGACGAGCTCGACGACGCTGCCCGACATCTGGCGATCAGCTCCGAGTTGGGTGAGCGTGCCGGTCTGCCGCAGAACCGATATCGATGGTTGGTCGCCTCGGCGCTGCTGCACCAGGCTCGCCAGCAGCGCGCGCAGGCGCTCGTCGAGCTCGCCGAAGCTGAACGTTGCTTCAACTCCGACTTCTCACCCTCGATCCGACCGGTGCCAGCGGTGCTGGCGCGGCTCCAGCTCGCCGACGGGGACCTTGCCTCTGCGATGCAGTGGATGGCGGCGCGCGATCTGGGCCCTGCCGATGAGCTGTCGTATGTGCACGAGTACGAGCACATCACCGTGGCGCGCGTCATGCTCGCGATGTCCATGGCCGGCGAGAACGAATCTCTCGACGAGGTCACGGGCTTGTTGGATCGCCTGCTCGAATCCGCCCTGAGCGGAGGTCGGCTGGGCGCCGTCATCGAGGTCAAGGTGCTCCAGGCGGTCGCGCACATGGCCCGCGATGAGCGGCATGCGGCAACGGTCTCGTTGGAGCAGGCGCTCCGGTGCGCGGAGCCGGAGGGGCACGTCCTGGTCTTCGTGGAGGCGGGTGACGCGCTGCAGCCGCTGCTGCATGCGGCGTCGTTCGCCGACGGCGCGGCGCGACACGCCGATCGAGTGCTCGAGGCATTGGCGCGCACGCTCGACCCGTCGGCCGTCGCCGTCGACGCAACGGGCAACGGTGCGGGCCCGACGATGAACCGACGGATGGTCGATCCGCTCAGTGGGCGTGAGCTCGATGCGTTGCGGCTGCTCCGCAGCGATCTCAGCGGGCCTGACATCGCGCGTGAGCTGCACGTGTCGCTGAACACGGTGCGCTCACACACCAAGAGCATCTACTCCAAGCTGGGCGCCACGAACCGACGCGAGGCGATCCGCCTCGCTCGTGAGTGCGGTCTGTGAACGATGGGCCTGATCAGTTCCGCAGCCGCGACGCCAGGGCGTCGTACGCTGCCGCCGCGGTGGCCGCAGCGGCAGTCGGCGTCATCGCGAAGAGCTCGGTCGAGAGAACCTCGGGACCACACACCGCCAGCGCGCCCTTGTCGTCGAGGACCTGCAGCACGCGCTCGATCTCGAAGTCGCCCTCACCGGGAAGCAATCGATGCCTGAAGGTGTCCTTGACCAGCCCTTCTGTGAAGGTCCCCATGAAACCGCCGCTGATCTGGGTCCCCGCGATCATCCCGGCAGGCACCGCCGCCAACGCGTCGAAGTCGGGTGTGCCTTGGAAGAAGTGCCAGCAATCGAAGATCATCCCGGTGTTCGGTCGCCCTGCTTCGCGCAGCACCCGGTGGGCCAACTCGACGCTGCCCACCGGTGCTATGGGAGTGAACTCGAGGTTCACGGCCAGCCCGTCGAGTGCGGCCCGGTCGCAAAAAGCGGCGAACCCCTCGATGACCTCATCGAACCCCGCCTCGGTGGCGAAGGGAGCCACGAGCACCACCGCCGCCGCACCGAACGCCACGGCCAATGCGAGGAACTCGTCGCGATCGAACGGTGGCATCGGTGAGTACTTCGGGATGCGGTGCGGATACCAATCGGCGAATCCGTCCATGATCGAACTCTCGACCCCGAGGTCTCGAGCCCAGCGCGAGAGCTCGCTGGGCTCGAGTCCACGCTCGATGGCGGCGTGTACATCGACGGGTGACACCGTCAGCATGGGGTAGTCGTTCTCGGCGGCGGCACGGACGCGAGCCTCGTAGGGCGCGTCCCCCAACGTCGGTGACCACAACATGGTCCGCTTCAGATCCATGACCCGACTCTTGCAGATCCCACACTGCGGATGATGGGCCCCGGTCGAGATTGCCGGCGTACGGACAGGAGACCTCGCAGCGGCCTGCCGATCACAGAACCGCTGCGTCGAGACGATCGAGTTGATGACGCGCCGTGGCGCGAACGGCGCCGAGATCGCCGAGACGTCGGCTGCTGCGCACTGCGTGCACCATGCGAGGGTTGCGGTCGAAGCGCTCAGCATGCGTGGCGATGAAGTTCCAGTACAGCGTGGTGTACGGGCACGCGTCGGGTCCGGCGCGCTGCTTGCGGTCGTAGCTACACGTCCGGCAGTAGTCGCTCATCTTGTCGATGTACGCGCCGCCGGCGGCGTAGGGCTTGGTGGCCATCATCCCGCCATCGGCATGCAGCGCCATGCCGATCACGTTGGGTAGCATCACCCACTCGGCACTGTCAACAAAACTTGCGGTCATCCATTCGACAAGATCGAGCGGTCGAACCCCGCTCAACAAGGCGAGGTTGCCCAAGATCATGAGTCGTTGGATGTGGTGTGTCCAGCCGTGGTCGTGAACCGCGCCGAGCGCGTGGCGTAGGCATTGCATGTCCGTGGCCGCACCGGTGTACAGCGGCGGTAGGGGCCGTATCGCGTCCAGTGCGTTCAACGCGGCGTACTGCTCGCCCCAGAGCCAGTACACACCCCAGACGTACTCGCGCCACCCCAGGATCTGTCGTAGAAGGCCTTCGGCCGATGCGATCGGTACCAAGCCGGATCGATAGGCGATCTCGATCTCGTCGCAGACTTCGCGTGGATGCAGCAGGCCGATGTTGAGCGCTGGTGACAACAAGGAGTGGGCGAGATGCCAGGAGCTCGACAACATGGCGTCCTCGTGCGGTCCGAACACCGGCAGCACCACGTCGATGGCGTGACGCAATTGACGAAGCGCGTGTTCGCGGTTCGTCGCCCACGTGCCATCGGGATCGCCGCCCCAACACGTCGAGGGCAATGCGGCCAGCACACGACGATCGACGTCGTCGAGCGGAACGCGCACCGGTTCAGGCCACGAGCGCCCATCTCCCGGTGGCGGCTCGCGGTTGTCGGCATCGAAGTTCCATCGACCGCCTGCGGGCTGGTTCCCGTCCATCAGATAGCCGAGCCTGCTCCGGTTCCAGCGGTAGAAGTCCTCCATCCGAAGGGTGCGCCGACCGTTGGCCCACGAAGCGAACTCGTCGTGGTGGCACAGGAACTGATCGGAGCGCACCTGCGTCGCGCCGAGTGCTGAAGCCACGCGACGGCCGGTGCGGGAATTGGGCTCGGTCACCAACAGCTCCGGCGGGACGAACTCGGCGAGGTGGGCGCGGACGCCCTCAACCATCGTTGGCGCCACTCGATGGTCGACGTCGAATCCAGCGTTTGTGAGGGCACCGGCAAAGCGGTGCATGGACGCAACGACGAGGTGCGCTCGTTGACGATGCCAGCGCCTCTTCCCGAGCAGGTCCGCGGCTTCGACGATCAGTACTCGATGGGTGTCGGGATCGGCCTCGGCAAGTGCGCCCATCCGGGGGTCGAGTTGATCGCCGAGCACCCAGACGGTGGTTTTCGAAGTGGAGCGCGTTGGGGACGCGCCGCCGGGCTCGGCCATGAGGGCCTGTCTAGCCGGGTCGGGTTGTCGTCGTGCTGTCCGAGGCGGATCGTGGCGCGGTGGCGTGGCGCACCGCGGCCACGATTGTCGTCACAGAACCAGTTCGGCGAGTTGCTCCAGCGTCGGACGGATCTCCGACTCATCGGCGAGCGTGGGCACGGTCACCAGGACACGGTCGGCGCCGGCGTCTTCGTACCGTCGCAGCAACGTGCGGTCGAGGCCGTCGAATCCGGCGTCATCGGCCCCATCGCGGTTGAGGCCCCGGATGATGACGTCGATCTTCATCGCGTCCGGGTCGCGACCGCCTTGGGCACACATCTGGCGGAGCAACGCGCGGCCTGCGGCCAGCACGTCGGGCCCTTCTTGCTGATGGTCGTTCAAGTAGAACGCCGGCATCCAACCGTCGGCGTAGTCGACGATTCGACGGAACAACTTCTGTGGTTGTGAAGCGTCCGCTCCGCCGAGGAGCACCGGCGGGCCGCCGGGCGTGGCGGGTCGGGGGAACAGTTGGACGGGCGGGATGTCGTAGATGGGACCGTGGTGCTCGACGGTCTCCTCGGTCCACAGCCGCTTCATCACGGTGATCGTCTCTCGTGTCTGAGCCCAACGACGATCCCACTTGCCACCCATCACCTCGCATTCGATCTGGCTCAAGCCGATGCCGGCGCCGACCACGAGTCGACCGTTGCTGTACAGGTCGAGGCAGGCCAGCTCCCCGGCGAACTGCACGGGGTTGTGCTGGGGGATGAGGAAGACGCTGCCGCCGACCACCATCCGAGTGGTGGCCGCCGAGACGCGGGCCAACGCGACCAGGGTGTCTTGGAAGAACGGGACGCCGTGGGCGTGCACCGACATGCCTGGCTGATCCACCGGACGGATCGGATGCTCGCCGTAGTAGAGCGATTCGAACCCGATCTTCTCCGCTTCGATCGCGATCAACGCTGCGTCGATGTCGGGCTTCGGGTATTTGGGAACCGACGGACGTTCGAGGCCGATGTGCATGGCGCGTTCTCCCCCCGGAAAGCAGCAACATCGACACTACTTGGCGGCCGTCGATGCCGGTCAGCTGATGAGCAACTCGAGCAGGCGATCGCGCTCGGACGAGTCGAGACCGATGGGGTACAGACACAACGTGTCGATGCCGGCGTCTCGGTACCGCTCGATCCGCGCCCGACACGCTTCGACGTCGTCGGCCGGCAGCGTGGTCTGCTCCACGATCGCCTCCGGTGTCAACAGTTCTTGCGCGAGGAAGTGGCGGTGGTAATTGGCCAGGGCGTCATAAGCGATGGCGTCTTGTCGGGCGGCGTCGGTGCTCATCAGTCGCACGTACAAGATGGCGCGCGTCGGATCGCCGGAGTGGGCCAGGCACCGCTGCACCGCCGTGGCAGCGGCTGCCGGCGTGAGCCAATTCAGCACCACGCCACTGGCCTCCTCGACGGCGACGTCGACCATCTTGGGGCCGAGCGCGGCCAATGACACGGGCCAGTTGTTCCCAAACGCCATCTGTCCGTCGGAGTTCCGACGCAACTGGCGGATCACGGTTCGCATGTACTCGATGGGGCGATCGGGAAAGGACACGCCGTTTCGTTCGGCGAGCTCTCGATGCGACACTCCGAGTCCGAGCTCGAACCGGCCACCGGATTGTTCGGACAACGTGGAGGCGATGAGCGCCAGTGAGGGAATCGTGTGCATCGGGGTAGCAGCGACACCGATCGCGCCCCGCAGCGTGGTGGTGGCAGCGAACATGGCGGCAAACGAACAGAACGCGTCACGCCCTGTCAACCTGCCTTGCGCATCGAGACCGGCGCCACGGGCACCGTCAGGGATCCACAGCTGTCGATAACCCAGCTCCTCGGCAAGTCGGGCCACGTGGACGACCTCGACGACCGGTTCATTGCGAAGGCAAACGGCGAGCTCCATGACTGTGACCTTTCATGATCGGGCGTTGGGTCCACGACGCCGGCGAGTTGGATCGTCCCCGGGCTGGCCCTCGCGTCTGGCTACCTGAGCTATGGCACCTCGCGTCGGCGAGGTGATCGAGTTGTTCGGCTCAGCTCGTCGACGCTCGCCGCGATGCACGCTTCGTAACGGGCCGGGTCGGGCAGCATGTCGCGGTCGGCGGTGAAGCTGATGGTGATCTCATTGTCGTAACTCGACACCGTGTGCACCAGACCCATCCCGTCGTGCACCGGCGCCATGCCGGCGAGCGACGTGGCGCGAGCGCCACAGAAGTACAATGGGACCCGAGGGCCCGGCACGTTCATGATCACGGTGTGGAAGCCCATGGTCCGTCCAGCGCGGTTGACACTGCTGAGCACCGCACGCTGCACGGTTCCCATGAGAGCCCCTGGAAGCACCTCGGCGATGTCGAGCAGTGATGGGGCACTGATCGCCCCGCGCTCGCGGGCGACCTGGGTGCAGTGCTGGATGACCTGGAGGCGAGCGAGCGGATCGGCGAGGTGGGTGGCCAGCGAGGCGATGGCCATGCGAAATCGATGCACGTCGCCGCCGGGTCGGTGTGGGTCGCCGTCGCCTCCGCGTGTGCCGTGGACCGAGATCGGGGTGAGCGCCAGCATGGATGCCTGCGGCAGGTCGCCGCGCTCGTCGAGGAGCGCTCGGAGCGCTCCGGACACCACAGCGAGCGTGACGTCGTGCACGGTCGCCCCCGGCACCGCCGATCGGATTCGCTTGACCGTTCGGAGCGGCACGGTGACGGCCCCGAACGATCGGTGCGCTCCGATCTGTCCGTTGAACGGTGACGCGGTGAGCAGATCGGTTCGGCTCGGTTCCGGCCCATTGCGAATCTCGCTGACCAACCCCGGGACCACCCGGACGATCTTCGGCAGGGCGGTACCGAGCGCGGTGATCGGTCGCACCATCGCCCGGATGCCGGCGCGTACCAGAAGCGACAGGGGATCGGTCGAGGTCTCGTCATCGAGCGCGACCGCTGCTCGATGTGTGTGACGGTGTGGCGAGGTGTCGTGGAGCGCGGTGAAGATCTCCGCGCCGGTCGCCCCGTCGACAGCGGCGTGATGCAGTTTGAGGAGCACGGCGAACGCACCCGGAGCCGTCCCTGCGATGCCGCCGAGGCGCTCGATGACGTACAGCTCCCACGGCGCACGCGACATGTCGAGCGGTCGGGCAACGATCCGGGCGACCTGGGTGCACAGCTGGCTCCAGTCACCCGGGTCGGGCAGGGCGATGTGGCGGATGTGGTACTCGAGGTCAAAATCGTCGTCGACCGCCCAGTTCGGCCGATCGAGCCCGAAGGGAACGGGGACGATGCGTTCGCGGAAGCTCCGTGCCACGTCGAGGCGTCCACCGACGAACCGCAGGACGTCGTCGAAGGAGACCGACCCCCCGGGAGCCGTGCTCGGGTCGTAGATGCCGATCGGGGCCAAGAGGTTCTGGGCGTAGGGGCGGTCGGCGTAGAGGACGGCCGCGTCCGACTCGCTGAGGCGACGCATCGTCATCCACCTTTCCGACGAGCGGACGGGCGTTCGGCCTCGAGAAGGGCGCGTATCTTGGCGAGGACCATGTGGGCGTGGCTGCTCGACAGCGCCGCCGCGGTCGATTCGTACGCTCCGAACATCACTGCGTCGTTGCCTGATCGGCGCAACAGGTTCACCCCGTGATGGCGCAACTCATCACCACTGGGGCGGATCAGCAGCACCTCGGCACCGGCCCGGCGCACGATGGCGGCCTCGCGCTGCAGTTGGTTGTTGAACCGGTTGCGCGACAGCACGGCGCCGACGCCCGGCGGACGGGCAGGATCGAATGCCATGGGGGCCGAGGCGATCACGACCGAGCACCCGGTCCGCACCGCGAGGTCGAGGTTCGTCGGGGAGTGGACACCGCCATCGATCAACCGACGCTTGCCGATGTGGACCGGCGGATAGAGCGCCGGTACCGCTGTGCTGGCGGCGATCCCCTGACGCAGGGTTCCGTTCCTCGCCGCCGAACGCGGACGCTTGATCACCACTCGTCGCCCTGAATCGATGTCGAGCGTGACCAGCCAGAGCTCCCCATCCGGCCACTCCTCCGGGAAGCCGTTGTCGGCCCACACGTCGTCGTCCAAGCTGAACAGCCCGGGCGGGAAGAGCCGCTGCACCACCCGTGGCGGGCGCGGAAGCGGCGTGCGCACCACCACCCGGGAGATGGACCAGGTGGACGCGACCATGCGTCGGTACAACTCGGCCCGTGACTGCCATGCCGGGTTGAGGATGGCCGAGGCAGGGCGCGGCGCTGCCTCCTGCGGTCCGGCCCCTGCGGCGCCCTCGTCGTGGCCTCCGGCCAATGCCACCATGTCCGCGTAGCTGTGCCCGAGGCGGAGCTGTGCGGATACGACCGCCCCGGCGCTGGTCCCGATCATGACCTTCGCGCGGCGGATGTCGATCCCACCGACCTCCTCGAGGGCTCGCAGCACGCCGGCGTGATAGGCGATGCCCACCGCCCCGCCCCCTCCGAGGACGAGGGCGAACCCGTCTCGTCCCGCTCGGCGGCGGAGTTCGTCGGGCTCGGTCGCGTCAGCGATCCTCGCGGTCTGCATGGTTGCCTCTCCTCGGAACCTCGAGCGCGGAGGTCTGGTGGGCGATCTCGTCGCCGCATCGCCAGGGCAAGGTACCCGATGGGCCCCGAACTCGACCGAACCGGGGGCGGGCGAACGCAACGCTGTTGACGATCCGCCACCGATCGTTTGCCTGATCTGGGCAAACAGGGCAAGACTCCCCGCATGTCGGGCCGAGGTGGGACGCTCATGGGGACCGCCGTGCTCGCCGGCCTCGGTGTGGCGTCGTTGGCCAACGGCCATCGGCCGTTCCAACGTCACGGGGCGGTGAGCAGCATGGCTTCCTGGGTCAGCGGGGTGCTCGCCAGCGAAGTGCCCCTCGTGTGCGCGTCGGCATCGGTGGCCACAGCGACGATGGCCCGTCGTCGCCGAGCGAACGCGCCGGCGACCGCTCGCGCCGTGGCGGCGGTGTCGGCAGCGACCGCGGTCGGATTCCTCGATCTGTACCGTCGATCGCTCTCCAGTGGTGAGGTCCTCGAAGCGGCCCTGTGCGAATGCCTAGGGCGAGATGCAGCGCAGCTCAGGGCGTCGAGCGCCGAGGTGTCCCCACCGGCCGGTTCGTTGTTCGGCTTCCGCCGTCGTTACACAACGGACGACTCGACGGGGATCGTCTACGGCGACGGCGGGCTTCGCAACACGCTGGACGTGTGGCGCAGGCCGGACGCGCCGACCTCGGGGGCGCCGGTGCTCATCCAGATCCATGGCGGGGCGTGGGCGACGGGGGACAACCGTACGCAAGCGCTCCCGCTCGTGTCGCAGATGGTGGAGGCCGGGTGGGTGTGCGTGTTGCCCCGGTACCGCCTCAGCCCCCGCGCCACGTGGCCAGATCACATCGTCGACATCATGCGGGTGATCAGCTGGACGAAGCAGAACATCGCATCGTTCGGTGGCGACCCCGAATTCGTGGCGCTCACCGGCGGTTCCGCTGGAGGTCACCTGTCGTCGTTGGCTGCACTTGCCCACGACCACATCGAGTTCAAGCCTGGGTTCGAGGACCATGACACGCGCGTCCAGGCCGTCGCCACGATGTATGGCTCGTACGATTGGCTCGATCGCGATTCGACGGCCAATCCCCACACCCAACGGTTCGTGTGCGAGAAGGTGATCAAGCTCCCGGTCGATCAGGCAACCGCGATCCTCGCCGCTGGTTCGCCGCGCAGCCATGTGCGTGCGGACGCGCCACCGTTTTTCGTGGTCCACGGTCGCAACGACTCGTTGCTCCCGGTGGAGCAGGCTCGTTCGTTCGTATCGGCGCTCCGAGCGGTCTCCTCAGCGCCGGTCGGTTTTGCGGAGCTTCCCATCGGTCAACATGCCTTCGACGGTCTGCGCACGCCGCGGGCCCGGGCCGCCGCTGCTGCGGTCCGGTGCTTCCTCGAGGTCGTCCACGCCGATCACCACACGGCGGCCGTCGCCGGGGGTCTGCGGCGATCGTGATCCGCCCGTTCATCGAGCAGAGAGTTGAGAACCCGTGAGCAATGAACCCGGTGCGCACCTGTCGACCAAGGCGGGTGTCCCCGCTGTCGTCATGGCGGACAGCGGCGAGGTCGTCACCTATGCGCAATTGGATGAGCGATCGAAGCGGCTGGCTCAACTGTTCGCCGCGGCGGGTCTGCGGCCGGGCGGCCACGTGGCGATCCTCCTCGAGAACCATCCCCGATACTTCGAGGTGTTTTGGGCGGCGCAGCGATCGGGGGCATACACCACGCCGATCAATTGGCACCTCAAACCGGAGGAGGCCGGGTACATCATCGCCGACTGCGGCGCCACCATCTTGGTGACCTCGGCCGCGCTCGCCGGCGTCGTAGCCGCGCTCGGTCCGCATCTCGACAACGTCACGACCCGCCTGGTCATCGATGGCGACCTCGATGGGTTCGAACGCTATGAGGAGTCCATCGCACGGTTCCCGGCCGTACCGCTCGACCATGAGGTCGAGGGAACGTTCATGTTCTACTCGTCCGGGACGACCGGGCGGCCCAAGGGCATCAAGCCGCCGCTCGCCGACGAGCCGTTCGGATCTGGTGGCGGGGCGATCATCGGGCTCATCCAACACCTGTTCGGGTTCACGTCCGACACCGTGTACCTCAGTCCGGCGCCGCTGTACCACGCTGCACCGCTGGGGTGGACCACATCGGTGCAGCGTCTCGGCGGGACCGTGGTGGTCATGGAGCGATACGACCCCGAACGTGCTCTCGAGCTCATCGAACAGCACCACGTCACGCATGCTCAGTTCGTGCCGACGCACTTCGTGCGCATGCTCAAACTCGACGAGGCCCGACGCCACGCGCACGATCTGTCCAGCCTGCAGGTTGCGGTGCATGCCGCGGCCCCGTGCCCCGTTGACGTGAAGCACCAGATGATCCAGTGGTGGGGACCCAAGATCCACGAGTTCTACGCGGGCAGCGAGGGAAACGGCTTCTGCGCGATCGGTCCGCAGGAGTGGTTGACGCACCCCGGGTCGGTGGGGTGGCCGATGCTCGGCAAGGTGCACATCCTCGGCGAGGACGGTCAGGAGGTGGCCATGGGTGAGGCCGGGCAGATCTGGTTCGAGAGCGGCACCCGATTCGAGTATCACAACGATCCGGACAAGACCGCTGACGCCTTCAACCAGCACGGCTGGAGCTCGTTGGGTGACATCGGCTACGTCGATGGCGACGGCTACCTCTACCTCACCGACCGGACATCACACATGATCATCTCCGGTGGGGTGAACATCTACCCGCAGGAGGTCGAGAACCTCCTGACCATGCACCCCGCCGTTGCCGACGTCGCCGTCATCGGCGTGCCCAACGCCGATCTGGGCGAGGAGGTGAAGGCCGTGGTGATCGCGGCTGATACGGCCACGGCCGGACCGGAATTGTCGGCCGAGCTCATCGCCTACTGCCGAGACCACATGGCGACCTACAAGTGTCCCGTCTCGGTCGATTTCGTTGATGAGCTTCCGCGTCTGCCGACGGGGAAGCTGCTCAAGCGCGAGCTGCGTGCTCGCTACTGGGACTGAGACGATGCGCACCGGGAGCACTCCATGACAGGCACCATCCGTCCGCCGTCGAGGGACATGACCTCCCTGGACCATCTGCTCTACAAGGGAGATGAGCACACCGCGGCGCGATCGACGATGATGGCGATCCTCCTGCTCGAGTCGGCACCCGACCTCGCCCGGTTGCGCCGATCATTGGAACGGGCGTCGAGGGTGCACCATCGCTTGCGTGAGCGGGTGGTGGCGCCGCTGATCCCCCTCGGCCCACCGAGGTGGTTGGGTGACCCCGACTTCGACCTCGACTATCACCTGCGACGCGTCGCCGCTCCGGCGCCGGCAACGATGACCGAGCTGCTGGCGATGGCGTCTCCGATCGCCATGGCGCCGCTCGACCGCCGCCGTCCTCTCTGGGAAGCGACGCTGGTCGAGGGACTCGAGGGAGGGCGCGCTGCGCTGCTCGTAAAGGCGCACCACGCGCTCACCGATGGCATCGGTGGCATCGAGATGCTCGCCGCGATGCTCGAGTTGACACCCGATCCCGAGCCGGTGATGCCGGTGGCACCGGCGCCCCATGACGTGACGCCGACAGAGTTGGCGGTCCATCGGTTGAAGAGCATTCCGGCCGATGCGATCCGCGTCGCGGCGGGACTCGTTCCTCTGGTGCGCCGCACGGGCACTGCGCTGGTCAACCCGAGCCGGACCGTCGCGGAGGCATCCCACGCCGTGTCGTCCGTGCGCCGCATGTTCGAAGGGCCGGGCGTGCCGCCTTCCCCGCTCTTGCGCCGCCGCAGCCTCGCCCGTCGCATCGCGGTCCTCGAGCGACCGCTCGCCGAGCTGAAGGCGGCCGGAAAGCTCGTCGACGGCACCGTCAACGTCGCCTACCTCGCCGCGCTCGGCGGGGCGCTCCGGGCCTATCACCACGCAATGGGCCTGCCGGTCGACGCGGTGCCGGCAGCGATCCCGGTGAGCTTCCGAGCCGCTGATCCGTCCGCCAACAACCAGTGGTCGGGCGTACAGGTGGCGCTGGCGGTCGAGCCCGCTGATCCGCTGCAGCGCCTCCGTCGGGTGCGAACCGACATGGCGGCGTCGATCGAGGGTGCGGTGGATGCACGGCTGCTCGGCACCTTGTCCTCGGTCATGTCGATGATGCCGGGGGTGATGCTGGCCCGGATGGCCGAGGGAGCAAGTTCGGTTGACGTGCAAGCGAGCAACATCCCCGGCATCGACGCCACGCTGTACCTCGCCGGTAGCGAGTTGGCCGGAATCTACGGATGTGGACCGCTGCCCGGGCAGGCGATGATGGCGGTGTTGGTCTCCTACCGAGGGAGCTGTTCCATCACCGTCAACTACGACACCGCTGCGATCCAGGACCCGCAGTTGTTCGAACGGTGCCTCGTCATCGGGTTCGACGAGATCTGCGCCCTCGGTGCCGCTTCACATCCAACCGCTGCGCGGCCGCAACGCCCCGGTCGCCGTTCCCCGAAAGGTGCACGATGACCCCGAGCACCACTCGCGTTCCCGGCACGCCGGCCGAGATCGCTGCGTCGCCACGCGGCAAGAAGATCGCGGCCCTCTTCGACCTCGATGGCACGGTCGTCTACGGCTACACCGCGCAGGTGATGGCCCAGGACCGTCTCCGTCGCCGGGAGGTGGGACTCGACGAGTTCTTCGCCCTCGGAAAGGCCGGGGTCGCTGCTGGGTTCGGTCGTGCAGGGTTCGCCGATGTGCTCGCGGTGTCCACCGCCGCGCTCGCTGATCGGCCGGAGGCCGAGCTCATCGAGACGGGCGAACGGCTCTTCGCCAAGAAGATCGCCGAGCGGATCTACCCCGAGATGCGAGCGCTGGTGGCCGCTCACCAACGACGCGGTCACACGGTGGCGATCGTCTCGTCGGCCACTCAGTATCAGGTCGAACCGATCGCACGCGAGTTGGGCATCACGAACATCGTGTGCAACCGTCTCGAGGTCATCGACGGGGTGCTCACCGGCAAGGTCGTGCAGCCGGTCATCTGGGGTGAGTCCAAGGCCGACCAGGCGCAGGTCTTCGCCGCAGCACGCGGGATCGACCTGTCACGGAGCTACTTCTACGCCGATGGTGACGAGGACGCCGCGTTGATGCACCTCGTCGGCAATCCCCGGCCCACCAACCCTCGGCCCGGGCTCGAGAAGGTTGCGAACCGTCGCGGCTGGCCGGTGCTCAAGTTCACCAGCCGCGGGAACGTCGGCCTCGGCGCCACGGCCCGTACCGCCTTCGGGTTGGGTGCGCTCGGACCGACCGCGGCGGCTGGTCTCGTGGTCGGGGTGGTGGCCCGCAGGCGACGGGCGGGCGTGGACTTCTTCGTGAAATCCTGGATCGACACGCTCTTCGCGTCGACGGGGGTCACCTTCAACGTCCAGGGTGAGGAGAACCTGCGCAAGCAGCGCCCAGCGGTGTTCATCTTCAACCACCGCAACAACATCGACGTCGTGATGGCGGCCAAGCTCATCGGCACCGAGTACACGGCCGTTGGGAAGAAGGAGGCGGCGAACAACCCCATCGGAGCGGTGCTCGGCAACTTGCTCGACGCAGTGTTCATCGATCGGTCCGACTCGGCCAACGCCGTGGAGGCGTTGCGACCAGTGCAGGAAGCGGTCGAGCGTGGCTTGTCGTTGTTGATCTCGCCAGAGGGCACGCGTTCCAAGACGCGCGAGGTGCTGCCCTTCAAGAAGGGACCGTTCCGCATCGCCATGGCGACGGGCACTCCGATCGTGCCCATCATCATCCGCAACGCCGATGAGATCGCGACCCGCAGCGAGATGCGCCTACGGCCCGGCCGGGTCGACGTGGTGGTGCTGCCACCGATACCCACCGACGACTGGACGCTCGAGAACCTGCCGGGGCGCATCGAGTCGGTCCACGCCGCCTATGTCCGCACGCTGGCCGACTGGCCCCAGAAGACTGGATGACCATGCAGGAAGCAACGCTCACCGATCGAGACGGCGTGGAGATCTTCTATCGCCGTTGGCTCCCGCCGAGTGACGCTCGCGCCGTCGTGCTCGTGCTCCATGGAGCGTCGGAGCACTCCGGCCGCTACGGCGGTCTCGGCGAGGCGCTCGCCGCAGTCGGCTGTGCCGTCTACGCCGACGATCATCGTGGTTTCGGCCGCACCGCTACCTCGACAGGGTTCGGGCGCAGCGGTCCACGCGGCTTCGACGGCGTGCTCGACGCCATCCACTGCGTGCAGGAGCGAGCCATCGAGGAGCACGGGAACGTCCCG
Organism: Acidimicrobiia bacterium; assembly: GCA_050246915.1. GTDB lineage: Bacteria > Actinomycetota > Acidimicrobiia > Acidimicrobiales > Ilumatobacteraceae > JBFWVD01. The sequence continues at coordinate 6,500 of JBFWVD010000028.1, read as the reverse complement.
GTCATCGTGTTCGGCCACTCCATGGGTTCGGTGTTCACCCAGGTGTACGTGCAACGCCACGCAGCCGAGCTGGCCGGTTTCGTGCTGTCCGGCAGCTTCGGTCCCTCGCCTGAGCTCGAAGGCATGGTCGTCGCGTTGCAGGCCGGAGTCGATGCGGGTGGGGGGGACACACCACTAGAAGGGCTGGGGCCGTTCAACGATCCGTTCGAACCGGCTCGAACTCCGTTTGATTGGCTGAGCCGAGACGAGGCCGAGGTCGACAAGTACATCGCCGATCCGCTCTGCGGCGACGGCGCGCCACTGACGCTCGGCTACGTCAACGGGGTCATCGGGCTGCTCGCGCAAGGGACCGATCCCACACGCATCGCCGCGATCGGGGCCGGCAAGCCCGTCCTGCTCATCACCGGCGAGGCCGATCCGGTTTCCGGGGGTGGGGCGACTGTGCGGGTGCTCGAGCAGTCGTACCGCGACGCCGGCCTCGTCGTCACGGCGCGTTATTACCCGGACGCGCGACACGAACTGCTCAACGAGCTGAACCGTGACGAGGTCCTCGCCGATGTGGTGGGCTGGGTCGAGGCGGTGGTGGGGGTCAGCTAGGTAGAACTGCGTGTGCGCACGTGAGACAAGGGGGAACACGTGGAAACGACACAGCACAGCGATGAGGCCGGACGCGGGGACTCGGCGGCGGGGGTGACCTACCTGGCCATCGGCGCCAGTGTGGTCGAGCTGTCGTTGTTGCGCGCATGGTTGGAACGATCGGTGGCGGACGGCTCGGCGCGACCGGGCGTGATCGTGCGCGCTCCATTGCCGAAGGCACCAGAACGGGAGTGGCCGCAGTTCATCGATCAACTCGATGCCCTCGACGATGAGGAGGTCCTGGTCCCGGTCCGGGTCACCTGGCTGCCGCCGGAGCGCAATGGTCGACGTTCGGTGCGTCTCGTCGACCTGGCGATGGGCAACCCGCGGCGGCCAGGCCCTCGACGTCAGGCGCTGCTCGGCAAGGACCCGGGTCGCTACATGGTGACCGCCGGGGAGTCGGCCACGGCGGCGATGCTGCGCAATCGTTGGAACGTCGTGGGCGGATCGCTCGCCGGCCAGCGATCGGGGTTCGCCCGCTTCGTGATGCGGCGTGCTGTGCTCGCCGTGGAACGGGCCGAATATCGCCTCGTCGGAGCCGAGTACAAGATGCCGAGCCTGGTGCGGGAGCAGATCACGCTCACGGCGCGGTTCAACAACCTCACCCAACAGTTGGCTGATTCGCTCGGACGGTCGGCCGAATCAGTGGCCGCCGAAGCTCATCGCTACCTCGACGAGATGGTCGCCGGGTCCTCGAGGATGTTCGTCGACTTCACCGTCCAGTTCGCTGATTTCGTGTATCGGCAGGGCTATGACCCCGTGATCGATTGTGACCGTGAGCAGATCGAGACGGTGCGCTCCTACATGCAGCGCTATCCGGCACTGGTGCTGCCGAGCCATCGATCGAATCTCGACGCGCTGGTGATGCCGGCGACGTTGCACGAGCACCATCTGCCGCGGACGCACACCTTCGGCGGCATCAACATGGCGGTGTGGCCGATCGGGCCGCTGTTCCGCATGGGCGGAACGATCTTCATCCGACGCGACACCAGCGACAACAAGGTCTACAAGGCGATGTTGCGCGAGTACGTCGGGTTCTTGATGGAGAAGCGGTTCAGCCTGCAGTGGTATGTGGAAGGCGGCCGTTCTCGCACCGGCAAGCTGTTGCCGCCGAAGCTCGGGTTGCTGACCTACGTGGTGGACGCGTACCGCGAGGGGCGAGCCGATGATGTGGCGATCGTGCCTGCGTCGATCGCGTACGACCAGATCCATGATGTGCGTGACTACGCCGCCGAAGCGAGCGGCCGACCCAAGGAGCCCGAGACGCTCGGAACCTTGGTCCGCTACGTGAAGTCCCAGCGACAACCGTTCGGGCGCATCTACACGCGCTTCGCCGAGCCGATGCTGCTCAGCGAAGCGATGGGTACACCGCAGGAGCTGGCGACGATGTCTGATGCCGATCTGCGCCTGGCCATGCACAAGGTGGGGCTCGAGGTGGCTCGACGCATCAACTCGGTCACGCCCATCACCGGCACGGCCATGGTCACCTTGGCGCTGTTGTTGCCAGGGCACCGCGCTCGTACCCTCGAGGAGATCATCGAGGAGGTGCGACGCCCGCTCGAGTTCGCCCGTCGCCGTGATCTGCCGATGACGGCGAGCGCCCAGCAACTCGATTCCTCCAAGGAGGTCAAGCGAACGCTCGATGCGCTCTGTCGGCACAAGGTCGTGAGGTCCTACCCCGGTCCCGAGACGCTGTACGAGATCGGCGCCGAGCAACACGTGGCGGCCTCCTACTACCGCAACACCGTTGTGCACTTCTTCCTGATCCCGGCGATCGTGGAGCTGGCGCTGGTGAGCGCGGCGATGGCTCCGGGCGATGATCCACCGGCTGCGTTCGTGGCATCAGCCACGCGCTTGCGCGATCTGCTCAAGTTCGACTTCTTCTTCGAGGAGCGGGAGGCGTTCGTCGAGTCGTTGTGGCGTGAATTCGACACGTCGGCGCCCAGCGGCGCCGAACTGATGTCGACACGAGCCGGTGTCGAGCGACTGCTCGACCAGCTGCCGATGCTGTGGTCTCCGGTGGTGCTGCGTTCGATCCTCGAGGCCTACTGGGTGGTGGCGGACGCGTTGACACGGCAGGCGATCGTCGGGGTGCTCGACGAGAAGGCGTTGTCTGCTTCACTCCCCGATCTCGGGCGCTTCGCGTTGCGTCGCGGGTGGATCCGCTCGCCCGAGGCCGTGTCGACGCATCTGTTCAAGCCGGCGCTGGACCTCATGCGGCACATGGGCCTCACCGACAACCGTCGTCCGCAGATCGTCGAAGACCGCGCGGCGATGGCGAGCGAGCTCCGGGGCCTGCTCGACCAGATCGACGCGGTGGCGGCCGTGGGGATCGGTCGGGTGAAGCCCGTGGATCTGCGTGATGTGGTGCTCGGCACGTCGGGGGCGGGGACCTCGGAGGCTGGTTGATCAGCCCGGCTGAGCCTCGTGACCGGCCTCGCGCAGGCCGCGGTAGGCCTCGTCGGCTCGGATGGCTCCGGTGACGACCCCGTAGATCGACTCGCACACGGGCATGGCGATCCCGTACATCTCCGCCAACTGGTGGACGACCACGACGGTGCGGACCCCTTCGGCCACCATCGACATGCTGGCGACGATCTCCTCGACGCTCCGGCCCAGACCGAGCTGCTCACCGACGTGACGATTGCGGCTGTGCGGGCTCATGCACGTCACCATGAGGTCGCCCATCCCGGCAAGGCCGGCGAAGGTCTCCGGCTGTGCGCCCATGGCCACACCCAGCCGCGTCAGCTCGGCGAGCCCGCGCGTCATGACCGCGGCGCGGGTGTTGTCGCCCACGTACAGCCCTTGGGCGAGTCCGCTGGCGATGGCGATCACGTTCTTCAGGGCACCGCCGAGCTCGCAGCCGATGACGTCATGGTTCGTGTAGACCCGGAACAGCCCGCGCTGCAGGATCCGTTGCAGTGCTTGGGCCACCGCGAGGTCGGGCGTGGCGATCACGCTCGCCGCAGCATTGCCCGACACGATCTCGCGAGCGATGTTCGGACCGGTGAGTGCTGCGGCCGGTCGTCCCGGCAGCACCTGGGCGATGACCTCGGTCATGCGCAGATGTGTGTCCTGCTCGAGCCCCTTGGCCAAGCTCACGACCGGGATCCACGGCTCGACCGACGCAGCCGCGGCTTCGAGCGTCACCCGGAACGCCGATGTGGGCACGCCGACGATGAGCATCTGGGCGTGCCCAGCGGCCTCGGCGAGATCGCTCGTGGCGCGAAGCGATCCAGGCAGGCTGATGCCGGGCAGGTACTTGGTGTTCTCGTTCGTGCGATTGATCGAGCGCGCGAGCTGTTCGTCTCGGGCCCACAAGACCGTGTCGTGTCGGCCCGCCAGCAGCGACGCAACGCTCGTGCCCCACGATCCGGCCCCCAAGACCGTGACCCTCATGGCCCACCTCATCTCCCCGGTTGCTGACCGCAACGGTAACCAATTGCCGACCCCGCCCGATCGTGCACGTCACCGGCCGTCGATCGACGCACGAGTTTGGTGCTAGCCATTGGCGGATCGTGTTCGGGCCGCGATCTCGTCTCGCGCCAGGCCGGCCACCACTGCGACGAGGAGGGCTCGATGAACCCAGACAGATCACCCATCTCGGTGTGCTTCGGCGGCGGTGGCGCATTCGCCTACGGCTTCGACATGGGCGTGGTGGCCGGCCTGCGCGAGGAAGGGATCGATGTCACGGCGGCTCCCATGATCGGCACGTCGGCCGGCTCGCACGCTGTCGCCACGCTGGCTGCTGGTCTGAGCTTCGAGCAGGTGGCCACGATGTGGAGCGATTACGTGTCGGGCACCCGGCGCAAGTTCTGGGTCCGTGCCAGCGAGCTGACCGAGCCGGTGTACGGAGGTTTGGAGTCAACGGAGGTTGACAGCGCGGCGGCGGTGGCGCTGAGGCTGCTCACGTTGCGTCGCGTCCTGCTCGATTCGGGCTCGTACCGTCTGGCCGACATGGTCGCAGCCAGCTCGTCCCCGGCACCGCTAGTGCGGCCCCACAAGATCGGTCGTCGCCGCTTCGTCGACGGTGGCCTTCGACGCGTCGCCTCTGCCGACCTGGCGCCCCCCGCCGACGTCCAGTTGCTGATCGCCCCGTTCTCTCACCGGGGACAGGGCATGCTGGGCAAGGTCGGTGCGCGCCAAGCACGCAAGGAGACTCGGGCGTGGCAGTCAGCCACGGGTGGGTCGGTGCTGCTCATCGGCCCGAGCCCCGAGATGGTCGAGATCGAGTTGAAAGGCGTGGCGGCGATCGGTGACATGTCGATCGGTCGGCGTGTGCACGCGTTGGCCATCCCGGTCGGGCGTGCGGCGGCCGAACAGCTGCGCGAGGAACACCCAGCGGTACTCGATCGGTTCCTGGCCCGCTGATCGTTCGGGCCGCTCAGACCCGCTTGCTCGCAGGGCGGCTCACGTGGTGGCGTCGAGCGGGTGGCGCAGCTCGTCGACGGGGACCCCGCGGCGCAGCTGCCCGACGACGTCCTCGACCGCCTTGGCCCGCTTCGCCTGATAGCTGAGGCGGACGGCGTCGGTGTGCAATCCGTGCTCCACCACCAGGCGGCAGCTACCGCTGCGAAGCTGTCGTCGGAGCTGTTCACGCCACTGTTCGACCGGGCTCCCGCTGTCGCGGTCGAACAGCTCGAAGGTGGTCAAACGTTCGAGTGGTAGTGACCGGGCGCCCCGGCCGGCGTCGCCGTTCACGATGGCTTCCCTCCACGCCGTGGTGAACATGTGGAAGGCGCTGTCACGCGGCGCCGATCGGGCATATCGCATGAGCAACCCGGGTCGTGCGATCCGCATCACGTTCTCATGGATCCCGATTGTTCGATCCCGGACGTCCTTCGCGATCAGCTCGCCCGAGGTGCGGAACAACGCCCCCAACTCGCCGAACAAGAAGCGCCGGTACTCCGCCTCCGTCGGGGCGGCCATGGGGGCCGGGCACACCGGAGCGACGAAGTGGCTGTACACCACGGTTCGATCGAACGACGGTGCCAGCGCCGAGAACAAGATGCCCTTGATCGCCCCCAGCGAGATCCCCACCCACACGACGTGACGCAGATCGACCGAGTGGTGCTGCGCAAGATGATCGGCGAGTCGATGGGCGGCTTGTGCGCTGTTGGGCAGCGTGAGGCTGTCGGCGATGCGCCGGCGGTCCACCGCCGACACGTCGACGTCGCTCCGGCTCCGTTCCGGCCCGAACACCAGGCCGTCGAGACCACCTTCCATGGAACGCAGGAGAAAGTGCATGACCATGCCGTCGGGGCCGAGGCTCAATGGTGGAGCGGTGACGAGCGTCAACGGGAGTGGTCCGGCGTTGTGCTTGCGGCCTGTGAGCGATTGGCCGTGGATCACTTCGCGCTCGGTCCCGTCGCTCATCAACGTGCGGTACCGAGTGACGGTGCCGTATCTGCGCAGGTTCTTCTGGCCGGTCACCTCCATGTGCATCACGGTGGCGCCGTTCGATCCGGGTGGATCGACGGCGGGAGATGCGCTCGATGCACCGCGGCTTGCGCTCACGAGTCGTCCCGAGCCGCAGCGGGCCGGGCGGTCCTCGGCTTGGATCGCTTGGTCGCCGGCGCTGGGCCGGTGGCTGCGGTGCGCAGGTCATCGAGTGAACGTTCGATGCACAACCGGTAGGTGTCGACGTCGGGCAGCAGCTGTCGGCATGCGGTGAACATGAACGTGAACTCGCTGCAGAAGCTGGTGACGCAGTGGAACAGACCCAGCCCATCCGACAACGGCACGCAGCCTGTGCTCTTGACGATCTTCGCTCCGTGGAAGTACTGAGGGACCGGCGAGCCGGGCACGTTGGTCACCGCCGTGTTGGCGAGCAGTGGTCCGCTGCGCGACACCGCGCTCACCGC
>JBFWVD010000027.1:0-63583 GCA_050246915.1 Acidimicrobiia bacterium | reverse complement strand
TAGACCAAAATGGTAGACCACCCCCGAGGGAGAGCTGGTCAAGAGCCCTCCGAAAAAGGCTCCTGACCTGGGCATTTACCCGGAGCGGACGACGGGATTCGAACCCGCGACCCTCACCTTGGCAAGGACATGGTCCGGGTCCACGGGGTGCCTTCCAGTCCACGCCGTGCGCCCCTGTCAGGCGCGTCCGTCCACGTAGTCCGTAGCGTGCGTCCCCGTCTCGCGCCAACTGTTTAACGCGTTCAACTGCCACTGGCTCTATCCAGGCTTCGCGTCGGTGATCAGCTCGGTGACGCCCGAGCGCGGCTGCAGCCAAGCATCCCATCATGTCGGCCGGCGCTGCTCCCCGCGGACTCTGTGACACCGTTCGGGCATAGTGGTGGCAATGTCCATCGGTGGCGGGCCACGATCGATCGATCTGGAGGGGCTGTCGCTCCTGCGCGAGCAGCACTCGGGTTGGGGCCTGCTCAGGTACGAACACGCTCCGCTCGTGATCTCGTTCTTCCACCGGGTGTTCCTGGTTCCCAACGTGCGCTCCGTCGGTCAGGCCGAGCTAATCGAGGCGCTGGACGACGAGCTGTTCGCCTACCGGCGCAGCCTCGGCGACCGTGCCCCATCGAGAGCGGCGAGCGACTACCTCGCAGAGTGGACCACGGCCGACCGGGGGTGGCTGCGCCGGTTCTTTCCCGACGGCAGCGATCAGCCTGCGTTCGATCTGACTCCGGCCGCCGAGCAAGCCGTGCTGTGGGTCGTCCGAATCGCCGACCGGCCGTTCGTCGCGACGGAGTCGCGCCTGCGCGTACTGGTCGAGTTGCTCGCCCGGATGGCGCAGGGCATCGAGACCGATCCCGACGTGCGCGTTGCCACGCTGGAGCGCCAGCGCGCCGAGATCGACGCCGAGATCGAACGTGTCCGCAACGGCCGGCTGGAGGTCACCGAACCGCGCCAGTTGCGCGAGCAGTTCCAACAGTTCGTCGGGCTCGCCCGCGACCTGCTGGGAGATTTCCGGCAGGTAGAGCAGAACTTCCGTGCGCTCGATCGAGCAGTGCGCGAGCAGATCGCCACTTGGGACGGCGGCAAGGGCGACCTGGTGGCTGAGGTCCTGGGTGAACGCGATGCGATCGACAGTTCGGACGAGGGGCGCAGCTTCCGGGCCTTCTGGGAGCTGCTCGTCTCCCAACAACGCCAGGAGGAGATGGCTGAGCATCTCGAACGCATCCTCGTCCATCCCGCAGTCGCCGAGCTGCGGCCCGACCGCCGCATGCGCCGGATCCACCACGACTGGCTCGACGCTGGCGAGCACACGCAGCGCACGGTCGCGCTGTTGTCGTCGCAGCTGCGGCGGTTCCTGGACGATCAGGTGTGGCTCGAGGACCGCCGCATCGTCGAGATCCTGCGGCGGGTCGAAGCGACGGCGCTCGCAGTCCGGAAGCAGCCACCGGCCGGTGTGGTCACCACGATCGACCTGCCCCACGCCGATGTCGGACTTCCGTTCGAGCGGCCGCTGTTCACACCGCGCTCGGCACCGATGATCGACGACGTCGTCGACGATCTCGACGACACCGAGGTTGCTCTGGGCAGCCTGTTCGAGCTTCAGGTCGTCGATGTCGCGCGGATCGCCGATCACATCGATCGGACACTCGACGAACGCGGCCAGGTCACGTTGCGCGAGTTGTGCGACGCCATGCCAATCGAGCGCGGACTCGCCGAAGTCGTCACCTACTTGCACCTCGGCTCCGACCGGTTCGCCACGACGACCGACGAGGCAATCGAGGACACGATCGAGTGGACCCTCGACGGTTTCGCGCGTTCAGCGCAGGTCCCCCGAATGGTGTTCGTGCGATGACCGAACCGTCCCTCGCCAACACCGTCGAGCCGTCCGCCGATGCCCTGTCTCGGTGCCTCGTGCTGCTCATCAAAGGGGTGCTGTACCGCGACGACAGCCCCGACGACTGGACGACGCTGCTGCGTCACCAGGCCCGTGCCCGGGACCACTTCGCCCTGATCTGCCTCGACCTGGTCATCGACGAAGCCGAAGGCTGGGCATTCGTGCGCAGTCGCCCGACGGCCGAGGATGCGCCGACCGAGATCGTCGTCCCGCGCCTGGTCACCCGCCGAGAGCTGTCGTTCCCGGTCAGCGTGTTGCTCGCCTTGCTGCGCAAGCGGCTCGCCGAGGCCGACGCCGGCGGGAGCGACACCCGGCTCGTACTCGGTCGGGCCGAACTGGTCGAAATGCACCGGACGTTCCTTCCCGAGACGGCCGACGAAGCCCGCCTGTTCAGGGAGATCGATGCCCATATCGGCAAGGTCGTCGAATTGGGGTTCCTCAAACGGCTCGGCGCGCCCGCGGGCGGCACGGAGGTCAGCTACGAGGTTCGCCGGATCATCCGGGCCTTCGTCGACGCCCAATGGCTCACCGAGCTCGAAGCTCGGCTCAACGAGTACCGGGATGCCCTGGCCCGCGACCTCGGAGGTGACGATGTCTGACGCGCCGATGCTCGACTTCGCCGACGGGGACAGCCAGGCCGGCTTCCGGCTGCACCGGATCGAGGTACTCAACTGGGGCACATTCAACAAGCGGGTCTGGACGCTCACGCTCGACGGGCACGACACGCTGCTGACCGGCGACATCGGATCGGGGAAGTCGACACTCGTCGATGCCGTGACCACCCTGCTGGTACCCGCACATCGCGTTGCCTACAACAAGGCGGCCGGGGCCGAAGGCCGCGAGCGCTCGCTGCGGTCGTACGTGCTCGGCCACTACAAGTCCGGGCGGAGCGAGACCGGCATCGCGTCGAAGCCGGTTCCCCTGCGCGATCAGTCGGCCCTCAGCGTCATCCTCGGCGTGTTCCGAAACGTGAGCACGGCAGACACGGTCACGCTGGCGCAGGTGTTTTGGTTCAAGGACGCAACCGGTCAGCCCGAGCGCATGTTCGTGGGGGCCGAGGCGGACCTGTCGATCAGCGACCACTTCACGGGATTCGGCCGCGAGATCCCGGCCCTGCGCAAACGGCTCCGCGATCTCGGCGCCGACGTCCGCGACTCGTTCCCGCCCTACGGGGCGTGGCTGCGTCGACGGCTCGGGATCACTAGCGAGCAGGCCCTGGAGCTGTTCCACCAGACCGTGTCGATGAAGTCGGTGGGCAACCTCACCGAGTTCGTGCGCGACCACATGCTCGATCCGGGCGACTCGACCAAACGAATCGATGACCTGCTGCGCCACTTCGAGGACCTCAGTGAGGCCCACGAAGCTGTGCTGCGCGCCAAGCGACAAACCGTACTCCTCACCCCACTCGTGGAGCGCTGCGACCGCCACGGCGTCGAGGAGTCGCTGCGATCCGAACTGGCCGCGACACGCGACGCGCTCGACACCGTGTTCGCGGCGATCACCTGCGAGCTGATCGACCGCGACGTCGCCCGGCTCGACACCGACCAGGCCCGCCATGAAGCCCGTCGTGACGAGCACCAGCGCACGTCGAAGGCGCTGACCGGCCGCTCTCGGGAGCTCGCCCAGGCCATTGACGACAACGGCGGCAATCGGCTCGCCCGGATCGACGAGGAGCTGGCCGAACTCGCCATGCAACGCGACGGACGCAAGCGTGCCGCCGACGAGTACGCCGGCTTGTGCGATGCCGCCGGACTCCCGCGGGCTGCCACGGTCGACGAGTTCGTCAGCAACCGCGCTGCGATGGAGATGCGCGAGGAGGAACTCACCGAGCAGCAGGCCACCCTCCAGAACGACCTGATGGAACTGAATGTGTCGTTCCGGACGGGCCGACAGCAGCACGTCGAACTGAGCGCCGAGATCGACAGCCTGCGCGACCGGCCGAACAACATCCCCGCCAGCCACATCGCGCTGCGCGACCTGCTGTGCCAGTCGCTCTCGATCGACCCGACCGACGTGCCATTCGCCGGCGAACTGATCCAGGTGTCGTCCGAACATTCGGACTGGGAGGGAGCGATCGAACGCGTGCTGCACACGTTCGGCCTGTCGCTCCTGGTGCCTGACGAGCGCTACGCAGCGGTCCAACGCTGGGTCGACCAGACCGACCTGCGGAGCCGTCTCGTGTATTTCCGCGTACGCGACGCAGGCCGGATCGACGGTGAACTCCACCGTGATTCGTTGGTCCGTAAGGTCGAGGTCGCCACCGGGCGTTACCGAGGGTGGGTCACAGCCCAGCTTGCGCAGCGGTTCGACTTCGCCTGCTGCGCGACTCCCGATCAGTTCCAGCGCGAGCGCTGGGCGCTCACCAAACGAGGCCAGATCAAGGGTGGCAACGAGCGCCACGAGAAGGACGACCGCCACCGCATCGCCGACCGCAGCAGGTACGTGCTCGGGTGGTCGAATGTCGGCAAGCTGGCGGCGCTGGAGCACCAACGCACCCAGCTGGAGGATGACCTCGCCAAGCAAGCGAATGTCATCGCCGAACGCGACGACGCGCTCAAGGAAGTCAGCGACCATCTGCGCCAGCTCGACAAGCTCAGCATGGTTCGTGACTTCGCCGATATCGACTGGCCGTCGCCTTCCCGGCAGATCGCCTCACTGGAGGAGGAGCGTGAGCGGCTGCTCGCGGCTTCCGACGTGCTCGCTCATCTCCGCAACGAGCTGGACGCGCTCAACAAAGACATCGAGTCGCTCGCGCAACAGATCGAGTCCCATCGGGACTCGATCGCAAGCATCAACTCCCGCAGGAAGGACCTCGCCGAACGCCGAGCCGATGCCGAGGCGGCACTGGCTCTGCCTGAAGCCACCCACCATCTTGCCGCCCGGCCCGACGTCGACAGCCTGACCGCCGAGTCGGGTGCGAGCCTCACCCTCCGGACGCTTGCAGGAACCGAGAAGGCGCTGCGCAGCCAACTCCAGGAACGGATCGATGCGACCGACAAGCGGATCCGCTCGCTGCGCGAAGCGATCGTGGGCGCGATGGCGGATTTCCGCCGCGACTATCCCGCCGAGACGGCCGACTTCGACGCAACGATCGACGCTGCTCCCGAGTACCGGCGGATGCTCGACCGGTTGGTGGCCGACGACCTACCGCGCCACGAGGCCCACTTCCGCCGCCTCCTCAACGAAGAGACGATCCGCGAGATCGCCAACTTCCAATCGCAGCTCAACAGGCAGACCGACGACATTCGCGATCGCGTCGACGACATCAACAGATCGCTCGTCCAGATCGACTTCAACCCCGGCCGCTACATCGCGCTCGAACCCACTGACACCGACGACCCCGAGGTCCGCGACTTCCGACGCGACCTTCGAGCCTGTACCGAGGGCACCCTCACGTCGACCGACGACCCTGACGCGATCGAGGCGAAATTCCTTCAGATCCGTGGACTCATCGAACGATTCCGGGGCCGCCAGGGTTCGACCGAACTGGACCGGAGGTGGACCGCCAAGGTCACCGATGTGCGCAACTGGTTCGTGTTCGCCGCATCGGAGCGCTATCACGAGGACGGGACCGAGCACGAGCACTACTCGGACTCGTCCGGCAAGTCGGGCGGACAGAAGGAGAAGCTCGCGTACACCGTGCTGGCCGCCAGCCTCGCATACCAGTTCGGACTCGGGCATGGCGACGCCTCGTCGCGTTCGTTCCGCTTTGTGGTGATCGACGAAGCGTTCGGGCGGGGCTCCGACGAGTCGGCACGATTCGGTCTCGAGCTGTTCGCCAAGCTCGGCCTCCAGCTGCTGGTCGTGACGCCCATGCAGAAGATCCACGTGATCGAGCCATTCGTCCGCAACGTCGGCTTCGTCGAGAACCCCACCGACATGGACTCACGCCTTCGCAACCTGACCATCGAGGAATACCACGCCGAGAAGCAGGCATACCTCGCCAACCAGCGCCCATGACCGAGACCAACTGGACGACACCGACCGACATCCGCGCATGGCTCGCCCGACAATGGGATCGAGGACGGCTGTTGGCCTCCGTCGTCGAGCCCGACGACCGATTCCCGCTCCGAGTGCCGTTCAAGGTGCCGACCAGCCGGGATCTCGTCGACCGATTCGACGAGGCCCGGGCGTGGGTGGCGGCAATCCATACGCTGCCCCGCGTACGAGTCGACGTGCGGCGGGTCAATCACCGTCAGCTCGGCGTCCAGGACGTGCCCGCCAAGGTCTGGGTCGACACGGTCGACGACGCCGCCGCCCTCATCGGGAAGAGCCGCGAGCTCACCCGCTTTCGTGAGGTGGTCAAGCAGACCTCCGACACGCTCCCGGGCGCCGTCCCACTCCTCGCCAAGCGGCCCCTCGACGTACTCCAAGCAGCCGAGGACTGGACCACCTTGATCGCACTCGCGCATTGGGTGCTCGATCACCCACTCCCCCGCCTCTATGTCCGCCAGATCGACCTTCCGGGCGTCCACACGAAGTTCATCGAGGAGCACCGCCAGTTGCTCGCAGCACTGCTCGAGTATGTGCTCCCGCCGGAGGCGATCGACACCACTGCGCGCACGACGGACATCGAACGACGCTTCGGCTTTCAGCTCAAGCCACGCCTCGTGCGGTTCCGGACCCTCGACCCGAAGTGGCGTCTGAACGCGTTCGACGTTGACGGGCAGTACCTCCTGACCGCGGCCGACTTCGGTCGGATGCAGCCTCCCGGCCGAGTCTTCATCACCGAGAACGAGATCAACTTCCTGGCACTCCCACCGGTTCGGGATGCACTCGCAGTGTTCGGGGCCGGCTCGGGGTTGGAGCACCTTGCCGACGCGCCCTGGTTGGCGACATGCCCCGTGTACTACTGGGGCGACATCGACACTCACGGCTTCTGGATACTCGACCAGTTGCGCGCTGTGGTGCCCCACGCGAAATCGCTGCTCATGGACCGACACACGCTGATGGATCACCGCGAGTTCTGGGGCACCGAGCAGTCACCCCATCGCCGGGATCTCGCGCGCCTCACGAATGAGGAGCGTGATCTCTACGACGATCTCCGCGACAACCGCATCGGGACGAAGCTCCGTCTCGAGCAGGAGCGCGTCCGGTTCAGCGCCGTTCAACTCGCACTCCGAGCGATCCAATGAGGCGCCCGGTGCCGATGGACAGCAACAACGCCCTCCCAGACGAAGTCGAGCTTCACCGATCGAGAGTGATGCCCTACCGACACCGAGCCCGATGCTCTCCCGCCGGCCGAGCCGCCACCAGGACGTTCGCGGGTCGTTGCGGCCGCCGTGCTAGCGCAAGAGCTGGTAGCAGTTCGATGCGCTCCTACTGCCGATGCCCCGACAACGACGAACGCCTGTTCAGAGCCAATGCTCGAGGCGAGCTGTACCCAGCTGACGTCGCCGGCGGCGAGGTGCTCGAAGATCACTCCGTCAGCGGTGCCGCGAGCCGACCGGCGTTGCGGGCGGGTCGGCTCGGCCATCTTCTCCTGCGAAGCGGTGAGCGCCCCCGCGATCGGGTTCGGGCGCCGCGCACCATAGCGGACGTCGCAACGATAACAAGCACCGGCACGCAGGCCCCGCGACGTCGACGGCATCGTCTGCTTCGTGCTCGACGATCACGTCCTCTCAGCCGGCGACAATCGCGGCCCGATGATGAGCGTCGGATCAGCCCACAAGTCATCGTGAGGCGTGGTGTCAGACCGCGTCGTGGTGTGCGCCGATGATGACGACAACCATCAGGCCAGGCTCGTCGTACGGGTTGCGCCAAGCGTGACGTGTCCCGTTCTGAACGACTGTGTCGCCCGCAGCCAGCTCCTTGGTCGCCCCGTCGTCGAGCTCGAGCACGACACGGCCCGACACGACGAACTCGTAGTCGATGGTCGCACTAGTGTGCATACCCGGTTTGCCCGGCTCCATGTGACCGGCTAGCCCCGGGAGTTTGGACTCCATCTCCTCGAGAGCAGCCTGCATGTCGAGGTCGGCGGCCAACACCGCGGACCGGGGTGCCACGGTGAACAGACCAAAGCGGAATCCCCCGACGCCCGGGAAGTAATCGCCCCACGCGGGCGGCGACCCATCGTCGGGAAAGTGGCTGGGCCTGTCGGCTCCCCACATGAGAAAAAACTCAGCGCCGGGCGCGAGTCTCACCGTCGTCGGTTCGACCTCCTCATCGGACGCGAACACCGCCCTTCCAGCGCTGTCATGCCCGGTCACAACCCGTCGGATTCCCACAGGGCCCGACGCTAGACGATGTGGCGAGTCAACCCGCTGCCGAGTTGTCGACGCCGTCGCGGGTGGTGGGCTTCCTCCTCGGTCAGCCCCAGCAGCTCGGTTGCATCGGCCACCTGGTCAGGGGCCTGCTGGAAGAGGATCCGAGTGCCGGTGACTCAGAGCAGCGCTGCGGCGAGCTTCTGCGCTGCGTAGCCGTCGGCGGTCTGGGCGCCCAAGTCGGACAGCCGGTGATACACGAGCGGCGACACAGCGCGCGGCGCGCGTGGAGATGGCGCACGGTCCATTCGTCGGCGAGCAAAGCCCAGACCTCGTCGTCGACCTGGAGGCGGCGCCGCCCGGGGGCGAGCGCAGTCATGTCCGACTGGAGCCATGACGTTGCTGCCATAATCACGAGCGGGAGTGCCTCGAGATCACCGAACACCGCGGACAGGTCCATGACCACACCAGCGCCTTGCTCCCAGTCGACCTACACCGTGTGTGGCCGTCGAACATTCCACGCAGGGTGGCGAACTCCGGCGCCGCGAGCAGTCTCTGAGTGGGCCAGCGACGATGCCAGCAAGGTCGCCGAGGTCGAAGCGCACGGCCGAGCAGGCCGCGGTCGTCACGGTCGCGCGGCGCGGGTCGAGCGGTTGAAGCGATGCTGGCCGCCGAGGTGGACGTTGATCACGGGCATCCTGAATCGCTCACCAAGTGGGCCGTACTCGCCCTTGGGGTCGTTGGACGGCGATGAGGCGGCGTTGGCCGTACACGCCGACCTCGCGGCAAACGAACGTCTAGTGTCGTGAGTCGTTGATTCGTTGGAGATATGCGGCGAGGTTGTCGAGGATCTCGTCGGCGGTCTTGCGCCAGACGAAGGGCCGCGGGTTGTCGTTCCAGTGTTCGACCCAGTCGTTACGATCACCTGCTCGACGATCTCATCGGTGATCTTGCGCGGCTGACCCGGCCGTGGCTCGTCGATCAGCCCATCGAGGCGTTTGGCGGCGAACCGGGCCCGCCACTTACGGCACCGCTCAGCTCTGATCGTCGACGCCGAGCTCACGACCGCGGATGGCTACGCGGAGCGGGCCACGGCGCTCGAGATGCTCGGCCGGCTCCCCCAGACGAAGCGGCGCCGCACCGTCGCTGGTGACAAGAACTACGACACCAAGGACTTCGTCGCCCAAGCACGTGCACGCGGGTTCACGCCGCACGTCGCACAGAACGTGAGCGGCAACCGCCGGTCGGCGATCGACGGGCGCACGACCCGACATCCTGGCCACACCGTGTCGCAGCGAATACGCAAACGCGTCGAGGAACCGTTCGGCTGGATGAAGACCGTCGGCGGAGGCCACAAGCTGCGCTACATCGGCCGACAACGCAACCGGGCCTGGTTCAAGATGAACGCCGCTGTCTACAACCTGATCCGCATCACCGCCCTCGACGCCCAACCCACCTGACCGATCGGCCGGGGCGGGTCTGGCGTCTCGACCGGAGCCAATCGAGACCGGATCCCGGTCCAACACAGCCCGCCCGCAGACAACGATCGAGGTCCCGGACGGCGATCAGCCCTCAACCGGCGATTTTCCGCATCCTGCTAGACGCACTCGACTCGCCTTGCCGGGCCTGCCGGCGATCAGCACGTTCGGTGAGAGTGCCGCCGCAGAGCTCGAACGGGTCGTAGACGCACCCGGTGCCTCCCCCTGTCACGTTGACGGCCAGATACGGCCCGCGCCGCTACGAGCAGTTTACGCCGTGGTACCCGGTGCCGGCGACGCACTAGCCCGGCGGTCCGGCGCGTCAGGAGCTTCATCGCCGCCTCCTGGCCGCGAGGGTGGGCCCGAGCGGAAGCGACGCGACCCGACCGACGGCGTGGCACCCCTCCACTGGCCGGAGTTGCACGCCGGCGGGTGCAGCGGATTGCTCGAAGACACCGCCGGCGGCGTCAAGCTCGTCCAGACTGGCAGCGGTGACGGTCACAAGCCCCTAACAACAGTTCACCGTGCCCTACCACGAGTTCGTGCTGGCGCAGCTCGACTTCCTCCCGAGCGCGGCGCTCCCCGCCCTCGCCCGGAAGCCGCTCTTCGACTTCGACGCCTCTGCGGACTTGAGCGCCACCGATGCCTCGTCGCTCGCGCTGACTGCGATGGCGCGACCGGCTCGAAGACAACCGTGACGGTCCGTGTGCACGTCCCACCGAGCAGTAGCAGGTCCATCCACACCGCCGGCACTTCTGAAGCGCGGCCAGCCCTCCGCCCACCATGTCCGGTGAAACGCCCGGTCGACCAGGACGTGATTCAACTCCTCGGCAACGGCCATCGGCGTCACGTCGACGGCAGTAATCCCGATACCGATGGCGAGCGAGCGAGCGATGCTGCGACTCGGCGAACGGAGCGGAGCGAGTCCGACGGCAGGTGAGGTTGGTCCTACCCGGCCCCCACCTCCTCGATCGATTCTCGGCACCCTCACCTCAGCGTCGCTCCGCACCCATCGCTCACACCCCTCTTCCCGCATTCGTGGGTTCAACCTGGCGCCTCCAAACGCTCGACCGTGACACGCGGAACCATCGCGGAGCCGACGCCTACGAAGGCACGTCCGTACGAGACCACCGGTAGCCGTCGGATGGCAGCGACGATCCGGGAGGAAATCGGGGCCTCCTCCCATGAGACGTCGCAGAACACGACCTCGCCAACGGCCGTCCACCCGTCCCGGTAGACGACCGGGTTCTCGACCAACGTAGGGTAGTCGACGTCCGGTGCATGCCGCCCGGGGATGTACTTCCAGCCGAACACCTTCGCCGTGGCTGACCGTTCGTTGAGCCGCCCGAGTGAAGTGGCGCTCAGCGGGCGGAGAGAGGCCACTTCGCCCTGCACCAACGGCGTACCGAACTCGGCGCACGTGAAGGCCATCGTCTCAGCCTGCTCGACGACGTCGCCCACCTCGCCGAAGATCTTGGCGTGGCCGAGGAACTCCCGTCCGGCCACGATCGGGGCTGTGAGGTTCTCCCACATGACGACGGCGTACGGTGCGTCGATCGGCACCTCGCGGCCAGGGAAGCGCGCCGCCAGACTGACCGCTAGCACATTGTAACCCCGTCCAGCGATGTAGTCCACGCCGTCGTACATCAGGTGCGAGACCGTCACCGTCGCCACGTCCGCCGGTCCGAACCACGGCGGTAGCAGCTCGCTCAGAGCGGCAGGTTTCGTAACAAACGGGATCGAGATCGTGCGGACGGACTCGATCCGGGTGACGTCGGGGAGTAGCGACGGCCCGAACGTAGCGGGGAGGTCGTACCGTCGGCCGGCCTCAAGGGGGACGCGTCCCAGCTGGCGCATCGGGATCAGCGGATTACTTCGAGGGGCGGTGGGTTGACTTCCGCCCGTGCGGGCCGTCCGCGCTGGATCTCGGCGAACGAAGTCGACTTGGGCTCCTCCGCCGGCAGCGCCTTGGCCGCGGGCAGGACCTCTGCGGCGAAGAGGCGCATGCTACGTTCCGCCTCCCTGGGGTCCATGCTCCCGATCCGGAACTGGCAGATCAGGTGGGCGAGCCCGCTCGACACGCTGATCTCCTCGATCTGATCGAGGCACTCCTCAGGCGTGCCGAAGATGCCCGCTGACGTCGAGCGCTCCGACAGGTCCTCGATGGCTCGTTCGAGCTCGGCGCCCTCCTTGCCCTTGACGAGAGAACGGAAGGCGGTGCTCAGGAGGTCGTAGTGCCAAACGCTGGTGCGGAACATCTCCTTGGCGTACCGGCGCGCAGCCTGTGCTTTCTCGCTCGTCTCAGCGCAGTAGACCGGGCAGGCGGTGACGGGTGGGATCGGCTCCCAGCCGTGTGCGGCCCGGATGCCGTTGAACTGAGCGGACATCGTCGTTAGCGAGGGCCAATCCGCGAACGTCGCGTAAATCTGGCCGAGGCCCATGTGGGCTGCCCACTCCATCGTCTCCGGGCTGCTCCAGGCGAGGAACATGTCCTGCGTTAGATCCGTCGTGCGAGGTCTCGGGCGCACGCTCGTCCCCTCCGGGACCTTGAAGTGAGTACCGTCGTAGGAGAAGAACTCCTGCGTTAGGCCCACGCGGATGATCTCGAGCGCCTCCTCCATGCGTCCTCGAGAATCTCCGTAGTCCACACGGAAGCGACTGAACTCGCGCTGGGCAGCGCCCCGACCCATGCCGATCATCAATCGGCGATCACCGATGAGATGGTCCACCACTGCGATCTCGCCCGCCAACCGCACCGGGTCGTGCCACGGCAGGACGAGAACCATCGAACCGAAGTCGATTCGCTCCGTGCGACCGGCAAAGTAGGAGTGGAGTAGAAGCGGATTGCAAGTCATCCCGTACGGCCCGAAGTGATGCTCGATCGTCCAGAGCGAGTCGAAGCCGAGCGGCTCGACCAGCTCGCCCAGCCGCAACTCGTCCGCGTAGATCTGCATGTCGGGCACCGGCATGGGGCCCGTGAAGTCGTCGCGGTACGACCGCTCCATCAGGTCCTCATAGTTCTGGAACCAGAACGTCGCTCCGACTTTCATTTGGCATACCCCCATGATCCGTTGTCAACACGTATGTTGGCACTCAACCGAGCGCCAGTCAACACGGATGTTGCCAGTCCGGCGGCAGGCGATACAGTGCCGTCGGATAAAGGCCGCCACCGACGGCGCTTGACGCCGAACACATGCACTCTGGGCCGTCACCGACGGCGCGCACATCGCCTGGAACTCCTGAGGGGTTCCGGCCGGGTCCGCTCGTCCACCTCCAACAGGTGTTGGTCAGACGCGGCACGCGTGGCAGGGACGGGAAAGGCCTTCCGGGCTGCCGGCACCACGCGGTCGCGTTCGATGCCCGGGCCACGGCGACTCCGACTAAGCGCCCACGGGATCCAAGTTCCGGACGTCATGATTCAGAATCTGCAAGCGGTCGAGGTGCGAGCCGGGCGACTCCTCACGACCTGGGCGGGCCGGACCGACGGGTGATTAGCCCCGAGTGGCAGCGTCAGCCCGACTGGCGTGCCGATGACGAGCCGGATCCACCCTCTTCCAACACTTCGATGACGCCGCCGACGGCGCGCCAATCGCGTGTGACCCGGGTCCAGCCCGTGGCGGCAATTACCGCTTGGTTTCACACCATGGTGGCGTTTTGCGCGCAGTCAACAGCTATGCTGACAGCGAGCCAAACGCCACCGTGGCGTGAAGCCGGAAGGAGGAACGATGCACAACTTCCCGTACACCGCCTACGCCAGTGGCTGGTACCAGGTCGGCTGGAGTGCCGAGATCGCAGAAAGCACCGTCCTGCCATTGCGCTACTTCGACACCGAACTGGTCTGCTATCGGGGCGAGGACGGCAGCCTGCACGTAAGCGACGCCTTCTGCCCACACCTTGGCGCGCACTTGGGCTACGGGGGCGAGGTGGACGGCGACTGCATCACCTGCCCATTCCACGGGTGGAAGTGGGGTCCTGACGGCCGCAACGTCGAGATTCCGTACAGCCAGCCCCGCAAGATGGAGCTGACGATCCGACAGTGGCCGGTACGCGAGGTCGATGGCGTCGTGCTCCTCTGGTACGCCGCTCACGGTGAAGCACCCACGTGGGAACCGCCCCGCTTCCTCCCGGAGACGGCCTCGCTCAAGGAGGACTTCTGGGACATCTTCCCGGCGACGACCAAGGCGTGGGCCGGCGTACGCTTCCCGCCCCAGGTCGTCACCGAGAACAGCTGCGATGCGGCGCACTTTCGGTACGTCCACCGCTCGGCTGAAGTGCCCGACATCGTCGGCTTTGAGTCCGACGGGTATTGGTTCCGCACCGAGGTCGCCCTCCGCTTCGGCGGCGACAAGACGACGACGTGGGCGACCCCGAACGGACCCGTCGACGGCAGCATCGTGAACGAGGCGCGTGGACTTGGCCTCATCGCCAGCGTGTTCACCGGGTTCGACACCACCTACACGCTCACCGCCACGACGCCGGTCGACCGCGAGACGTCGGACCACCGAGCGACGGTGTGGGTCCCGAAGGTGCGAGGCGACGGTTCGACGCTGGACGAGTCCATCCGTGATCGGTGGGCGAAGCAGCAGTTCTCTCAGCACGCGGCGGACTTCCCGGTCTGGGAGAACATGACCTACATCGACAAGCCGCCCTTCGCCCGCGATGAAGCCAAGGCGTTCCGGGCGCTCCGAACGTGGACGAACCGGTTCTACGCCGAGGCCGAAGGCGTAACCGCGACGAGATGAACTGACGTCATGCTGGATGTCTGCGGACCCCTGCGCCGTTCCGCAACCCATGGAGCACCAGCTTGGCCAGGCCCCGGCCGATCTCCGCCCCGGTGAGCCCACCGCCAGGTCGGAACCACGTGTGCGACCACGCGACCATCCCGACGATCGAGTAGCCGAGCACGTTCGCCGGCAGATCGAACGTGAACACCCCCGCTCGTCGGCCTTCTTCGAGGATCTCCACGAAGGCGCTGTCGTATCGCTTATGGATCTCGGCGATTCGCCGGTCCCGCTTCTGCCCGAGCCCGATCTGACGTCCGTGCTCCCGGATGTAGACGAAGAGGTTCGGATAGTGAACCTCGTACGACTCCATCAGGCGCTCGATGGCGGCGGCCAGCTTCTCCTCGGGGGCCGCGCCGCTGCGGCTGATCACCTCGATGGCGATGACGTTCGCCTCGGTGGGGGCGATGGCGACGGCCTCAAAGAGGTCGCTCTTGCTGCCGACATAGTAATAGAGGCTGGCCCGGTCCATACCGACCCGACGGGCCACGTCGTCGAACCTCGCCCGCTGGAATCCCCGTTCTGCGAAGACCTCCGCGGCCGCCTCAAGGATTTGCTGACGCTTCTCCACGTATTCGCTCCGCGAGGCCTCCAGGGCGGCCCGTCGCCGCCGCCCGATCCCGGTCTCCTCGAACGCACCGCCCGTCGACGAAGGGCTCAAGACGCCGCCCCGCTGCCCCGGGTCAGGAGAAGCGCGCCCGCAACCACGCCGCCACCCACGCCGACCGCCGCGACTTCCGCGTCCGGGACCTGCCGCTCGCCTGCCTCCGACCAGAGCTGCCGGAGCGCTTCGGCGACGAAGCCCCATCCGTGCAACCTGCCGCTGGAGAGCTGCCCGCCCCAGGTGTTCAGCGGCAACTCTCCGCCGAGGTCGATCCGGGTGCCGCCCTCGACGAATGGTCCGCTCTCCCCCTTGCCACAGAACCCAAACGCCTCAAGCCAAAGCAGGACGAACGGACTGAATCCGTCGTAGAGCTGGGCCACGTCGACGTCACCGGGGCGAAGCGACGTCTGACGCCAGAGGTGGGCGGCGGCATCATGCGCAGCCATCGTCGTGAGGTCAGGCCAGTGCTCCCAGAACGGACGATGGCGCATCGCCGTGCCCACGGACTCGATCTCGACCCAGTGCCGCAGGTCGTCCTTCGTGTCCGGCGCGGAGACAACCACTGCGACGCAGCCGTCGACCGGGATGTCGCAGTCGAACAACGACAGCGGTGTCGAGATCGGCCGGCTCGCGAGGTAGTCGTCCATCGTCATCGGCAACTGCATGATGGCGTGAGGGTAGCGCTGCGCGTGGGCGCGTTCGGTCATCGCGATCCAGCCCAGCTGCTCCTTCGTCGTACCGTACTCGTGCATGTGGCGTTTGGCGTAGAAGCTCGTCCAGTTGGCTGGCGACACCGCGCCCGCAGCGAGTAGCCACGAAAGGATGCCCTCTCCCTCGATCATCAGCTCGCCTAGACCGGTGCGTTTGCCCGAACCCTGGGCGCTCGCCTCTGTGGTCGTCCGGAAGACCACGGCGTGCGTGCAGAGGCCGGTCGAGACCGCCGCGGCGGCCTCAATAAGCGACACGACCTGGGCCGCCCCTTGGGGCGCGCCGAGGTGCCAGTTGAGCTCAAGACCCAACCCGTCCTGGACGTCGTACAGGTCGGGCCCGACGAAACCCGGGTTCAGCGGGACCGACAGGCCGGGGTACGTCGCCAGCCCGTCGATGTCCGACGGCTGGAGCCCGGCATCGGCGATGGCGGCAAGAATCGCGTCGATCGTTAGCTGGTACCCGGAGCGCGGCAGACGGCGCCCGATCTGCGACTGGCCGAGGCCTGAGATTAGCGGCCGCCTCCAACTCGTCGAGAGTGTCATGACGGGAGCCACCGGGAGAACAGGACCCGGTGGAGATCTCCGAACGCAGGCTGAAAGGAGACGTCGAGCTGGGTGCCGATGGTCGGCTCACCTTCGAAACCCTTGAGGAAGCCAACGAACCGCGCTCCCGAGTACTCCGGGAACTCCACGAGCGCGAGTGTGTAGACGGCGTCGGCACCCGGGAACCAGGCGTTGTGGTTCACCGTGTACGAGTAGAGGACCCCCGGCGGCTCGACCGTCACCCAATCGAGCTCACGGCTGTGGCACCGCCGACACACCCCCCGGGGCGGAAAGATGTGCAACCCGCAGGCGGTGCAGAACTCGACGACGAGGTCCCCCCGCGCGGCTGCGTCCCAGAACGGTCGCGTCTCCGGCGAGATCGCCGGCCGGACTCCGAGATTCTCCATGACCGTCATGAGTCGGCCCTCCGCCCGGAGGGGGTGTTGGCACGCTGGCGCTTCCCGCTTAACACGATCCCAGCGGCCTCCCGGTCCCACGAGTCCGCAGTGCCCCCAGATCGGAGCTTGTGCTTCTCGACCTTGCCGCTCGGGGTCCGAGGAAGGTCGTCCACGACCTCGAGGTATCGGGGTACGGCGAAGTACGGCATGCTCTCGATGCAGTGCTGGATGAGCTCTTCCTTCGTCACGGACGCCCCTTGGCGCAGCACCACGACCGCCTTCACGTCCTCTTCGGTGAGCTCGCTCTGAACGCCGACGACGGCCGCTTCGAGCACGTCCGGGTGCCGCGCCATCGCCTCCTCGACCTCGTACGACGAGATGTTCTCGCCGCGGCGCCGTAGATAGTCCTTTTTCCGGTCGACAAAGAAGAAGTAGCCGTCCCCGTCGATGCGGCCGAGGTCGCCGGTGTGGAACCAGAGGTTGCGCCAGCGCTCGAGCGTGGCGGCCGGGTTGTTGTAGTAGCCTTCGAAGATAACGTGAGGCCGGCGGGGCCGGATGACGATCTCACCGACCTCGCCCGGCTCGACCTCGCGGTCGTCGTTGTCGAAGATCCGGACGTCGTAGTACTTCGTCGCGACCTTGCCCGCGGAACCGGGCCGCAGGGGGATGTCGGGGCCGCTCGTCGTCACAGGTGCGGCCTCGCTGAGGCCGTACGCGCTCTCGAACGTGCAGCGCCACCGCTCCTCCATCGCCGACTGCAGCGCCTGCGGGCATGGCACCGCGAACACGGTATCGATGCCCTCCTCGGGCGATGGGTCGCGGCCCCAAAGCAACATGATCATGGAGCCAAGCATCAGGGTGGCGGTGCACTCTTCCTCGCGGATACGCCGCCAGAACATCGAGGAGCTGAAGCGTTCGTCCTGCACGCAGCGCACGCCGCGATAGATAGATCCGAGGACGCCCACCGCCTTGGCAGCCAGATGGAACAGCGGCCCGCACGAGTAGAACGCGTCGTTCTCATCCCGATACCAGATCGACGACTCCAGCTCGGCCAGCGTGCACATGTAGTTCTGACTCATCAGAGCGCCCTTGGACGGGCCGGTCGTGCCGGACGTGTAGACAATCGTGCACGGGTCGGTCCATGTCGGGTCCTCGACGTCGAGTAGCGCCGACCCGGAGTGGGCGTGCAGCACCTCCACGTCTACGACGTGTGCCTGGCCCTCGCGGGTCAGTCCACCGTTGCTCCCAAGCACGACGACCGTCGTCAGGCTCGGGACCTGACCAACGATCGGCAGCGCCTGGGGCAGGAGGTGCTCGTCGACGAGAACCACCTTGGCCCCGCTGTCGCGCAGCTGGTGGGCGAGAAACTCGCCTCGGTAGGCGGTATTGATCATCACTTCGATTGCGCCGATGCGCGCCACACCGAACTGGAGATACACGTGCTCGGCTGAGTTCTCCGCGAGGACCGCCACGACGTCCCCGCGCCCAACGCCGAGCTCGATGAGCCCTCGGGCCACGCCGTTCGACCGGGCCACAAGCCCCTCATAGGTGATGTGCTCGCCCATGATCGTGAGGGCCACGCGGTCAGGCACTCGATCCGCTTGGCCCGCGAGCATCCCCGTGAGGGTTCTTTGGATCGGCTCGAGCCAGGTGTCGTTCATGTCGATTTCTCCAAGGTCAGTTGTCAGACGCCGAGGTACAAGTGCCGAACGTGTTCGTGCGCTTGCAGCTCGGCGGCAGTGCCCGCGAGTGTGATCTCGCCTTGCACCATTACGTAGCCGCGGTCGGCGACGCCGAGGGCAAGGTTGGCGTTCTGTTCGACGAGCAGGATGCTCATCCCGTCGGCCTTCAGCTGGGTGATGAGCCGGGCGATCCCTTTGGCCACAGCGGGGGCCAGTCCGAGTGACGGTTCGTCGAGCATCAGCAGCCTCGGACGGCTCATCACGCCGCGGGCGATGGCGACCATCTGCTGCTGGCCGCCGCTGAGGGAGCCTGCGCGCTGGTGCAGGAACGAGCTGATAGCCGGAAGCGTGCTCGTGGCGTAATCGATGTCGTCGGCTGCCACGCGGCCCCGGATGAACCCGCCCATCTGAAGGTTCTCGAGGACGGTGAGGCTCGGGAAGAGGTGCCGGCCCTCCGGCACATGGCTCAGGCCAAGCTTGACGATCTGACGGGGCGAGCGGCGCCCAGTGTTCTCGCCGGCGAAGGTGATCGTGCCGTGGTGGGGCTTGTGGAGACCTGACAACATGCGCAGTGTCGTCGACTTCCCGACACCGTTGCTGCCGAGGAGGGTCACGACCTCACCCTCCCCGACGTCAAAGGACACGCCTCGGAGCACCTCGGCGAACCCGCGCTTCACCCGGACATCGTCGAGCTGGAGCAACGCCGTCATTCCGTGGCCCCGAGGTACGCGTCGATTACGCGCTGGTCCTCCGAGATGACGGCGGGTGTGTCGTCAGCGATCTTCTGGCCTGCCTCCAGGACCATGACCCTGTCAGACACACCCATGACGAGGCCCATGTGGTGCTCGACCAGCCAGATCGTGATCCCTGCGTCGCGCAGTCGTTCGAGGTCGACCCGCAGCTCGGTAATCTCGACGTTGTTGAGCCCAGCTGCGGGTTCGTCGAGCATGAG
The DNA here is from genome assembly GCA_050246915.1 of Acidimicrobiia bacterium. GTDB lineage: Bacteria > Actinomycetota > Acidimicrobiia > Acidimicrobiales > Ilumatobacteraceae > JBFWVD01. The sequence continues at coordinate 44,344 of JBFWVD010000027.1, read as the reverse complement.
GAGCTCCGGCTCCGACGCCGCGCCCATTACGAGCCCCAGCCGCTTCGCCTGCCCGTAACTGAGGACGTCGCCTCTAACCGACGCGATCGAGCCGAGCTGGAATACATCGATCAGCTGGTCAACCCGCTCGTCGATGAGCGCGTCGGCCCGGCGTGACCGTCCGGCTGCGACGAGGTCGCCCGCGAAGCTGGAGGTCGCCGCCGTGTGGCAGGCGATGCGCAGGTTGTCGCGGATGGAGAGGCTCCGGAACACGCGCGCCTGCTGGAACGTCCGCACCATGCCCCGCTCCACCCGCCTAGGCGCCGGAACCTTCGTGATGTCCTCGCCCTTCCACCGGACCGAACCCGAGGTCGGGGGCGTGAAGCCGGACACCGTGTTGAACAGCGTTGTCTTACCGGCGCCGTTGGGGCCGATCAGGCCGACGAGCTCACCCGAAGAGATCTGGAAGCTGACGTCCTGGACGGCGGCAACACCGCCGTACTGCTTTGTCAGGTGGTCGCCCTCCAGCAGCACCGTCACAGCGCCGGCTCCTCGGTCGGGGCGGGGGCGCCCGTCGGCGCCGGAAGGCCGGAGACCTGCTGCCTCAGGCGGTTCACGAGCTGCGAGAGGCGCCCGAGGATCCCGTTCGGAGCGATCAGCACCATCACGATGAGCGCCGCCCCGAAGAAGCCGTGGGCATGCTCGCCGCCGAATTGGTAGTACTCGGTCATGCCGATGTAAATAGTCGCCCCGAGCACCGGCCCGAACCGATGACCGGCGCCGCCGATCACGACCTGAACGATCAGGGTGATGAGCACCGCCGTCCCGAAGAACGACGGTGAGATGAAGCGCAGGTAGGCCCCGTAGAGAACGCCGGCGAACACGGCGACGACCGCGCTCAGGGCGAACGCGAGCAGCCGGTACTGGATGGGTGCCACCCCGAGCGACGACGCCAGCGTCTCGTCCTCCCGCGTGGCCAGGAGGGCCCGGCCTGTCCGGGTCCGCTCGATACGGCCAATGGCCAGAAGCACAAGGCTCAATGTGACGACCGACAGAAGGAGGAGGCCGCCCTCTTTCGACGCGAGCTCCCAATGAAGCGAACCGACGTCGACGGTCCCGAAGTCTCCGGCCGCGGCCATACCGGTCGTCCGGCCGACGCGGTCCCAGGTCGCCACGAATCGCAGGAGCAAGGATGCGAACGCCAACGTCATGATGGCGAAGTAGAAGCCGCTGAGACGGAGCGCAGCGACTCCGATGATGATGCTCAGCGAGACGGCGACCAAGACCGCCGCGGCCAGCGCCAACCAAAAGTTCAATCCCATCTGGCCGTTGAGGATCGCCACCGTGTAGGCACCGCCTGCGCCCAATGCGATCTGCGCCATCGAGAACTGGCCGCCGTAGCCCCAGACGATGTTGAAGCTCGTGCCCCACAACGCCCAGATTAGGATCAGGGTAACGACGTGGAGCTGGAGCGGGTCGCCGCCCAGGCCGATCAAGAGCGCCCCACCGATCAGCGGGACCCATCCGAGCAGGGACGGCAGCCGCCGCGCGAACGCTGTCATCACAAGGTGACGTCCCGCGTGACAGGAACGAGCCCAGTTGGCCGCAGGAAAAGCACGACGATCAGCATCGTGAACGCGATGAGGTCGGCACCGGCTGAGGACCAATACGTGATCCCGAGGGATTCGATGATCCCAAGCAGCACGGCTGCCATGACCGCGCCGAGCGGGCTGCCGGCGCCGCCGAGCACAAGGACAATGAAGCCCTTGATGAGCACTCCTTCGCCGCCGGATGGCTCGACCGGGAACACCGCGGCGAGCAACCCACCGGCCAGGCCACTGAGCGCGGCGCCGACGGCGAAGGAGAGGTTCCGGATCCGCTCGACCGGGATGCCCATGAGCACCGCGGCCTCGGGGCTCTCGGCGGTCGCCCGCAGCGCCTTGCCGAGACGGGTGAACCGAAGGAATCCGGCCAGCAGCAGCATGACGGCGATCGCCGTGGCGACGACCAGCATCCGGTTGCCGCCGATCGTCACGTCACCCAAACGAAACACCTTCCGTACAGGTGTCGGGAAGGTCTGGCCGTTCGGCCCCCAGATCGTGTGGAACACGTCCGTCAGGATCGCGATCAGCCCGATGGAGATGAGCAGACCGCTGATTGGTGATCGCCGCACCCTGGAGAACAGCGTTGCATCGACGACGAGACCCAAGGCGGCCACAGCGACAACGGCGATGGCCAGCGCCAGCCAGTAGCTCTGGCCGTCGTCGACCAAAGCAAAGACGAGGTAGGAGCCCGCCAGAAGCATCTGGCCGTGGGCGAAGTTGACGATGTCGAGCAGCCCGAACACGAGTGTCAGGCCAAGTGCGACGAGGGCGTACACCGACGCCAACATCAACCCGTTGATGACCGCTTGCGTGAACTGCGTCATCGCTCTCCTCCCCTTGCCGGATTTCCACCTCGCGCGCGTCCCTCAGCCCGCGTCCACGTATGTAATCTCGCCGTTCTCGACAAAGGCGTTCTGGTGCGGGTACGTTGCGGCCCCGTTCTCGTCGATGCGGAGGTCGAGTGCCCTCCCGGGGTACTCCGCCGCCTCGTCCGTCGCGAGGGCGTCGGCGATAGCGCCGAGGTCAGTTGCGGAGTTGGCGATCTCCATGGCTCGGGCGAGCATCCGCACCGAGTCGTAGTAGGTCAGCATCCAGAAGTCAGCGGGACCCGGGTCGCTGCCGAACTCCTCCGCGTAGGCCTCACGGAAGTCTGCGAGCGTCTCGTCCTCGGCGTTGTCGACGGCGCGGGTGGGGATGATCAGCGATGCCGAGATGTCGCCCCGATCCTGGACCGAGGCGAGGCTGACGCCGGGGGCGAGGGCGAAATGGGGCTCGGTGAAACCTGCCGCCGCGGCCTGGTCCAGGAACGGCGTGGCCCATCGGTCAAGGTAGCCGATGATGACCACGTCGGGGTCCGCCTGCTGCATGCTCGTGATGAACGGAGCGAAGTCCTGCGTCGTGCCTTCGAACGTGTCCTGGTAGACGACCTCCACGCCAGCCTCCTCAAGGGCGGCCACGTACGCATCGATGTGCACCTCACCCGCGGGGTCCGCCGGCTCAAGGATGGCCACCGTCTCGGGCTGCCACTCGCCGACGATCGCTGCCGCGTTCGCCGTGATGGCGCCGTCCGGACCTGCATCGGGAACCTTGGTGGAAATCAGGTACTCCGCCTCCGGCGTGCCGAGCAGGCTCTGCGCCAGCGTTGTGGCGGTGAAGACCATGATGTCGTTGCCTTTCAGCGACTCCCAAGTTGGTTGGAAGAGCGTCGTGACCGACGGCCCAAACGTGAACATGGTGCCGTCACGAAGGATCTCCTGTGCGATGCCGACCGCCCGCTCGGGGTTGGTCTCGTTGTCCTGGTAGCTGAGCTCGAACTCGTACCGCTCGCCGTCGATGACGACGCCGCCATTGGCGTTCACCTGCGCGACTCCGAACTCGATTCCCTTCTTCCAGACCTCGCCGATGCCAGCCGCTGGACCCGTCGCCGGCGACTGTGCCGCGATCTTGATCGTTCCGGCGACCTCGTCGCTCGCACCTTCGCTGACTTGCTCGTCGCCGTTCTCGCTCGCGGTAGGTTCGGTGCTCGCCGTTTCCGTGGCTTGCTCGTCGCCGTTCTCACTCGCGGCAGGCTCGGTGCTTCCCGTTTCCGTGGCTTGCTCGTCGCCGTTCTCGCTCGCGGCAGGCTCGGTGCTCGCCGTTTGCCCGCCGTCGTCGTCGCCTCCGCACGCGGCCGCCAGCAGCGCCAGCGGCAACAGCACGGCACCCAACAATGTACGCTTTGATCTCAAGATCCTGCTCCTTCGAGTTGTGGACGTGCTGCTCCAGGGATGACGGGGCTTCCGTCGCTGGCCAGCGATGTCTGATCTGCGGGACGCCTGACGTGGAACGACCATGGAAGCACCCTTGCGTCCCATGTCAGAAGTGCCCCCTGGGCGAGATCGAGCGATCCCCAAACACCACCCGACCCAGTCACCATGGTTGTTGATCGCGTCACCATAGACGTTGACGGTGAGCCGCGCAATAGGCTTCGTGGCGCTTCTCTGAGGGTGGAGTGACACTCACGTCCGTGGTCCGCGATGCGGCACAGGGCCTGCGATTCTCAGCGATATCGAAGCGTTGAGTCTCGAGGAGCCCATGCCTGACAGAAGCGGACCAATCGTGCATTGCACTCCTGGTCGGCCTGCCCGACGTCGCCGCGGCCACGTCGGTGAGTGACCTGGTTACGGATCGACGCGCCCACGAACCCCGACCGTCCGTCGTGGTGCGACCGGGCGGCGTAGCATCACGACACCCCAGGTGGTGCTGGTCGATCTGCCGGTGTTCGGCCGACCGGCCCGGTTGGCGTGGGACGAGCACCGCTGGCGTTTGCTCGGTGCGTCGACTGTCGTGGACCCATTGTCTCGTGGACCTAGCAGCATCGAACAGATCGCGTCGGCCCGGTGTGCGATCACGACTCGGGCGGCGCTGTGGCGACGGTACAGGTTGGCCGGCACGACCGCTCGGTGGCTGAGGTCGCTGTCGATCTGGGCTGTGATTGACACGCGCGATGGACGCCGTCGGGGCCAACGGAACCTTGCTGTTGACTACTCCCGGCCCGGTTCGGCACTGTCACGGGACTCGAGCTGGATGAGACGCTGCTCCTCGACGTCGTGGCAGGTCGGGACACGCGCGAACCTTGCCGGTGGCTCGCCGCGCAGTCTGACGAGTGGCGTGCCTGGGTCGAGCGGGTGACGCTGGGACCTGTCGGCGAGCTACCACGCAGTGTTCGACACGATGCTGCCCACCGCGGCGCAGGTCACCGATTCGTTCCACATCGTCACGCTGCGCCACGACGCGCCACGTACCCCGAGGTGGGTGAGAGGCCCACCCCGGGGACTTGATCGGCAAGTAGTCAACAGATATGCTGACGGCGCCGACGACATGCTTGGCGCGACAGGGGGGACGATGGATCGTTTTGTGGCCGACGACAGAAGGACACTCCACGGCGCGCTGCTGACCCACGCGGAACGCCAGCCCGACTCGGTGGCGCTCACGATCCTAGGCGAGCACATCACCTACGCCGAGCTCGTCGGCCGCTCCCGCTCGCTCGCGAACGGTCTGACCGCCACCGGTCTGGGCCGCGGCGACGTCGTCGCGATGCTGACGGAGAACTGCTGCGAGCAGGCTTACGTGCAGTTCGGAGCGGCGATGACCGGGGCCGTGGAAGTGATGATCAACACGGCCTACCGCGGCGAGTTCCTCCGCCACCAGCTCGCCGACTCGGGGGCCAAGGCCATCGTGGTGGACGAGGGGTTGTTGCCCGCGGTGGTCGCCGTCGCCCCCAAGCTCCCGGAGCTGGCGACGATCTTCGTCCGGGGCGCGGTGGACGTGGACGACCGCGTCGGGTCGGCACAGATCCGCCCATCGATCGAGTTGTTCGGCCATGACGGCACGTCGTTACGCTCGACCTACCAGTCGCAATGGAGCGACCCCTGCAGCATCGTCTACACGTCCGGCACAACGGGCCCGTCCAAGGGCGCCGTCCTCAGCCACAACTACCTCATGGAGACGGCCGGTCAGATGGCCGGCATGTGGTACGAGGGCCCGGACAGCGCCTTCTACTCGACCACCCCCATGTTCCACCTGGCCGCGAAGGGCTGCGGCGTCGTCGCTTCGATCTCGATGGGCGCCCGTTGCGTGCTCGATCAGCGGTTTAGCGTGTCGGCCTTCTGGAAGAGGATCCGTGAGGAGCGGTGCACGGCGACGATCGTCCTCGGATCGATGATCGTGATGCTCTGGAACCAGGAGCCGACCGACGACGAGGGCATCGACGTTCTCTACGCCGTGCCCTTCCCGACGGAGTTGAAGCCGGCGATGGAGAGGCGCTGGAGTTGCCGCTTCATCACGGGCTACGGCTTGAGCGAAGCCAACCTCGTGGCCAAGGTCGACCCCGCTGTGCCGATCGTGCCTGGGTCGTCAGGACGCACCAACGACGAGGTGTTCGACGTCCGCATCTTCGATGACGAGGGTTGCGAGGTTCCGCCTGGGACGCCAGGCGAGGTCGTCGTGCGCCCGAAGAGGCCGCACGTGATGTTCGAGGGCTACTACAACAACCCGGCAGCGACCCAGCGGGTGTCGGAGGGCTACTGGTTCCACACAGGGGACATGGCCCGTATCGACGAGGACAGGAACTTCTACTTCCTCGACCGCAAGAAGGACTACCTCCGCCGGCGAGGCGAGAACATCTCCTCCTACGAGGTCGAGCAGGCCATAATGACTCATCCCGACGTCGACGAAGCGGCCGTCATCGGCGTCAAGAGCGACATGTTGGAGGACGAGGTCAAGGCCCTCCTCGTACTGCGCGCAGGCACCTCGCCCAGCCACGAGTCACTCGTCGAACACTTCATCGAGAATCTTCCGTACTTCGCCGTTCCGCGGTACGTCGAGATCGTCGACGACCTCCCCCGCACGCCGACCGGGAAGGTCGAGAAGTACAAGCTGCGGGCGTCCAGCTTCAACGAGCAGACCTGGGATCGGGAGGCGGCGGGGATCGTTCTGAGCGGCCGCCCGCGGTCCTGACAAGCGCCGCGCCGTGCAGATCAACACCCTCTTCCCGTCGTCGATCTTCCGTGAGGACCCGGAGGATGCGCTCGCGTTCGCAGCGGCCGCCGAACGGCTGGGTTGCAACCGACTTGTCCTGCACGACCACGTGCTCGGCGCCGTACGCTCCGATCGCGCGGCGCCGCTCGACGGTGGCCCGTACGACGAGACCACCTTGTTCCACGAGCCGTTCGTCCTATCAGCGTTCCTGGCAGCGTCCACCACGACCCTCGGCTTCGGCACCAACGTGCTCGTGTTGCCCCAGCGTCAGACTGCGTTGGTCGCGAAGCAGGTGATGGAGCTCGATCTCGTGTCCCGCGGACGCTTCGTGCTCGGAGTCGGGATCGGATGGAACTGGGTTGAGTACGAAGCACTCGGCGTGCCCTTCTCCAGGCGGGGAGCGCGACTCGAAGAACAGGTGCACCTATTGCGTCGGCTGTGGACGGAGCCGGTTGTCGATCTGCGGGGAGCCGACCATCGCATCGACCGTGCAGGGATCGCGCCTCGGTCTGGGCGGACCGTGCCAATCTGGTTCGGCGGACTCTCCCGAGCCGCGGTGGATCGTTGCGCTCGCATCGGTGACGGCTTCATGTTCGGCATAGCCGGGCCGTCGGCGGAGAAGCGAGCCCGGCGGCTGCTCGGGATCGCCAAGGAGTTGGGACGGTCGCCGACCGACGTCGGCCTCGACATCCTCGTCGACTACAGCGACGGTCCATCGGCCTGGGAGGACCAGGTCGGGTCGTGGGCGGAGCTCGGCGGCACGCACGTGACCCTCCGCACCAGCGACGACACCGCCGACTTCCTCGGGAAGCGCCGCAACGGGTTTGCCAGCGCCGAGCAGCACGTCGCGGCACTCGAGGAGTTCGCATCGGTCGTTCGCCCGCTCACGGCCGCCGGAACCTCGAGCTGCGCCGATGACTGACGCCGGCGGCAGCGCTTCGGCGGCGACCAGCACGCCGGCGGCAGGGTCGTCCGCCTGTCCCTTCGCCGCCGGTGCCCTACGAACCGAGGCCTGAGAGTGCTTCGAGACGTTGCCATCGTGGGTGTGCACACGACCGAACTGGCGCGATCGCTCCCCCACCGCACGTCCATGGACCTAACGATGGAAGCGGTGAAGGGCGCTGTGGCCGACGCGGGCCTCACGCTCGGCGACGTCGACGGCGCTGCCGTGGCGTGGCCCGGCCGGTGGGGAGCCCCGGCCGACGGCAGCGCCAACTGGGCGCCCTGGCTCAATGGCCGGCTGACGTGGACGAACGACAAGGAACTTGACACCGCCGGAGCGCGTGGCCTGCTCAAGGCCGCGGCCGCCATCAGCGCTGGGCTGTGCGAGACCGCGGTGGTCGCCGCCGGATTGGCTGGACCCTGGTCGCCCGATGGGGGTCCCGTCCCGGACGGCAACGCGGTGGGGACGGGGCTTGACCTCGAGTTCACGGACCCATTCGGCCAGTGGGTCATGCCACACTTCGCGCTCGTCGCACAGCGCCACATGCACGAGTTCGGGACGACACCCGAGCAGCTGGCCCGGGTAGCGGCCACGATCCGAAACCACGGCCATACCAACCCCGAGGCGGTGATGTACGGCCGGGGCCCGTACACCGTCGACGACATTCTGTCCTCGCGGATGGTGGCCTCGCCGCTTCATCTCCTCGACTGCTGCATCGTCGCCGCGGGCGGCTTCGGGCTGGTCCTCACGACCGTCGAGCGAGCCGCCGACCTCCCCCGACCGCTCGTACGTATCCTAGGGGGTGGGATGGAGTTCCTGCGCGGCGCCTACGCCGACGCGCCGCTCCTGCGTGAGGTCCACACGTTGGGAACCGGCGCCACGCAGCGATCCCTTGGCATGGCAGGGCTCGAGGTTTCGGACATCGATGTCGCGCTCCTCTACGACGCAACCTCGTTCGAGGTGATCCGTCAGCTCGAAATGCTCGGGTTGTGCGAGCTCGGCGAAGGCGGGCCACTCGTGGAAAGCGGCGCCATCGAACTGGACGGGCTCCTGCCGACGAACCCGGACGGCGGCATCCTGTCCCACAGCTGGGCCCCGCCGGGGCATCTGAGCCAACGCGTCATCGAGGGCGTGCGACAGTTGCGGAAGGACGCCGTCCACCAGATTCACGGCGCCGAGGTGGCACTCGCCGTCAACGCCGGATCCGGCGCGCAGCACATCGAACTCGTGCTCCTCGGAGCGGGATAGGAGAGAGACCACCATGAGTCGCACGTTCTTCCACGACTACCGGGAACGGTACGACCACGTCCACCTCAGACGTGAGGACGGGATTCTCGAGCTGCGCCTGCACACCGGCGACGGTCCGCTGATCTGGGGCGACGGCCCGCACACCGAGCTCGGTTCGTGCTTCGAGGATGTCGGCCGCGACCCCGAGAACCGCGTCGTCATCCTCACCGGCACCGGCGACAGGTTCATTGGCGCCATCGACAAGAGCTGGGCCGGGCCGATGTCGCCGGAGAAGTGGGACAAAATCTACTTCAACGGCAAGCGGCTCTTGCAGAACCTGCTAGACATCGAAGTCCCGGTCATCGGCGCGGTGAACGGGTCGGCTCGGGTGCACGCCGAACTCGCGGTGCTGAGCGACATCACGCTCGCCAGCGAGGAGACCGTCTTTCAGGACGCCCCGCACTTCAGGCTTGGCACGGTTCCCGGCGATGGGGTGCACGTCGTGTGGCAGTCCCTCCTCGGCCCGAACCGCGGGCGGTATTTCCTCCTCACCGGCCAGAAGATCTCGGCCCAGGAGGCGCTGACGCTCGGCGTCGTGAACGAGGTGATACCTTCCGAGGTGCTGCTCGACCGGGCGTGGGAGATCGCCCGCGAGCTCGCCAGGCAGGCCGACACCACCCTTCGGTACACGAGGGTCGTGCTGACGCAGCACCTGAAGCGGACGCTGCTCGACTCGGTCGGCTACGGCCTCGCCCTCGAAGGACTGAACGCCTACGCCACGTGGCCGAAAGAGTGACGACCGTCACGGCCGGCGTGCCGCTCCCACGTCCCACCGAGCTGACCGAGCCGTTCTGGGCGGCGGCCGCGGAGGGACGGCTCCTCCTACCGAAGTGCGACGAGTGTGGCCGGTGCTTCTTCCGACCGGAGTACTATTGCACCCACTGCGCGTCGGCACGCTGGCACTGGATCGAGAGCGAGGGGCGGGGGACGCTCTACAGCTTCTCGACTGTGCACCGGGCGCCGACCACCGCCTTCCGTGTTCCGTACGTGATCGTGGCCGTCGATCTGGACGAGGGTGTGGCGATGCTGAGCAACCTCGACGGCTGCGATCCGGCGGACGCCCGGATCGGGATGCGCGTGCGCGTGGGCTTCCAGCCGGTGGCCGCAGGAGTGGCCCTGCCGATATTTCGGCCCGAGGAACCGTGACGCCGTGACGATCAGGGAGCCTTGCGGCGGGCCCGCTTGGCGGCGGGCTTCCGCTCGAGACCCTCGAGGACCATCGTGGCCAGCCCCTGTCCGATCTCGGGCCCGCTGACGGATCCGTCCGGGCGGAACCACTGGTGCGACCAGGCCAGCATCCCGACGATGGAGTAGGCCAGCACCTTGGGGGGGAGCGTGGGGTCGAAGGCGCCACTCTCCTGACCCTCGACGATGATGTCGACAAACGCGGCATTGTAGCGACGCTCGATCCGGTGCATGCGCCGGTCCCGCTTGGCGTCCATCTCGAGCTTGCGGACGTCTTCCCGGATGTAGATGTAGAGGTAGGGGTACCTCTCGTGGAATGACGCCATCAACTGCTCGATGGCGGCAGTGAGTTTCTCCTGCGGCGCGAGGTCGCTGGCCCGGATCTCCTCGATGGAGCGTATGTTCTCTTCGGCCGGCGCCAGAGCGACCGCCTCGAACAGGTCGCTCTTGCTGCCGACGTAGTAGTAGAGGCTGGCTCGGTCGATTTCGAGGTGCTCCGCAATGTCGCTGAAGCTCGTCTTGTGGAACCCCTTCTCGGCGAACACCCGGGCGGCGGCCTCGACCAGTTGCCGCCGGCGCTCCATGTAGCCGGCCCCACGCGCCTCCAATGCCGCGCGGCGGCGCGCCGCGATCCGGCTGTCATCGGCCACCGGATGCTCCTCTCGAACTAACGCAAACTTGGCCCGCTGCTACGGCCAGCTGTGCGGCGAATGCGGGTCCTTCACCGCCGCTCAGCATACCTCGTTTCAGGGATCAGGCTGCCCTAAGCTTCAACCGGCCCCTGCGACGAGTCGATGGCGGTGTCCTTCGCCATCGCACGATTCGAGAGCGGCCGAATGGCGCTCGATGTCCCACGACCAAAGTCGGTCCGGTGAGCGGGCGATCAGCTCAGGTTTCTGCGGGCCGGGTGGGTGCGCTGGCGGCGACGTTCCGGTCTCGTGGCCGTCAGGTGCCGGGCTCGAGCTCCGCGGTGACGGCGGGGACAGTATGCGCGTGCGGAGCTTGGCCATAGAGGCTTCAAGTAGCGCCGCGCGACGGCATTCGTCGTGGTGGTCAGCGAGCACCGCGCCGACGAGACGGATGACGGACGCGCCGTTAGAGAATATTTCGCGTTCGGATTCGGTCAACTTGTTCAGTGGGTCCGATCGCGGGGCCGTTGGGCAGACACGGGGTCTCGCCGACTACGCACGATCGTCGACAGCTCCCGCGCCATGGGCACCTCGCTGCAGATCGCACGCGCCCGCTGCGCGCTCGGAAGAACCCCAACATCTCACCGACGAGCAACGCCTCCAGCTCGACTGGGTCGCCAAGACCGACCCAAGGCGGCATCGCGCCTACGGGCGAGCCCGGCACACCCCCTCGACCGATGTCTGCCATGGGTACGCCGATCACGCATGCAGGCCCACGACGAGCTCGCCCGCAAGATCACCAAACCACCGACAAGCGATCGACCGGGCGCTCGACTCCGGACTCTCCAACGGTCTCATCGAGTCCACCAACACCAAGATCCGACTCCGCACCCGCATCTCCTTCGGCTTCCACGGACCCGAACCCTCATAGCTCTCGCCCTGCTCGCCCTCGGCATTCACCCACCCATCCTCCCAGGCCGAACTTGACCCACGGATGAAGCACAAGAGTGCATTAACTGCGGAACCCCGGCCATTGGGGACCAATCGGCGATCACCGTCGAGGACGGCCGCGTTCGTCCAGTCGGCCGATGTGGACGCCGGGAGCGCTGCTAGCGGGTCAGCTGCGCCGTCGAGGCCGACGACGAGGAACGTGACGAGGACGCTCGCGACACGGAGCGCCCTCACAGCCCACTGCTCATGCCCGGACTCGCCGCACAACGATGCCGGCGGCCTCACGGTCCCAACAGTCGGCGGTGACGCCGTCCGCCCGCAGCTTGTACTTCTCCACCTTGCCGCTCGGCGTCCGAGGCAGGTCATCGGCGATCTCGATGTACCGCGGGACGGCGAAGTACGGCATGTTTTGGATGCAATGGTCGAGAAGCTTCTCAACGGACGGCGACGAGCCGGGCCGCACGACGACGACCGCCTTGACCTCCTCCTCGGTCAGCTCGCTGGCCACGCCGACGACGCAGGCCTCCAGCACGTCCGGGTGCCGCATGATCGCCATCTCGACCTCGAACGAGGAGATGTTCTCACCCCGCCGCCGCAGGTAGTCCTTCTTGCGGTCCAGGAAGTAGAAGAATCCGTCATCGTCGACGCGCCCGAGGTCACCGGTGTGGAACCACAGGTCGCGGAAGTGGCTGAGAGTGGCCTCTGGGTTCCGGTAGTACCCGTCGAACATGACGTGCGGCTGCCTGGGCCGGGCCACGATCTCGCCGACCTCACCGGTGGGCACCTCCCCCCCATCGTCGTCTACGATGCGGACGTCGAAGTAGTCAGCGTTGACCTTGCCGGCGGAGCCCGGTCGGAGGCGGGTCGTAGTGTCCGAGACGACCAGCGGAGCCGCTTCGCTCATGCCGTAGACGGTCTCGAACTTGCACCGCCACCGCTCCTCCAATGGCGCCTGCAGATCGGCCGCGATCGGCAGCGCCACAATGACGTCGATCCCCTCCTCTTCCGAGGGCGCCCGTGCCGCCAACATCGGGATCATCGAGCCCAGGAGGATCGTCGCGGTACACGACTCCTCCCGTACCCGGCGCCAGAAGGACGTGACGCTGAATCGGTCGTCGAGCACGCAGCGCGCCCCTTTGGTCAGCGCCGCCATCACCCCGACACCCTTGGAGGCGAGGTGAAACATCGGGGTGCAGGCGTAAAAGACGTCGCCGTCCGTCCGCCACCACATCCGGGCTTGCTGCATCCCGAGCGTCACCATGTAGTGGTGCGACATGAGCGCGCCCTTAGAGGGTCCAGTCGTGCCGGACGTGTAGACGATCGTGCACGGGTCGGACCACTCTGGTTTGGCCGGCACCGTGAGGCGCTCCGTATCGCCGGTACGGAGTGCATCGATACCGAGGGCGCGGACGCCGCCGTCGACGCGTGCGAGGTCGTCGGTCAGCGAACCGAGGACGACGATCGTGCGCAGCGCGGTCAGCGCCGGCAGCACGGCCAGCACGTGTTCGAGCAGCCCGGGCTCGACCAGGAGCGCCTTGGCACCGCTGTCCCGCAGCTGGTGGGCGAGGAACTCACCGCGGTAGGCCGTGTTGATCATCACCTCCATAGCACCGATCATCCCGGTGCCGAACTGGAGGTAGATTTGCTCGGGGCAGTTCTCGCTGAGCATGGCCACGACGTCTCCCCGCTCAATCCCGAACTCGATCAACGAGTTGGCCATCGACATCGACCGCCGGAGCAGGTCGCTGTACGTCACTTCTTCGCCGTTCACGGTCACCCCCACGCGGTCGCCGAACTTCTCGGCCTGCGCCCGCAACAGCGCCGGCAGCGTTCTGTGCTCGCCGGTGCTCCAGCCTTCAGCCACAGCTAACCTCCGCCTTTCCGTCGGTGCCGTAGAACCGGTCCGCCCACTTCCGCAGCGCCCGAATGGGGGCGATCTCCTCGCGGGCCAGCACCGGCCGGACCCGGTAGGAGAGGTTCTCCATGATGTCGAAGTCGGCCTCGATCTGGGCGAACTGCTGCTCGGCCCACCGCATTTGGAGATCTGGGGTCACGGCCGCACCATCGCGCCGCTGAGCCGCGACCCACACGGTGCTGCGATGGTCCGAGCGGTCTACGTCGATGGGCGTCGTCGACGCGAGGTTCAGCACCGCGTCGAACGCCTCGAGGAGCGCCAGCGTCATCCCGACCCCGAAGCACTGGTTGGTAATGCTTCCGCGAAGCGGCCCATCCGGCGTCGCCCACGTCGGGTGGTCCGGCGCTCCGAAAGCCATCTCGTAGCTGGTGTAGAAGATCGGCCCCCGGTCTTCGCAGGCCGTCATCGACGGCACGTCGGCCGAGCCGTGGACGTAGACGAAGTGTGCCGCATCCACGCTGTTCTCGGACACCACCTGCGGGACGATGTGGAGATCCCGCCAGAGCCGGGTCGCGACCGGCAGGGCCAGCCACTCCCGACCGTCGTCGGGCAGCAGTGCCGGCAGCTCCCAAGCAGGCGAGTCGTCGGGAGGGCCATGCCAGGCGAAGACGAGACCCGCCTGCTCAACCACCGGCCATGTACGTAACCGGACCTCGAGCGGTCCATGTGCGCTGTACGGGATGGAGACGTTGCGACCATCGAGGCCCCACCGCCAACCGTGGAATGGGCAGACGACACAGCCGTCATCGACGCGGCCAGCGACGCCAAGGTTCGCGCCGAAGTGGCTGCAGATCGCATCCATGACGTGGATCGAGCCGTCCGCGCCGCGGGTCGCGGCGAGCGCCTCGCCGAAGTAGCGGAGGGGCGTCAGTCGCTCGGCCTCGAAATCCGTCGTCCAGCCGATCTGGTACCAGCCGTTCGCGATGGTCTCGTGTTTGAACCCCTTCACGCACCCCCCAAACCGACGTCTGACCTTCAACTCAAGTTCCATCGTCAGCATAACTGTTGACTATCGAGGCACGCAAACGACGAGACTGCCCGACCCGCCAGGCGAGCGACGCGTGGACCTGATGTTTGCTGGTGGGCCGGATCTGCCACATCGCGCATGTCGGGCCAGATCCGCGGGGAGATGGCGAGTGCGAAGCTGATACCGCTGGAATGGGCGACGCGCATGCGACCTGCCATCCGCACCGGGATGACGATCAGCACCGGGATGACGATCATAGGACGTCGACGTGCACCTGTGGCTAGCGTACTCCAGGACCGCACCACGTGGAGCTCATCGGGGCCGCCCCAGGCTCGATGTGGGAAGCGCTCGACACACCCGCGATTCGCCACCTCGGGGTTTGGGTCGACGACATCAAGGAGGAGTCGCGTCGACTTCAGGGGCGAGGGCTCAACCCCTCGGGCATGCGCTCGCAATCAAAGCGAGAGAATCCGTTCACCTCTCATAGCCCCAATGCCTCCCGTCATCGATTTGATGCCGCCGACGATCGGGAAGCCGTGGAGCAGTTGGATCAGCGGGAGGAATCCCTGCCGCGCTGATCGGAGCGCGTCCCTCAGAGATTCCTGTGCAGCGCTGGCTCCGGCTCTTCTGGGAACAGGTCGACCGGGGGCCTCACCCGAACACTGCCGGGACGGCTAGTCACCGCAGCCACCGCGCCGAGCACTACGAGCCCACCGGCGGCCTGGACGATGGTCACCGGCTCGTCGTGGATCGGCCATGCCGCCCCGACAGCGATAACGTTCATGGCGAGGAGGTAGAGCGAAGACCGGGCCGCCGGGATAAACCGGTGGGCCCAACTCATCGCGGTGTGGCCGACGACGCCTACGACGACGGCCATGAACCCCAGGTAGATCCAGTCGGCCCCCGCCAGCTGCCGGTAATCCTCGACCGACGAGGTCGCCAACGCGATTGGAGTCACCGTCAGCCCGGCGAAGAGCGTGGCCCCGGCCATCCACTGCGCGGCCTCGATGGCGGTCGTGGCGCGGACCCTCCGGTTGATGACGTAGTAGCCACAGAACGTCAACATCGCGGCCACGGCGAGCGCGAGACCCTCAGGGTCCCCGCTCACGCCTCGGTTGCCGCCCAAGATCACGACGGCGACACCGCCGACCCCGACGACCGTCCAGGCTATGTGCCATCGAGTCGCCCACTCGCCGAGGAGCGGTCCCGCAACGAGCAGGACGACGCCGGGCTGGAGAGCGAGCAAGACCGACACCACCGCGACCGAGGCGTGCTTCAGCGACGCGAACACCAGTGCGTGGTTGGCGCCGAACAAGATCCCCGCCAACACGGTCGAGCGAAGTTGTGCGGAGGATATGCGACGCCCGGTCACGTACACCAGGCTCCACAGCAGCGGGACCGTGATCCAGAAGCGCATCGACACCGCCACGAGCGGCGGCGCCGTGATGAGCTTCGTCACCGGGGCGCCGAGGCCCCAGATCACGACGACGAGGGCCATGACAGATGCTGTGACCCGGGCGCTGGGGGCCGTCATAACGCCAGCTCCTCGACGATCGCCGCATAGGCGTCGAGCGTCCGGAGGGTTTCGGCCTCGTCGCTGGCCGGCAGGCCGAGTGCCACCTCAGTCACGCCGAGAGTTCGGAAGTACTCGAGTTTTTCCCTATCAGGGAAGGTGCCGAACGGCACGACGTCTAGGTGCGCGGGATCCCGCCCGGCCTCGCGGAACGCATCCTGAAGGGCCGGGATGGACGAGGACAGGCCGCGTCCACCGAGCGGCATCCATCCGTCGGCGTGGGTCGCGACGGCCCGAAAGAGGGCCGCGCTCGGCCCGCCTCCGATGAGCGTCCGGACCCGGGGCCGTTGCACCGGCTTTGGCCACGCTCGACTCGGTGATAGCGTCACGAAGGCTCCGTCGAAGGAGGCGATGTCGTCGTCCCACAGGCGTTGCATCACGGCAAGGTGCTCGTGGACAACCGCCCGGCGGTCGTCGAAGGCCACGCCATGGTCGGCGAGCTCCTCGGCGTTCCATCCGTAGCCCACCCCGAGGACGATCCGGCCGCCTGAGAGCTGATCCAGAGTCGCAACCTGCTTCGCCAACACGATCGGGTCGTGCTGGGCGACGAGGGCAACGCCGGTGCCGAGTCGGATGCGGCTCGTCCCGACCGCAGCCGCGGCGAGCGACACGAGCGGATCCGGTACGCGTGCGTACTCGTCGCCAACGGAGCCGTCCCCCACGAGCGCCCGGGATGTGCACTCGACCGGAAGGTGGGTGTGCTCCGGGAGGTACAGCGACTCGAACCCGCGATCCTCGGCCGCTCGGGCCAGCTCAACGACACCGATCGTCCGGTCGCTGAGCATCATCGTGACGCCGGTCCGCACGTGGCCCTCAGCGTCGCTCGACCGGCTCGAACCGGCCGATCATGTTCCGCTTGCCGGCCATGCGGAGGCGCCGCGACTCGATCAACCACCGGCCGTCCGCCTTGACCAGCCGGTCGCTGTACGTGCCCCAGAACTCGAAGTCGGGCTTGTCGGGGAACGCTGGGAAGCGATGCCAGGCATAGAGGTAGCAATGGCTCTGCGCCGTGTCGCGACCGACCAGCGTCACGTCGATGTTGGAGATGTGATGGCTGGTCGCACTGAAGCGGCTCAGCGTGTCGGCGAGGTGTTCACGCAGATGATCTCGACCAGTGAGGATCGACATGTCGCCCAGCGCGTAGTTCACCTGGCAATTGATGGAAAAGAGGGACGTCGCGTCGTCGACCGCATTGGCGTCGATCGCCCGGGCGTACGCGAGGAGTACCGACCTCACCGTCTCTCGGTCCTCGTCGCCCAATGTGCCGTCCGCCATCCCGGCATGGTGTCACGAACGATCGACCGCGTCAACAGTTCTGTTAACAGGCAGCGACGTTCTCGTCCGAGTCCAGGCGTGAGGATGGCGCGAGATCGCTGGCACGCTCCCCACGTCCCACCTTGAACATCGCCGATCTTCCCGAGAGGCGGACGTCGAGACTCCAGCACACAGCCCGATGGTGTCGACCGGGCAGCGCACTCGACACGACGACGTGCCACGACCGTCGGATCATTTCGAACTAGTCTTCGCAACGGTGGTTGGGCTGACGCTGATCGCAATGTTGTTCAGCGTGCTGTTGGCACTCGTAGGTGGCGACTCCCAGCAGCCGGCCCGCGCTGCGGAAGCATGCACCACTACTACAGGATGGGCTTCGGAGCGATCGGGGGATTCATCGGCGGCAACTCGGTGTAGCACCGTCGTAACTCCTCGCCGTCAATGTTGGGCGACCCCCTACGACAAGGCGGAGCGTCCTTGCGTGGCATGCGCAGACGTCAGCAGCGCTTCGAGTGTTTCGGCTGCTTGGGCATCGCCGCCTGGGACGGCCTGGGCGTAGAAGTTGAGTGTGGTGGAGGGGCAGTGGTCGTCGAGGCGGCGGGTAACGACGGGCAGCGGGATGCCGGCGTTGCGCATCTCGGTTTCTCTATCAGATGAACCGCGCGCGTCCTACCCGGTCTTTACTGCGAAGTCAGTGGATCGTGCCCCAACCTCAACCATGCTGCCGGTACGGCCCGCGAGTGACTCCGAGTAGTGGGTGTTCGGACGGCTGGTGCTGCGGGCCAACACCAACCGGTCGGGGGTTCCTGGTCGGAGGATCGATGAGCGGTCAGGGAGCGCTCCCGTCGTCGGTAAATCGGGACCCGTGCCCTTGCGATCCCCGCATCGGGTTACTGTCGACTGCTATGGATGGACTCGACGAATCCTCACCATGCCCGGAATGCGGCAGCGACGACTGGAACTACACGGACGAGCTCCAGCAGCACGCCAAGTGTGACGCGTGCGGCCGGGAATGGGCGGTGCTTGATGCTGATGACCTCTCCGATATCGACGACGTGAGCCGCCGCCAGTGAGCTGCGCCCACACCTCGCAGCCTTGAGTGATGAGGGGACAGACGACCCCGCCCGATTCCTCGCGAGCTACATAGCCGACCTCGAGTCCCCGGACCTGTTAGAGGAGACCTTTGCCGCCGAACTGATCGACCAGTTCGGTGCCGAGCGTGTACTCAGCAGCTTTGCTGGGGCGCTCGGAAACCTCCTGGCAGTCGAGCCGTTCAACGCAATGCTGGTGCTGGGTGACTACTCGCCTCGACCCCTCATGGACACGCCCGCTGCTGCACGCCGGTGGAAACACTACCTGGTGGCATCGCTGGCCATCGTGGCCGATCGGGAGCGGGGTGAGTCGATGACGATGACCTACGACGTGGTCTCTGAGGTGACAGCGCGTGTGATCGGGGATGGCATCGATCGGCACCAGGGCATGGTCGGCCCGGCTTTGACAGAGCTCCTTGCGTGGGGTTTCGCAGCTCGCACGTTGGCCAAGATCCTCCGCGACGAAGTTGATGACGAACGGTTCGACAAGTTGCTGGCTGCTGCACGCCGCATGGCGGCCGAGTCCCAGATGGACGACTGACAACCAGAGCTTGTTGAGGCTCACCGGGACCAATCCTGGAGTCCAGATGGTGTCCGCCGCGGCCGTCGTGTTCGCATAGGGGGAACTCCGCCGTCGGTCTGCGAGGCACCGTCCCGGGAGTTCGACACAGCGGTCCTCCTTCACGCCGCTGGCACGGGCGGCATCGGGGGCTCGGGCGGATCGATGGGTTCGCCCGGCGCAAGACCCGTCGGCTCCAGTGATCGCGGTTCTGCGCCGCTCCACTCGTCGATGAGTCGCAGGCCGCGGTCGGCACGACGCTCCTTGCCGACCGTTGACGGGTGGCAGGCTCGCTTCAGGCGTTCCTCGACGAGACTGACGACGTTGTCGGGAACGTCGCTGGTCTCGACGAGCTGGTGTACAGCAGCCGGGTGGTGGCCAACGGCGACTATGAGGTCGGCGACCAGCTCGCTGGCACAGGCCTTGACCGGGCGTGGGGCCTCGAGCGCTTGTGCGACTTCGGTCGGGTGGTAGAGGGGGCCGTACTGGCCGAGCGAGTCGAGGAACGACACTGTGAGGTTGGAGCGCACGTCATGATCGTCGAGTCCGTGCGCTCGCATCACGGCGACGTTCGCTTCCGCCGACGCTCCCGCGTATGCGAGCAGGATCGCTTGTGCTCCTGGGTTGCCGTCGGCGTTGCGGACCTTCGCCGCGTCCTCATGGAGCCCCGGGAGTGAGTTCGCGAGGTGTGGCCAGTCGAGGGTGCCTTCGGCGAGGTGTCGGGAAATGATCTCGTCGGCCGAGCCACGTGCGACCCGCCGCGCCTCCCGTTGCGACACCGGCGATGGTGGCTGATCGGCCGCGTGCTCGGTCGGGCGATGCTGGTGCTGTCGCATGGCGACGATCTCGGCGATCGGGTTCGGTCGAAGGTCGACGCCGAGCTCGGCCTCGAGACCGGCGACGATCTTGCGTGCGGTGGCCAGCACCGCCTGGGCGGTCTCTTGCACCTTGTCGGCCTGGCCGCCCGCCCAGGACGCCACGTAGGGGATCGAGTACTCCCCTGCGTCGACGCCAAGAAGGTCGCACACGACGTACGCGACGGACTCAGCCTCGACCTCGATCCGGTCGCGCCCTTGGCCCGGCTCGCAGGGGAACGAGCTGTGCATGAGGACGTGGCCGAGCTCGTGAAGCTCGGTCTTCAGCGCCTGCGCTGGAGGCAAGTCATCTCGGACGATGACGGCCTTCTCGATGAACTTGGTGATCCCTTTCGGGCCATCAGGCCCGTCGAGCGGTCCGCGGCTCAGCGTGAAGCCAGCGGCGTGGATCTGTTCCGCCACCGCGTCCCACAGTTCGGGCGGAGGGTCCTCTCCGGCCAGGAGCTTCGGCTCGGCAGGAAAATCCGGCGGCGAGACGAGCTGGCCTTGGTGGAACACCGGCACCAGTCGGTAGCCGACGACCGACGGCTGGGTCGGCAGCCCGGTGTCTGGGTCGAGCTCTGCGCGCTTGGCCCGGATCGGCGCGTACACCCGCAGAGCGGTCTCACCCTTCCGGATTCGGCACGGCTCGCCGTCGACAGAGGTGATCTGCTTCCACGTGTGGAACGACGCCACCAGCCCCTGCGCGCCTTGGGCCGCGAGGAGCAGTTGGTTGTTCGGCGAGTATCGATGGAAGGAGCTGGCCATCGTCAGCAGGTTCTGCCAGTCCTCGCCAGACGACACCTGGATGACCGCATCATGAAGCGTTGCGTGGGCGGCGGCGAGCCGCTCCTCGTGGGATCCGTGAGCCATGTCCATTCGCTCGACGTTGACGACCCGATGTCACGGATTGGTACCCGACCTCGGCAGGGATCGACGACCCGGCCGGATCGGGAGTGGCCGCACGGGCCGGTGGGTAGTCAGGCGGCTCGCTGGTGCTCGGGGTGTTCCTCCCACCAGCGGCGAGCGTGCAGGTGCGCCGGAGGCAGGGTGCCGTGGATCAGTACGGCTTCACCGGGGCGCACCTGGCGCAGGAGGTGGAAGGGGGTGAGCGCCTCGCGGTGACTCGACTCCGACACGCTCCGCCGGCTCCCGCCACCGAGGTCGTACGACATTGACCGGTGCATGACTTCCTCGTCGCCCAGGAGGCGAGTCACGTAGTCGAGTGTGGCTGGGTCGGAGCAGCCGGAGAACACGACTTTGGTCAGGTGGTTCGTCAGGACACTGTCGGAGAGCCGTCCGTAGGCCGCATCGAGCTGCGCCTTCGACTGCCAGATGGTGACGAGCAAGATGCCGATGCCAGCGCACGTCGCAGCGACTTCGGGTAGCCACGCCAGCGGCATGTTGCCCGCCTCGTCGATCACCATCAGCAATGGCCGCTTTAGTCCGGCGCCCGCAACATCGCGCTGGTACGCCTGATCCTTCAGGTCTCCCAGCAGGCCGCCGAGCACCGGGGAGAGGCGGTCCTGATCGTCGAGCGGCGACACGAGGTACAGCGTGTTGGAGCGGTCTGGGTCGGTCAGCCAGTCGAGGTCGATGAACCGTTCGCCGGGGCGTTCGAGCGTCGATGATGCGTCCACTGCTGGGTCGAGCCACGCCTGAACGACGGTCTGAACCGTGGCATACACCGACGATCGGACCCGTTCGTCGAGGTTCCACACAGCGTCGAGCTGGAGCATCGCAGCGCCGGCCGCCTCCTTCTCGGCGTCGGAGCCGTTCAGCTTGGCGTTGCGAAGGATGTCGATGATCTCGTTGGGCTTCTTCTTCACCGGGATCGACTTCATGAACACCCATTGGGCGACGTCGAGCATCGTGCGATCCGCGGCCAGGGCAGCCGCGCCGAGGAGGCCCGTGAGGAGAATCTCGGCCTGCTTCACCCAGTAGTCCGCTCCCCCGTCCACCCCCGACCGCGGGATCGACGCCGCCAACGCCGCGGCGGCCTTCTGAGCGCCACGGGACGTGTGAGCACCCCGGAGAGGTGTCCACCGCGCGAGCCCCGCCGGGGGTAGCCCGGACACGCCAGACGGGTCGAACACCCGCGTGTACCCCTTCTGCTCACGGGCCTCCCGAGTGGCGTCGATCAGATCGCGCTTGATGCTGACCACCACCGCCGGGCCCTCCCAATCGAGGAGGCCCGCGATCACGTTCACCGTCTTGCCCGACCTGGACGGCCCAATCACCGCTACCGAGCCACGATCGCCTTGACGAACTCGGACCCGGCGCGAGCGGGCGGGGGCGGTCGCGGTGCGGTCCTCGGTCGCCACCAACCGGCCATGGACACGCCCGAGCACGAACCTGCCCTGCGGAACCGGCTGGGCAACCAAGAGTGGGACGAGATCCCGCGTCGTGGCGAACCGCGCCCGGGTCTCCACCCCAAGGCGGACTCGACCCCGTTCGCGAGTCTGGCGCCAGATCCACGGTGCTGCGAACCCGACGCCCACCACGGTGAGCAGCACGAGCCCCGTGCACAGCCAATAGAGGCTCGGGCCGGGTAACGCTGCCCGGTCGGCAGGCGCGCGCCACGCCATCCGCGGGTCCCCCAGGTGCTCAGGTAAGCGGGCGGTCGCGCGGATCGCGGCGCTCAAACCGCCCTGAAAGCGAGATCGGTTGGACGCCGCAGCGAGCGCGGCCCCGCACCAGGTCACAGCGCCGGTGGCGACGATGACACATGCCGCTACCAGGAGAAGTGCCTCTGGCGCTGAGAGGGACGACGGGCGATCGTTCACTACCCGACTTGATCCTGCGCTCCTACCCAACCAGGTCGGGTAGTGAGGTTGGGTAGTAGTTCGTGACATTCCTCGCGGACGTTGGCGGCATGTCCACCAACAACCCACTCATCCGAGACGCTGACTGTCTGAACACGCCCACGACCCGACGGCTTCGCCGCCACGTCGAAGCACTCGCAGCGCGAGACCCCAGCATCGAGGTCGCCGTCAGCCAGGTTCTCGCCGACGACCACCCAACGCTTCTGCGCCTCGTCCACGCCGCCCAGTCCGGCGACAACGATGCCGCTTTGATCGCAATCACATCGCTGCTCCCCCGCATGACGGGAACGATCATCAAGACCGTTCCCGCGTTCATGCGGAGGCGGGCAATCGAGGAGTACCTCAGCCTCGCCTTTCTCGTGATCCTCGACATCGACCGGCGCGAGCCGGGGGACCACCTCGCCCAGAAGATCGTCGCGAGGACGAAGCTCCGATACGAACGTCACCTCCGCGCGCTGGCACCCGCACGGGTCTGCCCCTCGCTCCTCACCGAGGAGCCGGTCAGCACCTCGGATACCGAAGCCGAGGCGGTCAGCCGTCTCGATCTCGCACACGTCGCGGATGCTGTCCACAGCGGCCTCGTCAGTCCTGAGCAGTGGCACCTGGTCACGGCGGCCGGGCTCGGCACCCTCGACGCACCGCTCAGCGAGCGTCAGCGTCAAACCGTGCTGCGGACACGACGGAAGCTCGCCTATTGGTATGGCAAGGCCGAAGCTGCGTGAGGACTCCACGCCGAGACATGCCTCCGGTCAGGTCCGATCGTGACAATCAACGCCGAGAGGAGCCAGACCCCGCGAACCTCCGGCACCCAGCGGTCAGCGTGGCACAATCATCGGCGTGGAGCTTCAGGCCTTCGTGGACCATGACGACATTGAGTCGAATCTTCAACCAGGCGGCACCGGTTGGCTTGGAGGGTGCTACCTGTGGGTGTGGGACGAGGGCGAGCTCACCGAGATTTGGGCCGGTGACCACCCAGATGTCGAACACCTTGGGAGGTACTACTGCGATGACGAGGAGATCAACGCCGGCTCGAACACAGACACGATCGGCGACCTGTGGCGCGTCGGCAACCTCTACTTCGCCGCACCCCATGACCGCAGTTACGAAGATGCGTTTGAGGCGGCGTCTATCGAGCAGGCACTCGATCATCTCGCTCCCGCGATGGGCATCGAGATCCGACTGACCGGCTACACGCGCAAGTGAAGTTCGGCGAGGTATCGCGCGGAGACGGCGGCAGGCGGGGCCCCGGCGATTCGGCATACGGCTACAGGAGGCGCATGAGCGATTGTGACGATCCCGAAGAGCACCCCGACTTCGAGCACGTCGGCGATGTTCATGCGACGGCGATCGAACCTGAGTGGGAGGACGTCGACGGAAACGACTTCTTGCTGTTCCACGTCGGCCGGATCGGCGACGTGTACTTCGAGATCGATGTCGAACGCAACAGCCCGTGGACGGAACTCGGCTCGTGGCCATCGCTCGAGGCGTTCATGAAGGACTACCCCGAGCCCGGCCAGGAACTCCGGACCTGATGGCACGCAGCGACGTCGACAAGATCATCGAGCTGCTGTCACAGCACGGACACCGCACGAGTCGCGAGCGCGTGCTGGATCACTATGGCTGGGAGCCGGCACGTCTCGATCGAGCTCTGGCTCGGGCGACGGCGGAAGGCCGACAACTTGAGACGATCCGAGGCGGCCACATCGTGTACCGCGGCACCGAGCGCGGCGCCCGAGGCAGAATCCCGCTCTATCAGGACGTGACGAGAGCGCTCGAGGACGACAACGCACGACGGCTACTGGGCTGGACTCGGGCGACTCCCTTCGACACCGCGCGCAGCCCCGCCGCCGGGGAGTGGAGCCGTCCGGACCTCGTGATCGCGGCACATCCACTCCGGAAGGCGTCCCGGAATGCTCGCAAGTCGCTGCACGCCATCGAGATCGAGGAAGCGAGCGGCTTCAAGATCCAGTCGGTCTACCAAGCGCACTCGCAAGCACGTGGCGCCGACTTCGCGTGGGTGCTCGCGCCTGCCTCGGCACTCACGAAGTCGCGGGACCACGATCGGATCGTCTGGGCGGCCGAGAAACTCGGGATCGGTCTCATCACCTTCGACCGCGCCAGCAACCGATCGACGTACCGCCGGAAGATCAAGGCAACTCGGCTCGGCCCCGACAGCAACGACCACACGACGTTCGTAACGACGGTACTGGGCACGACCGACGACGACGAGCGCCTCTGGTAGTCGACAACTCCGTCACACCCCGCGTTCACGCTGGTTCATCGCATGGCACTCCTCTACGACCCCGGAACGTTCATGCCTCGCAGCGATGGCGACTTCGAGGAGTCGTCGTGGATGCTCACGTGGCCCGACGGGCCGTGGCACCTTCACGACGTCGAGCCGGGCGGAACCGTCTATCTGGTCCGCACCGGCGCCGAGCAACGGATCGTCTGGGAAACGCGAGTGACCCACTGCTTCCTCGTCCCGTACGAGGCCGTCGGTGACCTCGCCGTCGAGGTGCTCAAGCGTTGGGGTCTCATCATCCAGACACCGGAGATGAGCCCTGGTGGGTTCTGCATCGGCTGGCGGGCCGAGCCCGTCGCACATCTCGACCGCGGACCCATCGTGCCAGCGCCGGAACTCATCCTGACTGAGGGCGAGTCGCTGGAACTCACCGGCTTCCAACAGTCGATGGACATGACCGACGCCTTCCGTCGGCACTGGGGCCTCCCGACGGAGCCGGAGGTCTTCTGTGCCGGTGCCAAGCTCGGCTGGTTCGGCCCCGCTACGCGATCGGCATGATCGCGACCTGATGGCGGTTGCCGGCACGTTCGACCTAGCTTCTCGCCTCCGGAGGGCCTGGTAGCTGGCGCTGTGTGGCTTCGACGAAGGCGCACAGAGTGCCGATCAGCCGCATCTCATCGACAGAACGAGCCCGCGTGTCGAGCAGATCTTCGGTGCAGATCACATAGGCCAACGCCCGGGCCCTGCTGATCGCGACGTTGAGCCGATTGCGGGAGTACAAGAAGTCGGCCGTCCGGGGCATGTACTCGCCGCTGGAGGTGGCCATCGTGAAGATCACAACGGGCGCCTCCTGACCCTGGAATTTATCGACCGTGCCGACGCGGGCGGCTGCGGTGGTGGGGTCGGCATCGAGGGTCGCACGGACGAGGTTGACGTGGTCGTTGTACGGAGCGACGACCATCACATCCGCTGCGGTCAGCGTGTGGTGACTCCCATCGAAGTCGATCCACGGCTTCCCGAGCAGCGACCGGACGGTGCGGGCGACGAGGTCGGCCTCGACTTCGGAGGATGTGTCGCATCCATCGTGCTCGGCGCGCTCCCACCGCAGGCCGGCTTGGCCATCAACGAGCTGTCCCGCGCAGTTCTCGTGGGACGTGAGTCGCTCTTCGTAGATCAGCTCGGAGATGAAGTCACAGACGTTGGGGTGCATCCGGCGGGTGATGTCGAGGAACACGCCTCTTTCCTCGGGAATCGTCGTGTCGTCGCCGAGCACGTGTTCAAGGGTGCTATTGCCGGCGCCTGTCGGGTGAACCGCCTGCGAAACCTGTGCGAGCTGGAGCGGATCACCGAGGAGGACGACGGCAGCAGCCGAGTTGAGCGCTGCGATCGCATCTGCGAGGCCCATCTGACCGGCCTCGTCGATCAACAAGACGTCGAGGGCATCGGCCATCGTGTTGCCGGACAGCGGCCACGTCGTTCCGGCGAACAGGTGGTGCTCGCCCTTCGCCCACGTATCTGGTTTCGTGACGTAGGTGATCCCGGGCGTCCGTTCGGAGGGCTTGGGGATGTACGTCATCTGCCGCAGCACCTTGGTTTCGGGGTATTCGTCGAGCACCGCTCGTACCAGGTTGTCGATGGCGTGGTGGCTGAACGCGGTGACGCCGACCTTGAGCCCCTTGTCGAGCAACGCCCCCACGATGTGCGATCCGGTGTAGGTCTTGCCGGTCCCGGGTGGGCCCTGTACGGCGAGGTAGCTGTCTTCAAGCGCAGTGGCGAGCTTCGCCACTTCCATGGCGTCGGTCGGGAACGCCGATGGCGTGCCGCCGACGAACGCCGGGGCCTCGCGGCGCAACAGCGCACGCCGAACCGTGTCGCCAACGGTCTCCGTGCCGTCGAGCACGCGCTGCGCGTACTCCGCGAGCGTCGCAGGCTTCGGCCGTGCGGCGACCCAGTCGTTGAGGACGACGGCGCCGGGGATCGGCGTGTCGGGGTCGTCGGGCCAGATGACCGTGAACTCGCCTGCGTCGGCGTCGATGTCCTCGACCTCGATCGTCACCGGATGCTCGTCGACGACGTAGGACATCTTCTTCTTCGACAGATCAAGGATGTTCGGGTTGATCTCCTGCTCGGGGAACGCGAACACGGCGCGTCCCTTCCGCTGCTTACCGGTCTTCGGCCGGTACTCCTTGTAGCTGACGCCAGCGATGACGTCAGGGTGGTCGAGCTGGTCCGGCACATCGGCTGCCAGCAGAGCGACGCGTTGGGCCCAGAACACACGCCATTCGCGCCGCCAATACTCCAACAGGTGCGCCAGCAATTGCTTCCACTCGTCACCGGGCAACTCCCCGGCCGCCATGAGCCCGCCGACGAGGTCATCGACGTCGAGGACCTCCTCGGCGGGTTCGATGTCGAGCCGAAACGCGTCACCGACGAGAGGGTGAGCGAGCAGCCAGTCACGCACCGCCATCGTGGCGCGCACGTCATCTTCGTTGTACCGGGCGATGCGGTCGAGGCGTTCCTGAACGCGATCGGTGCACCAGGCGTCGTAGTCGAGGACCGCACCAGAACCCTTGTCGATGTCGTGGCTGCGCTGGTACCCGGCGACCAGCTCGAGCACCTTCAGTGAGTAGCTCTCGGCACCGACCCGTACTCGTTGGCGGACGACGTCGAGCACGTCGACGAACACGCCGGCGTCGACGAGATCGGCGAGCTTCGACTCCTCCGCCCCGTACTCCGCCGCCAAGCGCTCCAACGACGATCGTTCCGTGTGGTTGTAGTGGTACACGTGGCACCCGGGGAACTGTTCGCGTCGGGCGGCGATCCAGTCGATGAGTCGGGCGGTGTTCGCTTTCTCCTCGTGCTCATCGTGCGCCCACCAGGCTTCGTACGCCCACGTGCCCGACATGTCTCGGGTGAGCAACCCGAACATGAAGAACAGACCGCGCGCAGCAGTCCAAAAGGGGTGGCCCTCGTAGTCGAGGAAGACGTCGCCGTCGTCGGGCGCGGGAAGTTGCCGGCGTCGTATGGTTGCGTCGTCAGCCTCGGCAGGCAGGGGAATCGACTCGAACGGCGGCGGTTCACCCTCGACTGCCACCTTCTGAAGCGCCGCCTGGCGATGGAGCACCTCCACGCGCTCGGATCGCAGTTTCTCGACGGTCGGCTTCGCGTCGGCGAGCTTCTGCATCGTCTCGCATCCAACGCCTTTGAGCTCGGTTGACTCGGTCAAGCGGATACCCGCGACGAACTGCAGTGAGTCGGCAGCCCGCCATTCCGACTCACAATGATCGGCGAACTCACAGAAGTCGCAGTGTTTGCACTTCACCGGCTCGGTGTCGGCGTCATGCTCGGCGTCCATCACCTTGCGGAGCTGGTGCCGGATGCGCCGCCAGTACGCACCGACGTCGGCGACGCGGATCGACTCGGTCCTGCCGGAGCCGAGATACAGGTGAACCTGTTCGGGCATGGCACCCTGCGCTGCGCTCAGCGCGTCGGCGTAGAAGCAGAGCTGGAGCGCGTGGCCCGGCTTTGCCTCAACGCGGGCGAGCTTGGCATCGACCGGCTCGTAGTGGAAGTCGCCGAGCGCCGACTTGCCCGGCACCTTGATGAGGAAGTCGGCGACGCCACGCATGCGGTCGTGCACGAACGGCAGCTGGTACACGACGTCATGCCCATCGGCGAGTAGGTGCGAGACACGGTCGGTCCACTGCGCGAAGGTCTCATTCAGCTTGTTCCATTCGGGGACTTCGCACACATCGCGGCCCTCCGACTTCAGCTTCTCGAGGTAGGCGTGCTCGTGCTGCATGCCCTTGTCCATCAGCAGCTGAGCAAAGCTCCCGACGCCAACATTGGTCGCCTTGAGCGATCCTGCGTCCTTCAGCCCGACGAGCGTCAGGTAGTGCGCACAGTCGAGCCATGCCGTGATCTTCGACGGGGTCAGGAGACGCTCGATCACCAGGCTCACCTTCCCGGCTCGAAGGGGACCGTCTCGGAGTTCAGGATCACGTTGCGGGCGCGCCGGCCGGTGTCTCGGATGCCTCGACCGAGGGCCGTGCTGTAGGCGAGGGCATCGAGGCAGCACCGTCGACCCTGCTCGACGAGTTGTTGGATCGCTGGGTACATCTCGTCAAGTATCGCGAGGGGGTGTGGCAGAGATAAGCAAACCCGAGAAGCTCAGTCGCTCTTCGAACGGCGTTTGGAGCTCCGGGGCCGACGAAGGGGCGGCTCGTCTTTCCATGCGCCGCCCTTCTTGAAGAGTTCGGGTGGGCGGCCGCCCTTGTCGCTCGGCTTGGAGTGTTCGCCGGTTGGAGTGACGTAGGTCTCGTCGGACGCGACCTCGCCCGCCGAGGCCCGAGTCGAGCTCCGAAGCGCGACGATCTCGGGCGATGGCGCCGACATGGATGCTGGAGCCGGCGGAGACTGCTGCCGCCTTCTCGCCGACGGCGCGCCAAGGCTGCGACGGAAGTTCGCAGCGTCGATCTCGGTGTCCCACAACTCCTCATAGACACCTTGGAGCTCGGAGAGGGTGAACGTGTCGCCCACGAACGCCGTTGCGAGATCGGTCTGCTCGAGCTGGTCGGCCGCGCGTTTGATCGCGTCCGCGACGATCCGCTTGTGATCGAATGCCAGGTTGAGTTCGGCGACAGCTTCGGTTACGGGCCACAGTTTCGCTTCGTCGGCGTCCGACCCAGCGAGGATCGCGCCGACGTCGGGCGTGACCGCCAGGTAGCCGACGGTGACGACGTTCGTGCGCGGGTCGCGCCCTGGGTCGCCGTAAGCGCCGAACTGGGCGAGGTGCGCCGGCGCCGCCACACCGGTCTCCTCGCGGAGCTCGCGGATCGCAGCCTCGTCAAGGGTCTCGTCAGGACGCTTGAAACCGCCTGGGAGCGCCCATTGGCCCTGGTAGGGATCGTCGCGACGCTTCACTAGCAGCACGTGAAGGCGTCCGTCGACCATTGTGAGGATTACGACGTCGACCGTGACAGCGAACGCCGGGTACTCGGCCACGTCGTAGCCCTTCGGCGCGTTTTGCCCCCGTTTCGACCTGTGCTCCCGCTTCTCTGTCACACCCCCAGCGTATAACTAGTTGTCAGGATGACAAATACTCGCTAGAGTTATTGTCGGTACGACCAATACACGAGTCGGCGGGGACGCCGGGAAAGGTGTCGAGAATGGCCCAACACACCAACGAGGAGCTGCTCGCTCGGATCGAGCAGCTCGAGCACCTGTTGTCGCAACCGGGCATTGACGTGCCTCAACAGGAATTCAGCCACGTCGACATGTGGTTCCTGCTCGACCGGTCGGGGTCGATGCAGTCGATCGCCACCGACGTGGTGGGTGGCTTCGACGCCTTCTTCGCGGAGCAGCGTCAGCAGCCCGGTACCGCCACCGTCACGTTCGTCCAGTTCGACGACCACGATCCGCACGAGCGGGTCTTCACCGCCAAGCCGATCGACAAGGTCGGCTCGGTCGCAGGCCGATTCCACCCACGCGGCAGCACCCCGCTGTTCGACGCGATCGGTTTGCTGCTCGACCGTGCCGAGCGGCACGTGGCGCGCGGCAATCACCCGGCCGATCAGCTGGTGGTGATCTTCACCGACGGCATGGAGAACGCCAGCCGCCACTGGACTGCACAGCAGATCAACGCCCGCATCGCTGACCTCCGGGCGGCCGGGTGGACGTTCGTGTTCCTCGGCGCCAACCAGGACAGCTACGCCACCACCCGCGATCTGGCGATGGCCGGCGGCAGCACCTCCAACTTCGAGGCCACCTCCGCTGGCGTCGCCATGGCGTACGACCGCTTGAGCGCCAACGTCTCGGCCTACCGGTCCAAGCCCCGCATGCGCCGTGTCGCCGACGAGTCCCGCTTCTGGGACGAGGCAGGCAAGCCGGAAGACTGAGCCGGTGACTGATATGCGAGACCGTGCGATCGGGGCACTCGTCGGGTTGGCCGTCGGGGACGCCGTGGGCACCACGTTGGAGTTCCGCTCCCCCGGCACGTTCGAACCGATCACCGACATGGTCGGAGGCGGGCCATTCAACCTGCCGGCCGGTGCATGGACGGACGACACGTCGATGGCGATGTGCCTGGCCGAGTCGATCCTCGACACCGGCCGTCTCGACCCGGCTGACCAGTTGCGACACTACGTGGCGTGGTGGCGCGAGGGGTACTGGTCGTCGACCGGTCGGTGCTTCGACATCGGCAGCACCACGAGCCGCGCCCTGTACTGCTTCGAGACCACCGGAGAGGTCGCCGACGCACAGCCGAACGAGAACAACGCGTCGAACGGCTCTCTGATGCGCCTCGCACCGGTGGCGATCAGGTGGTTCCCGGAGCTGTTCGAGGCTGCCGAGCGGTCGGGCGAGTCGAGCCTGACGACGCACGCTTCGAGCCGCGCCGTCGACGCGTGTCGTGCGCTGGGGGCGATGATTGCTGCGTTCATCTACGGGAGCCCCGTGGAAGAAGCGTTCGATCAGGGCTTCGCGTTCGGCGCTCCACGACATCCGGAACTGAAACACGTGCTGCTCGGGTCGGCGCGCGACCGCCAACCTCCCGAGATCCGAGGGACCGGGTACGCAGTCGAGGCCCTCGAAGCTGCGATGTGGGCCGTCGGCGGCGCCGCCGACATCCGTGATGCGATCTTGCGCGCCGTCAACCACGGCGACGTCGCCGACACCACCGGCGCAATCGCCGGCCAGCTCGCCGGTGCCCGATGGGGGCTGTCGGCGATTCCAGCGGAGTGGCGCGATCGCATCGTCGGGCGCACCCGAATCGAAGCGATCGCCGGCCGGTTGTTCGACGCCGCGAGCTGGGACGCACCTCCCCCACTGTGGCAGTTCGAGGATGCAGTTCACGCCTACTGGGTCGAGCCGGGCGCGATCCTCGCAGGCGAGTACCCCGGCCATCTCGACGAGGAGCGTGCGCTACAAAAGCTCAACCTGCTCATCGATCACGGCGTGCGCACGTTCGTCGACCTCACGACGGCTGCCGACGGCATGGAGCCGTACGCCAATCACCTGACGAGCATCGCCGAACGCCGCGGGATGCAACTCCAACATGTGACGCACCCGATCCCCGACATGGGAGTAATCAGCAACGAGGGCTACACCGAGATCACCCGAACGCTCCGCGACGCGACAGATCGCGGCGGCGTGTACGTCCACTGCTGGGGCGGCGTCGGCCGCACCGGCACCGTCGTCGGCTGTCTCCTGGTCGACTCGGGCATCAGCGCCGACGCAGCGCTCGCGCAGATCGACACATGGCGCTCGGTGACGCACAAGGCTCACATGCCGGCACCGCAGACCGCAGCCCAGATCGACGTGATTCGGCGGCACTGAGGCGGCGATGGCCCGCGGCTCCGTCCGGCCTAGCGCTGCGACTGGTCGAAGTCGTGAACGCCGATGGCCATGAACTCGTCGAAGTGGTCCCACCCATCGCAAGCCTCCACCCACGGCTCGGCGAGCTCGTCGTTCCAAGGAGTCAGTTGCAGGGCTTCGGCCACAAGCGGAATCGACTCGCTCAGAAGCGTCTCGGCGTCGCAGACGTCAAAACGGAAGTCACCGAATGGGTCGAGGTCGACCGTGCCGGCTTCCTCCATGCTGTAACTGGTCTCGTCAACCGCTTGAAGAATTTGCAGTGATTCCGAGCCGACCAAGTAGCCGCCGATCGGGAAGAAGGGCCACGTGCCGTCACTCGGGCCAACAGCTGCGATTGCGTACACCGCTGATCCCAAGCCTCCACGCCCGGGCAAGTAGTACGCGCTGAGAACAACCGGAACGGCACTGGTGTGTCCGAAGGAGCTCATCATTCGGCCCGAGATGGCAATTTGTGGAGAAGGAACGAATGCAGGGAGGTGATCTCGTGTCATCGCCGATGACCTTAGAACGGTTGCGGGCTGCGAGAGAAGACTCGTCGAGCCGTCCACGGCCCGCCTGTTGAGCGGGCCGTCACGTCTTGGTCGACGGCATCGCGCAACATCCATTCATCGTCGAGCGGCTCCACCTCCGGCAGTGGGCACGAATCCCAGCAGTGACCCTGAGGTGGTGCTGGCTCCGCCACGGCGAGTGTTCACGGCCGCACCGACACCAGATGCTGGGTGGTGAGCCTCGACTCGCCCTCCCAGCAGTAGGCGACCAGCGGGCCGCCCTTGGCGGCACTCCAATCGAGACACGCCGACATTCCACCTTGGTCAATCGACGGCGTCTCCTTGTGGCCGGGCCGCCAGTAGTGGCCATAGAGCACCGGCGTTCCGACGGGAGCGCCTGGGAGATCCTCGGGCAGCGGCTTGTCGGCGTGGTCGCTGAGATCGATCCCGTCGACCCACTCGACGTCGTCGGGGATCTCGGCCCCAGTCCCGAGCGTGCGAGCATCGGGCGACCACCACTGGTAGCGAGCGTGATACCGCTTCTTACGTTCTTCGCCCGTGCCTTCCTTGTCGTAGTAGGCCGCGCCCTCCATGTAGATCTCGGGGCCCTTGAGGACACGTTCGATCGCTTCATAGAACGCCTCGCCCTTCGATGCGCTGACGTGTTCGTCGCGAAGTGACGGCCCGGCAAGGTCCTTCATCTTCGTTTCGTCCCAGCACGCGTGGACGACCCGGAGGGCTCCGTCGAGGCTGAGCCACATCGGGATCGAGCGGAACCACTCGACCCACTCGTCGTGGAGCGCCGAGCCCGCGCCGACCGCAGCGAGGAACGCCTCGTGCTGATCGAAGTGGTGCTGGTCGTGGCTGCGGTAGTGCCCGCCATCGGGCTTCGGTGTAGTCCACGCGATCGCGTTGAACTCGTGGTTGCCCATCACGATCTGGGCGGCGCCGGCATCGACCATCCGGCGGGCGACACCAAGGACTTCGAGTTGGCCCTGGCCGCGGTCGATGAGGTCGCCGACGAAGACCGCCTGGTGGCCTGACTTCCGCCACGCGCCGTCGGGCTCCCGGTAGCCGAGCTTGGTGAGCAGCGCAACGAGGGCGTCGTACTCGCCGTGGATGTCGCCAATGACGTCGTAGTTGGTC
This sequence comes from Acidimicrobiia bacterium, assembly GCA_050246915.1. Lineage (GTDB taxonomy): Bacteria > Actinomycetota > Acidimicrobiia > Acidimicrobiales > Ilumatobacteraceae > JBFWVD01. The sequence goes on along the minus strand of JBFWVD010000027.1, from coordinate 10,441 downwards.
AAGCTGTTACCTCCGGGAAGCACTCCTTGCAGGGATGATCGGCCATGAACGTGCGGATCTCCACAGGCTGATTCTGGTCGAAACCGAACACGCCGGCGACGGTGGCGAGCACCACCTCGACCATGTCGGCCCAGTTACCCTCGACGAGCGGCAGAACCCAGTTGGCGGGCATCCCGCTTCGATCGTCGTACGCCCGGGCTGGGGCCATCCACCCGAGCCGGGCAAGCAGATCTTCATGATCGGCCGTGAGCCGCGAGACACCCTGCAGGTACACGTTGCTCGACGCCTCCGCGTGGGCCTGGCCGTGTCCGATGAGCATCTGGACGTACCGGTCGGTGACCGAGTCCTGCGTGATGAGGAGGCACTGCGTGGGGTTGTGTCCGATGCTGCGGAGGAGCCGCTCCAGGGCCGCGGCCCACTCGTGCCATCCGCCGCCGGCGGCTGGGGCAACCGAGAAGTCGACGGCATCGGGCCCTTCGGGCCGAAGCTGGTCACACACCGGGCAGGCCTCGTCGTCGTCTCTCACACCGCGCCGCTCGTCCATCGGCAGCCTCCTGGTCGGTTCCTACAAGACCATTATGAACAGGGGGTATGGCAGAGTTGCCGGGGCCGCCGGCCCACGAAGGAGGACCAATGCCCAAGACACCACCACGCCAGGTTTGCCCGCTTTGTGCCACTGACGATGGCGTCGATGTGGTGTCGACCGGGCCGGACCTGTGGGAGTTCTCGTGCTCGAACGACCAGCCCAGTCACCCCTACTCCTGGCCGGTGAACACTGGCGTGCCCATTACCGTCGGACGAACCGGGGTCGGCGAGGAGCTCGGTGTCTACGACGATCTGCTGCGGTGCGTGCACACCGACGAGTTCGTCGAGTACGGCATCGTCGAGTATCGCTTCGCACAGGAGGCGCCGGCCAGCTACCGGGCGTTGGTCGACCAGTACGGCCACGTCAACGTCCGCCCGACCAAGTACACAGCGTCGTCGTTCCTCAGCCACGCTCTCGGTCAGCTCTCGAGGGAGGGCCTGTTCGTCTACACCGAGGTGAAGGCGACTGGATACTGGGACTACCTGAGCAAGGTGTCGGCGTGGCGCCGCTCCGAGACGTCGCCCGATACGCCGCTGACCACGTGGGCCGACTTCGCGACGTCGATCGGCGCAGCCCCCGACGTTTGGGCCGCTACCTCGACGTAGCCGAGGCCTCCACGCTCCACCACTCGCCGTCCGCATGGCGCTCGACTCGTGGGAACAGCTCTTCGAATCGATCAGTGGCCTCGGAGTGCATCGGGACGAGAGTCGTCGGCTTCACGGCATCGACGAGCCGCCGCAGATCCTTCACCGACGCGTGACCCGACGTGTGCAACGTCTCGAACCCAAGGCCGGCGCTGCGCACCCGTTGCTCGAGTCGCTTGCCCGAGGCGTCGCGCAGATATCCGGTCCACATCGACCACAACACGAGCCCGGGGGACCGCAGCGCCTCGCGGCCGATCAGCTCATGGACGACCGAGCTGGGCACGTGGTAGACAAACCGCTCGGGGCTTGCGGCTAGCTCTTCGTGGTACACGCGAGCGGCGCCGAGTTGCCGCACGCGGTCGAACTCGCCGCTGCCCTTCACGAGCACTCGTTGGCGGTGCGGCACGTACACGCGCAGTCCCGGAAAGCCAAGCTGCGGGATCGAGGCGCGAGTCGCTGCCGCCACCGACGCCCCATAGAGGTCAACCACGAGTTCGCGACCCGTTCGTTTCGCCGCCCGGTACGCGGTGACGAGACGGTCGATGTTCTGCGCCGAACCCACCAGCGCGACAGCACCAGGCGTGTCGCGAACGATGCCAACGAGACGTCGCTCAAGTTCGTCCTCGGTCTCGAAGTCGGCATCGTCGTGCGCCGCGTCGGCCCGCACATGCGTGCCCTCCATCAGCATGACATCGACGTCCGCTGGCGGCGATGCGAGCAGCTGCTCGAACAACGTCCGTTTGCGTCCGTGAGCTCGGATATCACCGGTGTAGAACACACGCTGCCCGTCGGCCCCGATCACGAGCGAGTAGGCGTCGAAGGCCGAGTGGTCGTTGAGCAGCGGCGTGACCGTGAACGGTCCGACTTCCAATGGCACTCCGTGCGCGAGGTACCCAGTTGGGTTGACCGCCGTCGTCATCGGGGAGAAGAACGCCGCCGCCGCCAGCAGCGATGCCGCTTCGCGCCCGATGTACACGGGAACGTCCGGCGCGAGCTGATCGGCGAGGCCGTAGTGGTCGAGGTGCGGGTGCGAGATCACCACACCGCACAACGTGCTGGCTGACACGTCCGTCCCTGCGACCTCGGCAGGCAGTTCGACGACGTCGTCTCGGCTCGCCCACAGGGGCCGGCCCACGTCAACCACCAGACGACGCCCGTCCGCAGCGTCGAACTCCACGCAATTCCCGCCGATCTCCACCGATCCTCTGTGCATCCGAATCCTCATCGTTGCCTCTCCTTCATCCTCTACAGCGTGAACGCGGGGTATGACAGAGTTGCGGTCGTCGGTACGGACACTCCAGTCACCGTCACACCCCCGACGTATTGTCGGTGCCATGGTTGATCGGGGCGGGTGGGGCTAATCGTGGCGAGCGTGTTGAACTGGCTCGACGTGTCGGAGGAACAACAACGCCGCATCCGCGAGATCGTCAAGATGTTCGAGGACCCCGGCACCCGAGACGAGCTGGGTATCGGCCAGGTGCGCGACGCTTTCAGCAACACATTCTTCCCGGGCATGACAACCGTCATGACGCGGGCGCGCTACTTCCTGTTCGTTCCGTGGCACTTCGAGGAGGCCCGCAAGAGGGGCTTGAGCGGACAGGCATTGCTCGATCGCGCCAATCGTACGCAGCGACGCTTCATCTCGAAGTTCATCGAGGCAAGCACGACCGAAGGCTTGATCGGCGTCCGCGCCGGCGAGCAGGTGAAGATCCTGCCGTCGACGATCTATTGGGGCGGGCTCGTCCGGTTGGGCATCCTCGCGGGGGAGCTGAGCGCGAGCGAGGTCGCCCGCACGCGCAAGGTTGACGGCGCTGGCGAAGCCGATGAACTCGCGGATCGCACCACGTGGCTGTGGCGGGTTCCGCCGGTGCCCAATGGCTTCCCCGACGATGTACCCGGCGGGTTCGACCTGACCTACGCCGAGGCCGACTGGCTGCGTGAGCGGATCACGGACAGCGCGCCTGGAACGCTCCTCAGGCTGTTCGTCGACGGCCCACCAATCGTGAGAGACAAGCCGGCCTGGCTCCAACCAGCGATCGGAAACGCTCCGCCCGAACTCCGCAACCTTATCGAACGTGGCCGACGGTTCTCGGCCGTTATGGAGGGTGCTGCGCTCGTCCACAACTTGCTGCTGGCCCGTGCATACGACGGTGCCGGCTTCACCAGGCTCGAATCTCAGGTCGCGACCTACGAGACCGCTATCAGCAGCTGGGCTGACGAGGTCGGCGGCGACGCTCGTGCGCTACAGGCTGATCTGATCGAGCTGTGGGCAACGGTTGCCGCCGCGGGGTCACGCGTGGCCCCGCTCGCCAAGGAGTTCATCACGAGCTGGATCGATCTCGTCGCGGCCGACCCGGCCAACGCGAGCGGCGACGCAGCGCGACAGATGATTGACAAACGCGTGCGCAGGTTGAGGGGTCCCCGTTCCTTCCTCGGTAACCCGAAGTTGCTGGCTCAATGGAACGGCGCAACCGGGGCCGATCCACTCGACTACCGGTGGGGAACCGTTCGCCGATTGATCGAAGACATCCAGAAGGGGCTCGGACGTGCTGGCACCTGACGACCGGTCGGTCCTCCTCGAACTGTTGCGTCCACCTGGAGGCATGGGGCTCGACGTCGGTGTTGCCACCACATTCACGCTGAACCTCGAAGCAGCACTCGTCGCCCCACTGGCCTTCGCGTCGTTCCCAACCGGCGGGCCTGGTGATCCGATCAGCACGCTGGAAGCGGTTCGATCGGTCGCCGACCGGCTGACGGTGTTCTGCCAGGCGGGCGCGATCGGCGTGCCCAACACAGCCAACGACCTGTTCACGTTTTTGGAACCGATGGTGTACGAGGTACGCCGGCCGCCAGGTTTCCTGTTTCACCCCAAGCTGTGGCTGCTGCGGTTCGCGTCGGACGACCGGGTCGCACTGCGCCTGCTGGTTCCGACACGGAACCTGACGAACGACTCCGGCTGGGACGCGGTGCTCGCCCTCGATGCCGAAGCGGGAACGCGCATCGACACCGCCAACAGACCGCTGGTCGACCTCGTTGAGTGGTGCCTCAGAGCAACCACCCGCGCGGTCCCTGAGCCTCGGCGCAAGAAGATCGGGTCGATGCTGGAAGACTTCAGGCGCGCCACGTGGGACTACCCGGAGGGCGTGAACCAGATGGAGTTCCACACACTCGGCGTCGGGCGCAGGACACAGGTCGACTTCTCAGGTCGCCGCACACTCGTGATCTCGCCATTCGTGAGTGACCAAGGGCTCGCCATTGTTGCTCCCACCGACGACGTCATGTTGGTATCGCGCCCGGCCGAGATGGAGAAACTTGATCGTGACGTCGTACAGGACCTCACCGACACGCTGTGGATCGCCTCGGTCGACACCGAGGAGGAACCAGCACCGGACACACCGCCACCCCTCGGCGAACTACACGCCAAGGTAATGGTCGTCGAGCGCGGCAAGCAGGCGATCATGTTCGTCGGCTCAACCAATGCCACCGGACCCGCGTTCGGCGGCAACGTCGAGGTGCTCGTGGAGCTGCGCGGTGGAGTGAAAAACCTTGGCATCGACAAGGTGGCGACCGACATGAAGTCGATCCTCGAAGCGTGTGAGATCAGGGGCGGACAAGAACGTGCTGAGAAGGACGAACTTCAACATGCCGTAGACAACGTGCTGCGCGACGCAGCCGAGCGAGCGTGGCTTGTCACCGTTGCGCCTGCGCCGGCTGGCAAGTACCAGCTGTTGGTGGCGACGCCAGAGCCCGTCGTCGAGGCCGAGTTCACGGGCCGGGCGACGATCGAGTTGTTGACGTTGCCAGGCGTTGCCCGCCCGGTGGTGCCAGGCGAGCAGGTTCACGCCGAGTTCATCGATGTCAACCTGACGGATATCACCCCGTTCGTGGTGTTGCATGTTGAGCTCAGTGGTCCGACGACGACGGTCACCGGATCCGCTGTCGTGCGGGCCGAGATCGAGGGCGACCCCGCCGACCGACTCGATGCGGTGCTCGCCCGCCAGTTCGATACACCCGACAAGTTCCTTCGATTCCTCTTCCTGTTGCTCGGCCTGCAGGGTGGCCAGATTCCCCCGTGGCTCCAGCCTGGGCCCGACGGTCATACCTCTGCTGGCGGCGTCGCAGTGCATCGGCTCGTCGAACTGGGCGTCTTCGAAGCGATGCTGCGCGCACTCGCCACGAACCAGAGCGCGCTGGACGATCTCGGTCGGCTGGTGGAGCGGCTGAGAGCGACCCCGGAAGGCAAGTTGCGGTTGCCAGACGGATTCGAGGAGCTTTGGACGGCCGTTGCGGCGGCGCGCACCAAACTTGCGGACGTGCCGGCGTGACCGAGTTCAACGTTGACGAACTGCTCAAGCCGCTCGCTGGGTTTCAGCGCGCCACGGTCGAGCATGTATTCAAACGCCTGTACGGCGACGACCCGGTGCGTCGGTTTCTCGTGGCCGACGAAACGGGGCTCGGCAAGAGCATGGTCGCCCGCGGCGTCGTGACGAAGACGATCGAGCATCTGCTGATATCCGATGACGTGAAGCGAATCGACGTCGTGTACGTGTGCTCGAACGCCGACATCGCCCGGCAGAACGTCAAGCGTCTCGACGTCACCGGCAATCGTCACTCGGTCGCAACACGGCTCACTCTTCTGGCCCGCGACGGCCGCCGACTCGACCGTGGCACAAAGGTGAACGGCAAGCCGGTGAACCTGATCTCGTTCACGCCCGGCACGCTGCCGGGGAACGCGTGGGCGACGGGCACGGCCGAGGAACGCGCCCTGATCCATGTGATTCTTGCCGAGAAGCTCGGGCTCACCCGTAGCGAGGAGACCGCGTCCCTCCGCTTGCTCCAGGGCACTGTGCAGACGGTCGAGACGATGTGGCGCCGCGCGACCGAAGCTCGTGACGAGGCGAAACGCCACGGCGGCCTGGAGCCGCGGATTACCAACGAGTTCTTCAAGTCGGTCTCCGAATCGGGTCTCCTCGCCGAGTACCGGGGCTATGTCGATCGAATCCGCCCCACGGGAAAGGTCTCGCACGAGATCAAGGCAGCGTCGTGGCAACTGATCGCCAGGTTCCGTACCGAACTAGCGAAGGCGAGCGTGGCTGCGCTCGAACCCGACCTGTTGATTCTCGATGAGTTCCAACGATTCCGTGACCTGATCAACCCTGATCCTGATAACCCGAGCGAGGCGGCGCGCCTCGCTCAAGACCTTTTCAACTTCGGTGACGCGCGTGTGCTGTTGCTCTCGGCGACGCCGGTGAAGGCGTTCACCTACGCCGAGGAGAGCGACACTGACGATCATGGGCGCGATCTCGGCCGCATCCTTGAGTTCCTCGCCGAGGGGTCGTCCGTCGACCCGGCGCAGGTCACGAAGTCACTGGCTGAGTTCCGCCGTAGGGCGATCGCCGGCGCCGACGTGTCAAGTGCGCGCGAGAGTGTGCGGAGCGGACTGCTCAAGTTGATGTGTCGTACCGAGCGCCCGCGGGTCGGTGAGACGGGGATGCTGGACGAGGCCTACTCCCCCATCTCTGTCGAGCCCGAGGATCTCACCGGATGGGTGGGACTTCGCCATCTCGCAGATGTGATCGGCGCGCCGATGACTCTGGAGTACTGGAAGTCGGCGCCGTACTTCGCCAACTTTCTCGATGGCTACAAGTTCGGCGACGAGCTCAAGAAGCAGCTCAAGACGCAACACGGCCGGGAACGCGTGCAGCGGGCGCTGGCTGGGGTGCACACACTCGACGCAACCTCCATCGCCCAGCGACAGCCGCTCAGCGACCTCGGCAGTGCTCGGCTGCGACGACTCGACGACATGACTCTCGGTAAGGGCATGCACGAGTTGCTGTGGGTTCCGCCGTCGTTGCCCTACCTCCCGCCGGGCGGTCCATACGCCACTGCGACGGCAGCCACGGCGACAAAGCAGCTGATCTTCTCGTCGTGGAGCGCCACCCCAACTGCGGTCGCCTCACTGTTGTCGTATCAGGCCGACCGTCGTCTCTCGGTACCGGAGACGGATCTCACGAGGCTGGCCTACCGCGTCGAGGGCGACCGGGCAGGCGCGATGACGACGCTGATGCTGTTCTGGCCGACTCCCGGCCTCGCCGAGTTGACCGACCCCCTGCAGCTCGCACGAGAACTTTCAGTTGATGCATCCGTCGACGACGCTCTTGCGCTTGCGTCGGCACGGCTCACGGATCGGTTGCCGCCCGCGCCTGTCAGCCGTACCGCGAGCGCCGAGGCCGGCTACTGGCAAGCAGCGATCGCGCAGTTCGGCTCGGCACCTGTCGACGACGTCGACACCGTCGTGGATGCACTCACGGGTGGGACCGATGAAGACCCCGATGACTCACCAGATGACGCGCACGATCGCCGCGGCGGCCAACGACTGCTTCGTGCCCACGTACAGTTGGCGCTCGACACCCTCGCCGACCCCGCTGTCCCCGAAGCACGCGAGGATCTGGCGACGGTAGCCGCGCAGATCGGAATGCACGCGCCAGGCAACGTCGCATGGCGCGCACTCAACCGGCTTGTGTCCGGCAGCGCTGGAGTGACCGAGGCCGGGCTGTGGCGAGCGGCGGCCGCGCTCGCGTCGGGATTCCGGTCGCTCTTCAACCGCCCCGAGGCGATCGGCGTGCTCGACCTTCACACAAAGGGCGAGCCGTACTGGCAGGCCGTGCTCACCTACTGCGGTTGGGGCAACCTGCAGGCCCTCCTCGATGAGCACCTGCATCACCTGGTGCTGGCGGAAGGGAATATGGGCGAACTCGACGACGAGGCGCTGATGTCACTCGCCCGTGCTGTCCGGGCCACGCTGACGCTGCGCCCCTCGCCGTACGCGGCGTTCGATCCACATGACCCGGACAACCGGATCAGATTCGCATCGAGTCGCTTTGCCCTTCGCTACGGCTCGGCTCGCCACGCCGAGGGGGAGGCACGACTCCCCGAGATCCGCAACGCGTTCAACAGCCCGTTCTGGCCGTGGGTACTGGCCACGACGAGCGTGGGCCAGGAAGGCATCGACTTCCACTGGTGGTGCCATTCGATCGTTCACTGGAACACACCCGCCAACCCTGTCGATTTCGAGCAGCGCGAGGGCCGAGTAAATCGTTACGGCGGACTCGCTGTGCGCCGCAACCTCGCCCTCCGACATCGGGCGGGGATCCTCGCTGGGGACGAGGCTCCGTGGAGGACCGCCTACAAGCTCGGCGAGGATGAACGCGAAAACCTCAAGACCGAGTTGGTTCCGCACTGGGTGTACCCCGGGCCCGTCCAGATCCAGCGAACGGTGCTGCCCTACCCGTTGAGCCTCGATGGCGGCCGCTACCAGCGCATCAAGGACGACCTGGCGCTCTACCGGCTGACATTCGGACAACCCCGCCAAGAAGATCTCCTCAGCGTGTTGCGCCGGAACGGCGTCCAGGAAGACCCCGCCCGAATTGCGCAGTTGACACTCGATCTCCGCCCACCGGTGACAGCTACGTCGGAACTGACGGCGCGGCACCGATGAGATGCCAATGCCTCGAGATCTCGTCGACCAGCTCGTTGCGGACCGTCGGATCGCAGCCCGCGACGTCGATCGGCGAGTGACCTGGAAGGGAGAGAGTCATCTCTCGTTGACCCCTGATCACGACCGCCATGACGATCGGGTCGACGATCATGCCGAGCGCTGGTCCGTTCCGGTGGATGTCGGCGAACGCCTCGTCCACGTCGATGGCCAGCGCTCCCCATTCGAGTCCGCAGTCGGACTCGAGCCAGGCGATCACGTCCGCAAGGAAGACCACTCGGTGTGCCGGGTGACGCTTGAAGTAGGCGCCGGCGAACGACAGCATTGAGCGCGCGGCCAACTCGAGGCGGTCCCACGATGCCTGCGGTGACATCGCAATGACCTCGGGAAGCCCGGCGTCGTCCCACTCGGGTGCGACGTAGACGAACCAGTAGTCGGGAAGGGTTTGCATGGCGCCTCCTCAGGGACTCGATATCGCCGGGTGCGGCACCGGGGGTGGGGCGGGCGCGGCGATGGCCAGCGGTGTTGGCGTGGGTCGTGTCGAACGACCGAGGTCCGGAACCTGCTGGGCGCTCTGCACCCAGCTGTTCAAGTCCAACCCGAACGGGAGGGGAAGCTCGGCAACCATGATGCCACAGCGTTCGAAGCCCGCACGGAGATGCTTTGCGGCTGCCTGGCCGGCGTCGTCACCGTCGAGGGCCAGAAGCGCCGGCCGCCCGCCAAGCCTCGGCGCGATCTGTTCAGCGAGCAACGCCGTCGCATTGCTGGTCCCGAGCACCGCCACTGCGAAGTAGCCGGCGCTGTTGGCGACGTAGGCGTCGGGGAACCCCTCGCTGATCACGACTGGGTCCTTGACGTCGCCGACCGGTCGCGTCCAACCGTGCCGCGGGTTATCGCCGTGCCGTCCGGCCGGGTTGCCGTATTTCGATCGATCGGGATGTGGGTCGAGGTACCGCGTCTGGAAGTACACGAGCTGCCCGTCGGCGTCGATCGCTGGGAACACAGCGCCAGGGCCGTACTTGGGGAGGCCGCCAGCGCGACGGAGCTTGCTCGTGCCCGGGTCTGCTCCGACGCGGTTGGCGCGGAGCACGTCGGGGTCGAGTCCGCGTTCGTCCACGAGGTATTCGAGGACGCAGCGGCCGGTGGGGGCCCAGAGGAGCCGCTCGCACGTTTCGACGTACTTCACGGCGGGCGGCTGGAGCGGCGTGGCCGCCCGAGGCTTCAGTGGTGGACGGATGGTTCGAACGCCCGGTTCGTTGGGAGCGACGCCGATGCGGCGGGCGAGCTCTTCGAGCGCTTCCTGGTAGTTCGCGCCGCGGGCGTAGTTGAGGGCGTCGATGGCGGTGCCGCCGTGCCCGAACGACCAGCACTTCCAACGCTCCACTCCTCGCCGGTCGACCCGCATCGTCACCGACGGGTGGACGTCGTCGTGATCGGGCACTGGGCAGTGCCAACGAGCTCGATGCCCGTGCCCCTGGGCGGGACCGGACAACTCGTCGAGCAGCGCGCCGAGGTCCGTTCGCCGGAGCACTTCGTCGCGGTCGTACCTTCGGTTCACGGCTCGCCGTCACGCCGCCATCGCCTGGTCGGTTGTAGGAACTTCCCGGAATCGCGAACGGTCCGGAGTTCCAACGTGGGCATGCGGGTCAGTCGCCGTGCCGGTTGACCGACTTGGCCTGAACCTTGACAACTGGTCGGGATTCCTGAAGGCTTGCC
>JBFWVD010000026.1:0-66372 GCA_050246915.1 Acidimicrobiia bacterium | reverse complement strand
GAGGAAGTCGACGAACACATCGTCATCGATGCGTTCGATCAACTCCTCCAACACCATCAACTCCTCCATACGAACAAGTGTACGTATGGGGTGTGATGAAAACTCGTGGGGCGACGTCGTTTAACCGGGCAACACAATGATCTTGAGAAACGTCAACCAACATTGACGTCGATACATGGGCGACTCGCTACCGCGGCAGGCGTCCGTGGCGATGCAGCGTGCGCCTGAGCGACTGCTCGAGCAGTCCAGCACAACAACTCCGATGTGGCGCTCAATGTCGAGCCCTTCTCACGTCCTGCGGTGGGCCTCGAGGAACTCATCTACCGATTGGTGGGCAGATGCCTTGATCTCCCGATAGGTCGTGATGTCAACCTGGGTTTCGAACGGGTCGAGGCGGGCGAGCGCGTCTTCATAGCCGGTGTGGTGATGACGGATGTAGGCCCGAGCGGCGAGGGCTGCGCGCTCTTCGATCGGGATCGTCCTGGCGCGTCCGACCCGGCCGCTGCCTACGACCGCAGCTTGCTCGACTGCACCTCGAGCGATCGCGTCCGCAAGGGCGTCGTGCTCGGGAGCGAAGTCGAGCCAGCGGAACACCGTCTCCGCGAACTGCGTCCGATACGTCGCCTCGGCTCGATCGCGGCTCGTGGCGTTCGAGGCTCGCTGCACGGCACGCCTTGCTTCGGTGGCCACAGCGGCGGCGCGGGCCGCGCCGATCGTCTCGGTCGGGGCGAGCAATCCGAGCTTTCGACGATGCTCACGTCGGCCTCGCGGGCGCCACAGCACCCAGTACACGCCGCCGTTCTTCACCTGCCGAGTCACGAACGCGTCGCCCGACGGGAGGAACTCCCACCCACCGGGCAACTCGAGCTCTCCGTGCTCGGGGTGCCAGAGCCCATTGCGGGTGTCGTACACATCCAGGTTCAGTCCGATCAGATCGTCGGCCATACACGTGACTTTCGCGCGGGGGTACCCTCAGCGCAGAACTCCTGGTCGAACGGAGCGGGCGATGGGCAATCGGGGCAAGAGGCACTTTGCGTTCGTCGCCATGGCGCTGATCATCGCGGCGTGCGGCAGTTCGGACCCCAACAGTCAGACAGCAAGCACGGCCGCCAACCCCCTGTCCTCCTGTGCCGACCCCGCAGCGGTCCCTTCGAATGCATCCCCGGCGTTGTCCCCCGATCAATTCGTGGGATCAGCGAAGCAAGCCGAACTCATCGAAGCGCTCAGGACCTCCCCACTCCTCGCCGCGCTGGCCAATGGTCACCCGTTCACTGTCGGCAGCGACGCCGGGCCGTGGACCGACGCGAGCGGTGCGCTCGCAGGCATGGCTGCCCACATCCACTTCGATGAAGTCGTCACACTTGCCGGACGTCCCATCATCGACTCCCCGGACGCTGTGTCGGAAGAGCAACAGGCGAGCGGTGCGACGGCGCCGGGCCCGGCCGTGACGAGGTACTGCATCGACAGTTCACCGGCGACCGCTGACTCCTTCTCGGTGCTCATCGACCTGTCGGGACAGATCCGCAATGTCATCAACGCCCCACCGGCAGCGCCATCCGCACCACCCGCACCAAGCACACCGGCGACTATCCCGACGGGCGAGCCAGCGACCGACATGATCCTCGCCCTCGATGCACCGTTGCTCAAAGCACGATCGGTCAGCGACGAGACCTTCGACGGGCCACACGCAACGCTTGCACCCGATGGTTCGATCATCGCGTCAAGGAAGGTTGACGGCCACTTCGAGTTGTTCTCCCTCAGCGACGGCAAGACACCGGCCGACACCGGTCTCAATGTCGCCGAGGGAGCGTTGGTGCGGTTCGGACCAACGGGCGATCTGCTCGTTCTCGATTACGGCACTGCAGACTCTGACGCCGTGGTGCGCCAGTTCCGCCGCGGCTCGGACGGTCGATTCGTAGCGGTGAAGCAAGTGAGCGGTGCCATCACCGGGGAATGCGTTCTCACCGTCGACGCGACCTACGCCGGATGTCGTCCCGAGACCGGGCCGCACATCGCCTTCGACCCGCCACTCCCCTTCGACCAAGTGAGAGGCGACCCCACGCTGGCGGGAACGCGCGGTACTGGAGTGGTCGAGCGGACAGGATCGTCATCGGCCCAGTGGCACGTGTCGCTCAAGGCCGCGATCGAGATCGATTGCACTGACGACGCATGTGCCGGCGAGTGGTACCCGGGACCGAACGGGTCGGCTGTCTACGCGCCCTTTCTCAGAACTCCCGGAGGCGGCAACCACCTCGTGGCGTTCGTGCTCGACGATCGCACGACCGCTCGCGGTGCCCGGCTCGACCCGTGCGATCGGGTCTTGGGTGTCGTTGGCAACGAGTTGATCGGCGTGCAAGACGTCAGCGGCAGCAACCGCATCGTCGCGTTCGACCTCACGCCCCTCCTGCACTGAACGTCACCGCACCGAACGGGTGGGGTCGTCGACGCTGCGACACCGCGCACTCGCTCGGCGTTGCGGCCGTGAGATCGACACGTCAGAGCGCGAGATGTAGGCGAAGCGCCTCATCGAGGTCCGCAAGCAGATCGACCGGCACGGTTCCGACTCGGGCCCCGATGCGCTCGATGGTGACGGAGCGGATCTGCTCGGCTTGCGCCTTCGAATCGATGGTGAGGCCGGTCCGTCCGGACGGAAGCAGCACTTGGAACGGATAGACGCGGTCGGTGTTCGAAGTCACCGGCACGACCGTGATCACGCCGCGACCAAGCCGCTCCGCTGTGCTGTTCGCCCCGTCATTGCTCACGATCACCGCTGGCCGTTGCTTGTTCGCCTCGGCGCCACGTACCGGTTCAAGATCGACGAGGCAGATGTCGCCACGGCGCATCACTCCAGCCCGTCGCCGCTGACTGACTCCCACACGGTGCCGTCATCGGACCCCGCCCATGTCGCCCATGCGTCCGCGTATGCATCCCCCAACTCAGATGCCCGTAGTAGCCGGACAGCCTTGTGCAACACGGCGGACCGGGACGCGAATCCCTGATTCTGTGCGTAGGCGTCAAGGAACTCGACATCCTCGTCCGGCAGGCTCACGCTTACTTTCATACTTTGATACTACCGAAGGTAGGACACCGGAAGCAACGAACTGAGTCGGTCACGACAATGCCGCCGAATCGTCGCAATCGGTGGAACCACCCTTGCGGCCGAGCCCGTCGTTCGACACCTTCATGGCGTGGCCCCCGATGACGAAGACCTGGAGCCGTCCCGGCTCGAAGCAGCCGCCGAGATCGTCGAGTCGATCCGACGAATCGAGAAGCTGACCGGCCATGGCAGGGAGACGACCCGCCGGCATCGGTTCGACGCTCTGAGAGTGAATGCGCTGTTGGCCGCGATGATCTGCGTCGCGTGCGTCATCTGTGTAGCTGTTGCGACTGCGTCGCTGATCAACTGAGTCGCCCTCAGCTACCCACACGCTCCACTGCGGTGGTCACGAGCTTGACGAAGTCGGCGTCGCTGATCGTCGGGGTGGTCTGCGAGCCGGACAAGATCTCTGTCACGCCCACCATCACCGCAACCGATCCGACCCGCACAACTGCGCTGCGCACGCACCAGAGCGCGTCGGAGTCAGCCGACTCACGCCCGGTGCCGACGGTCGCCATGCGTTGATCACCAATGGCCGGCAAGGCGAAGTCCTTCAGCGTGAGCTGGTCGCCGGCCGAAGTCGTGGTCGACGTCACCGTCGATGCGGCACATGCCTGCATGCCCTCGAAGTAGAAGCCAAGATCGGTGTTCAACCGAGTGGGCTCACCACTCACCATCATCTCGATCATGTGCTTGTAGGAGCCGTCCACCGGCTCGAACTGCACACCGACGGTCGGGGTGATGCGGGCCAGGATCGTCGGGTTCAACCCCATGTCGGCGCACGGGAACTTCATGGAGTCGGCGAAGTCCATCTCGTTGACGGGCGACCCCTCCTTCCAACCCGAACCGACATCGGCCGCAGCGAGGAGCATCGCCTCGAGTTGTTCGGGAGCCAGTGTGGTTCCTGTCGTCGCCGTCGTTGCGGTCGCCATCGTCGTCGTTGTCGCCGACGCGGTGGTCTGGGTGGTCTCGCCGCCGTCACCACAGGCAACCATCGACACCGTCAGAGCCAGCACTGCCAAGGCACTCATTCGTGTTCGCATCTGAGCCTCCTTCACGATCGGCCCGAGTTCAATCTCCTCCCGCGACGGGACCTCTTCGAGAGGCGAAGGTCTCGGTCCGAAAGGACTGTCCTTTTCGGGCCGCTACGTTCGTCTCCGGGGGTGACAACCACGACGACAGGACGGGCAACCATGGACACCTGGGCAGCGATCAGCGACGGGCGCGAATCGTTCGGCGACTATCTCGCATCACTCACACCGGACGACTGGGCCAAGCCGTCGTTGTGCGCAGGGTGGAGCGTGAAGGACGTCGCCGCACACATGCTCGTGATCCCCACCATGAGCAAGGGACAAGTCTTCCGCGCGTTCTTCGGGTCCGGCTTCAACCTCGACAAGATGAACGCCAAGTTCGTGAAGAAGATCGCCGCCGAGAAGTCACCGGCCGAGATCGCCGCCACGACGCGTTCATCGGCGAACTCACGGTCGATGCCGCCGGGCCTCAAGCTCCCCGGTGTGCTCAATGAACTCGCGGTGCACGCCGCCGACATCTCCGAGGCAACCGGCAAGCCCTTCACCCTCCCGATGGAGGTCTACGTCGCTGCGCTCGACCATCTCAAAGGTGTTCAACCGGTGTTCGGCACCAAGAAGCGCATCGCCGGGTTGACCCTGAAGGCCACCGACACGAACTGGTCGACCGGCGCCGGGCCGAGCGTCGAGGGGCCGGCACAACAGCTCCTGCTCGCCATGGCCGGACGCCGTTCGGCGCTGGATCACTTGACCGGCGACGGGCTGGCGACCCTGCGTTCCCGGATGTGACGAGCCGGGGCTGACGGGCCGGAATCGACGGGCGACGACGCGCGATTAGCGTCGCTGGTCTATGACGATCGACACCGATGCGGCCATGCGCGAGTTCGAGCAGTCCTATCGAGCACTGCTCACCTACCGGTACTTCGGGAAGGCCAATGCCAACATCGACCTCGGGGTCGAACGCGAGCTCATGCCGTTGCGCTCGGACATGCGGAACTCGACGGGCGGGATCATGGCCGCCCCACTGTGCGTCGCGGCCATCGAAGCGTGGTGGCTCGACTATCAGAACATCGCGGCCATGGTCGCTCCCGTCACCATGACCTACTCGGTCATCGATCCGGCCTACGACGTCCGCCAGATCGAGGTGTTGCGCGAAGTCATCTCCGTCGGTCGCCAGATGGGCTTCAGCCGCTCCAAGGTGGTCGACGCCGACGACCCCGATCGCATCATCGCCATCTCCACCGGTAGCGGGTTCGATCTCGGCGTGGTGCCCGACGGGTTCACGCCCATCGACAATCCGGTTCATCAGTTCGACGACGATGCGGTGCTGCCTCCGGTTCGTGATGTGTTCGGTGTACGCACCGACACCGACGGATCGGTGTTCATCGCCGAACTCACACCCGCGCTGGGTTCACCCAACCGCGCCTTGCACCAAGGGCCGATCAACATCCTCGCCGAGGCGGCGGCCATGGACGCTCTCGAGCGCACACAGGGCACGGCCGACTTCCAGCTGAACCACTGGACCGTGCAGTTCATCAAGCCCGGGGACGTCGGACCGTTTCGGGCCCGGGCGGTTGTCCACGCCCAGAAGACGGGGGAACGGTGTGGGGTGGACGTCACG
Source organism: Acidimicrobiia bacterium (assembly GCA_050246915.1). Lineage (GTDB taxonomy): Bacteria > Actinomycetota > Acidimicrobiia > Acidimicrobiales > Ilumatobacteraceae > JBFWVD01. The sequence continues at coordinate 60,626 of JBFWVD010000026.1, read as the reverse complement.
ATCGTCGATGGCGGGCGCAACAGCCGGGTCATCGCCACCGTCTCGGCCCTGTTCTCGCGGGTCTACCGCTGAAGCCCGCCAGCCGCCGACCCCGCCCGACATGAGCGTGGAAGGCGCTGGCGAGCACTCACTTTCCCGCGATCGTCGACCGATGAAGCACCGATGGTCCGACGATTCGCCTCCTTGCTGGCTGCAACCACTCTGGGCCTGGTCGCGCTGACCTCCGCACCAGCCGTGGCCGGCGCACCGGAGCAGGCGGCCGGCGACGCGCTCATCCCGTTCCAGGCCGAGATCATGCTCCTCGTCGAGCTGGGTGCCTTCAGCGACGCGCTGCCTCCCGTCGTACGTCAGGTGCACGACGATTGGAAGTCCTACGCCGCCGGCATGGACCGTGCCGAGCTCATGAGTTGGCTCAGCGACGTGGACGTCCAGGGATCCGGCCTCATGATCAACCTGGCCGCGCCAATCGAGCCGGCGATCGTCGACACGCTCTCGATGCTCAGCGCTCAGGACATGGCGGCGCTCGACAGCGGCAACACCATCAGCCTCGACGCCATGGTCTACGGCCGGGCGTGGACGCTGCTCGACGACCGCTCCTGGGGGAACACCGGATCGGGCTCGACTGCCACGACGGTCGGCACCCCGCCACCGGGCGCGACGATCGCGCCGTCCGGTCCCACCGCAACCTCGGCGCCCAGCGTCAACGAACCGAGCAGCCCGAGCGCAGCCGCGCCAGACACCGGCATCGCCAGCAACCCCGGTTCGACCGATCGAGTCATCACCGGTGCACCGCGGGTCGGATTCGGCTTGCCGGCCAACGCCACCGCCTCGGCAACATCGACACCAGTCCCCGGTGCTCCGACGGCGAGCACCGTCACTCCCACAGCAACCACCATTGACGGCACCGGCAACAACACCTCGGCCGGCGCCGAGCAACAGGATTCAGCGCTCAGTGGCGGATCCAAGACCACGTCGAGCAACTCGTCGGGGAGCAGTTCCGTGGCCGTCATTGCCCTCGCTGCCGGGGCACTGCTCATCGCCATCGGCGTCGGCGTGGCGATGATGCGCCGTCGTGGCCGCACGGCCGCCGGGACCACCCCCGCGACCAACAGCATCGACACCGCCCGTCGCTTCGACGACGTGCTCGCCGCAGGACGACGACTCTCGCGACAGATGGAGCCCGCTGCGCTCGACCGGGCGATCTGCGACGAAGCGCGGACCATCCTCGATGGCTCGATGGCAGTGCTCGTCAAGACCAGCAGCGGACGTCCGGTCGTCTCCGCCACCTCGGCGATCGATACCCCCGACGACACCGCAACATCAGTTGACACCGCCACGATCGACACAGCCGCCGTTGACCCCGGCGCCATCGACCGCAGCGCAATCAGCCGCACCATCGACACCGCGCAGGCCACCCGCACGGTGGGCACCGAGCCGCTCGTCGGCGGTCGCACCGCGGCGACGTTGACGGTTCCCATTGCCTCGGCAGGCACCGTGATCGCCGCGCTGGCCGTGATCCGCGACGAGTCCCGACCGTTCGACTCCGAGGACCAAGATCTCCTGGCCCGCTTGGCAAGCCTCGCCGGCGTCGCACTCGAGGGCGCATCACGTCACGATCAGCTCACCGAGATGACCTTCACCGACGCGCTCACCACCTTGGCCAATCGCCGCCGGCTCGATCGCGATCTGCAGAACCTGCTGAGCACTCCCGTGGCATTCGTGATGGTCGACATCGATCACTTCAAACACTTCAACGACACCAACGGACACCCGGCGGGAGACGAACTGCTCCGCCAAGTGTCGAAGGTTTTGGCCGAGAACGTGCGGCCCAACGACGTGGTGTATCGCTACGGCGGCGAGGAGTTCAGCGTGCTGCTCCCCGACTCGACCGCCGACGATGCTCGTCAGATCGCCGAGCGACTGTGCTCGGCCGTGGCGACGACCGAGTTCGTCGGCGGCAGCACCCAACCGGGCGGGCGCCTCACGATCTCGGTCGGGGTTGCCACCACCAATCTGCCCGATGCCGTCACACTCAAGCAGCAGGCCGACCGCGCCCTGTACGACGCCAAGCAGAGCGGCCGAAACCGCGTGGTGATCGCACCCACCAACTGAGCACACCGAATCGGGTTCAACACCGTTCAGGAGTTGCGATACCAACGATCGGCATGATCGAGCCGGCGCTGCAACTGCTCGATCGTCGCTTCACTCACCGCGGCGATGCCGGCCAGTCGGTTCAGCTCGCCGTTGACCCGCGGATGGTTCCATCCGGTCTTGAGCACCAACGCTCTCGCCGCATCGGCGTTGGCATCACGCAACGCTCGCTTCACCTGCGCATGCGTCTTGCCGGCCACGTTGTCGCCAACGAGCGCCCATGTCGGGCGACCGAGGATGGGAGCCGGAGGAAGATCGAGCACCATGCCCTCGTCGTCGTCAGGATCGGCCAGCTCCACCTCGGTCTCCCACGGCTTCACCACCTCGTCACCGGGACTCCCGATGGCCACGGCCGACAGCACCGCGAACAGTGACATCTGCTCGGGATCCTTGAGCTCGTCCAGCTCCGATGCCGCCATCTCCTCGTCGATCGCCTCATGGTCGCTGGCTTTGTCATCGCTGACCTTGCGGAGGCTGTGGCGGCGAGCGTCGGCGATCTGGAACGCATGCGCCCGTAATCGCGAATCGTCGGGGATGAACAGATGCGCGTCCTGGCGACCCTTGCCGCGCTGCCAACGCACCAGCCGGCCGACGGCCTGACGGAAGAACAGCTCCGTCGTGGTCGTCGTGGCGTACACACCGACGCGTAGCCGCGGGATGTCGACGCCCTCGCTCACCATGCGCACCGCCACGAGCCACGGACTGGTGCCGTTGGCGAACGAGGAGATGCGCTCCGACGCGCTCGGATCATCGGACGTCACGACGGTGGCATGCGCGCCGAGCCGATCACGCAACAGACGCGCGATGGCTCGGGCATGGTCTTGATCGAGGGCGATGACGAGACCGCCGGCATCGCTCTGATGGGCCCGTACCTCGCCGAGCCGTCGATGAGCGGCGGCCAACACCGCCGGCAGCCATTCACCGTCGAGCGACAACGCCGTGCGCAGACGCTGATTGGCCCGCTGCACATCGAGTGCATCGGCAAAGGTGGCCGAGTAGATGGAACCATCGGGAGCCGACCACTCCATCTGGCCGTCGACCCTCGGGAAGTACACGGCACGCACCACGCCCCGATCGCGCAGTGCGTCGCCGTAGCCGTACTCGAAGTCGGGCACCGCGTCGTCACCGACATAGCGGACGAAGGGGATGGCCCGCGTGTCGCTCCGGAACGGCGTCCCCGACAACGACAGACGCCGGGCCGACCCGGCGAACGCGATGCGCACACCCTCACCCCACGCACGATCGTCACCGGCGTGATGGATCTCGTCCAAGATGACCATCGCATTGTCCGAGAGACGGGCCAGCGCGGGTGCAGCCGATGCGACCTGTTGGTACGACGTCACCACGCCGTGCATGTCGGGCGCCAACCGCCCGTTGGTAGGTGACCATTCGGGGTCGAGGTGGAGGCCGAAGCGATCGGCGGCCTGGGACCACTGATGTTTGAGGTGCGCGGTGGGCGCCACGACGACGAGACGGGTGGGGCGAGCTGCCAACTCGTGGCGCGCTGCGGTCAAGGCGAACGTGGTCTTTCCGGCTCCCGGCGTGGCCACAGCCAGGAAATCGCTGTGCTCACTGGCCAGGAGCTTTTCGAGAGCTGACTTCTGCCATGGTCGGAGGCGGACGGAGCGGGTCATGGGGGGTTCCGATCGTGCCACGCGGAGCCCACTGGTGGGCAACGGGCGGTGTGAACCTCGGACACGCCCCCATCATCACGACGGGGTGTGATGCAACTACTCGGCCCCCGCCATCATCTCGGCTTGCATCTCAGCGGCGATCGCCTCGCTCACTCGGCGAGCCGCCAACCGGCGCAGGCCCTCACCGGCGATCAGCAGTCCGGCCGCCCCCATCAACAGCTCGCCGGTCGGCAAACCGGTGACCGGCAGGGTCGGCGCGGCACTCTGGTCATTGACCACGACCTCACCCAGGACCGAGGTCTTCGGCGTCGTCGGGGCCGGCTCCTCAGCGGGCACGACCGCAGCCGGAACAACGACGACAGGTTGCGTCGTGGGCGGCGGCGGCACGGTCACCTCAGGAGCCGTGGTGGTCGGAACGGTCGCAACCGGCACGACCTCCGGCACCGTGACGGGAGCGGTGACCTCGTTCGGGGAAACCTCGACCGGAGCGACGGTTTCGGGTACCTCGTACTCGCTGCAGAACGGGTCGGCCTCGGCTGCCGAGGCCAGCGACGCACCCGATGCGAGGAAGCCGGCTCCCAACACGATGCCGAGCGCTGCGGCCATCAGCGGGCGATGGGCAGTGGTCGATCGCGGGGCTTGCTGAGCGCGATAGGTGGACATCTCGGGCCTCCTCTCCCCATACGGGGTGGACGTTCCCTCCGCCTGAGTACAGGGAACTCCATTCGGGCGCCGTTGTCACCAACCCTTTCGGCACCCATATTCGGGACCGTGGACGCCCGCATTGGGGACCGAAACCGCTCACATAGGGGGCCCCGCTATCGATCGGATGCTGTCCATGGCCTTCCACACATCGGCGAAGCTCGTGCTCAGCGGCGACAGGCCGAGGCGTACGGAATCGGGCTCACGGAAGTCGGGGATCACCTGGCGATCCCGCAGCGCGACGCACAGGTCGCGGGCGTCGCGGCGGCACACCGACACGTGGGCACCCCGATGGTCCCGGCCCCTTGGTGAGCCGAGGGTGAACCCGAGCGGCGCCAACCACTCGTCGTGGAGCATCACTGCGTAGTCGGTGAGGTCCTGCCCCTTGACTCGGATGGCGTCGATGCCCGCCTCGGCGACCAGCGACACCCCTTCGTCGATCGCAGCGAGCCCGAGCACACTCGGCGTGCCGGCCAGGAAGCGACGGACGCCGGTGTCGGGCTCATAGCCGGGCCCCATCGCGAACACATCCCGATGGCCCATCCAACCGGTCACCGGCTGCGTCAATTCGGATTGCAACGAGCTACGAACGTACAGGTAGGCCGGGGCACCCGGACCCGCGTTGAGGTACTTGTAGCTGCACCCCACCGCCAGGTCCACGTCGTTGGCCCCCAGATCGATGGGCACCGACCCGGCAGAGTGGCTCAGATCCCACAGGGTCAATGCGCCCACTTCGTGCGTGGCCGCAGTGATGCCCGCGAGGTCCACCAGCGCACCGTTGCGATACTCCACGTGCGAAAGGGTCACCAGCGCCACATCGTCATCGAGACACTCGACGACATCACCCAGTGACACCCCGTCGATCGGATGACCGTCGATCCACCGCAAGTGAAGTTGACGCTGCGCCGCCAGCGTCTCGATGACGTAACGATCGGTCGGAAAGTTGTTGCGGTCCAACACCACCACGCGACGATCGGGTCGGGCGTCGAGCGCTGCGACCGCGAGTTTGTAGAAGTTGACGGTGGTCGAGTCGCTGATGATCACCTCGCCGGGTCGTGCCCCGAGGACATGCTCAGCCAGGCGGTCCCCCACCTGTGTCGGCCAATCCATCCAGTGATCCCAGCTACGGATCAACCCGGTACCCCAGTCGTCGTCGATGACCGACCGCAGCCGGTCCCGGGTCGTCAGGGGTAACCGACCGAGGGAGTTCCCGTCGAGATACACCACGCCCCGATCGGGCACCCAGAAGCGATCACGACCCCACGCGATCGGGTCTCGCGCGTCGAGCGCCAAGGCCGCGTCGAACGACGTCCCCACCGAGCCGATGTCCATGAACCTGACTCCCATCACCGTCCGAGATGACGTCCATCATCGCCAAGATCCCGACCTTGATACTTCCTTGCCGACAGTTCACATGGTTGCTTGCCGACGATGCGCCACCGTTGCCATCACGAAGCGACTCGGTTGGGCAACCCTCAGCCCAGTGCTTCGAGCTGGTCGGGACGGGCGGGTTCCCGACCAGCGCCTGGGGGCTTCGGTTCGGGTTCCCGCTCGCCGGATGCCGATCGAAAACCAGGATCTGGTCACACATCGGAAACAGACACGAAATCAACTTCTGTTGAGCTGACAGCACTCTGATGTAACTCTGTAGCTCACGGGAGGGGTCGTGGAAGGCAATACCGCTTGGGTACTCGCGTCCGCAGCACTGGTCGCGTTCATGACACCGGGTCTCGCGTTCTTCTACGGCGGCATGGTCCGCTCCAAGAACATGCTGGCCATGCTCATGCAGAACGTGTTCGCCATGGGTCTCATCTCGATCATCTGGGTGACCGTCGGGTTCAGCCTCGCCTTCGGCGGGAGCACCAAGTGGGTCGGCAACCTCGACTTCGCTTTCATGCAGGACCTGACCCACGCCGAGTCGCTGCCCGGATACAGCGGCGACTTCGCGTTGGCCATCCCGGTTCTGGCGTTCCTCGCCTATCAGATGATGTTCGCCGTCATCACTCCGGCGCTCATCACCGGCGCCACCGCCGACCGACTCAAGTTCAGCGCCTACGCGGTGTTCATCGGGGCGTGGGCCGTTCTGGTGTATCCGGTGGTCGCCCACTGGGTGTTCAGCCCCAACGGGTGGCTGTTCAAGGAGGGGGCCCTCGACTTCGCCGGGGGAACCGCCGTGCACATCAACGCCGGTGCTGCGGCGCTCGCCTTGGTGCTCCTGCTCGGCAAACGTCGCGGTTGGCCGCAGGAGGCCATGCCGCCCCACAACCTTCCGTTCACCATGTTGGGCACCGGCATCTTGTGGTTCGGCTGGTTCGGGTTCAACGCCGGCTCGGCCCTCGCCGCCAACGGCCTGGCCGCTCAGGCCTTCCTCAACACCCATCTGGCCGCCGCGGCCGGCATGCTCACCTGGCTGCTGGCCGAGAAGCTCCGCAGCGGGCACGCCACGACGCTGGGCGCGGCATCGGGCGCGGTGGCAGGCCTGGTGGCCGTCACCCCCTGCGCCGGGTTCGTCGGGGGCATGGCCCCCATCGCCATCGGCGGCCTCGCCGGGTTGATCTGCTACCTCGCCCTCAAACTGAAGTTCCTGTTCGGGTTCGATGACTCACTCGACGTCATCGCTGTGCACCTGGTGGGCGGAATCCTCGGATCGCTCCTGCTGGGCCTGTTCTCCGACACAGCGGTCAACGGGCTCGGCGCGGATGGGCTGTTCTTCGGGGGCGGCGCCGATCTGCTCGGCAAGCAGTTCCTGGCCGTCATCGCCACGTTGGTGTTCTCGTTCGTGATGTCGATGATCATCGCCAAGGCCATCGACATGACCATCGGGCTCCGGGTCGACGCCGACACCGAGCAGATCGGCCTCGACCAGTCGCTCCACAACGAATCGGCCTACACGGGCTGAACCCGTGACCACCACACCAAGCACCGATCGATCTGGGAGGATCAGCTCATGAAGCTCGTGACTGCAGTGGTGAAACCCCACAAGGTGGACGATGTGAAGGCCGCCCTGCGCGCCGCTGGCGTTCCGGGGATGACCGTCAGCGAAGCGAAGGGCTTCGGTCGCCAAGGGGGCCACACCGAGACCTATCGAGGGGCCGAATACAAGATCGACTTCGTCCCCAAGATCCGCATCGAGGTCGTCGTCGACGAAAGCCAGCTCGACGCAGCCATCGACGCCATATGCACCGCTGCCAACACCGGCAAGATCGGCGACGGGAAGATCTGGGTGTCGCCGATCGAACAGATCATCCGCATCCGCACCGGCGAACGCGGCATCGACGCCGTCTGAGATTTCGGCAACGCAGCAGCTGAGGCGCTGGCGCGCCAAACGCCTCAGCTGTTGTTGAGCTTGTCGGCGATTGCCGTGAGCACGGCGTCGAAGCGGGCCTGTTCGGTCGAGCTCAACGTCGCGAACGCCGGACCCACGATGACATCGGTGATGTCCTCGGCGGCGTCGAGTTGAGGCTGCAGGGATGCTCCATCGGCGGTGAGCTCACCCCATCCGAACATCTTCAAGTTGCCTGGGCTCTTCACCGCTGCGGCCAGCTTCGGCTCCAGGCCCACGGCCACGATGCCGACGAGATGGGCCGAGCCGCGCAGCTCGCGCAGCGTCTGCAACGCCAGCGCCGCGCGAGCCGGGCCATCGGACGGGCGGGGTTCGGCCTTCCATCCGGCGAACAGCGCAAGCCCCGCCAACGGCGCGGCGTCGATGACCCGCTCGGCCAACGCGGCGAACTCGTCGATGCCGTCGATGTCACCGAGCGTCTCACGACCGAACACGAAGCACCCCTCGCGGTACGCGTCGGACGCGGAGCGTGCCGATGCGATGGCCGTACCCTCGGCCCAGTTGGTGGCGATCATCTCGGGGTGCATGAAGCCGAAGGCGGACTCGACCACCTCGGCGGCGACATCGCCGAGCACACCGCCACGACCGCACACGTAGGCGGCGATGGGGTTGTTGATGCCCAACCCGGTCATGAGTGCCCGGGTCGATTTGGCGAACATGAAGCGGGCGCCGGTGGCGTTGATGCGACCCCCGACCGCCCTGCTGAACGACCCGCTCTGCGACTGGCTCGATGCCGACACGATGCTCCCCCTCGGTACGTGGACGGTCACACCGTAGTGAGATCGATGCAGCGGGCCGACACCTATGCGCGAGGATCGAGCGATGGTCGACGAACACGACGGACGCTCGCTGCCCGACCGCGTCGTGCCCGAACGCGTCGTGCCCGAACGCGTCGTGCTGGTGACGGGGGCCAACACTGGTATCGGTCTTGCCACGTGTCGGGCCCTTTCCCGCCTCGGGTGCAACGTGCTGCTCGGTGCCCGCAACCGCGAACGAGGGGAAGCTGCGGTCGCGTTGCTGCGCGACGAGGGCCTCGATGTGACGCTGCAACTCATCGACGTGTCCGACATCGACTCGGTGCACGCCGCGGCCCAGGACATCGACGTCACCCACGGCCGGCTCGACACGTTGGTGAACAACGCGGCGGTCAAGACCGAGTTCCATCCCGCCTCACCGAGCAGCACGCCGCTGCAGGTGGTGCGAGACACCTACGAGACCAACGTCTTCGGCACCATCAGTGTGATCCAGGCGATGCTGCCACTGCTGCACCGCAGCTCCGCCGGCCGCATCGTGAACCTCTCGAGCAGCCTCGGATCGTTCTGGCGCGCCACCGATCTCACGAGCCGCTACAGCGAGATCACGTTGCTCGGCTATTCCACGTCGAAGACCGCCATCAACGCCATCACCGTGCAGTTCGCCAACGAGCTACGAAGCACGCACATCAAGGTCAACGCCGTTGATCCCGGTCAGGTTGCCACCCCGATGAACCCACATGCCGGGACCCCGCCAGATGACTCGGTGGCCCCGATCGTGTGGCTTGCCACCTTGCCCGATGATGGACCCACCGCCGGGTTCTTCGACGAGCAGGGGCCTCAGCCCTGGTGATGTCAGCGCTAGACGGCCATCCGCATGTGCCCAAGTAATGTCGATCGAGCACACGAAACGCCCTGGGGGACAGATGACGAACGCCATCGGATACGCAGCCAACGACGCGAGCAGCCCGCTCGCTCCGTTCCACTTCGATCGACGCGATCTACGTCCCAACGACGTCGACATCGCCATCACCCATTGCGGGGTGTGCCACAGCGATCTCCATCAGGCCCGCAACGACTGGGGCGGATCGTTGTATCCACTGGTTCCCGGCCACGAGATCGTCGGACGAGTGCAGGCCATCGGTCCCGACGTCACCGGCTTCTCCATCGGTGACGCCGTCGCCGTCGGCTGCCTCGTCGACAGCTGCCAGAACTGCGATCGATGCGCCGCCAGGGAAGAGCAGCAGTGCCGCAAAGGGGCCACTGGTACCTACAACGCCAAGGATCGCATCGACGGTTCGCTCACGTTCGGTGGCTATTCGTCGTCGATCGTGGTGCGCCAGGAGTTCGTCCTCAAGGTGGATGAGCGCCTCGATCTCTCGGTGGCCGCGCCGCTGCTGTGCGCCGGCATCACCAGCTACTCACCGCTCAAGACCTGGAACGCCGGCCCCGGCACTCGGGTCGGCGTCGTCGGTCTCGGCGGCCTCGGCCACATGGCCGTGAAACTGGCGGTCGGCCTCGGCGCTCACGTCACCGTGCTCACCACCAGCCCGGGCAAGGTCGCCGACGCCACCGCACTCGGAGCCCATGCAGTGGTGCTGTCGGGCGATCGCGATGCCATGAAGAAAGCCCGCAACTCCCTCGACCTCATCATCGACACCGTCCCGGTCGCCCACGACATCGCTCCGTACCTGCCACTCATGGACATCGACGCCACCTTGGTGCTCGTCGGCGCCATCGACGTGATGCCCCCCATCCACTCCGGGTTGCTCCTCAGCGGGCGCAAGCGGGTCACCGGCTCGGCCATCGGCGGCATCCGCGAGACACAAGAGCTGCTCGACTTCTGCGCGCAGAAGGGCATCGAGCCCCAGTGCGAGACCATCGCAATCGCCGACATCAACGAGGCCTACGAGCGCATGGAACGCAACGACGTGAAGTACCGCTTCGTCATCGACATGTCGACGCTGCCGGCTCCCTCTGCGAACTGACGGGTCCACTGGAGATTGATGGGACGAAAGCCTCTAATGTCGGCTTCATGACGATGACGGAGAGCACGCCGCCGGCCGCCAAAGAGCGCTGGACGAACCAGTGGAAAGAGCTGTACTCCGAGGTCATCACCTCGGGGTTGTGCACCGGCTGTGCGGGCTGCGTCATCGCCTGTCCTCACGACGTCATCGGCTACAACCACGAGGCGGGCGGCTACAAGCCGTTCCACCTCGAAGAGGAGCTCGGTCTCGACAACTGCCTCCACGGCGAGAAGGGCTGCACGTCCTGCACGCGGGCATGCCCACGCTTTCGCACCTGGGAGCCCGACGCCAACGAGCATCTGTTCGCTCGCGATCGTGAAGACAACGAGATGTACGGCATCACCAAGGACATCTTGTTGTGCCGTGCGTCCGATGACTACGTGCACAAGATCGGCCAGGACGGCGGGTTCGTGTCGGCGTTGCTCATCTGGGCCATGGACAACGGCTACATCGACTGCGCGCTGACGAGCTTCCTCGAAGGCGACGGCTCGACGTGGAAGGCGTTGCCCGGCATCGCCCGCAACAAGGACGAGATCATCGCGTCGGCCGGTAGCCGCTACACCTACTCGGCCAACACCTTGGCCTACGACCAGGCCATCGAAGAGGGCTTCTCCAAGCTCGCCCTGGTCGGCATGGGATGCCAGACGTCATCGCCGCCGGTGATGTGGCATCGCAAGATCGGCAAGCTCGGCAAGCCCATCGTGTTCAACATCGGCCTGCTGTGCTCAAAGACGTTCGACGATGCCATCTTCCCCGAGCTGTTCGAGGCCAAGTACGGCCTCAAGCGCGAAGAGATGGTGAAGATGAACATCAAGGGCGCCTTCCAGATCTGGATGAAGGACGGCTCCTTCCACGAGATCAACCTCAAGGAGTGCCACGCCTGGACGCGTGAGGGCTGCAAGAGCTGTCCTGACTTCGCCGCCGAGCACGCCGACATCTCCTGCGGCGGCATCGGCAAGGACAACGACTGGACGCTCACGTTGGTGCGCACGGACCTGGGCCGAGAGATCGTCGACCGCATGGTGAAAGACGGCGTCATCATCACCCGGCCCGCCGACTCCGACGAGGTGGCCATGAAGCTGCTGCGCACGCTCAGCGTCGTGAGCCGTCGACGTTGGCCCGAGTGGGCGAACAAGGCCGTGTCGGTCGGCGTGCCGCCACCCAAGAAGAAGGCCGACGGCTCAGCGCCCGACGCTCACTGACACGAGGTCCTCACCGACGCTGCCAGCCGCCCGATGCGCGAGCACCGCGAAGCTGGCCCGATGCGCCGGCACCGCGAAGTTGGCGCACTTTCCCACCTGTCAGGTGCACAAGTGCGCCATCTTCACCATCGGCCGAGCTGGGCAGCGCGGGCGAACACGGCATCGAGCATCGGCTCGGTGAGCTTGCCGGTGAACGTGTTCTGTTGGCTGGGGTGGAACGAGCAGATGAGCACCCGTCCGTCGGGCAACGTCGTCTCGACCCCGTGCCCGAACGTCGGGCGCGGTCGCAGTCCGAGGTGTGAGCACATCGCGTCCTGGGCGAACGCTCCCAGGCACACGATCACCTTCAGGCGAGTCAGCAACTCGAGCTCGCGCGCCAGGAACGGGGCGCATTGCGTTCGCTCCTGGGGCGTGGGCTTGTTGGCCGGTGGAGCACAACGCACTGCCGCCGTCACATAGGCGCCGGTGAGCACGAGCCCGTCATCGATGTGATCGGACGTCGGCTGATTGGCCAGCCCGGCGCGGTACATCGCCCGATACAGCCAGTCCCCCGAGCGATCACCGGTGAAGACGCGTCCCGTCCGGTTGGCTCCATGGGCGGCGGGGGCGAGGCCGACGACCAACACACCCGCCTCGGGATCACCGAATCCGGGCACCGGCTTTCCCCAGTAGTCCCAGTCTTGGTAGGCCGCCCGCTTGGTGGCGGCCACGTCCTCACGCCAGGCCACCAGCCGCGGGCATGCCCGGCAGGCAGTGATGTCGGCGGCCACCGAAGCGAGGGAATCCATGGATGGCACAGTAGGTTCGACGCCGGTGCCGAGACGTCCCGAACCCCCCACCCGCGTGGTCCTGGTCCGCCACGGGCAGACCCCCACGACGGGCAAGCTGCTCCCCGGTCGAGCCCCTGGGCTCCATCTCTCCGACACCGGCCGCCGTCAGGCCGAGGCCGTCGCGGCACGGTTGGCCGAATTGAAGACCATCGATGCCATCTACGCGTCACCGCTCGAGCGGGCCCGCGAGACCGCCGCTCCCGCCGCCAAGGCGCGCAAGATGCGGGTACAGATCGACAAGTCGTTGCTGGAATGCGACTTCGGCGACTGGACCGGAGCCGAACTGGCCAAGCTCTACAAGCTCCCGGAGTGGACGGCCGTCCAGCGCTATCCGAGCGGGTTCCGCTTCCCCAACGGCGAGAGCTTCACCGAGATGCAGACCCGCATGGTGTCCGGGGTCGCCAACCTCGTCGAGCGCCACCGCGGTGGCACCGTCGTCTGCTTCAGTCACGCCGATCCGATCAAGGCCCTGGTCGCCCACGCGCTCGGGACCCACCTCGATCTGTTCCAACGCATCGTCATCAGCACGTGCTCGGCCACGGTCATCGCCTACGGCCGCAGCAGTGCATCGGTGCTCACCGTCAACTCGACCGGCGGATCGTTGTCCGAACTCGTGCCGTCATGACGATCACACCACACGTCAACCACAGTTGCGCGTACCGCTACGGTCGAGGACCTCGACATGGGTGAGTCGTTCCACTTCGACGACGCGCGCGCCATGCACGCCGTGACCGTCGGGCCACCGGGTCAACGGGTGTTCTTCCTGCAGTTCTGCGCGAATGCGTCCAGCCATCCGGCTCGATGGGTCAACCTGAAGCTCGAGAAGCAGCAGGTCGCCGCGTTGGCCGACCATCTCGACGCACTCCTGGTCGACTTGCCGCCCACCATCGAGGTGCACAACCTCGAGGTGCGCCAACCCGATGAGATCGCCTGGATCGTCGGAGCGCTCGGTGCTGCGTACGACCAGACCGAGGATCGCATCATCGTGGTTGCCGAGGAGCTGGTGGACACCGACGAAGACGGTGAGCCACTCCTCGATGACGACGAGGGTCAAGGGATGTTGACAGTGCGCCTCACCCGCAGCCAGGTGCGGGTGTTCATCGACGGCGCACGTGATCTGATCGCCAGGGGCCGTCCCGACTGCCCGTGGTGTGGTCGCCCGATGGACGTGACCGGGCATCTCTGCCCCCGCATGAACTGATGGACCTGATCGAGCTGATCACCTGCGGCGAGATGGTCATCGAAGGCCGCATGCCGTGGAGCTCGAACGCCACGTTCCTGGTCACCATCACCCAGGGCGACGAGTCGACCCGCGGCGTGTACAAGCCGACACGGGGTGAGCGGCCGTTGTGGGACTTCCCCGCCGGATTGCACAAACGCGAGGTCGCCGCCTACGTGGTGTCGGAGTTCCTCGGTTGGGGCATCGTGCCCATCACCGTGTTGCGCGATGGACCGGCCGGCGAAGGATCGGTGCAGCACTTCGTCGATGCCGACTTCGAACAGCACTACTTCACGATGTACGAGCAGCATCCCGAGCTGCACGATCAGTTGCGGCGCATGGCTGCGTTCGACGTGGTCGTGAACAACACCGACCGCAAGGGCGGCCATTGTCTGCTCGGCCACGATGGTCGCGTGTACGGCATCGACAACGGGTTGTGTTTCGCCACCGATCCAAAGCTCCGCACGGTGATCTGGGAGTTCGGCGGTGAGACCCTCGATGAGGCAACCGTCGCCGATCTACGTCGGCTCGCGGACTCACCACCGGCCTCGCTACGTGTGCTCCTGTCATCCGACGAGGTCGACATGGTGGTGCGCCGCGCCGAACGACTCATCGAGCGCGGCACGTTCCCCATCGACGCCTCTGGCCGGGCCTATCCCTGGCCCCTCGTGTGACGGGTCGGAGTGGGTGGGGCACATGAGCGATGACGTTCTCGGCATCGACGATCTGATCCGCCTCGGCGATCTCGATGAGTTGGTCCGTGCCGTGTACCGCTTGGCGGATCGCTGGCGCTGGGACGATCTGCTCCATCTGCGCGATCGCTGCCGAATGGCACATTCGACCGGACGGCAGCTGTGGCCCGCGGCAGCACTGGCCGAATACGTCGTCACCCTCGAAGCTCCACCCGCCATCGCCGCGGCAGTAGCGGCCGACAACAGCGGACGGTTCGTCCTCGGCCCCCTCACCGAAGTCCTTGCGTCGCGCGCCACGTGGGCCGAGGTCGCCGATCACCTCCCTCCCGGTCCAGAGCGCTCCTTGGTGGCCCACGAACGCGTGGTACGCGGCGAGGACCTCCGAGGCGACACGACGATCGATCCGGCGGTCATCGACTTGCCGCTGGTGTTGCAGAGTTGGGAGCCGCCGTACACCACGGTCGACTATCGACGTGATCGTGCCGAGCATCTCCTCCCCCATCGCCTGCTGACCTTCGAGCGCGTCGTCGATTCGGCCGGTGAGGAGATCGGCGACGACGACGTCGACGACGCCCTGCGCGACCTGGTGGAACCGTGGATCACCCAGTCCAACGGCCGGCTCAGCTCGGCGTGCGTGGAGGGCCAACCAGGCGACGCATTGGGAGCGCTCGGCGTCGGGAACGGACGGATCGCCTCCATAACGCCCGTGGAGGCGCTCGACCAACTGATGTGGGCCGCCGCCAGTGGTGGTGCGCACGGCAGACGCCGCGGTGGGGCTCGCGCTCGTCAGTCGCTGTGGTGGCTGCTCGCCGCATTGGCCGGTGCCGAGGATCCGTGGTCGTGTCCCGACGCCGAGATCGACCAGGCCATGGCCCGTCTGGAGTGGTACGAGTGGCACGCCGGCGAGCCCGACCTCGGATGGCAACTCAAATTGACAGTGCGCGACCCGATCGAGGACCTCAGCTGGGCGTGGTCGGCCGTTGATACCGAGTAAGAACGATACCGAGTAAGAACGATGCCGGGTGAGAACGATGCCGGGTGACCCGGTGACGAAGCTGAGCGTCAGGACGCCACTCCCTCGGTGCTGGCCAGTTTGATCGACCCGACTCGCAGCACATCGGACGCATCGAGCACAGCGAACTCCTGCAAGCGCCGCAACGCCAAGACCAGCTTGAGATCGTGCGTCTCCCCCGATGCGATCGCGGCATCGAGCAAGCGGTCCACCGTGTCGACGCGCGCCTGCACCGCAGGCACCGCTTCGGGTGGATACTGCGCCATCACCAACGACGCCGCTCCGAGCGCAACCGCGTAAGCGTTCCACCAGCGAGCGCTGGCCAAGGTGGTGACGTCGGCATAGGGATCGATGGGGCCGAACACTGCATGCTGCACTTCGCACAATCCGTGCAACCCTGTCACCGCGTGCACGGCGACGAACGACAACGGATTGCGGGCCACCAGCGCTGCTGCACCGGCCATCAAACGATGGGCCGTCACTGGCCCGTCTCCCGCCGGTAGGAGCGCGTCGGCGTCGGGCACTCCAGCTGCGATGTTGAGCACATCGAACACCGTCTGCCCGTCGAGCTCGGCAACGCTCGGCATCGTCGAACCGTCGAGGTGGGGATGATCGAACGATCGCTCGTCGGCTCGCCCAGCGCTCGACGTCAGCACCTGGCGACGACTGCGCAGATACGCCAAGCCTCGCGCCACCTCGTCCGGTCGACGACGCCACAGCCCGTATCCCAATCGGATGACGCCATGGAACGCGGCACCCACGATCCCGTCGCCCAAGGTGTCGATCGCCGCGAACGCACACCCACGTACCTCGGGATCGTCATCGAGGAGATCGGCTGCCACGTCCCTGTAGTGATCAACCGCCCAGCGGTACAACGGTGGATCGACCAGTCCACTGGCGTACGCCTCCTGCAGGCGTCGTTCGGTCCGCTCAGCTATCACCGAGGCACTGGCACCCGCCAGCTCCAGAGCAGCCAACTCCAAAGGTAGGTGAAACGTCAACGATCCACTATGCTCGGGCGGGAGTTCCTCGATGGCTTCGACATTGAGCGACACGATCGAAGCGTAAGCACATGGCCGCCTCTTCCCCCATCCCCCCGCATCTCGTCGCACCCGAACCCGAGGCCGATCTGGCGCGCTCGGGCCCCCTGCTCGCCGCGTTCGGCCCCGCGGTCGCAGTACTGGTGGCGATGGATGCGTCGTCACTGATCGGTGTTCTGAGCGATCCGTCGAGCGCCTTCGCCCAGCGCCTCGCTGCAGCCACGATCGTGTCCCTCATCGGCGATCCACGCTTCGACGCGTTGGCTCCCGACATGGTCGACGTCCCGGCAGCGATCGTCAGTATCGGTCTCGACAGTGATCGCATCGATGCAGTGGCAGCCCGGTGGGCACACGTCGGCGTCGAACGGTCGTGGATCGCCAAGGAAGCACCCGCCCATCGTCTCCATGTCGAGGCGTTCCGCATCGGCCGCTACCCGGTCACCAACGCCGAATACCTGCAGTTCGTCCTCGCGGTCCCCGAGGCACCACGACCAACCGCATGGGCGCACGGCACCTTCCCGTGGGCCAGCGCCAACCACCCCGTGTACTCCCTGCCCACGCACGCTCCCGGGCAGTACACCACCTGGCTGTCCACGCAGACGGGACGTCAATTCAGATTGCCCACCGAGGCGGAGTGGGAGTACGCGTCGACTGGTGGTGATGACCGGGAGTTCCCATGGGGCAACGAGTGGGACCCGGCAAGGGCCAACACCGCCGAGGCGGGACCGCTCACGACCACACCGGTCGGTATCTACCACGAGGGGTGCTCGCCGTTCGGATTGCACGACCTGGCCGGCAACGTCGAGGAGTACGTATCCGACGCGTATGCGCCCTATCCCGGTGGCGAACACATCGACGACGATCTGACCGCGCTCTATCCCGACGGCTATCGCATCGCGCGCGGCGGCAGCTATGCCCGCCACGGCGACCTCGCTCGATGCCGTCGTCGCCATGGTTGGTATCCGTCCGATCACTACGCCATGGGCTTCCGGCTCGCCGAGACCATGTGACCGTGTCTTGCCCGGCGCCGACATCACGACAACCATCGCCACACCACACGGGCCGCAGGCCCCGATGACCTCGAAGAAGTGAGGAACGACTCATGAGCGAATCCAAAGCAACAGTGGCGGTGATCGGAGGCGGTGCTGCCGGCCTCACGGCGGCGCTCTTCCTGGCCCGGGCCGGGGCCACGGTGCATCTGTTCGATCAGGATCGCTCGATCCTCAAGCGGGCACGGCTCACCAACCTCCCCGGCCACGACGCACTCGAAGGTCGAGATCTCCTGGCCCAGCTCAGGGCGCAACTCCAATTGCGTTCCGTTACGACACACGCAACCAAGGTGGACGATGTCGTGCCCGGCCACTCGTTCACCGTGCAGACAGATGAGGGCAGCCTCGTGGTCGACTACGTGGTGCTGGCCACGGGCCAGGGAACGCTGAAGTTGGCGTCACTCCCGTTGGAGACGACCGATGCCCGCCAGCCCTTTGTCAAGGTCAACGTCGTCACCGACAAGTGGGGTGCCACCTCGGTGCCCGGTGTGTACGCATGTGGGGTCGTCGCCGGCTGGCCATCCCAAGCGGTGATCTGCGCGGGATCGGGTGCCAACGTCGCCATCGAGATCGCCAGCACGTTCACCGGTGAGTTCTGGGTGGACCACGACGACACGCTGCTGTCGCCCGATCCCGAATGACGAGCCCGACCGTCGCGGTCATCATCCCGTGCCACAACGAGGCGGTATTCCTGCCCGACCTCCTGTCCACGTTGATCCCGCAGATCGTCGCGCAACCCAACTGGCAGTTGGTGTTGGTGAACGACGGCTCCACCGACGAAACCGGCGAGATCGTCGACTCGGCGGGCAATCGATGGCCCGAGATCATCACCGTGCAGCACGGACGTCACGGCGGGCCGGGTGCGGCGCGCACGACCGCAGTGGCCATCGCCTGCGCCGACCACGCACGCTCACCGGAGTGGATCCTCACCACCGATGCCGACGTGGTGCTGCCCGACAACTGGGTGAGCGCATGGTCAACAACCCTCGCCGCGCTCGACGCGGACAACACCGTCGGCGCGGTTAACGGTGAGGAGGAACAAGCCCATCTGCTCGCGCCCTATCCCAATGCTCAGGTGTTGTCGCAGCGCTTCGGCGAGGTGGTGGTGCGCAGCGAATCCATCCTCGGCCCCACCAATCTCAACGGTGTGAACCATGCCGTGCGCACCGAGGCGTACATCGCGTGTGGCCCCTATCGACAGCCCGTCGGGGACGGGCCGAACGGTCCCATCATGCTGGCCGGGGAAGATTGGGATCTCGGTGTGCGCCTGCGCCTGGCCGGATATCGCATCGCGTCAACCGAGGTGGCGGTGGCCGACCGTGGCCGCCGGCTGCTCGCTGATCTCGTCGCCTACCTCGGCGGCACCGCATACGAGGGCGCGTTCACACGGGTCGAGGCCAGCGGCCCCACCATCGACGTCACCGGCGAGCAACTCGCGCAGCTCCTTCCCGGCACGGCGCGCCGAGCACTGCTGCACTTCTACGCAAAGCCCATCCTCGCCGTCCCTCGATTGCTCGACACACCCCTCGGCCTGAATGCGTCAACCGTGATTGACATGAAGGCATGGATCGAGCGTTGGCCGTCGCCGACGTTCGCCGAGTCCCGCAACGGGTTCATCTACGGGCGGCTCCCCCGCTTCGTCGATGCCTTTGCCGACACGGTCCTCGAGCAACTCGGCCTCTGCTCGTGAACCCCTGACGACCGACAGCGGAAGACCAACGATGCCCCACATCTCGCCCATCACCTGTGTCGATCACGAGCCCGTATCGGGGCGCACGCTGACCGGCGGCTACGACGGCCGGGTCATCTGCTGGCTCGATGATCGCGAGCTGTGGAGCGTGCAGTTCGACGACCTCGTCAACGACGTGCGGTTCTCACCCGACGGCGCCAGCGCGGCCGTCGCGGCGGCGGATCGGTTCGCCTTCGTGCTCGATGTTGCCGACGGCAGCCACGTCCTGGCGCTCGGACCGCACGGCGACGATGTCAACGTCGTTCGCTGGCTGCCCGACAGCAAAGGCCTGGTGTGCGTGATGGATCATCTCGATCCGATCGTGCGGGTGTGGACATCGTCCGACGAAACATGGCGCGAGCGTCATCTGGTCGGGCACGACAGCGGCGTGTTCGGCGCGGCGCTCGATCCCAACGGCTCGCGCGTGGCCACCGCAGCGGAGGACGGAACGGCGCGGGTGTGGGATCTCGACACGCTCGAGGTCATCCACGTGCTCAAGCATCCCGGAGACCCCGAGGCCATCGATTGGTCACGGATGGTTCCATCGTGGCGACGGGCTGCGACGACGGCGTGTGCCGGCTGTGGGACCCCCAGAGCGGCGACGTGCTGCGCACACTCGACGATGCCAACGCCGCCGTGCGTTTCGTGCGCTTCGCGGCCGACGGCTCCACGTTGCTGGTCGGCGCCTATGACGCCACCATGCGCGTGTACGACACCTCGACGTGGACCGTGCGGTCGCAATTGCGCCATCCGATCCAATGGGAGCGTGCCGCGGTGCAAGCCTCCGATCGGGTGATCATCGGCAGCTTCGGGGCCAATCCCGTCGTGCATCCGATCGACGATGACAACGCGCCGAGCTTCACCTACGGCATCAACTTCCTCGCCGTCGACGACACGGACGTCGTCGTGGGTCGAGACGACGGTTCGGTGATGTCGGTGCGGCCCGCGTCGACCGGTGCAGCAGCCCGCCGTCTGCTCGCCCGTCACACCTCGATCGTGAACGGCGCGGCGTTCTCGCCCGATGGCCGTCACGTCGCTTCCACCGACTATCGCGGTGTGATCCACATCTCGAGACGGGACGGATCGGCGACAACGTCGTTCGCCGCACCCGAGGGTGGCCCGATCAACTCCGTGGTGTGGCATCCCGGCGGCGAGATGCTGTTCACTGCGGGCTACGACGGCGTCATCCGTCGATGGCACATCGAGGGCCACCACCGAGGTGCGTGGCCGGCGCACCACTCACCGATCAAGTCGCTGACCTACTCGCGATCGTGCGATCTGCTCATCGCCGGCTCGTCCGACGGCACGTTGTCGGCCTGGTCCGATGGCGATCAGGCGTGGCGAGCCGACGATCCGACCATGGTGTTGGTGAACTCCGTCGCCGCCGACGACGTCGGCGTGATCGTGAGTGCGTCACGCGATCTGCAGGTGCGTCGGTGGGACGCGGCGACCGGTGCCCTCATCGAGGCGCTGCCGCGAGTGCATCGCAAGTCCATCAAGGCCATCGCCACCACCGGCGGAGGTGATCGCCTCGTGTCGGGGAGCTACGACGGCACGGCGACGCTGTGGCATCTCCACAATGGCCGCTGGACGTGGAAGCGCCTGCTGCACCATGGCAAGCCCGGCGTGCCCGCCGTTGGGTTCGGCAACGGCGCCAGCCTCGGACGAGTGTTCACGGCGGGCTGGGACGGCTCGCTGGCGTGGTGGGGTGTCGACGGGAGCCTGCTCGGGTTCAGCGACCTCACCGGCGAGCCCTGAGGCACGCTCGGCGCCACTGCGCCCTATCGCATCGACCGAACTACGTTGCTCCACGTCACTTCTGACTGGAGGAACCCCCATGAGCGATCTGCTCAGCTTTGACGGCAAGGTCGTCGTCGTCACCGGCGCCGGCAACGGCGTCGGCCGCTCCCACGCACTCGAGTTCGCCCGCCGCGGCGCCAAGGTGGTCGTCAACGATCTCGGCGGCGCCACTGATGGCACCGGTTCGGACACCGCAGCGGCCAGCATCGTGGTCGAGGAGATCAAGCGCCTCGGTGGAGAGGCCGCGGCCAACTTCGATTCGGTGGCCACGCCCGAGGGCGGCGAGTCCATCATCAACACCGCCATCTCCAACTTCGGTCGGGTCGATGCCGTGGTGTCCAACGCTGGCATCTTGCGCGACAAGTCCTTCGCCAAGCTCACCGTGGCCGAGCTCGACGCCATCATCGATGTCCATCTGCGCGGCACCTTCTTCGTGTTGCAGCCCGCCTTCAAGTGGATGAAGGACAACGGCGGTGGCAACCTCATCGCCACGACCTCGGCGTCGGGCCTGTTCGGGAACTTCGGTCAGTCCAACTACGCCGCGGCCAAGCTCGGTGTCGTCGGTATGGTCCGCGTCCTCGCCCTCGAAGGGGCTCGGGCCGGCATCAAGGTCAATGCCATCTCTCCCATCGCCGCCACCCGTCTGGCCGGCGACATGGGCGGCGGCACCGGCATGGATCCGTCGCGCGTGACCCCGATGGCCATCGTGCTCGCGCACGAGAGCTGCCCGGTGTCGGGCGAGGTCTACCTGGCCGGCGGCGGCTGGTTCGCCCGTTCGTATGTGGCGTGCACCGAGGGCATCAACATCGAAGGCGATCGTGTCCCTACCGCCGAGGAGTTGCTCGAGCGCTTCAGCGACATCCGGAGCAGCCCGTCGGTCGAGCTCGCTGACGCCATGGGCACCATGGCTCTGATGCAGCCCGGCAGCTGACCTTCCCGAATCCCGCCCGCCCCGAGGTTTGGCCGAAATCGCGCGCCACGCGGCACTGAACGGCCAAACCTCGGGTTGAGGGCACGGGTAGCCTGCGACTACCGACGCTCACCGTTGCGCTCCAACGGTGTTCAACGTACGGTGCAGCGGCATCGAAAGGGGACGATGTTGGAATCGCTGACCGGCACCCGGGCTGCCATGCGCACTCCGCTCGACGACATCGCCGAGAACGGCATCGCGATGTTGCCCGGCCTCCTGAGCGCCGAACGCGTCGCCGCGATCAATTCCGCGATCGACGCGATCTTGGAGGAGGAGGGCCAACCCGACGGCCTCAACATGTTCCAAGCGGCATTTCGCGCTCCCGAGATCCTCGAACTCATCCGTGAAGAGCCAGCCCTCGACCTGATGGTCAACCACCTCGGCTACAACCTGCAGTTGGCGTCGTCGGTCCTGAGCGTGAGGCGACCCGCACCCGATCCGGAGAACGGCAGCACGTTCGCCGGCCGCAACCTCCCCAAGGCGGGAAGCACCACCACTCGGTTGAACTGGCATCGCGATGGACCATCCCCCCGATTCCCGTGGATCGACACGTACTCGGCGAAAGTGGCGTTCGTGCTGAGCGATCTGTCGCAGCCCGATCACGGCAACACCAAGGTCGTTCCCGGAAGTCATCTCCAACGGGACTTCGCGCCGGCCAGCGGTGAGCCCGACGAACCGATCCCCGGCGAGATGCAGGTGTTGGCCCGGCCCGGCGACGCGTATGCGTTCACCCAGAACATCTGGCACGCCGCGCCCACCAATGCCTCACGCGTCGAACGGCGGGTCATCTTCATCGGATACTCATCGCTGTGGGCCAGACCACTCGACTACGACAAGGCCCCACCGCATCTGCTCGAGAACGCCGATCCGATCCTGCGCCAGTTGCTCGGTCAGGTGGGCCCCACGACCTTGCACTACTTCATGCCGGAGTCGATGCCACTCATGAAGTACTGGCGAGGACCAGAGCCGGTGCACAGCTATGCCTGACGATGCCACGCCACTCGTCAATCCATGTTGACACCGCCGGAGCAAGACCTGCAGAAACTCTTCGATGAGCAGGCGATCGCTCGTCTGGAGCCGCTGTGCTGCCGTGCGGTGGATCGCCTCGATGCCGAGCTGCTCCGATCACTGTTCCATCCCGACGGGGTCGAACAGCGCGGCGGTGATCCGGTGCCGGTACACGCCGCGGCCGACGCGATCATGGACGGCCTACGCGGGCTGTTCATCTCGACCCATCACACCGTCACCCAAGCAGTGATCGACATCGATGGCGATGACGCCTCGAGCGAGTCCTACTACCTGTCAACCGTGATTGCGTCCGGTGGCCCCGACTCCATCGAGCGAGTCTTCGGCGATCGATACGCAGCCGATGCTGAGCGAGCCGGCACGATCGACCGACCGCACGAGATCAGGACGGGCGGCCGCTACCTCAGCCGCTACACGCGTCACGGCGGACGATGGGTGTTCGTCCATCGTCTCGTGGTGGTGGAATGGAACCGGTGCGAGGTGTCGCTCGGCCACTACGACGGCGGACTGCTGTGCGGACTGAACCGGAGCGGCACCCGCGATCGCACCGATCCCGTCTACCGCCTGCGGTGATCGCAGGACACCACCTGGTCTCACGAAAAGCACATGAGCCCGGTCCTGACGGACCGGGCTCATGCACGGGTTGGGCTGTTGTTACAGCTCCGCTGAGGGATGCACCCCTCGATTGGTTCAGCTGCGAGCCTGGAGGGCTTCGATCAGCTTCGGCAGGACCTTGTGCACGTCACCCACGATGCCGAGATCGGCGATCGAGAAGATGGGGGCTTCCTTGTCCTTGTTGATGGCGATGATGTTCTTGGAGCCCTTCATGCCGACCATGTGCTGCGTCGCACCGGAGATGCCGGCGGCGATGTAGACGGTGGGCTTGACGACCTTGCCGGTCTGACCGACCTGGTAGCTGTAGGGCACCCAGCCGGCGTCGACGATGGCGCGGGACGCTCCAGCGGCACCCTTGAGGAGCTTGGCCAGGGTCTCGATCATCTCGTACTTGGCCTGTTCGCCGAGGCCGCGTCCACCCGACACGACGATGTTCGCCTCGTCGAGTTTCGGACCGGTCGACTCCTCGACGTGCACGGCGGTCACCTTGGCGGCGCCGGTGGCACCGAGGTCGGGGACCGGGAGTGCCACCACTTCGCCAGCGGCAGCACCGCCCTCTTCGGCTGCGAACGACTTGGGCCGCACCATCACCAACGCCGGAGCACCGGAGGTGAGCGTGGTGGTGACGAGCACGTTGCCGCCGAAGACAGCCGCGGTCGCCTTGACGGCGTCGCCGTCGACGGCGATGTCGATGTTGTTGGTGAGAACCGACTTGTCGAGCTTCACCGAGAGGCGAGCGACGACGTCACGCGCCTCGTAGGTGGCGCCGAACAAGATGAGGTCGGGAGCGGCCCCGCCAGCGATGGCCGCCGCGATCGCCCCTGCCACTGCGGGCCCGGGAAGCTTGCCGGCAAGATCGCCGGTGGCGTGGACCTTTGCTGCGCCGTACGCACCAAGGGTCGCTGCGATGGCCGCGCCGTCGCCGCCGACAACGGCTTCGACCGAGCCGGCGCCGAGCGAACGGGCCTTGGTGAGGAGCTCCAGGGTCAGTGGAGTGGGCTTGCCATTGGCAGCCTCGGCGTAGACCCAGATGGTGTTGAGTGCCATGTCGTCAGTCCTTCTCAGATGACCTTGAGGTTCTCGAGGAATGCGACGACCTTGGCAAAGCCTTCGCCGTCATCCTCGACCACTTCGCCTGCGGCCCGGGCCTCGGCCTGAGCGACGTTCACGATCTGCTGACCGGCGCCGGCCCAACCGACGGGGGTTACCCCGAGATCGCCGGCGGTGACCGTGTCGATCGGCTTGGACTTGGCGGCCATGATGCCCTTGAAGGACGGGTAGCGGGGCTCCACCACACCGGCGGTCACCGAGACGACGGCGGGCAGCGGGCTCTCGACCTCGTCGAAGCCGGCCTCGGTCTGGCGCTGCACCTTGACGGTGCTGCCGTCGATTTCGACCTTCTTGGCGAAGGTGACCGACGGGAGGTTGAGGAGCTCGGCGATCTGCTCGGGCACCGTGCCGGTGTAGCCGTCCGAGGACTCGGTGGCGGCCAGGATGAGATCAGCGGAGCCGATGCGCTCGATGGCCTTGGCCAGCACCTTGGCGGTGGTCAGCGCATCGGAGCCCAGCAGTGCGGGATCGCTCACGAGCACGGCTTTGGCCGCTCCCATTGCCAGCGCGGTGCGCAGGCCAGCGGTCTCACCGTTGGGAGCCATGGACACCAGCGACACCTCGCCACCGCCAGCAGCGGTCACGAGCTGGAGCGCCATCTCCACGCCATAGGCGTCGGAGTCATCCAGGATGAGCTTCCCATCACGCTTGAGCGTGTTGGTGTTGGGGTCAAGAGCGCCCGGCAACGCCGGGTCCGGGATCTGCTTCACGCAGACGACGACGTTCATGGGCCGAAGTTTGACCGCACAACGAACCCACGACCAAACCAGACGGCCCAGTTCACACGGCACCCGTGCGACAATGGTCGGGCGTGCGCCTGATGCTGATCGTCAACCCCTTCGCCTCGTCGGTCACGGCGCGCGGTCGAGTCATCATCAACAAGGCGCTTCGGGCCGGCCACGAGGTCACCACCGCCGAGACGAGTCGACGTGGACATGCCACCCGATTCGCCCAGGACGCGGCAGCCCGGGGATTCGACGTCGTCGCCGTGCTCGGTGGCGACGGCACCTTGAACGAGGCGGCCAACGGCTTGGTCGGCACCTCGTGCGCACTCGCTCCGCTCCCCGGCGGCTCCACCAACGTTTTCGCTCGCACGCTGGGCTATCCCAACGATCCGGTGGAGGCAACGGATGTGTTGGTCGACGCGCTCGACGCCGGCTCGATGCGCCGTGTCGGCCTCGGCTCGGTGAACGGGCGCTACTTCCTGTTCCACACCGGCATCGGGTTCGACGCTGCGGTCGTGCGCGAAGTCGAGCGGCGCGGCTCGCTGAAGCGATGGGCCGGCCACCCCTTGTTCGTATACGCGGGCCTCGCCACCTGGGCTCGACGTCGACGCAACGGGCCCGCTCCGTTCTCCATCTCCCACTCAGATGGCACGGTCGTGCCCCAGGCGGAGTTCGCCATCTGCATGAACACCAACCCCTACACGTTCCTCGGCAACCGGCCCCTCGAGCTGAGCACCGCCGCCACCTTGGACCGGGGGCTGGTGATGGTCGGCTTTCGTGATCTCAAGGCCTCGACCATCCTCCCGGCACTCGGCTCAGCCCTCCGAGGCCGAGGAGTGCCCGACTCCAAGCGCGTCTCGGTCCGCACCGATCTCGATCAGGTCATCGTCGAAGCAGTCGAGCCGATCCCCTATCAAGTCGACGGCGATGATCTCGGCGATGCCAGCCGCCTCGTGTTCAAACACGAGCCTGACGTCATGAACCTGGTCCTACCCAGTCGCTGAGGCTGCTCGTCATCCACCGTCGGCCGGCATCGAGGCGAGCAGCCCAACAAGCACGTCGGGAACGTTGGTGCAGATGCCGTCGATGCCCATGGCGATGAGGTCGCTCATCCGGTCCGGATCGTCGACGGTCCACGTGTTGACGCTGACCCCGAGGCGATGTGCGGCCTCGATCATCTCGATGGTGACGGTTCTGTGACTGGGGTGGAGCACCCGGTGACCGTGCGCTAGGAGGGTCTCGAGGGTCTCCCAAGTGAATTCTTCGGTGAGCCACGCCGTGCTCGGCATTGCGTCCAAGCCAATGACGCGATCAATGACGGCCAGATCGAACGAAGAGATCAAGATGCGCTCGCCTCGGCTCCGGCAGTGCTCGAGGACCGTCACAGCGATGACCCGAAACGGGTCGAAGTCGGGCTCGGCCGGATCGTTCTTGATCTCGACATTGATACCCAACGGGTCACAGGCGGCGAGGGCCGCATCCAACGTCGGGATGTATCGCGGCAGATCAGCGTATGTGCACTCGACGATGGCACGACCATCGGGAACTCGGGGGTCGTGATGGACGACGATCACATCGTCAGCGGTCCGGCGGGCGTCCAACTCGATCCAATCGGCGCCACAACGGCGAGCCTGGACGAACGCTTCGAGCGTGTTCTCGACGGCAATTCGGGACGCGCCGCGGTGGGCGATCACTTTCACTGCGTCAATAGATCGCTGAAACCGATCAGAAATCTCTATTCACACCCTTGTAACGATGGATTCACAGGGTTACTTTTTGCCTGCTCTTACGGAACGCGGGCGGTGGCCGTAGCGAGCGTTGCCCACCCTGCTTCCTCAGGAGTCCCCATGTCCCGTGCCACGGGCCTTGCACTTTCTAACGCCGACTACAGCTGGCGCGCCAACTCGGCGTGCCGTGACACCAGTCCTGACCTGTTCTTCCCGGTTGGCACCACTGGTGCTGCGCTGCGTCAGATCGAAGAAGCCAAGGCCGTGTGCCGCGAGTGTGAGTGCTCCGCCGCCTGCCTCGAGTTCGCCCTCATCACCAATCAGGATTCGGGCATCTGGGGCGGCACGTGTGAGGACGAGCGCCGCAAGCTGCGCCGGGCGTGGGTTGCCCGCCAGAAGCAGGCCAGCTGAACCAGCCGGAGCTGGGCAGCTCCGGCCGCTACATCCGATCAAGTCGAAAGGACCCCGCTCCGGCGGGGTCCTTTCGCGTTCACACACACCCAGCAATCGTGTTGTAGAGCCGGTCGGCGAACTGCTGGGGATCGACGATCGACATGGCGAGGGCATCGGCCCGGGCACCGGCGTTGGAATCGGCGAGCACCGAACGAACACACGACTCCTCGGCCATGGGCTCCAGGATCAAGCTCGCCGTCACGATGTTGACCAGGAAGTCCTCATCGGGCGCACATGTTGTGAACGGCAAGATGGCGGCGCGGGTGTCATCGAAGCTGAGCACCTTCCCGTCGAGCAGAGCCTGGATGGACGGCGCCACATCGGAGGACACCTCGTCCATCACGCAGGCCAACGTGTCATCGGAAGGCGCCACACCGAATTCCGATCCATACGCCCCAGCGACGTCGCGTTCGGAGATGGCGGCATTGCCGGCATTCCCGCCGCTCCCTCGATTGCCCCCGCCGTCATGTCCGCCGCCCGTCGCTGACGCTGCGACTGCGCCGACACCGGCGAGCGTCGCCACCGCGACGGCCAGTCCCACGATGGTGAGCCGCCGGACATTGCGTCGACCAGTGGTGGTGGCCGAGCTGGGCATCGCCGGAACCGGGGCAATCACCGAAGGGTGCGGCCCCGAGGGGTGCGGCGCCGAGGGGTGCGGCGCCGAGGAGAGCAACTCGGTGACAAGGGCAGGGCTCGGCGGCGCCGGCATCGGGGCAACGGGAGCCGCAGCCATCGACGGGACCTGGATCGGGGTGGGCAGTTGGTTCATCGGCATGGTGGACATCGGTGGTTCTCCTCGTGGTGGGATCGCTTGACCCGACCGATGCAGCCGCCGACGGGAGAGTTCCGTCGCATTCGAGATTTTTCCGGGTGCTGACCCCTTCCTGGGGAGGAGCACCCAACGCCTATCCTCGCCATCGAACTGCGGGAGGAGCGGCCGGTGCACGGTGGTCGAAGTGCTCGAGGGGGTCGAAGTGCTCGAGGGGGTCGACGTGCGCCCGGGGCGGGTGGTCGTCGTCTGTTGCTCGCCGCCATCGCGGCAGCGACCTGTGCCGCTGGCGGCGTGCTACTGAACGGTTCCTGGGCGTCTGCACAGACAGTGGACCAGTGCATCGCCACGAAGGTCGCCGACGGCTTGGCCCGCCCCGAAGCGATCGCGGCGTGCGTGGCCACCGACAAGCCCACGGCCACGAGCGCCCCGAAGGCCGCACCGACGATCGACCGATCCAGCGACGGTGACGGCACGAGCAGCGTCACGACCGCGGCCGTCGCAGGTGTGCTCGGCGTCGTCGTCGGCGTCGCGGCCGCGACGGTCCTCGGCCGCCGCCGTCGCGGCGTCGATCGCGAGGTCCGCGGCTCATCGTCCCTGCCGGCCCCTTCGCCATCGCCCGTCGCGTCCAACCCGATGCCGCCGCCGGGCGCGGCCGTCGATCGCAGCGCACGGCTGATCGACGTCCTCATCGATCTGAGCGATCGGGTCAACAGCACCGCCCTGCGTACCGACATCGACGACGCCCTTGCGGCGGCCGGTGTCCGGCGCATCGACATCGCGCCCGGCACCGCCTTCGACGCCGCCACGATGCGCGGCGTCGGAACCGTTCCCGCCAGTGACGCGTCGCGGCTCGGACTCGTCGCGTCGATGGAGCGCTGCGGGTACGCCGACGCGGGCCGAGTCATCCGCGTGCCTGACGTGACCGTGCATCGGGCCGAGTGAAACGTGTTCGGTAGGGACAACACCGCTCTCGACGCGCTTCGCCAGGTGTGCGACGACGCGTTGTCACGTCTGGTTGACGGCCCGGGCCGGAGCATGGTCGCCTCGGTGCGGACGAAGCTCGACGTTCCTCTGACCGTCACCGTCGCTGGAGGGGTCAGCTCGGGCAAGTCCACGTTGGTCAATGCACTGTTGGCCCAGAAGATCGCCGCGGTCGACACCGGGGAATGCACCCGCGTGGTCACGGAGTTCCGCTACGGCGTCCACGAACGGGCCGAAGTGATCGGCACCGACGGCACACGATCGATGCTCCTCCTCGATCGCGGCCGACTCCCCGATCAACTGGGCCGACCGATCGAGCAGGTGTCGAGCATCGTCGTCCACCTCTCGAACGCGCTGTTGAAAGACCTCGCCGTGGTGGACACGCCAGGACTCAACACCGTGTCCGAACACAACGAGACCACCACGAGCGACTTCCTCGGCGTGAGCGGCCGCGAAGGCGAACACACCGCGGGCGCAGTCAGCCGGGCCGATGCCTTGTTGTTCCTCCTCCCCGTGCTCCGTCAGTCCGACGCAGCAGTGCTCCAGGGTTTCGCCAAACTGTTCGGCGGTTCAGGGCTCTCCGCCGCATCGACGATCGCGGTGCTCAGCAAGATCGATCGTCTGGGCCGAACCCCCGACCCGGTAGGTCAGGTCCAGCCGATGGTGCAGCGTATGGCCTCAGACCTGCGGGGCGTTGTCGGAGACGTCTTGCCGGTCATCGGTCTGCTGGCCGAGACGTCCCGTGCCGCGGTCTTCACCGAGGCCGACGCGCGAGCTGTCCACGCCGTCGCCGCCGTCCGCGACGAGTTCGACCGTGAAGACATGCTGCTGTCCGCCGAGGACTTCCTCCGGTTCCCCGGGCTCGACCTCACACCCGGCGAGCGTCAGCGGCTGCTCACGCTGCTCGACGTCCATGGCCTGACGGTGGCGATCGGAGCGATCGACCGAGGCGCCAGATCTGCTGGCGACCTGTTGCGATTCCTGGAGGAGCACAGCGGCTTCGGCGCACTGCGCGCCGTCGTCATGGACCGCTTCGCCGACCAGGCCGCACTGTTCAAGGCCCACGCCGCCATCGGTGATCTTCGCAGGGCCTCCTATCTGCGCGACGACCCCGACAACGCACGTGCATTGCGAGCGTTGCGCACTCCGCTCGAACGGTTGGAGCTCGACAGCACACTGCATCGACTCCGTCTCCTCGAGGTCGCCCACGCCGTAGCCGCCGGGGAGCTGACGCTGCCAGCGGAGCTGCTCGATGATGTGTCCGCTCTGGTCTCGCGCTCGTCGTTGGAAAGCGCGATCGGAGCGAACACGAACAACGCTGCCGCACGAGCACTCGAGGGCGCCGCCCGATGGGGGACATGGGGCAACGACGCTCGCCGCAGCCCAGCCGAAGCACGCATGGCCCGCGTCGTCAAAGAAGCGTTCGAGGTGTTGTGGTCGCAGTTCGATGGGAGTCGAG
Organism: Acidimicrobiia bacterium; assembly: GCA_050246915.1. Lineage (GTDB taxonomy): Bacteria > Actinomycetota > Acidimicrobiia > Acidimicrobiales > Ilumatobacteraceae > JBFWVD01. The sequence goes on along the minus strand of JBFWVD010000026.1, from coordinate 29,606 downwards.
ATGAGTGAGCAGCAGGAGGAACCGCACACATCGCCACCGACGCCCGCGCCGCAGATCGACAACGAGACTGGCGACAGCGTTGCGACCCGCGCCACGAAGAACCCACTCATGGTCCAGGGTCTTCGCATCGCCAACCGAGTCCACGCCAGCGCGAGGGAATGGGGCAGGACCGACCTCGGTGACCGCATCGCCAACGAAGCCGCCCAGTGGAATCGGGGAGAACTCGTGGTGGTGGCGTGCGGTGACATCAAGCGCGGCAAGAGCTCGCTCCTGAACGCCTTGCTCGATCGCCCGTCACTGTTGCCCGTCGACGCTGATGTGGCCACGAGCGTGCAGCTCGTGCTCCGACACGGAGAGCAGTTCGACATCATCGTGACCCGGATCGGGGACGACGGCGAGCCACGCCAGGAGCACATCGACCCGGATGATCTGATCGATGTCGCGTCGATGACCGGTGACCCCGCGAAGCGCGAGGGCGTGACGTCGGTGGAGATCGTCTCGCCCGACGAGCTGTTGGCGCGCGGCATCGTCCTGGTCGACACCCCGGGCGTCGGCGGAATGACACGAGGACATCGTGACCTCGCGCTCGCCGCGCTCCACCGAGCCGACGCGCTGCTCTTCACCATCTCGGCGTCCGAACCCGTGGCGCGCACAGAACTGGAGTTCCTCGCCGAGGCGACGGAACGCACCGATCGCACCCTGCTGATCGTCACGAAGTCCGACACCAACACCGACGCGGTCAACCAGGCCATGCTCGCTGAGCAGCGCAGCAAACTGAAGACGTTCGCCGACAACGAACAACGCCGCGCCACCGCCGAATCCCGGTCTGAAGGCGCCCGCTCCGATGACGCCCGGCCCGATGGCGATGTTGCCGCTGCTGCCCGTCTACGGCGTCTGAGCGAGACGCCGATGATCCTCACCAGCAGCTACCTCGCCAATCAGGCACAGCGTCGCCGCGAGGCCGGCCGCGTGGAGCAAGCCGCCGATCTCTGGGAGCGAAGCGGCATCGGAGCGCTCCGCTCGATGCTCGAGCGGAGCGTCGACCAGCGCGACGACATCCGCCTCGCCAACCTCATCGCCTTGTTGCACGTGTTGCTCGCTGATGTGGAGCGCGAGCAACAGCAACGAGCTCGCGCCCTCGCCGGTGATGCATCGGTGCCGGAAGAGATCGCGGCGCGACAAAGAGCACTCGAGGAGTTCGGCTCGAAACAGGCACGGTGGCGTGGCGCGCTCGGCAACACCATCGTGCGACTGCAGACCAGTTCGTCCCGTCTGGTCACTCGCGAGCTCAATCGGGTCAAGGAGCAGTACTGGCAGCTCATCGCGACAGCCGACGACACCGATGCCCTCCTGAGCGCGCTTCCAGCAGACCTGCAACGATCGTTGCTCGGCGCGTGGAACGAGCTGGTGTCCAACGTCAACCGGGATTTCCAGACGACCATCGCCGCGGTGCTCGCAGAGTTCGGGGCTGACGGTATGGACGCCGTGCTCGGCGAGTTCGCCATGCCGCAATCACTCCAGGATCTCGCTGGTGCGAACAACATCAACACTGGCGAGTTCAACCTGCTCGACGACGCGTTGCCGATGGCCATGCAGACGTTCACGTTCGCCAACATCGCCAATGCCGCTGCAGGAGTGCTCGGATTGGCGACGGGCGGCTTGGGGTTGGTGGCCTACGGCATCGGTGTCGCCATCGCCTACCCCATCGGGAACTTGCGCAAGCGGGCCAGGGAGAAGCAGCGAGCCAAGGCTGATCTGCAGCGATTCGTGGCCGATGCCCTGTTCGGAGCCGAAGGGGTGGCCAAGGAGTTCACCACGGAGCTGTCGCTGCGGATCTTGGATCTCCGAGAGGCTGTCGAACAGTACGTCGAAGATCGCCTGGCCGAGCGGCGACGTCAACTCGACCGCGAGCAACGCGAACTGCAGAACCTCATGAAGGCAGAGGCCGGGCGCCGCCAGGATCTGCAGCGATCCATCCAGGCCACGTTGAGCGACATCGCTCGATACCGAGCCGAGATCGAACCGGTGCAGCGGGCAGTCGACGCTCGGTTGGCCACCACGTCGGTTCGCAACATTTCTTCCTGAGCGCGGAACTCTTCCGGGCCGACCCGCATCGGTCAGGGCAGAACCACCCGACACAGGAGAAACCAACATGAACACCACGACCAGCACCGATGTGTACACCGACGGGACCGAAGACCTCGACGGCATGACCAGCCTGCAACTCGACCTCGACGGCGATGGCTTCGCCGAGACCTTTGCCTTCGACTTCGACGCTGATGGCGTCGCCGACGCCTACGACGTGATCGACCCGCTCAGCGGAGCCGAGCTGCTCCTCATCGACACCGATGGCGACGGCCTGCTCGACACCGCCGCTCTCGACGTCGACGGCGACGGCGGCTTCGACCAAGGAGCCGTCGACTCCGATGGCGACGGCGTCATGGAGTCCGAGTTCGATCCCGCCACTGCGTGGAGCGAGCCGTTCGATGATCCCGAGGTCACCGCCACGTGCGAAACACAGACCAGCGACGACGTCCACGGCGATCCCATGGCCGAGATCCCCTACCACCAGGCGCAGGTCGGCCCGAACGATTGCCTGCCCACATCGGTCGCCATGGTGCTGACCGAGATCACGGGCGTCGAGGTGCCCCAGTCCGAGCTCGTCGACCTGGCCAACCAGTTCGAGATGCTCGGCCCGGACGGCATGAGCATGGACGGCGGAGTCACCTTGCTCGCCGAGTACGGCGTGGAGGCGGAGCTCACCACGGGGACCACCGATGATCTGCGCACGATGCTCGACAACGGCACCCCGGTCATCATCGGGCTCGACTCCGACGACCTCTACGGGCAGGGCGACGGACCGTTCGCCGACGACTTCGCCACCGGGCACGCCGTGGTCATCACCGGCATCGACGACGAGGCCGGTGTGGTCTACCTGAACGATCCGGGCCTTCCCGACGGCGCAGGCGTGGCGATCCCGATCGAGGACTTCGAGGACGCCTGGGTCGACTCGGGCAACGCGATGATCGTCGTCAACGACGATGCGACCGAACCCACTGCCGACACGACCGGTTCGACGATCGTCGACAACAGCGACTCGAGCGGCAGCACCGGAATCGTCGCCAACCTCGTCGATGCCGTCCTGCTCCCGCTCAAGCTGGTTCTCACCAAGTGATCCCGACGCCGGCAACGGCGGCTCGAGAGACATCACGTTGGCCGGCGCCCCGTGCGTCGGCCAACGTCGCGTCTGGCGCGCCGATCAGGGAGCAACGACGGCGTAGATCTGACCGAACGTCGTGGCGATGACGACCAGCCCGCCCGACAGGACGGGGACCGATCGGTTGCCCTGACCTGTCGGCACGACGAAGCGCGCCGCACCGGTGTCGCTGTCCATGCCGACGAGGCTGCCACCGGTCTCAGCGATCACCGTCGACGACGACGCCGTGCGATGCACGACCAGCCCACTCACCTGGGTGCTCACCGTGGCGATCTCCTTGACCATCTGCCCGGTGTCGATCCGATGGGTACGGATCACACCGCGGTCGTCGGCAAAGGTGAACGTCTGGCTGTCGAGAACCACAGCCGTCGTCGGCCGGTTCGTGCAGCGCACGCCGAACAGCGCTGAGCCGTTGTCACGGCGCAGCCCGTGCACGTAACCGTCCTCGCTCGCCACGAGGACCCGGTCGACGGTGAGTGCCGGTCGTTGCAGTACCGATCCGCCCGTTCGGTATCCCCATCGGCAAACCCCGGTGGCGACCTCGGTCAGGAGCACCTGGCCCGCGACGTTGGTGACGACGATCATCTCGCCATCGGCGACCAGGTCGCCGCGAATCGCTGCGCCGACCGGGAGTTCCCATCGGAGTCGTCCGCTGGACTGATCGAGTGCCAGGAGTCGACCGCCGTCGTTGCCGACGATGACGACATCACCCACGATGCATGGCGAGGTCACCACCGCAGCGCCAGTGGAGACCGCCCATCGCATCGCTCCGCTCGATCGTTCGAGAACGGCCACGCGGCCATCGAGACCGCCGACGGCCACGATCTGGTCGCTGAGCGCAGGTGCGGCCCACACGCCCGCGCCGATGGACTGTTGCCACACCAACTGTCCCGAGCGCGGATCGACGCTGGTGACCGACGTGTCGCCCGAGCCGAACACGACACCATGCGCGTCGGCGTTGAGGCGCCCGGGTGGTTGCGACACGGCGAGGCGCCACGCCACGGTGACTGCTTGCGGAGCCGGCGGAACGGGCATCTGTGGCGGCGGCGGTGACGGGTCTCGCAACGTCGGCGGTGCCAACGGTGCTCGCGGCGGCGGAGCCATCGGCGGCATCAGTGTCTGAGGAGGTTGCGGTGTGTTCTCGGTCGGCGACACGCCGAGGTTCTCGGTCGGCGACACGCCGAGGTTCGCGGTCTGATGCGCAACTGGGGTTGACGGCGCGGCCGAACCAGCCGTGGCACCAGCTCGAAGCGCAGCCAACCGAGCGGCACCGAGCGCCACCACGGACTTCGGTTCATCGCGGGTGACGACACGATCACCGAATCGCTCGGTGACCAACTGCGACACCAGCGGCATGCGAGATGACCCCCCGACGAGGAACACTGCCGCGAGGTCCTCGATGCTCAGCCCCGCGTCGACGACGGTGTCCTCCATCAGGTCGACCGTCCGTTCGACGTCATCGATGATCATCGACTCGAACTGGCTGCGGTTCACCATGATGTCCCGATCGGCGATCGGCACGAACACCTGGGTGGACGTGAACGATGACAGCGCTTCTTTCGCCCGGCGCGCCTGCGTCAGCAAGTCGAGCGCGGCCCGCTTCCACCGACGATCGTCATCTGTCAGCAGCCGCTCCCACAGCTCCGGCTGGTCTTCGGCCAGACAGGCACCGAAGTACCGGAACAGCCGGTGATCGAAGTCCTCGCCGCCGATGTTCTCGTCGCCGCCGGGCACGCCGATGACCTCGAACCCCTCCGCGGTGCGTTGGAGGATGGCCGTGTCGAACGTTCCGCCGCCGAGGTCGTACACGCCGACATGAGCGCCGATGTCCACGTGCGCCGCCGCGTAGTGGATCGCGGCGGCGACCGGTTCCTCCACCAAGGTGATCTGCTCGAGACCGGCGCGACGACCCGCTTCGACGAGTGCATCACGACGCGCATCGGCCCAACGGACCGGGTGGGTCAGCACCGCCGATGACGGCTGGTCGCCGCCACTGCGAAGTCGGCCTTCGGCCACGATCGCCCGCATGACCGCGGCGGCGCCATCGCGAGCGTCGACCGGTTCACCACCCAACAAAAGGGGGGTGGCTGCACCCAAGGATCGCTTCGGCGTTCGCTCGAGGCGTTCTGGATACACGCCGGCGAGGTTCTCCGCCGCAGTGCCGACAGCCAACTCCCCCTCTGGAGTCAGGAGCACCATCGATGGCACCCACCGGCTGCCTTCGATCTCGAGGGTGGACGCCGAGATGGCCGACAAACCGCCCGTTGACGGCTCTGAGGACCGGTCATCGATGCCTGCCATGGCCCCTGAGGACCGTGACGTACCGAAGTCGATGCCGATGGCCCAGCTCACTGACCCCTGCCTCTCCACCGATCGGGCCGTCGCGGGTAGCTTACCGATGCATGGCAACTGACGCCGGGGCCCGGAACCGGCTCGACAGCGACATCGCATCTGCTCGGAGTCGCAACGACTTCCTCGCCATCGACACGTTGCTCGGTCCGACCGTCGAGGCTGCGGCCGACGGCGACGCCGAAGCCCTCGACGTGTTGCTGCGCATGATCGACCGGCATCGGCTCGCCGCAGCACCGGTTCGCAAGATCCTCATCGACGAAGGGGCCGTCGAGGACGCGTTGCAGAACACGCTCATGGCCGTGGCCCGCGCCGTCGGTACCTTCGAGAAGCGTTCCCGATTCACGACCTGGCTCTACCGGGTGGCCGAGCGCGAGGCGCTGCAGGTGCTGCGTCGCAACAAGCGCGTCGCCGTTCCCGATGGTGACGATCTCAGCGATCTGACCGAACAGGTACGCAACATGAGCTCGGTCGTGGCCAGTCGGGCGATGATCCGTCAGGCGCTCGAAGAACTCGATCCGAAGTTCCGCGAGCCGGTGGTGATGTGCGACGTGCAGGGCCTCGACTACGCCACGATCGCCGAGCAACTCGGCATTCCGCTCAACACCGTTCGGACACGCATCAGCCGCGGGCGGCAGTACATCGCCGATCGGGTGCTCGAGCAGTTCCGTACGGGAGGCTCGCTGGCATGAGCGACAGCTCGGCGCCCAGCGACGAACCCAAGCGGGACCTGGTCCCTGGTGAGCCGCGCTCGTTCGGCGCTGGCCGTTATGTGGTCCAACGGCGGCTCGGTGCTGGGAACTTCGCCACCGTGTACCTGGCCTTCGATGAACGCCTGGACGTCCCGGTCGCGGTGAAGCTGTTGAGCGATCGATGGTCGTGGGAGCCCGAGGTGCGCGCTCGCTTCGTGCAAGAGGCCCGATTGCTCCGGTCGATCAACGATCCGCACGTGGTCCAGATTCGGGACATCGCCGAGACCGAGGATGGTCGCCCCTATCTGGTGATGGACTACGCGTCGCGAGGCACGCTCGAGCAGCGGCTCATCGAACTGGCACAGCGACAGTTGCGTCCCGACGCCAATGAACTCCGCCGGGTGGCAACGGCCGTTGCTGATGCGGTGGCCGTACTCCACGAGCGACGTATCGCCCACCGCGACATCAAACCTTCGAACCTTCTCATCACCGCCGACGACCGTCGCTCCACGGTCGGCAACGGTGCGTCAATTGAAGTTGCCACAAGTGATGCCAGGGTCATCCGGGACGGCGAACGGATCATGCTCGGAGACCTCGGACTGGCCAAGGACCTTGCCTTCGACTCCGGTATCACCGTCGGCGTGGGGACGGCGGGGTACATGGCTCCCGAGCAGACCTTGCCCGGGGCGAAGATCGACACCCGAACCGACATCTATGCAGTGAGCGCACTCATGGCACAGGTGGCCTCCGGAGAGGCGCCCGATCCGCTGCGGAGATACTCCGATGGCAGGATCGAGGGTGGACGACCATTGCCCGTGAGCATTCCGGAGTCGCTCGCGGCGGTGTTGCGTCGCGGGCTCGACAGCGACCCGGATCGTCGAATCGCCAACATCGAGCAGTGGCGTGGCGAAGTCGACGCATCGTTGTCCGACGACGCCAACCAACTGCCCACTCCCACGTCGTTCGGGTCGATCGCTGTTCCCGTGCCGGTCACCGACGCTTCGCCGCGAGCAATCGACCGCCGATCCACCCGGCTCCTCGCCACCGCGGCGGCGGGAACATTGGCCGTGCTGGCCATCGTGATCGCGGTCATCGTGAACGGCCGCGGCTCGGGCTCCGCGTCCTCCACGACCACGTCGACGGCCACCACCAATGCCACCGACACGACAGTTGCGGCATCGACGTCGGCGGCACAGGCCAACGGCTCCACGGTCGCCAGCGCCGTGACCTTCTCGACGACGATCGGCTCGACGACGAGTGCGACCAACCCACCACCCGCCACGACATCGCCCCCGGTGGAGCCGACGTCGGCTCCCGCACCGACAGCCCCACCGGCCACCGTTGCCCCGACGGTGCCCCCCACCGTGCCGGCAACCACCGCGGCGCCCACACTGTCGGTGAAGCTGGTCGGGCCGACCGAGGTCCAGCGCGGCGTGGACACCGCGTGGACCGTCGAAGCACCACTGGCTGTGTCGGGTACCTGGTCGTTGACCGGACCGGTGCAGATCAACCCCGGCCAGGACGGATGGCTTCCAGGCAACTACTTCCGCGGCACCTGGAACGTCGCCTCGACGAACACGTTGAGCCTGACCGTCGTCGACGCCGCCGGCAACTCAGCCACCGCATCGATCACCTTCACGGTCACCTGACGGCACCGACACGCGACGGTGCGGACGCTCGATGGCGTCCGCACCGGGGGATCTCTGGCTGGGGATCTCGGATCGGGTCGACCGGAGGTCGATCGATCACAGATAGCTGGAGGTGTCGTTGTCGCTGATGAGCGAGGTGCTCGAGGCGTAGCTGGCCGGCTCGATGAAGCTGGTGTCCATCGAGGTGTATCCCGCCGAGGCATCCATGGCGGTGTAGCCCTCGCTGTTCACCGGGCCGTACCAGGCATCCCAGGACGCAGCCTCGAGCTGGTTCGAGTACCAGTCGGCGTTGACCGATGCGTCGTAGAACTGGTGGTAGCCGTCGTAGTCACCGGCGATCCAAGCCTGGTCGGCCATGTGGGAGAAGTCGTTGGAGATCTCGAAGAATCCGTTCGACACTTGGTAGATCTGGTTGCTGAGGTCCTGGTAGTAGTCGCTGTTCTCGTACATCGCTGGGCTCCTTGTTCGTTCGGCGCTGGTTGCCGTTGTGCCCTGAGTGATGCAGGCCCGACCACGAGAGTTCCGCGATTGTGAGAAAAGATTCCGGGGACCCACGAACCGCCTCGGCCGGGCGCCGAGCTGCCAGACTTCCCGACGTCCCCGGCCAGCCTGCCCGAGGGGGAAACGGAGTCCGGACGTGAGCACCATCCGCTGGGTCACCTGCCTCTTGGGACTCACCCTCCTCGTGTCGGCATGCGGGGACGAGGCAGCGGAGCCCACCGTGTCGCTCGGCCCGACCGTGACAACGTCAACTGATATTGACACGACGCTCTCGAGCGTCCCCGTTCCAACCACAGCCCCGACCGACACCGCTGCGACGTCGGTGGCCAAACCATCGACCTCGTCAGGTACCTCGCCGACAACCGTGCCTGCGTTACCCGACACGCTGTTGGTCGGTTGGGACAACGGCGTGATCGCCGAGCACGACATCCGCAGCGGCAAGATCGTGCGGACGATCACGACCGAGGCGTACCCCGAAGGCCGCTTCTTCTCCGATCTCCACCGAGCACCCAACGGCGCCGTGTACGTGGCGAGCGGATATGAGGACTCGTGGTACTCGTGCGACTACATCGATGGCGACATCAGCGTGATCGACGGCGACGGATCGATCGACCGCATCGCCCCCGGCGGACCACCCATCATCTCTGCGGACGGCACCAAGCTCGCCTATCTCACGTCGTCCGATTGCGTGACCGACCCCGAGAACGAGATGTGGTTCGTGTCGAACATCGACACGCTCGTGGTCCGCACGCTGGCCACTGGCGCCGAACGGTCATGGACCTTCCCCGGCGCTCAGTACCGGGCTGACGCGAGGCCGGTGCTGCGCTCACCGGTGTGGGCCAACGGTGGCGCCGTGCTCGTGATGTCCGATGATCGCATCGTGACCGTGGACGTGAACAGCACCGCCGTCCCGTCGATCGCCAGCGGGAAGCGAGCGATGCTGAGCAGCGGGAGCGCAACAGAGCTCTGGCTCGAAGCTGTTCGCCCTGACGGGAACATCGTGGCCCAGTTGTGGCCCGCAGTCGGATCAGCCGAGGGTGCTCCGACGCGCCTGGTCCTGCTCGAGAGCACTACCGGGAAAGAACTCAGTGAGATCGCGAAAAGCACCGCCGTCGAGGAGTTCTCCGTCGACTCCTCGGGGCAGCACTGGGCGACGATCAACGACAACCAGGTGATCGTCGACGGCAGGGCACTCGACCTCGTGTCACCGGAGCCGGGCGACTACAAGGGCGATCTCTACCCGATGTTGGTCGGCTGGTAGCCGAGCAATCAGCCCGGGGTGTCGAGCGGGATCTCGAGCTCGACCACGGTGCCGGTGCCGTTGGGCGCGGCGATCTGTGCCTCGGCCAAGTCCGACGGGCGCGCCGGTCGCATCTCGATCGTGCCCGCGAGCTCCGTGGTCACCAGCGTCCGCACGATGGACAGCCCCAGCCCGGTGGCGGTGTCGAGCGAGAAGCCATCGGGCAGGCCGCCACCGTCATCGATCACATCCACGCGCAGCCGCTCGCCATCGTTGAACAACTGCACCACGACCGACCCCGGACCGGCGTCGCCCGATGACGGCACCATCGAACCGTCGGTGAACGCATGGTCGACGGCGTTCTGCAACAACTCCGTGAGCACGACGGCGAGCGGCGTGGCGATGGTGGCCGGCAGCTTGCCGCCCTCACCGATGACCCGGAAGCGCACCGGTCGGTCGGGGGACTGGAGGCTCTCCTCGGCCATGCGGGTCAGCGGCCGCACGATGTCGAAGAACGGCACGTCGTCGCCGGCCTCGCGGCTCAGCGTCTCGTGCACCAAGGCGATGGTTCGGATGCGACGCACGGATTCGTCGATGGCTTCCTTGGCCTCCGGCGACGAGAGACGGCGGCCCTGCAGCCGCAGCAGCGACGAGATGGTCTGCAGGTTGTTCTTCACCCGATGATGGATCTCACGGATGGTGGCGTCCTTCGACAGCAACATCCGATCGCGACGGCGCAACTCGGACACGTCACGGATGAGCATGAGCGCACCGGTGGCCTTGCCCGCCGACAACAGCGGCAGGCAGCGCACCAACAGCGTGACCTCCGGGGTCTGCTCGAACTCCTCGACCACCGGCTCGAGCTTGTCGATGGCCGCGCGCATCGGCGAATCGTTGAAGCCGAGCTCGCTGAGTCGCAAACCCACCGCATTGGTGTTGATACCGGCGCGATGCAACGCGCTCACCGCGTTGGGCGATGCGTAGACGACCTTTGCCGTCGGGTCGAGCACGATGGCGCCGTCACCGACGCGGGGACCGGAATCGGTGGACCGCCGGGCGTCCGGATAGGGATAGGTGCCCTCGTTGATCATGGTGACGAAGCGGTTGAACACCGACAGATACGTGCGTTCGAGTTCGCCGGGCTGGCGGCCTCCGGTGGGCGACCACTCCCGGGTGAGCACGGCGATGACCTCACCGAAGCGCTTCACCGGGATGGCCTGCATCCGGGCCAGCGCCGTGGTGCTCTCGATCGACACCTCACCTTCGGACACCGTTCCGGCATCGAAGGCCTGGGTGAGGATGGGCCGGCGGGTGACGTTCGCCTGCGATCCGATCCAGTCCTCGACGTAGATGGTCTGGCTGGTCACCGGGCGAACGTGGTCGGCCACGATCCAGCGTCCATCGGGCGTGTGCAGGTACAGCAGCACATCCCCGAAACACAGGTCGGCCAGCATCCCCCAGTCGGACACCAGCCGCTGGAGGTGCCCTATCTGGTCCTTGGACAACCGGGTGTGTTGGCGAGCGAGCTCAGACAGTGTGGCCACGATCGATCAGTCTGTCGCATCTCTGGTGAAGTTGAGGGAACCGACCCTGACCGGGCCATTCGGCCCAGTCACCGGGCTATCGCAGCGGCCCCATCACCCGAGCGTCATCGCCCGAGATCTCATCGCCACAAGCGGTGGCCGAGATCACTCAACGACCGCAGGTCCGTGATGTCGGCGTCGAGATGCGGGACGGCGACGGTCACCTCGGGTGACACCGACAGCTCGGCTCGCAGCTCCGCCTCTCGTCGCGCCGCCGCCTGCATGTTGACGCCGTTGTCGGCGACGGCGAGGAGCACCTTTTCGATGGCGTCGGCGGAACGACCCGCGCCTTTGTTGACGTGCTCCAGCAGATCCGCGGCCAGCACCGACGCTCGGCGACGGAGCTCGGTGGCGGCCTTTCCCATCGCCGGCTTGGCCAACTGTCCAGGCAGCACCTTGTTGAGCACCAGTGCCCCCAGGTGCAACTTTCGTTGCGCGAGTGCCTCGATGAAGTACTCGGCCTCGGCCAACGGGGCCGACTCGAGCGTCGACACGACCACGAACGTCGTTCGGCGATCGGTGAGCAGCGCGTCAACCGCAGTTGCGCGCTCCAGGAAGCCGGCTTCCATCTGCTGCAGCAAGGAGAAGAACTCGACGATGTCGCCCAGGAACTGGCTGCCGAGGATGCGATCAGCGATCTGGTAGAAGGGCTTCGAGGCCACGGTGAGCACACGATTGCGGCTCGGCACAGTGAGCCATCGCAGCAGTCGCGACCCGAAGAACTCAGTCATGTGGGCCGGGGCATCGAGGATGTCGAGAGCATGGCGACTCGGAGGCGTGTCGATGACGATCAGGTCGTAGTCGCCGGAGGAGTGCAGATCGTAGAGGCGCTCGGCCGCTATGTAGTCGTGGCTCTGCACGAATCGTCCGCTGATGGACGCGTAGATCGAGTTGCCCAGGATCTGCTGTCGCACTTTGTCGTTGGGCGCGTGCCGATTGATGAGATCGTCCCAGCCCTGTTTGGTGTCGAGCATCGCCACATGCAGCTCGCCGCGCGGCTCGATGCCCGCTTCGGCGAACACGCCGGGGGCAATTCGAGTTGCGCGGTTGCCGACGCTCTCGAGCCCGAGCGCGGTGGCCAGGCGACGAGCCGGATCGACAGTGAGGACCAGCACGCGCGACTCGGTGCGCAACGCCATCATCACACCGAGGGCTGCGGCGGTGGTCGTCTTGCCAACGCCACCCGATCCGCACGTCACCGCGATCTCCTTCGCGGCCAGGAGGCGCTCGAGGTCACGCATGGCTCACAACTCCTCCGCCAGACGATCGGCGATGGTGGCCGTGGCCCGCATGCCCTGCAGCCGGGCGAAGAGTTCGGGCACGAACATGATCGGCACGTCAGCACCCAGCGTCTCGAGACCCTCGCGCAGTCGCTCGAGATGCTCGGCCTGAGAGCGACGCCGGACCTGCGAGAGATGAGCGGCCGTGATGAGCGACTCGGCGCCGCTCCCCACCCCGGCGCGCAACGTCTCGGCTGCTGGACCCGACGAGATCACATCGAACAGCGCCGCGTCGTCGCGGGTGAACAACTCGGGCAACGCACGGTTCACCACCACCGCGGCCAGCGAGACATTGGTCTCGCGTCCGAGGCGATCCACCAACTCGACGCTCTCCACCACCGGCATCTCCTCGGGCGTCGTGACAACGACCACCCCGGTGGTCGCTTCGTCGTCGAGGAGATCGAGCATCCAACGCGTCTGGTTGCGCACCAGACCCACTTGGACCAGACCGTTGATCGACCGTGGTGCGTCGAGCTGCCCGATGATGTGCCCGGTCGCCGCGGCGTCCACGACGACGAGGTCGTAGTGGCGCTCCTTGACCTCCCAGCACACCTTGCCGACGGTGAGCAGTTCGCGCACGCCCGGCGCGGCGTTGGCCAGGAAGTCGAACGTGTGGGCGAGCGGCCCGATGCGGGCCAACAGCGGGATGCGCAGTTGGAGCTTGAGGTACTCCTTCAGCGATTCCTCGGTGTCCATGGCCATCGCTACGAGGCCGTCGCGCACCTTGCGCGGCTCGAAGCCGAGCGGTCCGGTCTCGAGGCTCGCGCTCAGGTTGCCCGACGAGTCGGCCTCACAGATCAGCGTCCGCTTGCCTTGGCGCGCCGCTTCGAGCGCAAGCGCGGCAGCGACCGTCGTCTTCCCCACGCCACCTTTCCCGGTGACGAACAGCAAGCGCCGGTCGAGGAGGGCCATCACGTTGGCCCCGGATGGGGCTCAGCCGCCGAAGCCGATGCGGCGATCGGAATCCGCCGCACCGATCTCCAGGTAGGCCACCTTGGAGGTGGGCACGATGATGATCTTGCCCTTTCGGTCGACCAGACGCAGCGTGCCGGTCTCCTGATTGAGTTGACCGAGCAGGTCGGCTTGGAGCTTGTCCCGATCGGTCTCGTCCGCCAGGTCAACCACCAGCTCTCGGGCAACGTTGCTCATGCCGATGCGTAGATCCACGAATGTGCTCCTCGAGGTCGGGGACGGCCACTGGGCCGTGACAGGGACAGGCTAGACGGGCGATCGAGGCTCAGGCGGGTCCGGCCCCGAACCGCGACGTTCGGTCGCTTTGTACCGCCACGCGGCAACAAACGGCCAAACCTCGGGCCAAGCGGACGGCAGTCACGAGATGGTGAGGGCCGGGTTGTACACCCGCTTGGGCCTGAGTTCGACAGCGATGCGCTCGGCGATGGCCCGGAACGCACCGGCCACTTCGCTCTCCGGATCGACCGCGGTGATGGGTCGACCGGTGTCGCCGCCGTCACGCAGCTGCGGCAGCAGCGGGATCTGTCCGAGCAGTGGCACGTTGATCGAGTCGGCCAACTCTTGGCCGCCGCCGGCACCGAAGATCTCGTAGCGCTTGCCGTCGTCGCCGGTGAACCAGCTCATGTTCTCGATGACGCCCTTGACGTCCATGTGGACCTTCTCGGCCATGGCCGCCGACAGTCGGGCCACCTTCTGCGCTGCGGCTTGCGGTGTGGTGACCACGTACACCTCGGCGCGGGGCAGATACTGCGACAGCGACAGTGCGATGTCACCAGTACCCGGGGGCATGTCGATGAGGAGGAAGTCGGGCTCGTCCCAGTACACGTCGGTGAGGAATTGCTCGAGGGCCTTGTGCAGCATGGGTCCGCGCCAGATCACGGCCTGACCGTCGGGCACGAAGTAGCCCATGGAGATGCAGCGAACGCCATAGGACTCCGGCGGGAGCAACATGCCGTCGATGACCACCGGATCCCGATCGGCACCGAGCATCCGAGGGATCGAGAAGCCGTAGACGTCGGCGTCGATGATGCCCACCGAGTGGCCGCGCTGGGCCAGTGCGACCGCCAGGTTCGTGGTGACCGACGACTTGCCCACGCCACCTTTGCCCGAGGCGATGAGCAGCGGGCGGGTCTTGCTGCCCGGCTTGGCGAAGGGGATCTCGCGACCCTCGGCATGGCCGTGGGCTTGTTGCGATCCGGCCGAGGCGCCAGGGCTCCCGTGGATCAACGTACGCACCGCGGCGCGCTCCTCTTCGGTCATGACGGTGAAGTCGAGCTTCACTTCGTCGACGCCGGGCAGCGCCTTGACGGCGCCGGTGACCCGATTGGTGATCTCGTTGCGGAGCGGGCAGCCGGCGACGGTGAGCGCCACCACGATGGCCACCTTGCCCCTCTTGATGGCGACCTGCTTCACCATGCCCAGATCGACGATGGAGCGGTGCAACTCCGGATCTTCCACAGGCCGGAGCGCGTCGATGATCTGGGCTTCGCTGAGCGACATGGGGTCTCCTGTGAGCTGGGGCCGTAGCGCGCCCGACCGACCATCCGGCCAGGCGGGCATTTCCACTACGCAGATAGGTATATTACCGACGTGTCATCGGCGAGCACCTCTCGGAACTCCGGGCCACTGAGCCCGGGCGAGTTCTCGGCCGCGGTCAGCGCCATCACCAACGCCTTCGGCGATTCGACCCGGCGGGAGATCTATCTCTTCGCCCACACTCATCCCGAGGGCGTCACCGCGGCGATGGTGGCCGATCAGTTCGGGTTGCACGCCAACGTCGCGCGACATCATCTCGAGAAGCTCGCTGCCGGTGGGTATCTCGACGTCGAGGTCGACAAGGCCGAGCGTTCTGGGGCCGGTCGACCGGCCAAGCGCTATCGCCATCTCGCTGCCGAGGTATCGCTGGAGATGCCGGTGAAGACCGACGATCTGGTGCTCACCTTGCTGGGCCGGGCACTGGCCATGCTTCCGCCCGATGAGGCGCAGAAGATGGCTGAGGAAGTCGGCTCCGAGTACGGACAGGCCATGGCCTCGGCAATGAGTGCCGAAGGCGCCCAGCGCTCGTTCCGCACTGCGTTGCACGCGGTGGCCGACGCCCTCACCGCTCATGGGTTCGCCGCCCACACCGAAAAGCGTGGCAACCAACTGCGCATCATCTCCAACCATTGCCCCTTCGGCGACATGGCCATCGAGCATCCGGTCATCTGCGCCGTCGACCGGGGCATGGTGAAAGGGATGTTGACGGCGCTGTACGGCGAAGCGATGTTGACCAACGAGGGTTCTCGTCCTCAGGGCAACGACGTGTGCGTCACCTCGTTCGTCTGAGCAGCTGATGTCGGTCGCCTATCTCGACCACGCGTCCACCTCGCCGTTGCGGGGCGCCGCGCGCTCAGCGATGCAGGAGTGGCTCCTCGATGACGTGACCGGCGATCCCGGCCGAATCCATTCCTCCGCCATGGCAGTGCGGGCACAGCTCGAGCACGCGCGATCACAGATCGCCGCATTCTTCGGAGCGGCATCGCGATCGGTGGTGTTCACCTCCGGAGCCACCGAAGCCATCGCATCGGCGTGTTGGGGTGGCGCTGCCATCGGCGATCACCAGGTGATCACGGCCATCGAGCACTCGGCGGTGCGGCGCAGCGCCGAGCAGTTCTCCACCGCCGTGACGATCGTCGGATGCAACTCGCAAGGTCAGGTCGATGTCGACGAAGTGTTGTCGGCGATCAACGCCGACACCGCCATGGTGCACGTGCAATGGGGCAACCACGAGGTGGGCACCTTGCAGCCCATCCACCGCGTCATCGAGGCCTGCCGTGAGCGCGGCGTGTTGGTCCACGTCGATGCGGCTCAGGCCGCTGGGCACGTCCCGATCGACTTCGACGCGCTCGGTGCAGACCTGATGAGCGTGAGCGCCCACAAGATGGGTGGCCCGGCGGGCATCGGGGCGTTGCTGGTGCGTCGGGGCATCCGCTTGCGGCCGTTGATCGTCGGTGGCGATCAAGAGCGTGCCCGACGAGCGGGTCTCGAGAACGTGCTCGGTGCGATCGGCTGGGCGGCGGCGTGCAACGGCGCAGTCATCGACCCCGAGCGCGAGCGAGCGCTCAGCGATCGCATCGCCGCCATCGCGTCGGGCATCGATGGCGTCGTGGTGCTGGGAGACCGAGCCGATCGACTCCCCCACATCACGTGCGTCACCATCGCCGGCGTGGAACCCCAAGGCGTGCTGCTCGGGCTCGATCAACGAGGCATCGCCGCCCACTCCGGAAGCGCCTGCTCCTCGGAGGACCTGCTGCCCTCACCGGTGCTCGAAGCAATGGGAATTGACGCCCATCACAGTTTGCGGCTCAGCGTCGGATGGTCCACCAGCGACGCCGACATCGACCGCTTGGCCGGGGCGCTCCCCGAGGTGATCAGCTATCTGCGGTCCCTCGCCGGCTCATGACCGTGCTGCGATGACCGGACGCTTCGCGCCCTCCCCCACTGGTCGCTTGCACCTCGGCAACCTCCGCACCGCGATGCTGGCGTGGCTGTTCGCTCGTAGCCGTGGCGAACAGTTCCTCATCCGCATGGAGGATCTCGATCAGATCGTGTCGAGGGTCGAGCACGAACAGCAACAACTCGATGATCTGCGCGCCATCGGGCTCGACTGGGACGGGCCGGTCGTGCGACAGAGCGAACGCACGGCGCAGTACTCCGCCGCGGTCGAGCAACTGCGCGACAAGGGGTTGGTGTACGAGTGCTTCTGCACGCGGGCTGAGATCGCCGCTGCGTCATCAGCACCGAACAGCGCCACGCTCCCCGGCGCCTATCCCGGCACCTGTCGCTATCTGTCCAATGCGCAGATCGCCGAACGCCGAACACGAGGGAGGCCGGCAGCGTTGCGACTGCGCACCGACGAGACGGAAGGGTCGTTCGTCGATGAGCTACTCGGAGCAGTCAGCGCCCCCATCGACGATCTGGTACTACGTCGAAACGACGGCACCTTCGCCTACAACCTCGCGGTGGTGGTCGACGACGCCGCGCAAGGGGTCACCCATGTGGTTCGGGGCGATGATCTGGCTCCGTCGGCGCCTCGGCAGATCCACCTCGCCGAAGTGCTGGGTCTCCCCATTCCCGCCTATGCCCATGTTCCGCTGGTGCTCGGCCCCGACGGCGAGCGACTCGCCAAACGGCACGGTTCGGTGACGTTGGCCGATCGCGATCCGGACGAGATGCGTCGGCTGCTGGCCGCGAGCCTCGGCATGGCGACACCCGGCGAGCGCGTGACGATGCAAGATCTATTGACACGTTTCGATCCGGCGCTGCTGCCTCGCGAGCCCTGGGTCTTCACGGGCTGAACCCATCGGGACTCGCAGACCCCGTCGCACAGCGAGTGAGATTCGGACTACGCACGAACCGTCGGATAGTCCGTTCCCTGAACCCCGGCGTCGCTGATGTGCTCCGTCCAACGAACTCCGTCGAAGAACCGCATCTCGTGCCGGTCTGATGGGTCCTTGTGCCAGCCCGTCGCTGGTGGGTTCGGATGCAGGTACTCCTTGGCTTGGCGTTTCATGATCGCGACAAACGCATTGAGACCGATGGTGCGATCCACTGAGGCCCATCCGCACACCTCCCATCCCAACGAGCCGAGGTTGTCGAGCATCGCCCTGCGCGAGGCCATGTCGTTGGTGTTCACCTGGACGTACTCGTACTCCCAAACCGCCATGGTCGCCCCCTTGCTCGTGCTCGACAAAGCTTCTCACCAGAAGCGCTGCTCCAGGAACGGATCGCCATACATGTGGTAGCCGTTGCGCTCCCAGAACCCGGGGCGATCGCCATTGATCAGCTCGAGGCCTCGCAACCACTTCGGTGATTTCCAGAAGTACAGGTTCGGGACGAGCAGACGGACCGGCCCTCCGTGGATCGGCTCGATCGGCGCATCGTCGTAGGCGTACACCACCATCGACTCGGGGCGCATCAGGTCCTCGAGCGGAACATTGGCGGTGTAGCCGAACTCAGCGTGGCCCATGACATGCGTGGCTTCTGGCTTCACGCCGGCACGCTCGAGCAGATCGACGACGCGCACCCCGGTCCACACCGTGTCGAACTTCGACCATTTGGTGACGCAGTGGATGTCGGTGGTCAACCTGACCGACGGCAAGGCGGTGAGCTCGTCGAAGTCGAGCGTGAACGGCGACTCGACGAGCCCGCCGACGGTCATGTTCCACTCACCTGGTGCGTAGGTGGGCACGTCGCCGACATGCAACACCGGAAAGCGATCGGTCAGGTACTGGCCAGGCGGAAGGCGGCTCGGGTCGTATCCCTTGGCGGCGACTTGCTCACGATTGCGGTCGAAGAACCCCATGGCACAAGTCTGCCGTCTGACGTGGGGACTTCGTGCCTCTCTCACCGTCCGTGAGGAGACCGTAAGGTGGCACCGGTGGCGGAGCCGACCCCCGGGCTCCACGAAAGCGGGTGCGCTCATGACCGTGTTCCTCATCCGTCACGCCAAGGCCGGTAGCCGTCACGACTGGGTCGGGCCCGACGATCAGCGCCCGCTGGTCAACAAGGGAGCCGACCAGGCCAGGGAGATCGCCCGCATCTTCGGTACCCATCCAATCGTGCGGGTGCTGTCGAGCCCATATGTCCGTTGCGTCCAGACGGTCGAACCGCTGGCCCACGCACTCCACCTCACCATCGAACCAACCGCGGCGCTGGCCGAAGGAGCGCCCTTCGAGGCAGTGCTCGACCTGATCGACGATCTCGAGGACGATGCGGTCCTGTGCAGCCACGGGGACGTGATCCCCGAGGTCATGCAGGCACTCGAGCGTCGCGGTCTGGAGGTCCGCGGTGTTCCCGACTATCGCAAGGGGGCAACGTGGGCCATCGAGCGGATCGAAGGCGTGTGCGTCTCGGCCCACGCCATTGCCCCGCCAGGCAAGGAAGATTGACGCCGACAGCGACAGGCTCAGCCGGCTGAGGTGGGAGCGCTCGTCGCCCCTGGTGCGGTCGTCGACGCGGGAACCGTCGTCGGCGACGGCGTGGCCCCATCGGCACGCGGCTCGAGTCCCGCACTGATGCGAGCGTCGTTGTCGAAGCCGCGCGCCAACTCATCGAGTCGGGCCGGTCGGCCGGGCACGGCGTAATAGGCGTCGAAATCGATGAGCACCTTGTTGGGTTCGAAGCCCTCGACATTGCCGACGACGCCACGCAGGAGTCGAGCGGCCAGGTTCTTCGGATCGGCGAGCACCGCAGCGTCGAGGGCAGCGATGCCCTTGGCCTTCGAATCGGCCGCAACTGCCGGCGAGAGATCGCTGGCCTGCAACCCGAAGCGATACAACACGAAGCCACGACACGTCAGAGCACCGGCATCGTTGGGGTTGGCCTCGAGCTTGGCGCCGTAGAACTCCAAGGTCGTCTTGGCATCTGTCGAGATGTCGGGGCACACCTCGAGCAGCAATGCCTCGAGCGCCACCGACGTACCGCCTTCCACCACTCCCTCGCGCGGCTTCAATCCCGCCGCCGCGCGGGCCTCACCATCGACGCCGGCGACCATGGACGCCAACTGCGGCGGCGGGTCGGCGAGCGCGTAGAACGCGTCGAACTGGGCGACCGCCGTCTTGGCATCGTTGTCGATGCGATAGGCGAGGATGCCGCGGAACACGTGGGCGTCGGGGTAGTCAGGTGTCGTGGCGATCGCCTGATCGAGCAGCGCACGACCCTGATCGATCTTGGCCGTGTCTCCGTCCGACAGCGCTTGTGTCACCAGCACCCAGCCTTTGTAGGTCAGGGCTTCTTCGTTCTCGGGATCGATCTTGAGGACCTTGTCGAAGCTGGCGATGGCCTTGGCCGAGTCGGTGCCCATCTGGGATCTCGCGTCGACCAGCAAGCTGGCCGTCGATTCGGCGATGCCACCGGTGAGCGTGTCGTTGGGTAACCGCGTCGAGGCCGATCGGGAGACGATCACCCCCACGAGCACACCGACGAGCGCTACGACCGCCACCACCAGCCAGCCGTTGATGCGCGACGCCTTGCCAGGGACGGCCGCCGTGACTGGAGCGTTGGGCGCCGCAGCGGTGCCGACGGCATCGACATCATCATCGATCTCGCCTCGATCGAAGCGGTCGATGGTGTGGAGGACCGCGGCTGCACGGGCCGTGTACTCATCCTTCAACTCGCGATAGTCCCTGTCGTCGAGATCGCCAGCGGCATACTCACGCTCGAGATCGGCGAGGGACTGCAAGAGGAATTGACGTTCCCCCTCGAGAGCTTCACGGGCGACGAAATCGGTCACGAATCGCCCTCCACGTTCACCGGATGCGAGTCGCTCGATTCGGTGCCGGTGTCGTCGCCGACCCAACCCTCGCGCAGCGCGGCGTCGACCAGCGCACGATCGCTGTCGGTCGGGGTCGGCGTCATGGCCGACTCCGCCGCCCATCGCCGGAAGGTCAAGAACAACCCGGCGCCACCGCACACCAGCACCATGATGGGCAGCACCCACAACAGCGAGTTGGAGCCTTCGGCGTTCGGGAGCATCAGGATCTGCTCGCCCTGTTCGGCAACCAACGTGGCCCGCACCTCGGCGTCGGTGCGTCCCTCCGCCACCAACTTGGCGATCTCGTTCTTCACGTTCTCGGCGAACGAGGCGCGCGACTCGAACACCGTCTCACCGGCGCACTGGAGGCAGCGCATCTCCTTGGCCAATGAGTCGATGCGCTCGGTGTTGGTACGAGCATCGCCGCTGCGCGAGGCACCGATGACGAACACGACCAGAGCGATGAGGGCCATCGCCCCCCAAGCCAACCGACGGGTCATCTTGTTGCTCACGACGCCACCGTCGTCGCAGCGCTCGCCTGCCTGGCGGCATCCTCGAACTGGGCGATGAGCGAGTCGACGGCCTCTGCGGTGATCACCGAGATGAACTTGGCCACCACCACACCACTCGGGCTCACCAGATAGCTCTCGGGAAGCTTGATCATCCCGTACTTCGTCGCCCATGTGCCGTCCGAGTCGACGAGGACCGGCCAGTTCCCTCCGCGCTCGGCGAAGAACGCTCTGGCGTCGGCTTCGGAGTCGTTCGCCGCCACCGAGATGACCGCGGCATCGCCCTTGGCGTCATGCGCCTCGGCGAACTCCACCAACTCGGGGTGCTCCTTCTTGCAGGGGTTGCACCACGAGGCCATGAAATTCACCAGCACCCAACGACCTTGGTAGTCGCCGAGCCGCAACTTCGTGCCGGCGATCGTGTCGCCCTCGATGAGCGGCGCAGCTTTGCCCTTGAGTGGAAATGCATCGGCAATGCGATCGGACGCTGGACCGAGCGTGGCCACAGCCCAGATGATCACCGCCAAGACGAGCAGGACCGGTACAGCGACGAATGGGCCGAGGCGACGACGTCGTCGAGCAGACGTGCGGACCATGCGCGGAGCCTCGGACCGAACGGAGCCGGCGGGTTCAGACATTGGCGCTCACCGGCTCCGGCTCGGCGATGTCGTCATCGGTGACACTCGGAGTCGGGCCGCCCGTGGAACCGCGCCCGCCGATGGGTGCCGACACCGGATCGAGAGGATTTCGACGCTTGCCGGGGAAAGCGGCCAGGACGGTGCCCAGGCCCATGACCCCGCCACCGATCCACAACCACACCGCCAGCGGCATGATGATGACGCGGATGGTCGCTTCACCGTTGGGATCAGCCGGTCGCTTCTCGAGCGTGAGGTACACGTCGTGGAGAACGCCGGTCTGCACCGACGGGGTGGGGATGGGGTTGCTCCCGCTGCCGAAGATCTGGATGGCCGGCGAGTACACCTGATCACCATCGATTCGGATGTCGGCCTTGATGGCGGCCTTGTCCTTCTCTTCCACCGATCGAATGCCGAGATAGGTGATCTCGTGTCCACCGACGGTGGCTGATTCACCCGGTGACAATTTCAATTGCGCAGTTGTCGAGTAGCTCCGCGCAGCGGCAAGGGCCACGGCGATGATGATCACCCCGAGGTGAACGATCATGCCGCCGTTGGCTCGGCCGATCAGGCCGCGCAGACCCTGGCGTCGAGTGGCCAACACCAGCTGACGACCGGCGGCGCCGGCGGCGAACCCGCCCAGGAAGAACGTGATGAGCGGCGCCCAGCCATCGGCACCGGAGACCACGGCGATGGTGAGCGCGGCGGTGCCCAACCACCCTGGCCAGAACAGTCGCTTGGACAGCAACTCGCCCGATGCCTTGCGCCACGGCAGCACCGGAGCGATGGCCATGAGGAACAGCAACGTGAGCCCGAGCGGGGTGGTCATCTGATCGAAGAACGGGGGGCCGACGCTGACCCGTCGATCCTGCAACGCTTCGATGAGGAGGGGGAACACCGTGCCGAGCAACACCACGAAGGCGAACGCCGAGAACACGAGGTTGTTCACGAGGAACGAGCCCTCTCGTGACAGTGGCGAGTCGATGGCGCCAGCGGACCGCAGTTCGTCGCCGCGCCATCCGATGAGACCGACCGAACTGACCACCACCACGCCGAAGAACACCAGCAGATAGGTGCCGATGGAACCGTTGGCGAACGCGTGCACCGAGTTGATGACACCCGATCGGGTGAGGAAGGTGCCGAAGATGGTGAGCGAGAACGTGGCACACACCAGCGACAGGTTCCAGACCCGCAACATCCCTCGGCGCTCCTGCACCAACACCGAATGGATGTAGGCAGTAGCGGTGAGCCACGGGAGGAACGACGCGTTCTCGACGGGGTCCCAGCCCCAGAACCCACCCCAGCCGAGCACCTCGTAGCTCCACCACGAGCCGAGAACGATGCCGAGCGTCAGGAATCCCCACGCGTACAGCGTCCAGCGACGCGTCGCCAGCAGCCAGCCCTCACCGACGCGGCCGGTGATGAGCGCAGCAATGGCGAACGAGAACGGGACAGTGAACCCGACGTAGCCCAGGTACAGCATCGGCGGGTGGACGGCCATGAGGATGTGGTTCTGCAGCAACGGGTTGGGGCCGTTGCCATCGAGCGGGACCGCACCGCTGGTGAGGCTGAACGGGTTGGCCGGGCCCAACTGCAGGAGGAAGAAGAACGCTCCGATGATGAGCAACACCGCCAGCGCCCAGCCGACGAGCGGATCGGACAGACGTGTGCGGAACTTGCGCACCACGGCCAGGGTGAAGCCGCTGAGCACGAACGACCACAAGATGATGGAACCTTGCAGCGCGCCCCACAGCGCAGTGAACACGAACAGTGGGCGGGTTCCGTTGGCCACGTTGCTGGCCACGTAGGCGATCTCGTAGTCGCGCGTGATGAGTGCTCGCTCCATCGCCACCGCCGACACCAACGCGCCGAGCGCGGCCAACATGGCGTACGACGGACCGACCTTCACCAGCTTGAAGCGATGGGTCACCAACCCGACGATGAGACTGATCGCTCCGAGCAGCGAGGCCGCGAAACCGAGGGTGACGCCGGCGGTACCCAGTGAAGCGTTCACGTATCTCAGCTCGTCTTCTCGGTACCGCAGGTGGTGTCGTTGGCGACCCGGTCGGGGTTGGCCTTCTCGTACTTCTCGGAGTGCTTGATGATCATCTCGTCGGAGTCGAACACGTCGCCGTTCAACGATCCGACCATGACCACGCCGATGCACTCCTTGAACAGATCGGCCGGCTCGCCGCTGTGGTGCACCGGGACCTTCACCCCGTTGAACTGCACCACGAAGTCGACGGTGTTCGCCGCTTCTTCCACGGAGCCCGGGACGACCTGGCCTTGCAGACGGAAGCGGCTCGTGCCGGAGCAACCGGACTTGACACCGACCTCGTCTGCGTTGCAGTAGTAGCTCGTGGCGTTGTTGAGACCGAAGAACAGCACCACTGCGACGCCGATGATGGCCACAGCGAGCAGTGCGATGGCCGGGTAGTTGCGCTTCTTTCGCTTCTTGCCCTCGCCGTCATCATCTTCGCCCGGTCCGGGATCGCGCGGGGTCAGATCCACGGCTTGTCCTCGTCGGGCACCTGGCGTGCCACCTGCCGGCCGCGGCTCACGATCCGCCAGGCCACGACCCCGAGACCGACGAAGGTGAGCACGTAGCCGAAGATCACGTCGCCGTAGGTGCTGAACGCCAGCATTGTGGTGGAACTCATGCTCCGGCCCCTTCCGCGCTGCGAAGGGCGATGGCCGCATCGAGCTGGTTCTGATCGGCCAGCAGCATCAGCTCCATGGTGCGCAGGCGATGGATGAGCATCCAGGCGAAGACGAGCACGAAGGCCGCGGTCCCGAGGAACGTGGTGAACAGCATGAGTCCGTCCATCTCGACGTTGGTCCGTGCGAACGTCGATCCCTGGTGCAGCGAACGCCACCACGACACGGATCGATTGACGATGGGGATGTTGGCCGCGGCGATGATGCCGACGATGGCCGATCGCTTGGCCCCCGCTTCCGGCGATGCCTCGAGGCCCCGGATGGCGAGGTAGCCGAGGAACATGAGGAACAGCAGCGCGCTGGTGGTGAGTCGAGCGTCCCACGTCCAGTAGATGCCCCAGGTCTTCTTGCCCCACAGCGACCCGGTCACCAACGTGATGGCCATGAAGACCACACCGAGTTCGGCCGACGCGCCGGCGACGCGATCCCATCCGAGGGTCCGGCGCCGCAGGAACATGATGCTCCCCAGCGCGCAGAGCCCGAAGCCGAGATAGGCGCACATCACCGAGGGCACGTGGAGGTACAAGAAGCGAACGGCTTCGCCTTGCACCTCGTCCTCGGGGGAGAGGAACAGGCCGAACACGACGACCCAAGCGAGCGCCACCAGAGCGGTGATGCCGAGGATGCGGGTGCCGCGTGTTCCGGTGGCCTGTAGGCGCTCGCTTCGGTCCTCGCTCATGCTCGTCCCTCGCATGAATCCTCATGGTCGCTGCGGGCCGCCGCTCGCTGGCGCTCGCTTCGGTCCTCGCTCATGCGTCCTCCTGCAACGGACCGTAGGCCAGCAAACCGGCGGCGACATAGACGAGGGCGAACACGGCGATGAGTCCGATCCATGGCCATCCGTCGGCGGGGTTCACGGTGCTCACCTTCTTCTTGCTCACGTTGGTGGCCAGTGCGGCTTCGAACGCTCGGGTCGAACAGATCAGGATCGGGGCCACCACCGGCAGCATGAGCAGCGGAAGCAGTGTGTCCCTCACCCGTTGTCCGGCGGCGAGCGCGCCGTAGATCGTAGAGGCGGCCGCCAGTCCGATGGTCGTCGCGAGGCACGTGAAAGCGATCACTGCTACACCGCTGGCCCGCACGTCGAGGTTGTAGAGCAGCACGACCCCACCGAACAGGAGCACCTCGAGAGCCGCCAACTCGATGGCCAGCGCACTGGCCTTGCCGAGGAAGATCCCGGCCGGTTCGAGGCCACTCATCCGGAGGGCATCACCGCCTCCGTCAGCCACCTCGACGGCGCCCGATCGTTGGGCGGCGAGCACCGAGGTGAACATGACCGCCACCCAGAACAGGCCGGGGGTGGCGCTGCGCAGGGTGCCTCGGTCGGGGTCGAGCGCGAAGGCGAACAACATGAGGACCAAGACCGCGAACGGCAGTGCCTGGTTGGTCAGGACGCGCGACCGCCATTCGATCCGCAGATCCTTGGTCGCCACGAGGCGGGCATCTCGAAGAAGGCTCATCGCGAGCCTCGCTCATCGAGGGGCCGGACCTCGTCGGAGACGATGGTTCCACCGCCGATCGTGATGACCCGTTGGGCGAGGGCCTCGGCCCGATCGAGTTCATGACTCGACAACAACACGGTCGCCCCGGCCGCCACCGCTTCACCGACGAGCGCGTCGAGCACGTCACGTCCTGCGGCATCGAGACCGGCATGGGGTTCATCGAGGAGCCACACAAGGGGTCGGCGCACGATGAGGCTGGCCAGCGCACATCGTCGCCGCTGCCCAGCCGACAACCGGGCCGCGGGCACATCGGCCAGCCGACCATCGAGGCCCATACGAGCAAGCGCTCCGTCGAGTTCCGCGCTCGTGGCGCCGACGGTGGCCCCCCAGAAGCGCACGTTGTCGGCGACGGTGAGATCGTCGTAGAGACCGTTGGCATGCCCGAGCAGGCCGACGCGGCGACGCACCGAAGCGCGTTGTGATGTCAGATCGATGCCTGCGACCGTCGCAGCGCCGCGCGCCATCGGAAGCAGTCCGGCGCACAGACGCAGCAACGTCGTCTTGCCCGCGCCATTGGGCCCGCGCAGCAACACCACCTCACCGCGCCGCACATCGAGACTCACCCCGGCCAGAGCCGGAAAGCGTCCCAGGAGCACCACGACGTCACGAAGGCTGACCACGACGTCACGCGCGTCGGGCGCGTCGGCCAGATCCGCGTCGGCCGGATCAGGGAGCTCCGGCGATTCACGAGCCGGAACATCATGGGCAGCAAGTGGGTCTTCCATGGGGACGCGTGAACGGTACCGGCGCCGTACGCCCCTCACCCAGGCCGACCGAATACGGTGGTCGCGTGACCTCTCCGGGCGAGTTCGTGTATCGACCCCCAAAACAACCGGATGACCCGGGGAGCTACGCCTACCGCAAGCCACTCGTCCCGTGGTGGGTCACGTTGATCGGCCGGCTGGGCAAGATCCTGATCGGCGCTGGCCTGCTCGTGCTCGCCTTCGTCGCGTATCAGCTGTGGGGGACCAACCTCCAAGAGGCACGCGCGCAAGATCGCTTGCGCAATGAGTTCGCCGAGCTGCTGGACCAGCGGCCCACGACGTCGACCATCGCTCCAGCCACCACCGTCACCCCGGTCACCACGGCCACACCCACGTCGGGCGACGTCGTCGTCACCACTGCGCCCGCCGTTCCCGACACTTCCGACACTGCACCGGCCGCAACGGGAGCGCCGGCGGCCTCGCTACCCGACTTCGAGCGAGGGGACGCGGTGGCTCGCATCGAGATCCCGAAGATCGGGGTGGATCGCATTGTCGTGTCGGGTGTGTCTCGCAACGATCTCCAGAAGGGGCCGGGCCACTATCCGGACACTCCGATGCCGGGCCAGTTGGGCAACGCCGCGATCGCTGGACACCGAACCACCTACGGGGCTCCGTTCTTCCGGGTCAACGAACTCGCCAGCGGCGACAAGATCACGGTCACAACGGTGACCGGCACCTATCTGTACGTGGTGAACGCCGAGCCGAAGATCATCTCGCCGTCGGACCTCAGCGTGCTCAATTCGACCAAGGAAGCGACGTTGACGCTCACGTCGTGCCATCCGCGCTATTCGGCCAAACAACGCATCGTCATCACCGCCACCCTCGACACCTCGGTCTCCAGCGTCCCGATCGAGGCGGCCCCGGCCACGACCGCGCCTCCGAAGTTCGAGGAAGAACCGGTGCTGGCTGGCGACGAAGGTTTCGAGGAGGACGCCAGCACGGTCGTCACTGTCCCGGGGGCAACTGTCGTTGACAGCGATCCGTCGACGGTGGAAGACCCCACGGTGGCCTCGACGGTGCCGGCATCGGCGGCCGATCAGCTGCAAGCCGGATGGTTCAGCGAACCGAAGGCCTGGCCACCCACGATTCTGTACGCGCTGATCTGCTTTGCCATCGGTTTGGTGGCCTGGTGGTACGCCGAACGTTGGCGCATGCTGCCCAGCTACACCTTGGCCAGCGTGCCGTTCCTCGTGGCCTTGTACTTCTTCTTCGAGAACGTCAGCCGTCTGCTGCCGCCCAACCTCTAGCGCTCGGTCGCCGGCTCGCGCCCACTGCGCAGCGTCTCGCTCTCAGCGACCTTTGAATCGCGGCGGCCGCTTCTCGGCAAAGGCCGCACGACCCTCGGCGAGGTCTTCACTCGACCATGCCTGCCGGTATGCAGCCTGCACCTGAGCGACACGTCGATCGGCGTCATCGCCCGCAGGCATCGGGTGGATGCTCTGCTCGCACATGAGCTTGTGGCCCGCGATGGTGAGCGGGGCCAACTGCGTGATCTCCTCGGCCCATGCCAGGGCAGCAGGCAGTGCACCGAGTCGGTGCACGAAGCCGAGTCGAGCGGCGGTCGTGCCGTCGATGGTCTCGGCCGCCAACAACATCGCGCGCGCCATCGAGGACCCCAGCAGCACCGACAGTCGATCGGCCGTCCACTGGTCGATCATCAGACCGAGTCGGGCAGCAGGGATGCCAAAACGCGACTCGGCCGTGGCAGTGCGCAGATCGCAGGCCACGGCCAACTGGGTGCCAGCACCGAGGGCTACGCCGTCCACCGCCGCGATTGTCACGATCGGCAATGTGCTCAGCCCGTCGAGCACTCGACGCAGGGCCGCGTGGAACTCGTCGCCCTCCACCCCGGACAGATCGGCACCGGCGCTGAACGCCCCGCCCGAGCCGGTCACCACGAGTGCCCGACTCCCGTCGTGCACGCACGATTCG
Organism: Acidimicrobiia bacterium; assembly: GCA_050246915.1. Taxonomy (GTDB): domain Bacteria; phylum Actinomycetota; class Acidimicrobiia; order Acidimicrobiales; family Ilumatobacteraceae; genus JBFWVD01. Next base: position 769 of record JBFWVD010000026.1, on the reverse strand, counting down.
ACGATCTCCGCCAGAGCGATCAACGTGGCGTGGTCGACAGCGTTGCGACGTGCCGGGCGATCGATGACGGCGAGGGTGACGCGTCCGTGGTGCTCGTGGTGGACCATGGCTCGATCCTGGCACGGCCGGACCGGGTTCCCAGGCCGTAGTGTGGCGGGGTGGAACCACGTGCCCGAGGCCTCCAGAGCGACGACGACGTCTTGGCGCGTCGGGCCCGCATCGCCCGCTTGGTGAGCCTGGGACAGCGAACGGGCTACGGCCTGTTCCTACTCGCTCTCGTGGTGTTCGTGATCGCCTTCATCATCGGTTTCGACTCCCCGACGGTGCCGATCATGGTGTTCTGTCTCGTGGCCGGTTCGATCGTGCTGGCCCCGGCCATCGTGTTCGGTTACGCCGTGAAGGCGGCCGATCGCGAGGACCGCGGTCTGCCCAGCGGGCACTGAGCGCGTGCGCCACGCGGCTCACCGCTGAACGGGCCATCGATGTCGGGCGAATTTCACCCGGGTGTTGAACGGTCATAAGAGTTACCATCGGGTAGCTATGACTGTCCGGCTTCCTGCTGTCGAACGCCGTGACCAACTCCTGCGAGTTGCCCTCACGATGTTCTCATCGAAGGGGTTCCACTCCACGTCCATGAACGACGTGGCGGAAGCCGCCGGCGTCACCAAACCGGTTCTGTACCAACACTTCGCCTCCAAACGTCAGCTGTTCAAGGAGCTCTTGGCGGACGAAGGCGATCGTCTCCGCAACGCCATCGCCACCGAGACCC
>JBFWVD010000025.1:0-68978 GCA_050246915.1 Acidimicrobiia bacterium | reverse complement strand
TTCCTGCGGACCGAGCGTCGATGCCCGTCGCGATGAGCGCGCGGCATCGCGTCGCTGCTACACAAGCCATGTGCGAAGCAACTCTCCTCGTCGCCCGAACCGCGTCGGCGTCGTCGTGTTCGTCGTGTCGGCCCTGCCTGCGTTGGTGCTCGCCGGATGCTCGCGCAACACCGACTCCTCCCCCGCCACCACCACGCCGCCCGATCAGGCGCAGATCCTGCCGTGGGTGAGCACCACCTACGGCACGACCCGATGGAGCAAACGCATCATCGGCTCCAGCGAGACCGACGGCTCGGTGAAGGTGCTCACCGATCTGGCTCCCGCGGACAGCGCCAACGGATTGCTCATCTGCAACAACCTGCGCAGCTGGTGGCCCACGAGCGCGACCGAGGTGGTCGAACTGCGCGTCGTCACACGCGAGGGCAACACCATCGTGAAGGATCTGGGCGACGTCGACGGATGCGAGTGATCGCGAGCAGCGGTTGGACATGTGCCGCAATGCGCGCAAAGCGCTGAACAGCTGGCCCGATTGATGTCACCCGCTCTCGGCACAGGAGTACGTTTCGCGCCAGATCGCTGACCCAGGGGGTAACGCAATGGCCGATCACACCGAATACATCCCGGACATCGCCAAGTACACGGCGAACGTCGACGAGGCCGCAGTGAAGGGCATCGTCAAACATTGCGGGATCGCGCTGCAGAAGAAGGACTCGTCCTTGGTGGCCATCTCCGACAAGAGCGAGCGTGACCGCGTCCGCGACAACTTCCTGAAGAAGAAGCTCGCGCTCACCGACGCCGACAGCGATCTCGACGCCGCGGTGAAGGCTGTCGGCGAAACGATGAAGGACGCCCACGACAAGTCGCGAGTCACCGTCTACTACCTGCTCGCCGAGAAGTACGGAAAGCTCGACGCTTTCCACTGATCGTCAGGCCGGGCAACACACCACGCAAACACACCACGGCAACACCGCTACGGCAACACCGCTCACAACGCGAAAGGGGCGCCCCGCAGGGCGCCCCTTTCACACATCCAGTGGCTGGTCACTCCGCAGTCGGAGCCGCCAATTCCATGGGCGGCGGCTCGAAGCCCTCCACCGCTCGGAAGGTGAGCTTCTTGTCGCCGGGACGACCGTCGGTGTCGTCCTCGACATCCACCACGATGATCTCCCCAGCCCGGAACACCTTGTTCAAGATGCGCTCTGAGAGCTGATCTTCTACCAGGCGCTGCAGTGCACGACGCAGCGGACGTGCACCGAGGGTGGGGTCGTAGCCCTTGTCGGCGATGTACAGCTTGGCGGCTGCGGTGAGTTCGAGGCCGAGGCCCTGGCTCTGCAGCTGGCCCTCGAGTCGCCGGGTCATGAGGTCGACCATGGCGGTCACCTCGTTCTTCGACAGCTCGTGGAAGACGATGACCTCGTCGATGCGGTTCAGGAACTCCGGCCGGAAGTGAGCCTTCAGGGCGTCGTTGACCTTCTCCTTCATGCGCTCGTAGGTGACGGCTTCGTCGGACTTGGTGAAGCCCACCGACGCCTTGCGCAGTTCCTGGGTGCCCAGGTTGGAGGTCATGATCAGCACGGTGTTGCGGAAGTCGACGCTGCGACCCTGGGAGTCGGTGAGACGTCCTTCCTCGAGGATCTGCAGGAGCGTGTTGAACACATCGGGGTGCGCTTTTTCGATCTCGTCGAAGAGCACCACGCTGAACGGCTTGCGCCGCACGGCCTCGGTGAGCTGGCCACCCTCTTCGTAACCGACGTAGCCGGGGGGCGACCCGACGAGACGGCTGACAGTGTGCTTCTCCATGTACTCGCTCATGTCGAGCGAGATGAGGGCGTCGTCATCGCCGAAGAGGAACTCGGCCAGTGTCTTGGCGAGCTCGGTCTTACCGACACCGGTCGGCCCGAGGAAGATGAACGAGCCGCTCGGGCGCTTGGGATCCTTGAGGCCGGCCCGGGTGCGGCGGATGGCCTGCGAGACGGCGCGGATGGCGTCTTCTTGACCGATGACCCGCTTGTGGAGCTCGTCCTCCATGCGAAGGAGCTTGGCGGTCTCTTCTTCGGTGAGCTTGTAGACCGGGATGCCGGTCCAGATGCTGAGCACCTCGGCGATGGCTTCTTCGTCGACCTCGTCGAACAGATCGACGCCCGAGGACTTGATCTCGGCTTCCTTGGCGGACTTCTCCTCGAGCAGCTGCTTCTCGGTGTCACGCAGACGGCCGGCCTCTTCGAAGCGCTGGGCTTCGACGGCGTCCTTCTTCTTCTGCTGGACCTCGGCGATCTTGTTCTCGAGCTCCTTGAAGTCCGGCGGGGTCTGCATGCGCTTGATACGCAAACGAGAGCCGGCCTCGTCGATGAGGTCGATGGCCTTGTCGGGCAGATGCCGATCGCTGATGTAGCGGTCGGCCAAGTTGGCCGCGGCCACGAGCGCCTGATCGGTGATGGTCACCCGATGATGCGCCTCGTAACGATCGCGCAGGCCCTTGAGGATCTCGATGGTGTGAGCCACCGTGGGCTCCTCCACCTTGATCGGCTGGAAGCGTCGCTCGAGGGCGGCGTCTTTCTCGAGGTGCTTGCGGTACTCGTCGAGCGTGGTGGCACCGATGGTCTGCAGCTCGCCTCGAGCCAGCATGGGCTTGAGGATGGAGGCCGCGTCGATGGCGCCCTCGGCAGCACCGGCACCCACGAGCGTGTGCAGCTCGTCGATGAACAAGATGATGTCGCCGCGTGTGCGGATTTCCTTCAGCACCTTCTTGAGGCGCTCCTCGAAATCACCGCGATAGCGCGAGCCGGCGACGAGCGCGCCGAGGTCGAGGGTGTAGAGCTGCTTGCCACGGATCGTGTCGGGCACGTCGTTGGCGACGATCTTCTGGGCGAGACCTTCGACCACCGCGGTCTTGCCGACACCGGGCTCGCCGATGAGCACCGGGTTGTTCTTGGTACGGCGGCTGAGCACCTGCATGACGCGCTCGATCTCGCGAACTCGACCGATGACCGGGTCGAGCTTCTTGTCGCGAGCGGCCTGCGTGAGGTTGCGACCGAACTGATCGAGGACAGCAGAACCGCCCTTGTCCTCTCCGGTGCTCTCCTTGCCCGCGGCCGGGTTGCCACTGGCAGCACTGGAGGGAGCCTCCTTGCCACCTTGGGGTCCGGAGTATCCCGACAGCAGTTGGATGACCTGCTGACGAACTCGGGAGAGATCGGCGCCGAGCTTCACGAGCACCTGGGCGGCCACGCCCTCGCCCTCACGGATGAGGCCGAGGAGGATGTGCTCGGTGCCGATGTAGTTGTGGCCGAGCTGCAGCGCTTCACGAAGCGAGAGCTCGAGCACCTTCTTGGCGCGCGGCGTGAACGGGATGTGGCCCGAAGGCGACTGCCCACCCTGACCGATGATCTCCTCGACCTGACTGCGGACAGCCTCGAGTGAGATACCGAGGCTCTCGAGTGCCTTTGCAGCCACTCCCTCGCCTTCATGGATCAGCCCGAGCAGGATGTGCTCGGTGCCGATGTAGTTGTGATTGAGCAGCCGCGCTTCCTCTTGAGCGAGGACGACGACTCGGCGAGCCCGGTCGGTGAAGCGTTCGAACATCTGACCGCCTAGCTGTGCGGACGTTGGGTCACGGGTGAGCCTACCGCCGGGGGTCGTCTCCCCACCGATCGGTTGACCAGGATCTCTATCGGCAGTCGTCCGAATGGGCGTAGGGAAAAATGCCTGATGTCTGTCAGGGCTCTGGCAAGTTGCTGCGCGCAGCCGGGTACAGGGGCTGCAAGGGCCAGTTGTTACCGTTGCAACCGATGACGGCCAACCCGCTGCTCGCGCTGCCTTCGATGGGCGAAGACCTCGCCCGGATCGAGGACGCACTGCACGCTGCGGTGCACACGCCCGACCCGAACCTCAATGAGATGGCCAGCCATCTCATCGTGGCCGGGGGCAAGCGGATCCGGCCGGTGCTGGCTGTCGCCACTGCGTTGACCGCCTTCGAAGCAGCCACCGACGATGTCGTCAAAGGTGGCGTGAGCTGCGAATTGGTGCACCTCGGCTCGCTCTATCACGACGATGTGCTCGACGAGGCCCAGATCCGGCGCCAAGTTCCCAGCGTGAACGCGCGATGGGGCAACGTGCGGGCCATCGTCGCCGGCGACTTCCTGCTCGCCAGGGCCTCGGTCATCGCGGCATCGCTGGGCGCCGAGGTGGCCGGCTTGCTCGGCGCCTGTATCGGACGCCTCTGCGAAGGCGAGATCGCCGAACTCGAGGGCACCTTCCGCGTCGATCGCACCGAGCCCGCCTACTTCGATTCCATCGATGGCAAGACCGCGTCGTTGTTCTCGACGGCGTGTCGCATCGGTGGCATCGCCGCCGGACTCGACCGCTCGGCCATCGATCTGCTCACCGGATATGGAACCAAATTGGGCCTGGTCTTCCAGATCGTCGACGACATCTTGGACGTGACCGCCACCGCCGAGGAGTTGGGCAAACCCGCCGGGCACGATCTGGTCGAGGGCGTCTACTCACTGCCGGTGCTGCGCGCGCTCGGCGCCGGAGACGCGGCGGCGGCTGAGTTGCGCGATCTGCTCGGTGGCCCCATAGAGGGCGCCGAGCTCGACAAGGCGCTCGGTCTCGTGCGCACCGGAGGTGTTCGCTCGGCGGTGGCCACTGCTCGCGAACTCGCCACCGAAGCCGCAGCACTGGCGGCACAGGTCGGGTCCAGCCCGGCCACCAAGGCCATGGCCGAGGCGGGCCACTTCTTGGTCGACACGGTCTCGTAGGCCGCGTCAGCCATTCGTCCGAGGCGACCAGACCGCCGCGCGTCAACCTCGGTTGCGTAGGTAGACCATCCGCAACCCGTGCAGGGTGAGCCATGGCTCCATGTGGGCGATGCTCTTGGAGTACGGCCGAACGATCGACGCCAATCCTCCGGTGGCGACCACCGTGCACGGTCCGATCTCATCGATGATCTGCCGGCAGATCCCGTCCACCTGCGCGGCGGTGCCGTACAACACGCCGGCTTGGATCGCCTCGGCGGTCGATCGGCCGATCACGCTGCGAGGCTTGGCCAGCTCCACACGACGAAGCCCGGCCGCCTTGCCGAACAACGCGTCGAGGCTCACTTCGACACCGGGCACGATGGCGCCTCCGAGATACTCGCCCTTGGCGCTCACCACATCGAACGTGGTCGCGGTCCCGAAGTCGACCACGATCGTCGGGCCACCGAAGAGGTCGAACGCGCCGATGGCATTGGCAATGCGATCGGCACCGACCTCCTTTGGATCGTCGTAGCGGATGGGCATGCCAGTGCGAACGCCGGGCTCGATGACGACCGGATCGGTACCGATGTACTTGGTGCACATGGCTCGCAGCGCGAACGTGACCTTGGGGACCACCGAGCTGATGGCCACGCCGGACACATCGTCGAGATCGAAACCCCCGAAGCCGAGGAACTCCTGCACCATCAGGGCGTACTCGTCGCGGGTGCGCTCGTCGTGCGTGGCGAGGCGCCAGTGATCGGTGAGCTCGGGCTTGTCCTTCTCGTAGAGGCCGATCAGCGTCTGCGTGTTCCCGACATCGATGGCCAACAACATCAGACCAACTCCACGTGCAGATCGAGGCCAAGGTCGAACGCCGGTGCGCTCTGGGTGATCGCGCTGGTGGAGATCAGATCGGGACCGGCCGATGCGTAGCCACCGATGTTGTCGAGCGTGATGCCTCCCGACACCTCCACCAAGACACGATGGTCGACGAGGCGCACGCACTCGGCCACCTGCTCGGGAGTCATGTTGTCGAGCATCACCATCGTCGCCCCCGCGGCAACAGCCTCACGCACCTGCTCGATGCGATCGCACTCCACCTCGACGGTACGGCCGGGCCAACGATCCTTGGCTCGCTGCACTGCTTCGGTGATCGTGAACCCGGCGAGATGGTTGTCCTTTACCAAGATGAAGTCGCTGAGGTTGCCGCGATGGTTCACCGCTCCACCGGCGCGCACCGCAGCCTTCTCCAGTGCTCGCAGGCCGGGCAGTGTCTTGCGGGTGTCCCACAACCGCACACTCGGATTAGCGGTGCGCACCGCAGCAACGAACCGGGCCGTTGCCGACGCGACCCCCGAGAGATGGCACAGGAAGTTGAGCGCACTGCGCTCGGCGGTGAGCACGGACGCCAGCGGTCCGCTCAGCTCGCCGGCCACGGTCCCTGGCGTGAGCGGTTCGCCGTCGCGGCGATGCCACGTCACGATGATCGACGGGTCGACCTGGCGGCACACCTCATCGGCACACGCAGTTCCGGCCAGGACCCCGGTTCCCCGGCTCCGTATGTCGGCCCGCACCATCGCTCCGGCGGGCACCAACGATGCCGTGAGATCACCGAGTGGTTCGAGGTCTTCGGCGAGTGCTCGCGTCACGATCTCTCGAACGGCGGTGATCGGTGGATCGAAGGGACTCGGCATACGGCTCGATGTCTAGCGGATCGGGTCCGCTGGACGCATCACGATCAGCCGAAGCCTCGGGCATCCTGCTTGAGCGCCGTGTCGACGCTGAGCGCCGAGGCCACCACGAGCGAGAGCAGGGGTTGGGGGATGGCGGTGTGCAGTTGCACGACGTAGTTGTCAGCAGACGTGAACATGGTCTTCATCACCCCTTCGAACGTCTTGGTGATGCGAGCGACCTCGGTGCCCGACGCGTCGTCGATGGCGAAATTCCATGCCCGCCAGTTCTCGGCCCGGATCTCCCCCAGCCGGTTGCCGCCGGCTTCGAGACCGAAGTGGATCTTGCCGATGGCGTTCTCCTGCACGATGCGGCCGATCTCGTTGCCGGCGCCGTCGGCGACGATGACGGTGGACTTGAGAACCTTGCGTGGACGGGTCAACTGCAACACCACGTTGTTGTTCATGTCGCGCGCCTCGAGGCGATGGGTCATGAACTGATCGAGGCTGGAAACGACGCGCAGCACCTTCTTCGCGGTCGACTGACCGACCTCGGTCACGTAGCCGATCTGCTTTCCGTCGCGGTCGTACACCGCGTACTGGTTGGTGACCTCGATGAGCTTCGCCTTCTGGTTCACCACCAGCACTGGCTCACCGAAGAACGTGCCGGTGCCCCTCGGCAGGTGCGTGGCATCCACGCCCGCACCGCGCATGCCCAATCCCACCACTTGATCGGCCACCTTGTTGTTGCCGAACGTCGGGCCCGCGCTCGTCACCGGCGGAGGTGGCACAGCGACCGGATCGGTGCCTTGGATTCCGTTGTCACTCACATGGTCCGTCCATGCCTGCCCGTCCCAGTAGCGCAGTTGATGGCGACGCAACGGGTCGGGGTACCAGTTGGCAGGAGTGGTGGACATGGGCCGGGACACTACTGACGGCCCGTCGTCCATTGGTGACGCGACGACCTCGACGGCTGTACCGTTCCGGTCATGGTGGTGAGTGCCGAGGACCGTCGACGCTGGAATCGTCAGGTCGCCGCGCTCGCGAGCCAACCGCACGACGACGAGGGTTCGCCGAGCTGGCGGCTCGCCGTGCACGAATGGATCGACACCGAGCGTGCCAACGAGGGGCGTGAGCCCCTCAAGACCGAATCGGAGCTGTATCGATATGCCGAGTCCCTTGGACTACGTCGAACGATTCCGCGCGCTGCTGACTGACCTCGGCGCTGAGCCGGTCGGAATCGGGGCATTCGCGGCGCTGCGGTTCCGGCTCGTACCCCGCGAGACCACCGACATCGACTTCCTCGTTCGCTCCCTGGCCGGCGTCGCCGCGGCCGCCGAAGCGCTCGGTCTCGACTACCGGGAGGTCGCCGATGAGGGTGGGGACCCGTACCTGGCCTTCATCCGTGGTCGAGATGCCAACGGCAACAGCGTCGTGGTCGATCTGCTGAAGATCGAAACCGACTACCAACTCGAAGCCCACGATCGTGCGGTCGATGGTTGGCTCACGGTCGAGGACGTCATCGTCCACAAGCTGATCGCCTGGCGGCCCAGGGATCGCGACGACATCGAGTCGATACTCGCCACCCGACCGGCCCTTGATCGGAACTACATCGAGCGCTGGGCCCGCGAGTGGCAAGTGGCCGATCGCTGGGAACTTGCACAACGAATGTGGGCGGCGCCGTAGCGCGTCACACGCCGGACGCGTCGCGTCAGCGAGTCAGTGCGGCGTGCCGGACACGATGAGGCGCACTCGTAGCGCGGCGTTCGACTCCGGGTAGTCGCTGCGGGTGTGGCAACCGCGGCTCTCGGAACGCATGAGTCCCGTCGCCGCGATGGCGGCCGCCACCGACCCGAGGTTGCGCACCTCCACCTCGGCCGACGTGGTGGGTGCTTCCGATGCCGCTTCGACGGCGCGGGCGAGACCGGTGGCTGACTCCAACGAATCGTGATCGCGCAACACACCCGCCTTGGCGGTCATGACCCGCTGCAGTTGATCGCGCAACGACGCCGCATCGCCCGATACGCGTTGCTCGGACACTTCCGGCAGTTGCACGAGGATGCCGCCGATCACGCCGCTGGGAATGGCGTCACCGAGGAGCACGGCCCGCATCGCCCCCGTAGGTCGGGGTCCCGATACGCCGTCTTCCAACGCTTCGATGACCCGGGGGCCGAACACCATGCCCTCGAGCAGTGAGTTGGACGCCAAGCGATTGGCACCGTGAACACCAGTGCAGGCCACCTCTCCGGCGGCCCACAGTCCCGGCAGGCTGGTGGCACCGTCGATATCGGTGACCACACCACCGCAGTGGTAGTGGGCAGCGGGCGCGACCGGCAGCCAGTCCTTGGCCGGGTCGAGTCCCACGGCAGTGAGTTCGTTGGCCAAGGTCGGGAAACGATCGGCGAACTCTTCGAGACCGGTGGCATCGAGCCACACGTGATCGGTCTCCTGCTCGATCATCACCGCCGTCTCGGCGCGGCTCACCACATCGCGCGGTTGCAGCTCGTCGATGAAGCGCTCCCCCTTCATGTCCCGCAGCAACGCGCCGTGCCCCCGCAGTGCTTCGGTGAGCAACGGCTTGGGCATCTTGGCCACCGCGAGCGCGGTGGGATGGAACTGCATGAACTCGACGTCCGCACAGGCCACGCCAGCGCGTAGCGCCATGGCCAAGCCATCGCCGGTCGACTCGAGGGGGTTGGTGGTGGCGTGGAACACCTGCCCGCTCCCGCCCGTGGCGAGCAGCACGTGCTTGGCCAGCACCGTGCGAATTTCACCAGCAGGGCTGAGTGCCTTCACACCCGCGCAACGTCCGTTGCGTACGACGAGGTCGAGGGCGAACCATCGCTCGTACAACGCCGCCGCCGTCTGTTGCACGGCAACGACGAGCGCTCGCTCGATCTCCGCCCCGGTGGCCGCGCCGCCGGCATGCACGATGCGCGGCAATGAATGCCCACCCTCGCGCGCCAATTGCAATTGACCCGACGCGTCACGGTCGAACATGGCGCCCATGGCGATGAGCTCGGTGACCCGCGTCGGTCCCTCGTCGACCAGCACCCGAACCGCGTCGCGATCGCACAACCCGGCACCGGCACCGAGCGTGTCGGCGAGGTGCAGATCGGTGGAGTCGGGATCACCGCCGAGCACGGCGGCTACGCCACCTTGCGCCCAGCGAGTGGCCGCCTGCTCGAGCGTGGCCTTGGTGAGCACCCCGACGCGCAGACCCACCTGGTTGGCCGCGCGCACAGCTGCGGACAGACCCGCAACACCGGAGCCCACCACCAACAGGTCGAGCTCTTCGTCGATCACGTGTCCCCCTGCCGGGTCAGGTCGATGCCCATGTTGTCGATGAGTCGTGCCGATGGAAACCGCGCCGCCACCAGCAGCCGTAGCACGCCGGCCAGCGGGCTCACGGGCTGCAACGTTGCCGCGTCGACCACGACGATGTAGTCGAGTTTCGCGATGGCCGGGATCATGGCGGCCATCGCGCTCTCCACCACCGACGGATCGCGCTCACCGGCGGCGATCAGGTCGATGCCATGACGCAACGCTCGCGACAACGCCACCGCCTCGCGTCGCTGCTCGGGATCGAGGAAGACATTGCGGCTCGACAACGCCAGCCCGTCGTGCTCGCGAACGGTCGGACAACCGACGATGTCAACAGGAATTGACAGATCGGTGACCATGCGGCGGATGGTGGCCAGCTGCTGCCAGTCCTTCTCCCCGAAGTAGGCGGTGCACGCCCCGATGATGTTGAACAGCTTGTGCACGACAGTGGCCACACCATCGAAGTGACCGGGGCGGTTGGCACCCTCGAGCGGATCGGTGATGTGGTTGACGCGGATCGAGGTCCACACCGGCTGTGGGTACATCTCGTTCACCGACGGGGCGAACACCAGGTCGGCACCAACCTGCGAGGCCGTCTGCGAGTCGGCGTCCAATGTGCGCGGATAGCGACTGAGGTCTTCGTTGGCGCCGAACTGCAACGGGTTCACGAACACCGACACCGCGGTGCGATCGCGTTCGGCCACCGATCGTTCGATGAGCGTTCGGTGCCCGGCATGGAGTGCACCCATCGTCGGCACGAATCCGATCTTCGCTCCGCCGGACCGCCAACCATCGAGGATCGTTCGGGCCTCGTCAATCGTGTGCACGACCTGCATCCGGTCAGCCTGACCGGTCGACGAGGCGGTCCGCCAGCTCGACCATCGCCTCGTATCCCGCACGCTCGTTCTCGGGAAGAGCGGCAACATGACGAGCCACCGTGTCCCAATCACCACGCGCCACCGGACCCGTGAGCGCCCGACGAGGACCGAGCTGCTCCACGTTGTCGATCGATGCGCGGATGAGATCGAAGAACGCACCCATGGGCACGCCGGCGCCGGCTGCGACGCGCTCGACCTGGCCGAGCAGCGCCACGATGTGGTTCGACGCAATGACCGCAGCAGCGTGGTAGAGCGCCCGATGGTCGTCGTCGACCCTGAACCATCGTCCGCCGAGATCGTCGACGAGCTCCGCCGCCAGCGCGTCGGCCTCCGGTAGCGATCCAGCAACGGCGAACCACCCGCCATGCAGACGGGCCGCGCCCTCTGCGGCGCTCGGCAGCGTCATGAGCGGATGCACTGAGGCCCGAAGGTGATGAGGCGCCAGCACATCGAGGCCGAGCGATCCGGCGCAGTGCAGCACGACGGTGGTGTCGACCGGCTCGATGCGGGAGGCGACATCGGCCACAGCGCCGTCAGGGGTGGCGATGAGCACGGCATCGACGCCACGGGCAGCGGTCGTGAGGGAGTCGCCATGGCGCACCGGCGGGAGCAGCCGCCAACCCACCTGGGCCAGCGCCAGGCTCAGCGCCCCGCCAGCTCGGCCCGGTCCGACGACGCGCAGGCGGCGGGGCAACGTCTCGCGGTGGTCAGGTCCGCTGGACGCGGAGCTCGCCGGCGAGCTGCACCAGCGAGCGGCCGAGGGTCTCGAGCTGTCGGTTGGTGATCTTCTCGGTGATCGAGACCGCCTGAGGGATGTCGGTCACCATGCCGGTCCAGCGCAGATACCCACCCAGGACCCCGGCGAGACGATCACCGACCTCCTCGGTGTGGAGGATGACCTTCACGTTGTTGTTCAGCAGGCCACGCAGCTCTGGATAGAACCGGTTGAGGAACTCGGCATTGTCGTCGGAGGACCCGAACGGTCGATGCAGATAGGCGAGGCCGAGCTCGTCGTAGTTGTGGAGGTTGTGGGGCGAGGGGATGAGCGAGATGACTCGCCCGAAGCCTTGCTCGCGCAGCCAGATGATCTCTTCCTGGCGGCGGACCCGGCGATGGTTGTCGCCGTAGCCTCCCGGACGCTCGCAAATAGCCAGGGCATCTTTGATGACCCACGCGAAGTTCCGCGGGCGAATGCCCTGCGCCCACTTGCCTTTCATTCGGCTGGTCATCGGACGTCCTTGGGCACGAACGTCCAGTGTACGCCGACGATCATCACCCGACCTGGGTGCGCGGCCCGAGAATCTCGGCCAAATCGGGATCTTCGAGGGTTTCGCGCTCCACCAGCGCGGCGGCCAGACGGTCGAGCAGAGCGCGATTGGCGGTGAGCAGATCGAGGGCCCGGGCGTGCGCGGCGTCGATGATCCGGGCCACCTCGCGATCGATCTTGGACGCCACTTCATCGCTGTGAGCAGGCGTTCCTCCCACTTCTCGGCCCAGGAACACCTCGCCGGCGACGGTTCCCAGCTGCTGTGGACCCAGGTCGCTCATACCGAATTCGGTGACCATGGCCCGGGCGATCTGGGTGGTCCGCTCGATGTCGTTCTGGGCTCCCGTGGTGGGTTCTCCGAAAACCAATTCTTCTGCACTTCGACCGCCCAGGAGCATGGCGAGGTCGTCGAGGAGCTTGGATCGGGTGGTGATGACCCGATCGGTCTCGGGGAGCGCCAGCGTCCAGCCCAGTGCCCGGCCCCTGGCGATGATCGAGATCTTGTGGATCGGATCGCCGTTGGGAACGAGGTGGCCGACGATGGCGTGTCCGGCTTCGTGGTAGGCGATGACCGACTTCTCGTTGTCGGTGATGACCCGGGTCTTGCGCTCCGGCCCGGCCATGACCCGCTCGATCGCATGGTCGACATCGGACCGCTCGATCAGTGCGTGGCTGTGGCGGGCAGCCAACAGGGCGGCCTCGTTGATCACGTTGGCCAGATCGGCGCCGGTGAATCCGGGGGTGCGACGGGCGAGGACCGACAGGTCGACGTCGGTCGCGATGGGCTTGCCCTTGGCGTGCACCGCCAAGATGGCCTTGCGACCAGCGAGGTCCGGAGGATCGACGGGGATCTGCCGATCGAAACGTCCGGGACGCAGGAGGGCGGGGTCCAAGATGTCGGGGCGGTTGGTACCGGCAATGAGGATCACGCCGGTGCGCGGATCGAAGCCGTCGAGCTCGACGAGGAGCTGGTTGAGCGTCTGCTCACGCTCGTCGTGTCCACCGCCCAGGCCGGCACCGCGATGACGGCCGACGGCGTCGATCTCATCGACGAACACGATCGACGGGGCGGACTCGCGTGCCTGCTTGAACAGATCTCGCACCCGGCTGGCGCCGACACCGACGAACATCTCGACGAAGTCCGAGCCGGAGATGGTGAAGAACGGGACACCTGCTTCACCGGCCACGGCTCGGGCCAGCAGGGTCTTGCCGGTGCCCGGAGGCCCGTACAACAGAACGCCTTTGGGGACCTTGGCGCCGATGGCGGCGAACCGGGCCGGATCCGACAAGAACGTGGAGATCTCGCTGAGCTCTTCAACGGCCTCGTCGACCCCGGCCACATCGGCGAAGGTGACCTTGGGGGCGTTGGGGTCGACCTTTCGGACCTTGGCCTTGGCGAACGAGAACACGCCCCGGTTGCCGCCCTGCATCGATGACAAGAACCAGATGAACACGCCGATGATGAGCACCGTCGGCAACAGGCTGTAGAGCAGGCTCGTCCAGAACGAGGGACGCTGGCTGTCGACGTCGACATCGACACCAGCAGCGGTCAGCTTGGCGGTGAGCTCGTCGCCGTAGTCGGCGGGGAACACGACCTTGTACTTGGACTTGTCGTTCAGCTTGCCGGTGACCGAGTTGGAGCGATCGCCGATCTCGGCGGTGTCCACTTTGCCGTCGGCGACGAATTTCTCGAACTCGGTGAGCCCGATCTTGGGTGGGGCATCACTGCTGCGGCGCCATTGCATGGCGACGATGAGCACGAGGACCGCGACGATGACGATCAGCACCTGCGGTCGGCGCAGCTTGTCCTTGAGCGAGGAGGGTGACTTCTTGTCGGGCACAGCGAGTGGTCAGGGTACGTGACTGACCGGAAATGTCCACTCCGGTCGAGCGTTCGGTCGCCAGATCATGCGATCGACACGGTGCGGGTCACGTCATGACGCCGTGTCGGTGCCGACCCAGGAACGCACGTCGGGCAGGTTGCGCCACAGCTGCGCGGTGTCGAGGCCGTAGCCCACGACCCAATCGTTGGGGAGGGTGAAACCCACGTACTTGAGGCTGGCCAGGGTCTCGGGCGGACACTCCTCGCGCACCAGCATGGCGCACACCTCGAGCGACGCCGGCTTGCGGGCCGAGAGGTACTTGCGCAGGTAGCGCAGGGTGAGCCCGGAGTCGACGATGTCCTCGACGAGCACCACGTCCCGTCCGGCCAGGTCGATGTCGAGGTCCTTCACGATGCGCACGACACCACTCGTGCGAGTGGCCGATCCATAGGAGCTGACGGCCATGAAGTCGATCTCGACGGGGATCTCGATGGCCCGGCACAGATCGGCCATGACCACGAAGGCACCTTTCAAGATCCCGACCAGAAGGACAGAGCGTCCCGCATAGTCGTTGGTGATCTGCGCGCCGAGCTCACTGATCCGAGTGGCGATCTGCTCCTTGGAGAGCAGGACGCGTCCGAGGTCTGGGTGTTCGTGGGAGGTCACGTCGGCGGACCTTAGACCGCAGACGGCGGAACGACCCGGAGTCGCTGGCGATGGCGCTCCACCCGCACCCCGCCAGCAAGCTCACACGCCGTGGCCGTTCCGGCCGCGACCGCCAGGACCCGCTCGACCTCGCTGGCCGAGGGTGGATGCTCCCCACTCAGCCAGCGACGCACCGCACGACGGGCCAGCGCGATCGGGGCGGTCGACAATGCCTTTGCATCGGTCGGATCGATCGATGCCGAGAGCTCCTCGAGCAGAGCCGCGTCATCGAACAGCAATTGAGATTGACGCGCCATCACCGCGACCACGTCGCGCTCGGCGATGTCGCCCAGGAGTGGGAGTACCTCGTGGCGCACCCGGTTGCGGCGGAACCGTCGGTCGCTGTTGGAGGGATCGTGCACGACGTCGACCTCCAGCGCAGCGCACAAGGCCACGGTCTCAGCTCGGCGCAGCTGCAGTATCGGATGGTGCTCAGGGACGATGCCGCGCAGCCCGTCGAGACCCGCACCCCGAATGAGCGCCAGCACGATGGTCTCGGCCTGATCGTCAGCGGTGTGCCCGAACAGCGCGTCCGCCGGCAGCGCCGCTCGGCGCAGATCGCGAGCACGGGCCTCGAGGTTGGGTCCGTCGTCGAGCGAGACGGAGAGCGAGACGAAGGCTGCCCCCAACCGATCGGCCAGGGCCCGCACCACGTCGGCTTCGGCCTCCGATCCCGGTCGCAATTGATGGTCGACGTGCACGAGCGTCACGACGCATCCGGCACCCACGGCCAAGATCGCCAAGGCGCTCGAGTCCGCTCCGCCCGAGACCGCACAGGTGACGGAGGTGCCGGCGGGAGGGAACGTGCACCGTGCGAGCAGCGGCTCGGCCAGCGGACCGATCGACGATCCATCGAGCGCACGGGGCACCGACCCAGACATGTCAGCGATTCAAGCCGCGAGCAACGCGACCCGGTCGAGCCATCGCTGTGGATCGCGGATCTCGCCCAACGTCGGCAGATGCTCGGGACCACGCCAGCACTCGTCGATGGCCCGTCGACCGAGATGAGACTCGATCGCCGCCAGGAACTGCTCGCCCTGCTCGTATTGCGCGAGCTTCGCTTCGAGCCCGAGCAGTCGCTGGACGAAGCGCGTGCTGGCCGGTTGCGCCTTGCGCCGCTCGCCGAGCACACGGGCGAAGCGGGCAGCTTCGGGGATGACGGCAGCACCAGCACGATTCATGGTCACGTCGCCGTGCCCCTCCAGCAGGGACATGAGCCCGGAGATCCGGTCCAACTTCGCCCGCTGCTCGTCACCGGCCAGCAGACCCAACAACCCGCCGTCGGCGAGGGCCTGCGAACGCTGCCAGCGGCTGACCGAACGGAGCGCGGCGAGGAACCGCTGTGGATCGGGATCGAATCCGCCGATGGCTTCCGCGACCAACGACAAGAAGTGCTCCCGCATCCACGGCACCCCGGTGAACTGGGCCCGATGGGTGACCTCGTGCAGCGCGAGCCACATGCGGAATTGATCGGGGTCGAACCCGAAACGTGCCTCGAGGGCGAGCACGTTGTTGCCCACGTAGTAGACGACATCGGCGCTGGCCGGGTCCTGCTCGTCGACGACCAGCAGGTCGTACTGGCCGAGCACCCGACTGCTCATCCACCCCAGGAGAACGCCGACCTCGGCCCCGGCCATCGATCGGGTGGCACGCATCGCTCCCCGACCCGACGGGACCTGCGCGCCCAGCTTGGCGGTGATGGGAGCGAGGAGTCGCCGGAACGACTCGACGTTCGCCCTCGACCATTCGACACGATCGACCACCTGAGCGCGAGCGGGACCGACCAGCGATCGCAAGCCGGTCTCGGCTTCGACCAGTTCTTCGGCACGCGCCGTGAGGTCGGCGAACTGGGCGTCGAGCGACGAACGCTCGTCGCGATGCAGTTCGCCGTGGCGCCTCGAGACACGACCCGCAACCCGGGCAGCTAGAGCCCAGTCAACGGGCTCGAAGCTCACTGCTGCTGGCTGCGCTTGGGGTACTGCGGGGCCTGCACCTTGACGAGGTAGCCCACGATGAGAGCGATGACGGTCAATCCGGCGCCGGCGACGAGGCCCACGCCAATCCAGTAGTGCCAGACCCAGGCGAGCAACATGAGCGCCACGTTAGCGACGCCGCGTCGCTCGACCCAGCCGAACCGAGGGATTAGTCCGTGTCACCAGGCAGATCGGCCTCGGACACACCGTCGAGGGCATCGTCGCCGAAACAGGCTCGAATGCGATCCATGAGGCCTGCCGGCATCTCTTCAACAGCGGCCTTGGCCACGATGACCTGCTTGAGTTCGACGTGGAAAGCGAATGCCCCGAGGCAGTCGGTGCAGCCCTCGAGATGGGATTCGACGTCGTGCTTGAGCCGAGGTGGGAGCTCACCGTCGAGGAACGTGTACATCTCGTGGAGGGTCTCGTTGCAGTCAGGCATGACACCCGTGCTCCGTGCCCTCAGATGGGCGCTGCGGTGGCTCCCGATGCCTGGTCATGTCGAAGATCCCAAGGTCCTAAGCAGTGGCCGACGCATTGCCGGCTTGGTCCAGATCGTCAGAGACGAGTCCACGCTGAGTGGCGAAGTCCCACAACTGCTTCTGCATCGCTTTTCTTCCCCGATGGAGACGGCTCATGACTGTTCCTATCGGAATGTCGAGGATCTCGGCGATCTCCTTGTAGCTGAAGCCCTCCACATCGGCCAACAACACGGGCATCCGGAAGTTGTCGGGAAGGGCCTCGAGGGCCTGTTTGACCTCGGTCTCGGTGAACATGTCCATCAACTCGTCCTCCGCGCTGCGGGAGAAGGTCGAGGCATCGGCCGACGAGAGCTTGTTGTAGAGGTACAGGTCTTCGATCTCGCCGAGGTCGGACTCGAGCGGTCGGCGCTGCTTGGCCCGATAGGTGTTGATGTAGGAGTTGGTGAGGATGCGGAACAGCCAGGCCTTGAGGTTCGTGCCTTCGGTGAACGAGCCGAACCCCCGGTAGGCCCGCAGGTAGGTCTCCTGCACCAGATCCTCGGCGTCGGAGGAGTTGCGGGTCATGCGTCGGGCCGCGGCATACAGCGCCGGCGCATACGCCATCGCTTCGTCCACGAACGTCCCCTGATCGGCCACGTCGGGGACCCTATCGGTCGGCTGTGATGCATGCGGTTCGGGTTCCCCGCAACGCATTCATGACCACGACCGAATCCGCAGCGCGTAGCTGCTCGATGGTGATCGACCCTTCGATCAGCTCGCCCGATGCCAGGGCCTGGGCGCGGGCGACCCCGGGCAGACACCCATCCCCTACTGGTGGCGTCAGCCACCGACCGTCGATGAGCGCGGCGATCGAGCAGATCGTGGTCTCGGTGACGCACCCCGATCGGTTCACCAACACCACGTCATCGGCGGTGCCACAGCGAGACCTGCGCCGCTCGTAGAGCGATCGGTTGGTGGTCTTGTGGAACAGCCACGGGCTCCGCTCATCGATGGGATCGAGATCGATGGTCAACAGCACCGGTCCATGGTCGGCGATCGGCAGCGGCCCGACGTCGATGTGGAGATCCCCGAGGACCGTGCAACGCAGGCGCATGCGGGCCGACCCATCGAGCGCGGCGAGGTGATCGGCGATCAGTTCGATGGCCCGGTCGCGGTCGAACCGGAACGACAGATGCGCGGCCGACGCGGCCATTCGATCGAGATGGCGATCCAACAGGGCAATTTCAATTGACGTCTTGCCACGGTCGTCGAGGCACGGCTCGGCGCGCATGGTCTCGAGAAGCTCGAACGCCGCGAACGGTACGCCGGTCAGCACCCGAGCCTTGGCCATCAGCTCGCTGTACTCGTCGGCGGGATCGCTGCTCCACGTGATGCCGCCGCCGCTGCCGTAGTGCGTCCGTCCTCCGTCACGCTCGATCACCGCGGTCCGGATGGCCACCGAGAAGCGGGCCTGCACGTCGGCGTGTGGTGGTGCGAACGATCCGATCGCTCCGCAGTACACGCCTCGAGCCTCGGGCTCGAGGCGTGTGATCTCCGACATCGCCGCAATCTTGGGAGCACCGGTCACCGACCCACAGGGGAACAACGAGCGGAACACATCGACCGACGAGCAGCTCGCCGGGAGACGCCCGTGCACGGTGGACGTCATCTGCCACACCGTCGGGTAGCGCTCGACGCAGAACAGCCCCTCGACGTGGACCGACCCGACGTCGGCCAGCCGACCGATGTCATTGCGCAGCAGATCGACGATCATCACGTTCTCGGCCCGGTCCTTGTCAGATGCCCGCAACTCGGCGGCCAGCCGAGCATCCTCGCCAGGGAACCGTCCGCGCCGTCGCGTGCCCTTCATCGGTCGAGTGGTGATGATCGGGCCTCGCCGCTCGAAGAACAGCTCCGGCGACGCGCTGGCCACGGCCACCGCGCCCAGATCGATGAAACAACCGAACTGGCTGCGCTGGCCCCACGCCAACCGTCGATAGAGCTCCTCCGGGTCAGCCGGCCACGTGGCCGACAGCTGATGGGTGAGGTTGACCTGATACACGTCGCCCGCCGCGATCGAGGCCCGGATGGACTCGACGTCGCGGTGATGATCGTCGATCGAGAGACGAGACGTGACCGATACCTCGACACGTTCGGGCGAGGGGAGACCGATGGGTTCGGCGTCGTCAGCAGCGTCGAAGATCCCGAACCACACCAGCGGCAGGAGGCGATCGACGCCACCCGTCCCGGATGGACCGGGCACCTCGAGCACCGGGTCGAGCCCGCAGGCCGCGTCATAGGTCACGAACCCTGCCGCCCATTTGCCCGCGTCCGCGGCCTGCGCGGCGCGCTCGATCGCTCCTGCCACCTGCGCCGCGTCGTCGGTGGATACGACATCGACCAGGCCGCGCAAGATGGTCCCGCGCTCGCGACCCGGGCGCAGATCGTCGAATCGAACCGAAATCGTCGGGCTGATCATCGCTGCGTCGAGCCTAGGTTGTGCATGAGCCCAGGAGAGATGGAGAGATCGCGTGCCCGACGTCTACAGCCACGGTCACCACGACAGCGTGCTGCGGGCGCATCGTTGGCGCACCGTCGCCAACTCGGCTGCCTACCTCGAGCCTTGGCTCACCCCCGGCACCACGGTCCTCGATGTGGGATGCGGACCCGGGACGCTGTCGGCTGACATGGCCTCGTTGGTTCACCCCGGTCGTTTCGTCGCTGTCGATCGGGCCGAAGATGTGTTGGGCGAGGCTCGGGCCGCGGCCGCGGCGAGCAGCCTCAGCAACCTCGAGATCGCCGTCGGTGATGTGTACGCGCTCGACTTCGCCGACGCCACGTTCGACGTGGTTCATGCCCATCAGGTGCTCCAGCACCTGTCCGATCCGGTCGCGGCACTACGGGAGATGCGACGTGTGTGCCGCCCGGGCGGGGTGGTCGCAGCCCGAGACGCCGACTACGGCGGGTTCCGATGGTTTCCCGAGAACCCTGGACTGGATCGATGGCTCGAGATGTACCAGGCCGTCGCTCGTTCCAATCGAGCCGCCCCCGATGCTGGACGCCGCCTCACCACGTGGGCGGCCGAAGCCGGGTTCACCGAGGTCCACGCCACCGCGTCCGCATGGTGCTTCGCCGATCAGGGTGATCGGACGTGGTGGGGCGATCTGTGGGCCGAACGGGTGGTGTCGTCCTCGGTGGCCACCCAGGCCATCGACTACGCGCTGGCCAGCAGAGCTGATCTCGAGGCGATGGCGGAGGCGTGGCGGACGTGGGCGCAGGCTCCCGTCGGTTGGCTGACGATCACCCACGGGGAGATCGTCGCCACCGCGTGACCGCCCATCGGCAGATTGACGCCGTACCCTTGACCACTCATGCGGCTGTCGGGACCTCTGCGCGCGCTGACGACGTTGGCCGTCGTCGTCCTCGCTGCCGGTTGCGCGCGGGAGGCTCTCAGCTCCACGCCCATCAGCCCGCCCTCGGCGAGCACCACCACCCCCATCGGCACCTCACGGGCCAATCCAGGTGGGAGCTCGGCGTCCACCACGACTGAGCCAGCACCGGTCCCTGGCAAGGTGTTCATGGTCGGTGACTCGGTCATGGAGTCCACCGATGCCAAGCACACCAACGCGGCCGAGGAGGTCATCGGGGCGGCCGGTTGGGACATCACGATGGACGCCCTCAAGAACCGCAAGACATCCGAGGGCCGAGCCATCGTCAAGGCGAACCTCAAGAAGCTCCCCGACACCGTGGTGATCATGCTGGGCCACAACGATGATCAGGCCAAGTTCGCCGACGAGGTCAACGCGATGCTCGGTCTGCTCACCGGGGTCGATCGCGTCTATTGGGTGACGATGGTCGAGCCGCGTTTCGCCAAGGCCAACGCCACGCTGCGCGCGGTGCAGCCGTACTACCCCAACCTGCACCTCATCGACTGGGCATCGCAGGTGAAGAAGGAATGGATGGTCACCGACGGGTTGCACCTGCGCGAGATCGGCTCGGAGAACCTGGCCAAGGTGATCCTCGCCGGGCTGAGCGGCAACTAGCGCGCTGAGACGGATGGAAGCGATGTCACCGCACGCGCTCGAGTTGTCGGCAGGCTTCCTTCGTCGCCTCGTCGTAGGGGAACCAGTGCTCGATGCGCAATCGCTCGACGGCGATGTTCTGGGGAGCCTGGAACGCAGTGACCGTGGTGAGGAAGCGCAGATCGAGTGGGCCGCGCCGCAAGTGCAACACGAGAGCCGGCTCTGAGGTCACCGAGAGATCGACGGCACGCCACTGCGGTGACACGGTCGGGAACTCCATGAGCTCGTCGAGCAGCCTGCGCAGCCGGTCGTCGTGCGGATCGGCCAGTGCCTCGCGCCCGATGCGCCACAGCAGCTGTCGACCGACGGCGTCGAAGTTGACGAGGTATGGCTGGGCGCCTGCCGGATCGAACGCCATGCGGGCCAGGTTCAACCCGAGGGCAGCGATATCGGATGGGTCCGGCGGCAGGTCGAACGGACGAAGTCCGAGCACTTCGCCCAGAACGGTCAGCGCAGCGCAGTTCAGGTCGAGCACCTGGTACGCACGATCGATCACGACGAGCGGATAGGGCTCATGATGGGACTTCAAGAACTCGAGTGCGTCGTTCACCGCCGCTGGCATGACATCGGTGGATTCGTCGAAGACGGGTTCGTGCCCTGCGGCGACGAGCATGGTGTTCATCTGCTCGAGCGGTACGCCCAGGGTCGCGCCCAGCCGAAGCACCATCTCCGGGCTGGGGCGCGAGCGGCCCGTCTCGAGGAAGCTCACGTGGCGCGCTGAGACCTCGGCGGCCACCGCAAGGTCGAGTTGACTGAGACCGCGCTGCGCCCGCCATTGCTTCAGGAGCGCCGGGATCAGTCCTGATCGTGGGTCGGGGCGGGACATCGCTCATCGACGCTACGTCGCCCTCGTCGAGTCCGCCCCTACCTGTGCTGTTCGTTGCGCACGACCGGGTTCAGCGAGATGGTGACGCGACCATCCCGGGAGGTCCTCCAATGGCTTCACTCACCGCGCAGGACGCAGCCGACCTGTTCCGTGCCGAGCCCCACCGCTTTCTCGACGTCGGAGCTGGCGAGGTCGCATACCGCTGCGTCGGTTCTGGCCCCGACGTGTTGTTCGTGCACGGCTGGCCGGTGAGCGGTGCGACGTTCCGTTCTTTGCTGCCCCATCTGAGCGAGCACGTGACCTGTCACATCATCGATCTACTCGGGGCGGGATCGAGCCGCTTCACGCCGAACAGCCAACTCTCCATCGACCAGCACATCAGTGCCGTGCGCCGCGTGGTGGAGTTGCTCGGCCTCGAGCGGTTCGCCGCGATCGGCCACGACAGCGGTGGGATGATCGCCCGACATGCGCTGGCCGGCGATACCCGTCTCGTCTCGATGGGGCTCATCGACACCGAGCAGCCCCAGGGCATGAACTGGCGCTTCAAGCTGTTCCTGGCCAGCCGCGGCCTCCCAGGCTTCGCTTCATCATTGGGATGGTTGGCCGGCCGGCCGCGGCTGCGCCGCAACGGATTCGTACTCGGTGACGCTTTCGTCGACAGGTCCCGCCTCGACGGTGAGTTCGACGAGTTCTTCCTCCAACCGCTCGCCACAGACCCGGCCCGTCGTCGCGCAGCGGTGAAGGTGCTGCGCACCTTCGAGAACCGTCATGTCGACCAATTGGAACAGTTGCATCGACGAATCACGGTGCCCGTACATCTCGTGTGGGGCGAGGACGACAAGTTCTTCCCTGTCGACCGGGCCCGGGAGATGGTTTCGACATTCTCAGATGCGGTGCTCACGGTCCTACCCGGAGCCGGACTGTTCTGCCATGAAGAACGCCCGGCCGAAGTCGCAGCCGCTCTGCTGCCCACGCTGCTGTCGAGCGGTTGACAGCGCTCGACATCGCTCGAGCGAGCCGAACCCGTCAGCGTTGAAGTTGTGGATCACTTCACGCACCCGGTCCTCAGACGCGAACGCAATCTTGGCGATCGCGGGCACGTCCATCCGCTGCGGTGAACACAACACGATCTGGGCTCTCCGCACCTTCACGGCACCAGCCAGCGAGCGAACCGCGCGTGTTCACACCGACGGTTTCAACGGAACCTCGGGATGGCGCTCGGCGATGACGCGGCGAAAGCCGTCCTGCCATTTCACCGTGCACTCCCCGACCAACGACCGACGCACCGTGTTGTCGGTAGCACGGGGATAGGCCCACGCTTCGCGCTGAGGATCGAAGCTGTACTCGAGGCCCATGAGGTCGGCGAGCCAGGGAACGATCTGCTCGACCGACACCGCATCGTCACCGGCCCAGTTCGTCACCGTGCCGCCAACGGTCGCCCCATCCAGGAAACCTTCGATGTGGTTGGAGAGGTCGTCCTCGTGGATCGGACTGCCCACCATCTCCCAGTCGGGATTGATGCGGATGGGCGTACCGGCCAGGAGCTGATCGGCGATCATCGACGGCAGTCCACCCGTGCCCATCTTCCCGTACGACCAGTTGAGCCGAGGGATGGTGACCGGCACGTTGTGGATGCGCGACAAGGTGCGCGCCACGGTCTCGCCGGCGAACTTGGTGGTGCCGTACGGGAAGCGGGTGGTCAGGCGCGTGCTCCCACCGAGACGGTCGGTCTCCTTGTACTCGTACCAGGGGTCCGGATGATCCCAGTACACGCCGGTGGTCGAGACGTAGATCCACGCCTTGGCCGAGCGGAAATGGTTGAACAACAAACCTGTGCCTTCGGCGTTCTGCTTGATGCCGGTTTCCATGTCGACAGGCCACGTGTCAGCGGCGAGGTGCACGACATAGTCAAAGTCATCGGCGATGCCCTCGAAGTTGCCTTGCGTGTAGTCGCAATGCAGTGGCGTGACCCCGATGGCCTCGACCGCCTCGCGCGATCCGGCCTTGGAATAGCGAGCCATGCCCACGATCTCGTTGTGCGGCGCCAGGATTGACGCAATCGACGCTCCGACCTGTCCGGTGATGCCGGTCATCAACACGCGCTTGCCACTGAGCATCGACGCTCCCCCCTCGATTGCGATGTGACGTCAGCGTCGCGCAGAAACCTGCCACGCGTCGACCACGGCGTCGGTGGTGGTGATGGTGGCGATCGCCTTGAGCGTGTGGTCGATCACCATGCGGCCGTATTCCTCCGGCAACCCGACGACAGCGTCGCGAGGCACCACCACTTCGAACGCGTGGTTCATGAGGTCCATCGCGGTGTTGAGCACCCCGACGTTGAGCGACACGCCGACGACGACCACGGTGGTGATACCCAGGTTGCGCAGCACGGGTACCACACCGGTATCGGTGACCGCACCCATGCCGTGCAAGCGGGTCATCACGAGGTCGCGTTCGTCGGGCCCCACTTCGGGCGCCGGGAACGAGCCGGGCACCGGCGTGCTGTCCGGTGTGACCGGCCCGTCCGGCAGCACACCCATGCGGCGATACAGCGGAGTGTTGCGGTTGCGCGCCAGCGCGTCGGTTCGGAACACCTTCACGCAGTGCATCACCTGCACACCCGCCTCACGAGCCACATCGACGAGGCGCACGATGTTCGGCAGGATCGTGGCGCCGGCGATGCCCAGCGCGCTCTCGCCGCTCACCATCGGGGGTTGAACCTCGTTGAGGAGCAGTGCTGTGGTCGGCGCCGCGATGAGCGACGAGATCTCGGTGGCCATGGTGGTGTCGACCCGTCAGAGCGCCAGCTCGACCACACCGGTGATCGACATCAACGCGCGCTCACCACTCGAGACCGTGAGATCGCAGGTCGCGAGTGCGCCGTTGGCCGTGGCTTCGATCGAGCGAACAGTGCCGCGAATGGAGATGGTCTCGCCCACCACGGCACTCGCCGTGGCGCGGGACGTGAGCTCCCGCAACGCGTCGGGCCGCCCGGCCCAACCCACCAGGACCCGTGACGCGTATGCCGTCATCAGCGCGCCGGGGATGAGCGGTGCGTCGTAGCCATCCTCCTGAGCCGAGATCGTGTCGTAGTGCAGGCGATGCGCAGTCCAGAACGGAACGCCGAACAAGAAGTTGGTCACGATGGTGACGTGCTTGTCGAACGGTGGGAGTTCATCGCCAGCGTGCACCAGCGCGGCGGATCGGAGAGTTGGTTGCGTCATGGCAGTCACCGGAAGATGATCGTGTGGGTGAGTTCAGCGACGAGCTCGCCGCGCTGGTTGGTGAAAGTGCTGTCGGTGATCACGATCGCCATGGGGCCGCTGCGTCCGCTCTTCTCCTCGATCGAAGTGAGCTTCTTCTCCACCGTCAGCACATCACCGACGTACAACGGATGGTGCAGCTTGTACGCCGTCCCGCCCTCGAGCGTGCGTCCTTCGATGCCCGCAACCCCGGTCGTCTTGTGCTGCCCGTCCTCGTACAACTCGGACTCGTAGACCACCTCGCGCATGGCGGCGAAGAAGAACAACGGCGGTGTGATGATGGGACCCGCCGAGTCGAGGTCGTAGAACACCTCTCGGTCGTCGGTTCCGATGAGGTACTCGCGCAGATGGCGCAGGCTCACCGGGTCACCGGTGCGTCGTTCGAGCACCGTCCCGACTCGGGTCCTCGCCTCGTCCGAAACATGCAGTTCCATACATCTGGCACTCTAGGTGGACGACAAACGCAGCGATTCCCGACAGCGGCGAGCTGCCATCGTCGGGCTGCGAGCATCGACCAGTACGGGTTGAACGGGGAGGACACGGCCATGGCCGACAAGGAATGGGTGTGGCGCACGCCATCGTGGGTGCCGGGGCACACCGAGCTGTATCTCACCGATCCCGCCGCCGCCCACATGTGGGACTCGACACGAGCCGGTGTACCTGGCGTCGTTCCCACCCTGCTGCTCACCACCACGGGACGTCGCAGTGGTGAGCCCCGCCATTCGCCGCTCGTCTACGGCGTCACCGGCAACAGCTACTGCATCATCGCTTCCAAGGGCGGCTACCCCAGCCATCCCGATTGGTACCTGAACCTCCTCGCCCAACCGGAGTGCGAGGTGCGCGTCGGCAGCGGACCCCGCCGAGCACGCGCCCGCGAGGCACACGGCGACGAGCGCGAGCAGTTGTGGGCGTTGATGCTGGGCGTCTACCCACCATTCGATGACTACAAGGCACGCACCGATCGCGACATCCCGGTCATCGTGCTGGACCTCATCGACTGATCATCGTCAGGGCTGTTCTCCCAGCAGCTCGATGATGCCCTGCCCGATCGATGCTGCTTCGAGTTCGTCGACCGCGGCGCGGGTGTCCGATGCGGAAACGACCACCGAGAAGACGCGCCCGTCGTTGCGGTGCAGCAACCACCCGAGGAACACCACGCCCGGCTCGCTGCCGCCCTTGAACGCCGACGACGACCAGACATCCGTGCTGACCGGCACGCCCGGGTTGGACCCCAAGATGGTGTCGAGCGCTTCGTAGCCCGGTTTGGATCGATACGCGTCCAACCATGCATGTGCGGCGACGATCTCTGCTGGGGTGGCGAACCACTCGATGGAGTCGATCGCATTCGGGACGCTCGGGTCGAGGTCGTTGGGCCCGGGGAGTCGGTCCGTCATGGTGGCCAGCAAAGCTCGTCGTTCCTCGGTTGATGCCGCGCTGTAGCGGGCCACCGATTCCGCTCCGCCACCCCACTTCAAGGTGAACAGCTGTCGCGTGGTGAGGAACGGCAACGTTCGTTGACGGCTGGCCGCGCCCATACCCATCGGCTCCAGCATCTGCTCCACCGCATCGCGACCCACGGTGGTGGCCAAGAGATCTGCCGCGGTGTTGTCACTGATCTGGATCATCTTCTCGGCGGCTTCGCGCACGGTCACCGTGCTGCCGGTCGTGCGATCTTGGAGTTCGCCCGACGGCAGACTCTTGATGGCGTCGGTGATGGTGAGTTGCCGGTCCCAGGTGAGCGCGCCGGACTCGACGGAGCGGACCACCGCGCCGAGGACGTAGAGCTTGAAGGCCGATCCGAGCGGCACCGAGTCATCGGCCTTCGACGCATGCAGTGTTGTGACCGAACCGTCCTTCCCGACCTCTGCAGCCAGATAGGCCGTGTTGGGGGCGGTAGCACGCAGACGGCTGTCGACCTCAGCCCATGTCGTGGGTGGTTCGGGCAGCTCGCCGGGTTGAGCGAGGAGACCCAGGATGCGGTGTGGTGCCGCGGCATCGACCGTGATGGTGATGGCCACACGACCAGCGGCGGAGTCGGCGAGGACGATGAGTTCTGTGGGCTGGGACGCGACGATCTCGACGACTCCGGTGACGCCCGCGGCGGCGATCTGCTGGCGCAGAGCGTCGACCGGCGCCTGCGCGAAGAACGCTGGGCTAAATCGCGCTTCGAACTCGGCATCATAGGCAGTGGCCGCCGAGCGCAGCACCCAGGTCAGCTGTTCACCGGCGGGCGTTGCCGGTAGATCGACAGTTGTGACAGCCGACGTCTTCGTCGATGGCACTGTCGACGAAGCCGTCGACGCCGCGATCGTCACTGAGGCCGTGGTGCTGCCGCCGCCCGAGTCATCGCTCGAGTCACTGCTCGAGTCACTGCAGCTCGATGCCATCACCCCCAAGATCAACACCATCCCGGCAATCGATGTGATGGGCATGCGTCGCCCGGTACTGGCCATGACTCTTTTGTACCGACGATCGCTGCGACGATGCATCCACCGCGATGATGATCGGACACTCGCGGTCCTCGTTCCCGATGATGATCGTGGGCGTTCGCGCCCACCGCCGTTCAGTCGCGGCGGCGCACGTCCAGATTGAAGAACTCGGGTGGCCCATCACACAGCTTCGCCATCTGCTCGGCGATGCGATTCGTGGCCGGCAGGTCGCTGTTGCGCATGGCGTCGTCATACGACGGGAACTCAACGATGATCCAGTATTCGCCCGGCTTGTCGCGGTTCTCGCAGATCATCTCCCGGGACACGGTGCGCTGCCCCTCCGTCGCCTTCAGCCACTCCTCATGGGCGGCATCGAGCTCTGCGTATCTCGTCGTGGACACCTTGATGGCCTGAACGAACCCCATCGGCTCCTCCATTCGCGACGGTCGCCCCCACCGATCTCGTCCCCGCGATGGGACACCCGGGGTGCACCGGGGTCAATGACCAGGATAGGTCAGCGCACACGTCGGCGACCATCAGCGATCACCCACCTGCAGGTCCAAGAGGCGCTCGACGACCTCAGGGGTCCGTGGCCTGATGCGGGTCGTTGACGCTTCATGCCTCTTCGAGGTCAAAGCGGACACGAGCGCAGCGGAAGCGATCCGTCAGCGTTTGCTCCACGACACCGACCACGCTGCGCCCCATGTCATCGACGCGGAAGTGCTCGGCGTGATCCGGGCCCACCAGCTTCGTGGCCTGCTCGACGAGACCGCCGCATCTCAAGCTGTCGGGGACCTTCGCGACTGGCCCGGAGATCGGTACAGCCACCGACCCTTCCTCGCCCGCGCTTGGGAGCTGCGAGGAACTGTCAGGAGCTGGGACGCGTTCTACGTGGCCCTCGCTGAGGCATTCGACGCAACGCTCCTCACGCTCGACTCCCGACTCGCCACCGCAGCGGGGCCCCGATGCTCGATCGAAGTGATCCGCGGCTGAGGTCAGCGCGACCCGACGCCAGGATTCAGCGACTACGAAGGCGCGGGGCGCCTGCGGCCAACGCGGCGGCGTGACGATCGAGATGCGCGGACGACCGCGGACCTTCTGCACCCCAGCAGTTCGACTCCGGCCGGGCCCCACAACGAGGGCATCGCACCGACTTCACCGCTGATCGAGTGGTGCGAGCCGACTTCGGCACGGACACGTCAGCGGGATGCAGCTCGGCCCACGCATCGGCGCGAGCCGGGTGCACGAGCTCGTCGGGGAGATCGCATCGCTCACCGATCGGCGCCCCACATGTCGGACACGACACCTCGGATTGATATCGCTCCCACAGCTCCATCGGGCCACGGTACTGCCGACCCCGCCCACATCGGCCATGCCCGCGTCACGAATCCTCCAGCTCCTTCATGAACGACCACAACGTTCCTTCGCGGTCACGGGCGCTGTACTCCCGGTATCCATACGGCTGATCGATCGGCGGGTACACGATCTCGCCACCCTTTGCTTGCACGATCCGGAAGTGATCGTCCACATCGTCAACCATGATTGCCATGGTCGCCGTGGCGCGCCCCAAGGTGGCCGGAGACGCCAGCCGATACTCCTCGGTCTCTGGATGCAGCCAGATCACGCCATCACCAGCGAACACCTCGGCATGCACGACGGTGCCGTCGGGGGCGACGGTGACTTCCCCGGGTGTGAACCCGAAGACCTCCACCAGATAGCGATGGGCCGCCGCAAGATCTCGGTACACGAGGATCGAGATGCGACGGCGAAGCGGGTTGTCCACGAGGTCCATGGCGCTGAGTACTCCCAAGAGATCGTCGGTCGGGTCGTTGGCGTTGGCGAGGTCGGTGAGCGCAGTTGTGACGGCGTTACGCAGCGTCGTCAATGCCTGCATCTGGCGTTCGGTCTCGGCGAGGTGTTGGCGCAGCGCATCTGTCAACGACCACTCGGGGTCATCGAGCGCCTGGCCGATCTGCTCCAGGGTGAGGCCGAGCCGACGCAGACGAGTGATCGCATACAGACGTGACAACGCTTCCGATCCGTACAAGCGATGACCGGCCGCGGTACGCGTCGAGGGAGCGAGCAGTCCGATCTGCTCGTAGTGGTGCAGCGCTCGCACGGTGAGCCCTGCCGCCGCAGCGATGTCACCCACCCGGAGAAGTTCTGGGAAGTCGTCGGTCGTCACCGGAACGACGGTACGACCTCACGTCGCGTGAGTTGCAAGACCGCGCGTGCCGAACGATTTCCATCCGACGAACAGCGTCCTACGATTCAGGTCCATGACGAGTGCGCTGGACGTTGTGACGGAGTTCGGCCGTCGATGGGCCGCACACGATCTGCCCGGAACGCTGGCGCTGATCGCGGACGACTGTGTCTTCGACTCGACGGGGCCGGCCCCCGATGGCGAGCGGTGTGAAGGCCGCGCCGCGATCAGCGCGGCATGGAATCCGATCTTCGACAACACTGCGAGCGTCTTCGAGGTCGAGGAGACCATCGTGGCCGACGACCGTGTCGTGCAGCTGTGGACCTACAGCTGGGGCGACGGACATGTCCGGGGAATCGACGTGTTCCGGGTCGCCGGCGGGCTCGTGGTCGAGAAGTTCTCGTACGTCAAAGGTTGACGCCGGGCAGTCGCACGTTCACTGGTGCTTCGCCCAGACGTGGGCGCCACCCCAGTCGATCGCAACAACAGATTGATCCCCGATGACCCACGCATCATGCCCCGACTCGAGCATGCTCACTTCGCCGGGGCCGACCTCGAACTCGTCACCGTCGGCCATCCGCACACCGATGCGACCCGAGACGCTGTATTGGAAGTGGGGCGCTTCGCACAGGTCAGTACCAGCGATCGGCTTGACGTGTTCGCTCCAACGCCAACCCGGCTGCAATGTCAACCGCATCACCTCGCCACCGCCGATCTTGATGACCTCAGCCCGGCCGAAGGGCATCTCTCGGATCTCAGTCGCATTGTCGAAGCCCATGTGTTCCGCACTCGCCATGATGACCCCCCAAAGGCATTGAGACGCTCTGCACCGCCTCAGCCGGAGTGTCCGCCCAACGGCGTCCGAGGTCAAGCGCCAGAACGGTTCCTCGAGCCAGTGTGCCTGCTGCTCAACGCCGTTCATTTCGACGCTCACCTCCTCGACGAGCCGGCGTCGCTGGATCGATGTGATCAGACGCCGATAGGTTGAGCGTGCAGCACCACCTCGGGGCGGAACCGAGCCGACAACGGCCAGGACGTCTCGCCCGGAGGGACAGATGACTCGCCCAGAAGCCAGACTGGAGTTGGCCCGCCTCGTCCGCGAACGCAATCGTGCGCTCACGGCGAACGCCGTTGCCGTCGAAGGCGGACGCGAGGCGCCTCACAGCGCTGACGACCTCGAAGTACTTCGCCTGATGATCGCCGTCGCCGCACGCGAGGCGCGGGCAGCGGGAGCGAACATCGATGACCTCGTGCCACCGCACGTGGGTACAGAGAGGCCGCCCGACCCCTGAACTGGTTCTGGAGAGCCCGAGAGGGGAGTCGAACCCCTGACCTACGCATTACGAGTGCGTTGCTCTACCTACTGAGCTACCCGGGCGTGACCCACAAGGTAGCAAGCGCGCACCGCCCGCCAGCTTTTCGAATCCATCGGGGCGGCCAAGGCGCCCATTGCTACCGTCCGGGCATGATCACGCTGCACCAGCTCGGGGCGATGATGGCCACCTCGTTCGTGATCCTGATCATCCCCGGACCCAGCGTGCTGTTCATCGTCTCCCGGGGCGTCGCCATGGGTCGCAGAGCAGCGCTCGCCACCGTGGCCGGCAACTCGCTGGGTGCCTCCTGCCATGCCGTCGCTGCCGCTCTCGGCGTCGGGGCCATCGTCGCCCGATCGGTGGTCCTGTTCAACGTCATGAAGGTCGTCGGCGCCGCGTATCTGGTGCTCCTCGGCGTTCGGGCCATCCGCAACCGCCGCCACTTGGCCGACGCCCTTGCCCTCGGTGCCCAGGCGCACGACCGCCGGCGGCTCATGCGCGAAGGCTTCATCGTCGGTATCTCCAACCCCAAGGTGCCGCTGTTCTTCTTGGCCATCCTCCCCCAGTTCGTCGAGCCCG
The DNA here is from genome assembly GCA_050246915.1 of Acidimicrobiia bacterium. Taxonomy (GTDB): domain Bacteria; phylum Actinomycetota; class Acidimicrobiia; order Acidimicrobiales; family Ilumatobacteraceae; genus JBFWVD01. The sequence continues at coordinate 37,443 of JBFWVD010000025.1, read as the reverse complement.
ATCACCGGCACGTGTGGGCGCAGATGCTCATCTTCGGTCTGGTGTTCGTCACCATGGCCACCATCAGCGACGGGCTCTACGGCATCCTCGCCGGATCGGTGCGCAACTGGTTCGCCGGATCACCTCGGCGCAGCGCCATGGTCGGCGGCGCCAGCGGGCTCGCCCTCATCGGGCTCGGTGTGCGGGTGGCGTTCACCGGTCGCCACGACTGAGGCCCCGAGGCAGCTGCCGGCGCGCGCTGGTCAGGCCGATGGCAACGACAGCAACAGCGCCTGCAGGAGCAGGGTCTCGTTCGGGTTGCGATTGAGCGCCTCGCTCGCCGCGGTGATGCGCCCGACGGCCTCGATCACCGCTCCTGGCTCATGGGCGCTACCAGCCACCAGTGCATCTCGATAGGCCGCCGACAGCGCTGACAGCCCACTGCGCAGCTCGTCGGTGCGATGACGGCGCAACTCACGCTTGTGTCGATCCTCGAGGGCCTTGCGCAGCCCGGCACCCCGCTCGCCGGTCTGCTCCAAGCGCTCAGCGAGTTGAGCGTCCTCGCGCTCGTGCTGAGCGGTCAAGGGCCCGGCGGCCGATTCGATGAGCCCGACGATCTCGTCGACGATGGACATGACCACGTTGCCCGATCCGTCGAGGCGCGACGGGATCGACGAGAACGCGGCCCAACGCGCTGCCGCGCCGGGATCGGCCGCCAGCAGACGGGCCCGGTGCAGGTTCCCCGCCGACATCCGCGCAATTTCAATTGCGCGTCCCGGTTCGACGCCCTCGGCCACCAGTGCGTCGGCGATCGATTGCGCGCCGAGGGGACCGAACTCGACCTTCACACAGCGCGACGCGATCGTGACCAATTCGGGCGGAACGTCCTCGGCCACGATCACGAACACCGTGCTCCGGCTGGGCTCCTCGATGGTCTTGAGCAACTTCGCCGCCGCCGCGGGGGCGAGCAGATGGAACTCGTCGAGGATCATCACCTTGCGGCGACCCTCCACCGGAGCCAGTGAGGCCAGCCGGATGACCTCCTCGGCCTGATCGGTACTGATCGACGCACCGACACGCTCGACCATCCGCACGTCGGGATGCTCGCCGGAGAGCACGAGACGTTGATCGCGCTCCTCAGGTCCCATGAGCTCCGCAGCGAACGCCACCGCTGCCTCGCGCACACACGAACCGGCGGGACCCACCAACAGATACGCATGCACTGGGCTCGCCGCCGCGGCCTGGAGTCGGGAGACGGCCCGCTCCTGGCCGACGACGGCCTTCCACACCACCACAGGCTCGGGGAACATCTCGCTCACAGGGACAGACGCTCGCGCACCGCAGCACGCACTCGCAGTGCGACTTGGTCGATCGAACCGGTGCCGTCGATACGCACCCATCGATCCGGATCGGCATCGGCGAACGCCTCGAACGCCTCGCGTACCCGGGTGTGGAACCCGTCGCCCACCGACTCGACCCGATCGAGCTGCTGCCCGAGACGTTGGCGGGCGATGTCGTCGGGCACCTCGATGAGGATCACCAGGTCGGGCCACAGCCCTTCGATGGCCCAATCGTTGATCCGTTGGACCTCCTCGGGCGCCAAACCGCGACCGTGACCCTGATAGGCGATGGACGAGTGGGCGAATCGATCGCTCACGACGTGGCGCCCTGATTCGAGGGCGGGGCGGATCACCTCGGCCACATGCTGAGCGCGCGCCGCCGCGATCACCAGCGCCTCGCAGCGGTCCACCATTGCCGAGGAGTTGGCGTCGAGCCACAACTCCCGCAAGCGTTCACCGATCGCCGTGCCCCCGGGCTCGCGAGTCACCAATGCGTCGAGGGTCTCCGCCAGCAGGCGGACCTGGGTGCTCTTGCCGGTCCCGTCACCGCCCTCGAACACGATGAAGCAACCACGCTCGTCCGCCGCGCTCACCGGAGGTCACGGACCCGGCCGGTCGGCGATCCCTTCCGGAACGACGACACCGCGATCAGGCCGGCACCCAAGATGACGAGCCCAGCGAAGTACAACGTCAGACGCGGCCCGGGCAACGCGATGTCGATGCCCACGTGGATCTTGCCGTCGACGAGCTTGTCGGACAGATCACCCAGCAACTGCGACAGGAACGGCGCCAACGCGAACGCCATCAACAAGCAGAACCGCACGAGCGTGTTGAGCGACGAGAAGATGCGGCCCCGCAGCTCGTCCTCAACGCTCTCTTGCAAGATCGTGAACCCGATCACGTACACCACCCCGGCACACACCCCGATGACGAACACCCACACCATGGCCGGACCGAGCTTGGACATCGACGCGGCCAGCAGCAACGCATACCCCGCCCCGAACACGGCGTAGGTGAACGCCCGAGCCTTGTGCAAGCGTCGTTGCACAGCGCTGATGGCCAACACGCCGAACGCCACACCGAACCCCAGCGCGGTGAGCAACAGGCCGAACGCGCTCTTGCCCCCGCCGAGCACCTCGTCGGCGAACTGCACGCCCAGCGGAACGATCATGCCGCCGCCGAACAGCCCGGTGGCCAGACCGAGCATCACGGCGCGCACCACCGGCGACACGAAGATGAACTCCCAGCCCTCGCGCAACTCGTGGAACACCGCGGTGAGATGGAAGCTGGCCGTCGCGTTCTCGGGTGCCTTGGCCCGCCGGCGGTGCACGAGCGGCAGCGTCGACACCACGAACGCCGAGAGCAGGAACGTGAGCACGTCGATGTAGACGGCGATCGACGCCTGGCGCAGTTCGAGGAAGTCGAACGTGTCGAACCCGGCCAGCCAATCGGCCAGCTTGGCCAATCCGGCGAATAGCACCGCAGCGATGGGGAACGTTCCGTAAGCCGCCGCCAGCGACAAGCTGTTGACCGTGGTGAGGTGCTCGGGGGGCACCAAGTTGGGCACCGACGCGTCCTTGGCCGGACCCCACAGCAAGGTGGCCACCTCGAGCACGAGCGACAGCACCACCAACTGCCACACGTGGGTGAGGAAAGGCAGGAAGACGAGCGCGGCGGCGCGCACCAGATCGCACACCACCATCACCTTCTTGCGATCGAGGCGATCGACGATGACGCCGGCCAGTTGCGAGAAGAAGAAGCCCGGGGCGATGCGGGCGATCATGACGAGGCCGACGCTTGCGCCAGCCGCACCGCCACCGATGTCGGCGGCGATGGCGGTGATGGCGAAGAACCCGAGCCAGTCCCCCATCGACGAGGCCAGCTGCGCGAGCCACAGTCGGAAGTACGCCTTCGACCCGAAGAGCTTCACCCGCACCGAGGTGTGGGCCAGCACCTCGGCCGGATTGGTCATGGCTTGGGCGTCGGTGGTGATGATCGGACGGAACTCCGTCGTCGGCGGATCACCGCCGAACATGTTCGGATCATCGGGTACGCCGGCCCGGGCGTCGTCGCTCCACTGGCCGGCCATGGCCGACAAACTAGGGGAGCCGAACCGTCACGCGCAGGTACCCCTGGGCCATCGCGCGGACAGTTGTCCGACGCACTCGACGCTCAGGTGCCCGGGGACGACTTCTTCGCAGCGGCCTTCTTGGTGGCCGCCTTCTTGGCGGTGGCCTTCTTGGCGGTGGCCTTCTTCGAGGTGCCCTTTGCCACCACGCGAGCGACGCCGAGATCGGACGCTCCAGGACTCTTGCTTGCGGCCGCTTTCTTGGCTGGAGCCTTCTTGGCCGCGGCCTTCTTCGCCGGCGCCTTCTTGGCGGTAGACGAGCGACCTGTGCGCTTCGCGCCTGGTGTCTCGCCGCGCTCGGCCATCGTCTCGCGGCGTGCCGCCAACAACTCTTGGGCTCGCTCGGGGGTCATGTCCTCGATGCGATCGCCCTTGCCGATGGAGGCGTTGGTCTCGCCGTCGGTGACGTAGATGCCGAAGCGACCCTCCTTGGCCACGATGGGCCGGGCGCTGATCGGATCGGCCCCGAACTCACGAAGCGGCGGCTTGGCCGGCCCGCGGCCGCGACCTTTGAACTGCTTCGGCGCGGCCAACAGCGCCACAGCACTCTCGAGTGTGATGGTGAACAGCTCGCCTTCGGACCCGAGCGAACGGCTCTCGGTGCCCTTGGCAACGTACGGGCCGTAGCGACCGTTCTGCGCGGTGATCTCGACCCCGTCGGCCGGATCGACGCCGACGACCCGAGGCAGCGACAACAGCTTCACCGCGTCGTCGATGGTGATGGTCTCGGGCGACATCGTGGAGAACAGCGACGCCATCTTCGGCTTGTCCATTCCCGGAGGCAGATGGTCGTTGTCGCCGAGTTGCACGTAGGGCCCGAAGCGACCGTTCTTGGCGTAGACGGGCAGACCGTCGTGCTCACCGATGGGCTCGTCGCTCTTGGGGGCGGCGAGCAACTCGAGGGCCTTGGCCACCGTGAGCTCGTCGGGAGGCAGGTTCTCGGGAACGCCGACGGTGTCCTCGCCCCGCTTCACATATGGGCCGTAGCGACCGGGCCGCACCACGATCTGTACGCCATCGGGGTCGTTGCCGATGTGGATGGCGTTGATCTCGGCGGCGTCGATGAGATCGAGGTTCTCCGAGACCAGTTCCTTGAGCCCGCGTGTTCCGTCGCCGAAGTAGAAGCGCTGCAGGAACGCCACCTTGTCGGCGCCCCCTGCCGCGATGCGGTCGAGCTGCTCCTCCATGTCCGCCGTGAACGAGTAATCGATGAGGCCCTTGAAGTGGTTCTCGAGCAAGCGCACCACCACGAACGCCGTCCATGTCGGAACGAGCGCCTGACCCTTCTTCCACACATACCCACGGTCTTGGATGGTCTGCATGATCGACGCCCACGTGGAGGGTCGACCGATGCCGAGCTCTTCGAGCTTCTTCACCAGCGACGCTTCGGTGTAGCGCGCCGGCGGCGAGGTGGAATGGCCCTCGACCTCCAGCCGATCGAGCGGGACGACCTGGCCGGCGGAGAGCGACGGGAGCAAGGCCTCGTCGTCGGAACCGGCGTCGTCGTCGGACGCTTCGACGTACACGCGGCGATAGCCGGCGAAGGTGATGGTGGTGCCCGAAGCGGAGAAGCCCGCCTTCTCGCCGGAGGTGGCGATGGCTTCGAGTCGCACCGTCGTGGTCGTGCCCACCGCGTCGGCCATCTGGCTGGCCAGCGTGCGCTGCCAGATCATCTCGTACAGCTTCAGGTCGGGGCCCGACAGCTCGGCACGGACCTGAGCAGGGGTGCGGAACGGTGTGGTGGGGCGGATGGCCTCGTGAGCCTCCTGCGCGTTCTTGACCTTGCCGGCATACCGCTTGCCCGACGCGGCGAGGAACTCGTTGCCGTACAGCTCGGTGATCTGCGCGCGGGCCTGCTCGACGGCTTCGGTGGACAGCTCAGCGGAGTCGGTACGCATGTAGGTGATGAAGCCCCGCTCGTAGAGCCCTTGGGCGACCCGCATGACCTGTTGTGCGCTCATGCGCAGCCGGCGACCGCCCTCTTGCTGCAGCGTCGAGGTCATGAACGGCGCGCGCGGCGACGATCGATAGGGCTTGGAGTCGACGGACGAGACGGTGAACGTCGCGGGGGTCAGCGCGCCCGACAACGCGTTGGCCCGGGCTTCGTCGAGCACGACGACATCGGCCTTCGTCCGGCCGCGCTCGTCGAAGTCACGACCACTGGCGACCTTGGCCCCGTTGAGCTCCACCAACCGCGCCGCGAATGACGGCGCGGTGGCCATCACCGCCGACAGATCCCAATATCCGGCCGTCACGAACTCCATGCGCTCGCGTTCGCGCTCGACGATGAGGCGCACCGCCGGGCTCTGCACCCGCCCGGCGGCCAGACCGCGATTGACCTTGCGCCACAGCACCGGCGACACCTCGTAGCCGTAGAGCCGGTCGAGGATTCGACGGCCTTCGGCCGCGGCCACCAGACCGGTGTCGATGGCACGAGGGTTGGCCACGGCGCGGGCGATGGCGTCGCGCGTGATCTCGTGGAAGACCATCCGCTTCACCGGCACGCCCTTGGGCGGCTTGAGGTACTCGACGAGATGGGCCGAGATCATCTCGCCCTCGCGATCCTCGTCGGTGGCGAGATAGAGCTCGCTGGCACCCTTCAACAAGGCCCGTAGATCCTTCACCACGTCCTTGCCACGTGGCGTCAGCTCGTAGTTGGGGACGAATCCGTTGTCGACGTCGATCTGCAATCCGGAGCTCGGGAGGTCGGCGATGTGTCCGACCGAAGCGCGCACGTCGTAGTCACCGCCGAGGAATTTGGCGATGGTCTTGGCCTTGGCGGGCGACTCGACGATGACGAGGGGCTTTGACATTGCGTGCAAGGTTCACCCATGTCCCCTGCATCTTGTCAAGGCAGTCCTTTGCGGCCCGATGCCCGCGAACGGGTCCTCCGACCACGGCCCTGCAGGTCAGGGACCTGAAACAGCTACGGTCCGAAACATGGATTTCGCCCTCACAGATCGCTGCAAGGACTACCAGGCCCGCCTCCTGGAGTTCATGGACGCCAACGTCTACCCCGCCGAATCGGTGTACGAGCACCAATTGCACGAGCTCGGGGACCCCCACGGACAGCCGGCGATCATGGAGGAGCTCAAAGCCAAGGCCAAGGCGGCCGGGCTGTGGAACATGTTCCATCCCCACGCCGAATGGGGCCCGGGCCTGACCAACGCCGAGTACGCGCCGCTGGCCGAGATCACCGGGCGCAGCCCCATCGGCCCGGAGGTCTTCAACTGCAACGCCCCCGACACCGGGAACATGGAGGTGCTGACCATGTTCGGCACCCCGGAGCAGCAGGACATGTGGCTGCGGCCACTGCTCGCCGGAGAGATCCGGTCCGGGTTCTCGATGACCGAGCCGGCGTTGGCATCCTCGGATGCCACCAACATCAGCCTCTCGATCACCCGCGATGGCGATCACTACGTCCTCAACGGCCGTAAGTGGTGGACGTCGAACGCCTATCACCCGCTGTGCAAGATCCTCATCGTCATGGGCAAGACCGACCCCTCGGCTCCCCCGCACAAGCAGCAGAGCCAGATCCTGGTCCCCCTCGACACACCTGGCGTGAAGCGCGTCCGCAACCTCACCGTGTTCGGCTACACACATCAAAACGGCCACGCCGAGATCGAGTACGACAACGTGCGCGTACCGGTGTCGAACCTCATCGGCGACGAAGGCGACGGCTTTCTCATCAGCCAGGCCCGCCTCGGACCCGGACGCATCCATCACTGCATGCGCATGATCGGTGCCGCTGAACGCTCGCTCGAGCTGATGTGCCGCCGCACTCTCGGCCGCGTGACGTTCGGTCAGCGCATCGCGGATCGATCCAACATCCAGGACTGGATCGCCGAAGCCCGCATCGAGCTCGAGATGATCCGGCTGCTCACCATGAAGACCGCGTGGCTCATGGACACCGTGGGCAACAAGAACGCCCGCACCGAGATCGCGGCGATCAAGGTCGCGGCGCCGAACGTGGCGCTCAAGATCATCGACCGGGCCATCCAGGCCCATGGCGCCGGCGGCATCAGCCAGGACTGGCCACTCGCCGATTTCTATGCGCACATCCGCGGCCTGCGGATCGCCGACGGCCCCGACGAGGTGCACAAGATGACGATCGCGCGCATGGAGCTGCGCAAGTACGACAAGTCGTTCCGGACGGGCGCACCGCAGATGGCTCCCGGCGGCGGCCTGGGCTGAGCGCCTTCCAGACTGGCGCCGGCGCCAGTCTGGAAGGTGTGGACACGACACGTGTACGGAATCTCCAGAGTTTCCCTGCGGTGTCAGGCGACGCGGCCAGAGCCGATCGGCCGACGCTGACGCGTCATCTTGAGTCAACGCCAACGGCCGAGGTGTCGACACCTCGGCCGTGCGCATTCGCAGCCTCATCGCAGCCCTCGCCGTCGTGGCGAGCCCGGCGCTCGGCGCACTCCCCGTCCTCGACCCGATCGACACCATCGCAGCACCCTCGGCCTCAGCCGCGCAGCTACCGACCCCGCCCACTGATTCCAGCGACTGGTTGGGATGGACCAACTGGTATCGCAGCCTCGGTGACATCCCGCCGCTCGCTTACGACCCCGCACTCGACGTCGGCCCCCGCAACCACACCCGCTATCTCGCCGCGGCCGCCGCGGCAGGTAAAGGGGCATGCACCCACTACGAGATAGCGGGACGGCCGTGGCCCGCGGGCGAGGACCACGCCCACAACATCCTCGCCTGCGGCACTTCGACCCTCGCCAGTGCGATCTCCTTGTGGATGCAGACCCCGTATCACGGCTCGCCGATCCTCGATCCGAGCAACGGCAGCGCCGGAGCGGGCATCACCGGTTCCTATCAAGCCATGCGCTTCGCCCGCGGCGCCGCGCCAGATCGCGTCTACACCTGGCCCAAGGATCACGGCGTCATCCCTTCGCTCACCTTCGCCGGCAACGAATCCCCCGACCCATACGCGGCGTGCCCCGATGCGGCTCGCCCGGCTGGGCAGCCGCTGTTCGTCTTCCTCCCGTCGGCGCGCACGTTCCGCTCGGCCACATTGACCGCATCGGGTCAATCGCTCGGGGTCTGCGCACTGGGCGTGACCGCCGGTCAGCGCGTCACCAAGGTGATGCTGTTCCCGAAGCAAGCATTGGTCAGTGGCACCGCGTACTCGATCTCGGTGTCGTTCGACGAGGGTCCGGTGACCTGGACGGCGACCACCACGGGGCCGGCAACAGGCCGGGTCATCGCGCCCGCGCCGCCGACCGTCGTCGCCACCGGATCACCGAGCGTCATGGTCCCCATCGGACCCACCCGCATCGCGGACAGCCGCATCGCCCAAGGCGTCACACGACTCGAACCCTATGTGCCGCAACGACTTGTGATGAGGGGACGCAACGGTGTCCCCACCGACGCCACCGGGGTCGTCGTGAACGTCACCGCCGTGAAGCCCGATGGCGACGGCTTCATAACCGTGTATCCGTGCGGCGGCGTCGTGCCCGGGACATCGACGGTCAACTATCGCCAGCGACAGGTGCTCCCCACCCTCACCACCGTCGGACTGTCAGTCGATGGCGCCATGTGCATGGTCAGCCACGCCCGCACCGACGTTGTGGTGGATCTGTTCGGCGCGATGGTGCCGGGCTCCGGCGACGGTCTGCACGTCATCGCCCCGACTCGGTTGATCGACACCCGCACCATCCGTCGACGCATGCGGGCCAACGAGACCCTCGAACTGCAGGTGATCGGAACCGCTGGAGTGCCGAGCGCCGCGCGATCGTTCACCGCCAACGTCACGGCTGTGAACCCTTCCGGTGATGGCTTCCTCACGGTGTGGCCGTGCGGACAGCCGATGCCGCAGACGTCGAACCTCAACATCGAACAAGGCGGCGTCCGCCCCAACCTGGTGACCGCCGCCGTCGGCAACGGCAAGTGGTGCATCTCATCGATGGTCGACGTCGACCTCGTCGTCGATGGCCTCGGATGGTGGGGCGATGCGGGGCAGACCTTCACCTCGGTGCGGCCGGTCCGATTGGCCGACACCCGCATCGACGACATCGAACTGTCGCGAGGCGCGATTTTGGTGCTGCCCCTCGCCGGTCGATCCGACATCCCCGCAGACGTCACGTCGGTCGCGCTCAACGTCACCGCAACCCGTGCCCGCGGTGACGGCTACATCCAGGTCTTCCCGTGCGGCACCACCACCGTGGCGTCGACGGTGAACGTCGAGACCGACGGCACGGTGTCGAACGCATCGGTCGTCGGAGTCGGCAACGATGGATCGGTGTGCGTGACCGTCTCCGCCACGATGCACGTCGTGGTGGACCTCACCGGCTACTGGCGTTGACCCTCGAGCACCTCGTCGGAGTCACTGGAATCCATCGAGTCGCCTTCCAGTTGAGCGGGCGACAGTTCCGGACAGGCGCGCAACCAGAGATACGCCAGCAAGCCGGCAAGAGCGCTGGCACCGAGGATGCCGAGTTTGGCCGATGAGGTGAGGCCTTCGTCGTCGAAGCTGAGCCCGGTCACGAACAGCGCCACGGTGAATCCGATGCCCGAGGCGAGGGCCAGACCGAACATGTGTCGCCATGTCGTCGAACTGGGCAGACGTCCCAAGCCGAACTTCACCGCCACCCAGGCGAAGGCGAACACCCCGACGGCCTTGCCCACGACGAGTCCGAAGCCGACGCCGAACAGCACGCGCTGGTTGATCGATGAGGTGTCGATCTCGACCCCCGCGTTGGCCAATGCGAACAGCGGGACGATGAGGAACGAGACCCAACGGTTCAGCCGGTTCTCCACGCGCTCGAGTGGTGACGCCGTCTCGATGGCATAACGCGCCAGGTCTTCGGCGGCAATCTCGTCGGAGTCCGCGATGCGGTCCACCAACGTGTGAGCCACCACCGGGAACTCCTCAGGATTGTGGAACGGTTTCGTCGGGGTGAGCAGACCGAAGATCACGCCCGCGATGGCGGCTTCAACCCCGGCTTCGTGCAATGAGTACCAGCACAACGAGCCCGCGGCGATGTAGGGAGCGATCGATCGCACTTCGACGCGGGTCATCAGCACCGTGATCAGGACTGCCAACAGCGCGACGCCGAGCCATTCGAACTTCACGCCCTCGGCATAGGCCACGGCGATGATGATGATGCCGCCCACGTCGTCCACGACGGCCAACGTGAGGAGGAAGATCCGGGCACCGAGCGGGATACGTCGTCCCACCAAGGTCACGACACCGACAGCGAACGCGATGTCGGTGGCCACAGGGATTCCCCACCCTCGCGAGCCCGCGTGACCGGCGTTGAACGCGATGTAGATGAGAGCAGGTACGAGCATGCCGCCGAGCGCGCCGATGGCCGGAAGCGCAGCCGCTCTCGGATCCTTCAACTCACCAGTGGTCAACTGCCGCTTGATCTCCAGGCCCGCGATGAGGAAGAACAGAGCCATCGCCCCATCGTTCACCAGCGCGTGCAGATCCATGTCGAGGTGGACCGCATCGCCAAGACGCAGAATGACCTCGGTCGACCACAGACGTACGTAGTCGTCCTTCCACGGAGAGTTGGCCCACAGCAGCGCCAGGATGCCGCCAGCCAGCATGACCAGGCCACCGGCCACCTCGACCTGCATGAACGACTGGACGGGTCGGACGACCCGACGGGGGACGAACCGATCCGAGTCCTTCCAGGTTTGACGGAGCTCGATGTGCATCGCCGCCTAGTACACCCGGCCCGACGTAGCCGCTGCCAGCTCCCGGCGCCCGTTTCACGCACCGTTCACAAGAGTGAAAGAACTGGTGCGACACCTCGCGGCGCACCTGTCCGCGGCAAGCACCCGCCGCTTCTCAGAGATGCTCGACGCTCGTCACGGTGTCGAACAGCCCGGACAGTCCGGCCGCCTCGAACGTCGCGGTCAAACGGGACGAATCGTGCACGACGATCAGCGAACCACCGGCCTCGATCACGCGACGGCGTGCTCCGATGAGCACTCCCAGGCCGATCGAATCGATGAAGCCGACCCCGCGCAGGTCGAGGGCGAGCTTCATTCCTCCGGCATTGGCACGGGCGCTGGCGCTGCGACCGGCCGACGCGATCTGGACGAGCAGCTCACCGCGCAATCGTGGCGCCGTCGACAGGTCGAGCTCGCCGCCAATGCTGACCACGGTCCAGTCCCCATGGCCAGTGACGTGCACCATCAGATCCATGGCCGCACCGTACCGGGAGGCTCGATGCGCGACCATCTGAGCCACATGGATGAGCCACATGGATGATCCGCTGTTGCAGGTGCTGGCCGCGCTGTCCGAAGAGGGACAGCTGACCCACGTCGAGATGCAACCAGCGCGCGTCGCCCGCTACGCCTCCACGGCCGACCCGATCGCACCGGGCCTGTTGGACGCATTCGGGGTCACAGAGCTGTGGGCCCACCAGGCCGCCGCCATCGATGCGGTGCGCGCCGGCCAGTCCATCGTCGTGGCCACCGGAACAGCGTCGGGGAAGTCGCTGTGTTATCAGCTACCCATCGCCGAGGCGGTTGCCGGTCTGCGATCACCGGAACCGGCCACGGCGATGTTGTTGTTCCCCACCAAGGCCCTCGCGCAAGATCAATTGCGTAGCTTCGCTGAGCTTCGACGTCACCGCGGTGGACTCGAAGCGATCTCGGCTGCGACCTACGACGGCGACACCTCGACCGAAGCGCGAACGGTCATCCGACGTTCGAGCAACGTGGTGCTGACCAATCCCGAGATGCTCCATCACGGGATCTTGCCGAGCCACGGCCGATGGGCGACGTTCCTGCGCCGTCTGCGCTTCGTGGTGATCGATGAGTTGCACGTGTTGCGAGGCGTGTTCGGTTCACACATGGGTCACATCCTTCGCCGTCTGCGACGGCTCTGCCATCACTACGGATCGAACCCGGTGTTCGTGTTCACCTCGGCCACCATCGGTGATCCCGCGGCGTTGGCCACCGCGCTGTGCGGCGGCCCGGTGATCGCCATCGATGACGACGCTTCGCCACGCGGCCAGCGCCTCGTGGTCGTGTGGAACCCACCACTGCTCGACGCCGACTCCGGGATGCGGGTGAGCCCGGTGAACGAGACCGCCCGACTGCTGGAAACCCTTGTCGCCCAACACTGTCGGACCGTTGCGTTCTGTCGCAGTCGGCGGGCCACGGAGCGCGTCGCCATCTCGGTGCGAGCCGCGCTCGGCGCGGAACCCGAGACGGCCGCGCTGGCCGACACCGTTCGCGCCTATCGGTCGGGGTACCTGGCGGCCGAACGACGCGACCTCGAGTCGCAGCTGTTCGACGGGCAGCTGTTGGGCGTGGTGGCCACCAGCGCGCTCGAGTTGGGTGTCGACATCGGCGGGCTCGACGCGTGCATCCTCGCCGGCTTCCCCGGCACGGTCGCGTCCATGCGGCAGCAGATGGGCCGCGCTGGACGGGAGCAGCAACGCTCTCTTGCCGTGTTGGTCACCGGGAACGATCAGCTCGACCAGTGGTATGCCGCGCATCCCGGCGAGCTGTTCTCGCGTCCGCCCGAACCGGCGGTCGTCAACCTGGCCAATCCGACGATCGCCGGGCCACAGGTGTCGTGCGCGGCCTACGAGTTGCCCCTCACCCCGGAGGACGAGACGTGGTGGGGCGATGAACTGAACGAGACGGTCATCGATCTCGTGCGCCGCGATCGCCTCGCCGTGCGCGATGGCAACGCGTACTGGACCGGGCGTGGCACGCCGTCATACGGCATCGGTCTGCGCAGCGGCACCAGCGACGAGTACCGCATCGAACGCGCCGACGGGCAGCTCATCGGGACGGTCGACGCGTCGCGGGCCTTCGACACCGTGCACCCCGGTGCGATCTATCTGCATCAAGGCCAGCAATATCAGGTGCGCGAGCTCGACATCGCCGGACGCCTGGCCGTGGCCGACCCGGTCGATCTCGACGAGGAGACCCATACCCGCAGCTCCATGCAGCTCACCATCGACGATGACCAGGAGCACGCGATCATCGGACGCGTGATGCTGCACCTCGGTGCCGTCACCGTGACCACGCAGGTGACGGGATACGAGCGACGCGACACGATCCGTCGTGAAGTGATCGAACGCATCGAGTTGGACCTGCCGCCGTCGACGTTGCGCACCCGAGGCTTCTGGTACACGATCGATGCGGCCACCATTGACGCCGTGGGCCTCGATCCCGAACAAGTGGGCGGCACGTTGCACGCCGTCGAGCACGCAGGCATCGGCATCTTGCCGCTGTTCACGATCTGTGACCGATGGGACGTCGGCGGGATTTCGATCCCGTGGATGCCGGAGACCAAGGCCGCCACCATCGTGATCTACGACGCATACCCGGGCGGCGCCGGCATCGCCGAACTCGGCTTCCGGGCCGGTCGCCGCCATCTCGAGGCCACGCGAGCGGTGATCGAGCGTTGCCGATGCCGCTTCGGGTGCCCATCGTGCGTCCAGTCGCCCAAGTGCGGCAACGGCAACGAACCACTCGACAAGGCGGGGGCCCTGGCGCTGCTGCGCACGGTGCTGGCTCGCTGATCGTTGACCGCGAGGTGCGATCTCGATCAGCGAGCCACATCACCATCGCGTCGATGCGGTGAGGGGCACTGCGATCGGGGCGATCATCGCTCGCGAGCCATGGTGGCCCGTGCCGACAAGGCCCTGGCGGGTGCCCACGAACCGACGATCGGCACCGCAGTATCTGCCCGTTCGCTCACGGTGACGGTGACTGCGTCAGCGGTCACTTCGGTGTGCACTGTGATCTCGCGAGTACCAGCCAGACGTTGCACGGCCGCTTGCGCCGCGGTGGGAGGAGCCTCGTCGACGGACGCGGCCCGCGCCGCCTCACGGGCCATGTGCTCGAGCGTCAATTGATCATGCGCGAATATCGCCACGTGCGCCACCACCAGGAGCAGCAGCATCACCAGTGGCAATGTCAACGCGAACTCCACCGCACTCTGCCCGTCGTCGCCACGACGTCGGCGCAGCATCGCCGTTCGGCCGGCGCTCGCGTCGTGGTCCGCTCTCACACCACCCGATCGGTGATCGAGTCCATGATGCGGTCGAGAAGGGCGCCGATGCGGCCCGCTCCCCCACCGGCGGTGGCCCATGCGATGAGGAGCAGCGCCACTGCTGCGGCACCCAGTAGGACGAGGGCGTACTCGGTGGTGGCCTGGCCGCGCTCGCGCTCCGCGTGATCGTCGGCCAGCAGACCGGTGAGCCGGGCGTGCGCGATGGCAACTCGTGAGGTCATGGAATACATGGGAATCCTTCGCAGGAGGAGACGTGATGGGCGCAGGGCCGAGTGGGACGCTCAGGCAGCGAGCGAGAGCATCGATGCGATGACCACCGGTACGACGGTGAGGATCATGAAGGCGGGGAGTACGCAGCCCACCAACGGCCCGAGCAACAACACCGGGAGCCGTCGTGCGTTTCGTTCGATGAGCTGCCGACGCTCCCGTCGGGCATCGGCAGCGAGCGCGTCGATGAGGCGGGCGAGTGCGATGCCGTCGCGCTCGGCCGATTGGAGCAACCCGGTGATGGGACCGATGCCGTCGCCGAGCATGGTCGGCAACTGGTGGAGCGCAACGATGAGGCGTTCGCCGTGCGCCACACGCTGACGGACCTCGGCCAGCGCAGGGCCGAAGATCGGCGGCCCGAGGTCTTCGGCGATCTCCAGCGCCAACGAGAGGTTCGATCCGGCTCGCAGTGCCGCTCCGAGCACATCGCACAACTCGGGCAGCGATGCGGCCACAGCCTGGTCGCGACGTCGCAGTGCACGACGCGACGGCGCGCGGCCGGAGCACCGGCGCGACAAGGCGATCGCGGACGACGGGCCACGAGAGGCAACTCGCGTCAATTCATATTGCACGCGCTGCGATACACCACCGATGGGACGACGGATCGCTGCCAGCGTCATCACAACGATGGTGACGGAGAAGGTGATGGCAATGCCCGGCATCGTCGCGATCAACCGATTGGCCCTGCGGCGTGCGCCGAGATGCGCCCCATCCACCACCAGCCGAGGGCGTCGAGGGCAACACCGATGACCAGGCACACCCGCCCGGCCGCCGATCCCAGCATGACATGACGGCTCGCCTCGTCCCCGGCGACGGTCAACGAGGTGAACACCAGCGGAGCCAGCGAGATCACCATCGCCGACAGGCGGGCTTGCGCCGCGAAGCCTCGCAGTTGAGCACCCAGCGCTGCCCGTTCACGTAGCGTCTGGGCCACCGCCTCGATGGCGTCGGCACGAGGACCACCGAATGCGATCCCGATGGAGATCGCTGCTGCGGCCAACGCCTCGTCCGATCGATGCGGCCCGGGGCCAAGTGCCCCCCAGGCTCGTACCGCGTCGCCGAGATCGCCGCCCGATTCGACGGAGGCAACCACGTCGCTCCACTGCGCGGCGATCGGCCCCCGGCATTGGTCCGCGGCCAGCGCCAACGCCGACGGAACCGAATGCCCGGCGCGCAGCGATCGGCTCAGGACGTCGAGCGCGTCGGGGAGCGGCGTGGCTCGAAGAGACGCAGTGCGGCGAAGGCGCGAGGGCACCAGTCGATGCCGACTCGTGCCGGTCTCGATGGGGAGCCGCGTTGGGTTCGGGACGCGGGCCGGCGCCACGGGCCGGCGGAGCGTCGCCAATGCGAGGAAGGATGCGATCGTGATCGCGCCGAGCGCCGTCATGATGCCCATCGCGGGGGTCGCGCCCACAGTGACGCAGCGCCATGGACTGCGGGCGCACACCCATCGGCCGCGGACTCGATGTCGGATTCGATGTCGATGGGAACGACGTCACGCCCATCGTGGGTGACCTCGCACACCTCGCGCACGCGTCGAACACCCTCGCTGGTGCGTTCCAAGTGCACGACGACATCGATCGCAGCGCCGACCTGGCGGCGCAATGCCGTGAGCGGCAGCTCGGCATCGCCGTACAGCGCCAACGTCTCGATCCTGCGCAACGCGTCGCGAGCGCTGTTGGCGTGCACGGTCGTGAGCGAGCCGCTGTGGCCGGTGTTGAGCGCTCCGATCATGTCGAGGGCCTCGGGGCCGCGCACCTCTCCGATCACGATGCGATCGGGCCGCATTCGCAGCGATGCCCGGACCAGATCGCGGATGGTGACAGCCCCCACGCCCTCGGCTGACGCGACCCTCGCTTCGAGACGCACCACATGCCGACACTGGAGACGCAACTCGGCGGAGTCCTCGATGGTGACGACCCGCTCGTCATCGGCGATGGCCGCGCTGAGCGCGTTCAGAAAGGTCGTCTTACCCGAGCCGGTGCCGCCGGACACCACGATGTTGCGTCGGTCCCGGACCGCTCCCGACACGATGCCCGCCGCGGCCAGAGTGCAGAACCCGGTGACCGGTATGTCCGCCGCTCGAAAGCGACGCACCGTGATGCACGGCCCGTCGACAGCAATCGGTTCGATGGCACCGTGCACTCGGGCCCCGTCAGCCAGACGCGCTTCCACGATCGGACTCGATCGATCCACTCGCAACCCCAGCGGTGCCACCACCCGCTGCAGCACCCGCGCCGTCTCTGCTGCGGTGGTGTGTCCCACCAGAGTGAGGCGGCCGTCGCGTTCGATCCACACGTCACGGCCGGCGTTCACCATGATCTCGGAAATGTCGGGGTCCTCGAGCCAACGCTGCAACATGCCCAGTCCGTTGCGTCGATCGATGACCGATCGCACCACCTCGGCGACGTCGAGGTCGCTGAGGAGCGGCCCGCAGCGTCGGGTGAGCAATTCCAATTGACGGCTGTCAGCACCACCGGTTCGGGTGGATGCGGCGAACACCTCCTCGATGATCGCCAGTAGGCCAGGCGCGCCGGTCACATCACACCTCGCAACGCCCGACTGGCCGCGCCCGGGAGCCGGCTGGCCAGCAGTCCCGCGTCGACCAAGCGGGCGATGGCGGGATCGTGATCGATGACCGCCACGATCGGCACACCGGTGACCGCCTCGATGTCGTCGAGACCGAGCGCTCGGCTGCCCTCATTGACCACCACCACGCCATCGGGCACGACCGGCGCGCGAGCGGCGCGCCGAAGTCCGAGAAAGCATGGGCGCGTCACCAAGATGGAAGTGGGAGCGGCGCGTGCGATGGCCGCCGTCACGCTCAGAGCCGGGGCAGACGCGACCAGTCCGCAGTCCACGACCACCCGCCGACCGTCAGCGGCGAGGTCGCTGACGAACCGCGCGACCACCGCCGGATCGACGGGCGGTAACAGGCCATCGCCAGCAGCTCCGCCGACCCCGAGCAATGAGAGGTTCGACAACACCTCGCGCTCCATTCGGAACCGAGCCGACGACGAAGCCGACGGACCGGCGGCGAGGAGGTCTACGACACCGAGCGCGTCCGGAGCTGGCTCGGGGATGCCGAGGACAGCCGGTTGATCGCCCACCAGGTCGACGAGCAGGACCGGGGAGTGTTGTGCGCCCGTGAGCGCAAGCAGCGCGGACACGACGCTGACGCCGCTTCCGCCTTTGACCGACCAGACGGCGATGAGCACGCCGTTCCCTTTCCATGGGCGCGACAGCGCACGGATGAGAAGGGGAAGTGGCGAGGACCCTATGAAGCCTGCAGCATCACTGCAAGCCGCGGCTCACACAGCGAGCAGGTCGCGTGCTCCGGTGTCGCTCGAGGGATGACGCAGCTTGCTCATGGCCCGCGCCTCGATCTGACGGATGCGCTCGCGGGTGAGGTTGAAGTGCTCTCCCACCTCTTCGAGTGTCCGGGGCTCGCCGCGGTCGAGACCGAAGCGGAGCTTGAGGATCTCGCGTTCACGCTCATCGAGCGGAGCCAGCAGTCGGGCGATCTCTTCGGGCAGCAGCGCTGTGGCCGCTACTTCGAAGGGCGACTCGGCCGAACGGTCCTCGACGACGTCGCCGAGTTCGGCATCGCCGTCTTCGCGCAGCGGCTCCGAGAGCGAGAGGGGTTCGGCGGCGAAGCGCAGCGCCTCGGTCACCTTCTCCTCCGGCATCTCGACTTCGGCGGCGAGCTCCGACAAGGTGGCCGGGCGACCCATCTTCAGCTCGAGCCGGGCACGAGCCTTCTGCAGTCGGGCCAACGTGTCGCCGGCATGGACTGGGAGCCGGATGGTGCGGCCGGTGTTGGCAATGCCACGGGTGATGGCCTGACGGATCCACCAGGTGGCGTAGGTGGAGAACTTGAAGCCCTTGCGCCAGTCGAACTTCTCGACGGCGTGCATGAGGCCGAGGTTGCCTTCCTGGATGAGATCCAGCAGCGGCAGACCCGAGGCTTGGTACTTCTTGGCAATGGAGACCACGAGGCGCAGGTTGGACTGCACGAAGGTGCGTTGGGCATCTTCGCCCTCACGGGCCTGACGACGCAGCTCGCGTTTCTTGGCCGCCGTGAGGTCGGTGGCACCTTCGAGCTGTTTGGCCGCGTTGACACCTGCCTCGATGGCTTTGGCCAAGCGGACCTCATCGTCCTTCGTGAGCAGTGGGTACTGCCCGATGTCGGTGAGGTAGAGACGGACGAGGTCTTCCTCGTCACGCTCGATTCGCTCCTTCGCCAAGGTGACTCCTGTAGATCGGCTCCGGTGCGCGCAAGGCACAACCGAATGCAAGGACTCCATCAGGTTAACGGTGGGGTCAACCCCTCCAACCTGGGAAAACTTGATGATTGTGAGTGGTCGTCTAACCACATAGAGTGTCGGATCGCACCCGTCGCGTCATGAGGGCTTTCAAAACGGTCCCTACGGAATCTTGAAACGGGTCAGCGGACGAGGCGTTGCGTCGCCGTCGGCTCCGGGCGAACCGCTGCGCTGATGGCATCGATCTGCGCCCACGTCAGTCGGTCGGTATCCCACAGCGTGGCGAACGCGACCTCGGTCGCCGGACCGGGACGATGGCCAAGGGTGAAGCGATGCTCCCAACGAGCTCGACCGACCGGGAAGCCCAGCCGATGCAGTCGACCCGCGATGTGGACGTCCCACGCCGTTCGTTGCGACAGACTCAGGCGATCGTCACCGTCTGCATCGGCAAATCGCGGGTCGCGTCGATCGAGCGCACCGAGCAGTTGACGCGACACCACCTCTCGCAGGCGATCGAGCTGCAGATGGCGGATGCGGCGCGGGTCCTCGATGGCGCCCGCCT
This sequence comes from Acidimicrobiia bacterium, assembly GCA_050246915.1. Taxonomy (GTDB): domain Bacteria; phylum Actinomycetota; class Acidimicrobiia; order Acidimicrobiales; family Ilumatobacteraceae; genus JBFWVD01. The sequence goes on along the minus strand of JBFWVD010000025.1, from coordinate 17,897 downwards.
CGATCCCGATCACGATCGGGTCGACGCTCTCGATCGAACTGCGGGTCATCGGCGTGGCTTCGTCGATCACGATCGTGATGAGTAGATCCGCGCAGCCGAGCACGTCGGCGATCGCCGCGGCTTGGGCGGCGATCTCTGCGCCGTCGAATGCCACGATCTCGAACACAGCCGGCTCGACGATGATCATCGGGCGGCCGTGATCGCGTCGAGGTCGGCCATCAGCTCTTGCCAGTACTGGCGCAGCACTCGATGGGTGGGTCCGTCGACACGGGGGTCGACGTCGGCCGAGAGCGCCTCTGCTTCGGCCACCAGGCCGCTCAGAACGGTCGCAGCGAGGTGCTCGATGCGTGAGAAGTCATCGGCCCCCCCGGGATCGTCCATCAGTCGCGGCGACTCGGCCGGACGGCCCAACCACGCGGTCGGAGGCTGACCGTTGAGGGCGGGGAGCCGTTGCACGAGGAGATCGAACCGCGATCCGTGATGGACCGAGAGCGTGGCCAGGAGTCGGATCGCCCGCGGGTCGACAGCATCGGCCGACCAGCGCGACGTGACCTCGAACCAGTGTCGCTCGATGTCGGCGAGCGAGCCGAGTCGTTCGGCGAGGTCGAGCAACGCGAGCGGTGTCGAGATGGGCTCAGGGGGCACGAACGTCGATGCTACGTAGCGTCACCGTCAACCTTCGTCACTCATCAGTCGAGCGCGACCACCGGTCGACGGCCGATGGTCTCACTCACCACCGCAGCAGCGAGGATCAACGCGGCCCCGGTCACTGCAGCAGCCGACATCGTGTGGCCACGCACTGCATCGGCCACCGCCGCGAACACCGGCTCCGAGAGCAAGATCAGCGCAGTGCGGTCCGGGGGCAGATGGCGCTGGGCCCACATCCACGGGCCCAGGGTGCACGCGGTGATGGCCAACCCGGCATACACCGCCACCCACCAACCCGCTCCGGCCGACGGGAGCCCGCCGGTGAACGGTACCGCCGCCAGACACGGCACCGCCGCGGCTGCACACTGGATCGCATTGAACCGGGCCAGATCGTGACGTGCCGCGGCATCGCCCATCTGCAGGATGTGCCAACCGAACGCCACTGCGGCCACAACGGCCAACGCCTCCCCTGCCCCGAAGCCGCTCGGGCCTCCGGACAACAAGATGAGTCCAGCCACTGCCATTGCCACGGCCACCAGCACCTCGCGCCGCGGCGCATGCCCCCGCAGCATCCAATCGAGCACGGGCACGGTCACCACGAGCAGGAAGACCAAGAACGCCACGGTGGAGGCATCGGTGCGATCGAGGGCCAAGGTCATGGCTCCGACACCCACGAGGTACATGAGGCCGGCGGCGATGCCATCGCGCCATTCGCCAGGAGCACTCGGACGGCGAGCGCCGACGAGCGACAACGCCGCCGCGGCCACGGTGAAACGGATGGCGATGAGAGGGATCGGGCGGACATCGTCGAGTCCCTCCTGCATCACCACATAGCCAGTGCCGAACATGAACGCCACGAAGGTCAGTGCGCCGACCGCCAGGACTTCGACACGACGCATGGCGCCACATTGCCATCTGCACCAGCCCGGTCACGTCCCCGAGCGCAGCGCCTCCACCGGTTCCATGCGTGCCGCCCGGAGCGAGGGATACAACCCGGCGATCAACCCGACGAATGCTCCGAGCACCGGAGCGACCAGCGGCACCCACGCCGCCAAGACGGGGGTCCACTGCTTGGCGGCCGCCACCGACACCACCACCAGCACCCCAGCAGATGCTCCGATGATCCCGCCGAGCAGACCCATGACGGTCGACTCGACCAGGAACTGCGCGGCGATGTGACGCCGCGCCGCGCCCAGCGCGCGTCGCAGTCCGATCTCACCAGTGCGTTCCATCACCGTCACCAGCGTGACGTTGGCAATTCCAATTGCGCCAACCACCAGAGAGACCAGTCCGAGCACGAGGAACAGCGAGTTCACATCGCTCTCCACCGCGCGACGGGTGGCGCGCGGATCGGCGGGGGCCGAGACCTGCAACGTCTCGGGAGCGTTGGGGTTCAGCGCCACTGGCGCTTGTCCCGCGATGAGTTGCGCGGCGCCGAGATCGGTCTCGATGACGACCTTCGACGGCCCCTGGAGTCGGTAGCGGTCGTTGGCCGTGGACGACGGCATGAGCACCGCGTCGAGTAGGGATCGCTCGCGACGGGTCGTGCCCATGATGCCGATCACGGTGAACAGGTCGTCACCGATGTAGATGGCCGGTTGATTGTCGACCCGAACGATGTTGAGCCGCTTGGCCGCGTTGGCCCCCAGGACCACCACACGGTCCTGACGGAGCACCGATCCATCGTCGAAGAAGCGACCAGTCGACATCGAGCCGCGCAGCGCGTCGAGCAGCCCCGGACTCGATCCGACCACCCGCATCTGGAACTCCGTCTGTCCGAGTGGATCGCGAATGGGGGTCGACCGCACCAGCGCGGAGCCGACATTCGCGTCACCGATCGCGCCAGCCGCGCTGACCCCGTTGAGCCGCAGCAATCGGTCCTCGACGTTCCATGGCAGCACCACGGGTTGAGCGCGATTGCCTCCCGGTGGCCCGAAACCGATGTTGGCGGCCTCGACGGTGACCTGGGTGGCCGCCAGCTCGTTGAACCGCCCGACGATCCGATTCCCCGCCGTCTTGGACACACCGAGTGTGGCCACGAGCGCACCGATCCCCAGCACGGTGCCCAAGGTGGTGAGCGCAGCACGCACCGGCCGGGCCAACATGCCGGCCAACGCTTCCGACGCCAGATCGCGCAGACTGAACTTCGGTCTCGGCAGTCGCTCGCCCCTCACGGAGCCGCCCATGGCGCCGCGGCCGCTGGGACCACCTCGGTGAGCCGACCATCGACCATGAGCACCTTGCGCTCGGCATGGTCGGCCACCGTCGGATCGTGGGTGATGATCGCGATGGTCAGTCCGTGGCCGCGCAGCTCGTCGAACAAGGCGAGGATCTGCTCGGTGGTCTTGGAATCGAGATTGCCGGTCGGCTCGTCACACAGCAGCAGTGCCGGCTCAGCCATGATCGCTCGCGCGATGGCCACGCGTTGACGCTCACCTCCCGACAGGCGCGTCGGCGAGAAGCCGATGCGGTGTCCGAGCCCGACGCGCTCGAGTGCCGATACCGCTCGCTCGCGACGTCCTTTGCGCGATCCACCTTGATAGAGCTCGGCCAGCATCACGTTCTCCTCGACACTGCGATGGGCGAGCAGATGGAAGCTCTGGAACACGAAGCCCAGCCGACGCGCCCGTTGAGCGGCCCGCTCACCATCGCTCATGACGGTGGTGTCGAGTCCGTCGAGCAGATAGCGCCCGGTGCTCGGTCGATCGAGCAGACCGAGCACGTTGAGCAAGGTCGACTTCCCCGACCCTGACGGACCCACGATGGCGAGGTAGTCACCGCGCTCGATGCGCAGCTGAACGTCGACGAGCGCTTCCACCGGAGGATCGGACGGGAACGTGCGATACACCGACTCGAGAACGGCCACCGCTGGCGCTGCGGATCCCTCGGTCACTTGATGCCCACCACGACGCGCTCGCCAGCGCGCAGCTCAGCGCCGCCAACCGGCGTGATCTGGACGAACCCTTGCGCAGAGAGCCCGACCTTCACCGTCACATCGCGCGTGGTGCCCGCGTCATCGGCCACCTCGACCCGACTGGCCCCATCGGCCGATGTCGACAGCGCGGCCAGCGGCACGGCCAGCACCTTGGCACCACCGGTGGATTCGACGGGAACGGTGATGCGCACCGAGGAGCCGGCATATTGCTGCACCTTGGTGGTGTCCTCGGGGGTCACACCCACATAGAAGCGGGACTCCGAAGCACCCTTGGTACCGGCCTTGGTGGCCAACTCGGTGATGGTGCCGGCGAAGGTCTCGTCGAAGTCAGTGGCTTCGATCTCGACGTCGGCACCGCTCTTCACGAGATCCACGTCGGCGGCCGACACCGATGCGTCAATTTGAATTGACGACCCCGACACCGTCAGGAATTGCCCGGACAACGCGTCACCGGCCTTCACGGTGATGTCGTCGACCCGGAGGGGAAGGACCGAGAAGAAGATGACCTCCCCGGCCGGGATGCTGGTGCCCACCTCGGCCTCCAAACGGTTCAGCTCGTCGTCGGCCTGGGTCTTGGCCTTCTGCGCATCCTTCACCGCCTGTTGCAGCTGCGAGGTGTCCTTCGGCTTCTCGGCTTCCGCCCGTCGGAGCTGCGCCAGCGTCAACTGGTCGTTGGCGGCACGCACCGCTTGCACCCCGGCCTTGGCTATGGCCTCGGCTCCGGCTCGGGCCGAATCGAGTTGACCTTGAGCCGCGGTCACGGCTGCCTCGAGCGCGGCGATCTCTGCTGCGGTGTAGGCGACCGAGGTCGACGGGTTGACGGCGCCGGGGGCCTTCGCCGCGTCGCGGGCGACGGCCGCGGCGTCACGGGCCGCCTGCTTGGCGGCGACCTCGGCGTTGGCCTCGGTGTCGTTGCGCTTCTGCTCGCTCTTGGCCGCATCGACCGTCGACTCAGCGTTGCGCGATGCGATGTCGAGCTCCAGCTTCTCGGCTTCGCTCAAACCGGCCGAGCCTTCGGCAAGTGACTTCTGTGCTGCCCGCAGCGAATCGGCGGCGCTCAGCGCACCATTGCGCAAGGTGCGCAGCTGGGTCCGCTGTTCTTCGCTGGGACCTTGCGATGTGAAGCCCTTGGACTCGTACCACTTGTCGACGGCGGCTTCCGCGGCGTCATCGAACACACCGTCGACCGGGCCAGGATCGAACCCCAACCGCACCAACGCCGTTTCCAGCTGCTTCACGTCGGCACCCGATGCGCCCGGGGTGATGGCTCGGTACATCGGGTCGGCTCCGACCAGCGCGAACACGGGCCGCCCCGACGCCTCGACCACGACGTCGCCGTCGTTCAGATCGGCACCACGCGCCGGCGCCTTGGTGACGATGGGCGAGACCGCTGCTGCCCCGCCGAGGGGACCGGCGAGCCCGACCTTCTTCGGTTCGGCGTAGCGGATCGTCCCTCGGATGACGACATCAGAGGAGAGCACCTTCTCCTCGATCGGCACGGTGATGAGTGACGCCTGCGGAGGCTTGCGCTCCGCAGCGGCCTCCGCAGGGGACTTCACCCTCCGGCCGAGCAACCAACCACCAACAGCCGACGCCAACGCGATGCACACCACGATGGCCAAGAGGCGAAGGCGCTTGGTGGAGCCCGGTGTCGCGCCCGTCGCTGAGCTCACTTGGTTCCACCCAGGGCATCGGCGTGCTCGTCGAGGAACCGGTTCTGGTATTCGGTCCGCACCTCGGTCTCGACCTTGCGCAGATGCTTGTCCTGACAGGACATGTCAGCGGCGTAGATGCGCATCTCCTCAGTGGCGATCGGCTTGATCTTGGCGAGCTGTTCGGGGGTGTAGTCGAAACCTCCCATGGGACCGTCCACCGGGATCGGGGCGTCGTCCGCACCCGAGTCATCCGTGACCGTGTCGTCCCCACTGGTGCCGTCAGTGGAGACCTGAGCACCGGTCCCAGCAAACCCCCGCGCACTCGACACGATGGTGGCCGGCACGGCCCCACCCTCTGATCCTTCGTCCCATCCCATCGCCTCGCTCACCTTGTCGGAGAGATAGGAGTAGATCTCGTCACGCTTCGTGAACTGTTTGAACCCGGCGTCGTTCATGCAGGCCACCCACTTCTCGGTGGCAGCGACCATGCGCTCGTCGGAGTTGATGTCCTCCTCCAGTTTCGAGAGGTCCTCACTCAGATCGTCGTTGAACATCGCGGTGTCGCCGTACACCGCGTAGTACGACTCGTTGCTGCAACCCTTGGCCGTGGCCGGGTCGTAGGGCGCGATCGTGTCGGCGGGGACGGTGTCGCTGGGCTCGAACTCCTGCGGGCCGTACAGATCCTCGTAGTAGGCGTTGCGATCGGACTCGCTGAGGCTCTCGACGTAGGCCTGGTTGGGATCGACGAACTCCTTCTCCCCGCCGGGACCGCCGTATGGGTTCTCATCCTCGTGACCGATGGTGGTGGCGATGCCATAGCCCCATTGCTTGCCGAAGGCGTCCTGATCGAATTCGAGGAACGTCTCTCCCTCGTTCATCACCGAGTAGTCGACGGGGATGTATTCCCAACCCAGCGAACGCATGCACGCTGCGGTCTTGTTCTCGACCTCGAGCTGCTTGGCCGCGTTGGCCTTGGAGTCTCCGTACACCTTTTCGAAGAACGCCATCTGCGGGTCCTTGTCGGTGTCGTCCGAATCATCCGTGGTGTCATCGGTGGACTCCGAGGCCGCGGTGGTGGCGCTGCGTTCGGCACCGGTCGTGTCCGAACCCGAGTCTCCGCCCCCGGAACCGCCACAGGCGGAGAGGAGGAACACCAGGGCAAGGAAGGATGCGGTCGCGCGACCGGAGGGGGTAGCCAGGTTCTTCATCGCTGGCTCAGACGCACCACGCGGTCGCGGCGTTCCCGCGATCGGGCGGAATTCTGGGTTTCTGGACCCGAAGTTCCCCTAGGGAGTCGGGAAGAGCGGTGGCGCCTCCAGCGGGAGGCTGCGGAGCACGGGGTTGCGCTCGAGCATCTCGTCGGGAAGCGGCCGGCCGGAGACCTCGCACGTCCAATAGGTGCCGCCATCGAGTCGCGTCAATGCCAATTGCACATCGGCGAGATCTCGTTCGATGTCGTCGAGCTCGCGGGGATCGATGAGGTCCATGGGGCGCCCACACTAGAGCCATCAGGCCCGTGGGTCCTCCCACACGTCCTCGTCCCACGGCTCGTCACCCAGGTCATCCCACTCGGAGGCTTCCGACAAGACGCTCGCTTTGGGACGACGACGCCAACTGTGATGCTCACTTCGGGGATGGTCACCGTGGACTGGAGCATTCGGCACCGCTCGGGCAGGCCCCGGCGCCGGGGTGCGCACTTGGGAACGCTGGGCCGTCGTGACCGCCACGCCCGGCGACACGAGCATGGCCGAACCGACCGCCAAGATTGCCGGCACGATGCCAGAAACGCTGCCGAGCGTCACCGCCGCGAACGCCACACCGGCGAACGGCACGCGGTACCCGGCGGCCAGCGCCGCCGACCCGGCAAGGACGGCGACCACCAGGAGTTGATCGGACGCCACGGGGCCGGCGATGGCCCGGCCACTCATGCCGCCCACCACCAACAACGGCACCATGAGCCCGCCCACCGCTCCTCCGACCACGAGAGCGGAGGTCGAGACCATGCGGAGCACAACGATGGCCAGAACGATGGCCGTGGCTCGGCGCGGGTCGAGCGCCCACGTCAGCGTCGCTCCACCGGACCCGAGCGTGAGCCCGTCCACATCCGACAATGACGAGGCCAGGAACAGCCCGACCACCGCAGCAGCGGCCAGCAGGAGGCGAACTGGCAGGACCAGCGAAGCCGACAGGTCCCGGGCTTGCACCATGAGCAGCCCGAAACCGCGCGCCACGATGCCGGCCACCACCCCGGCGAGCAGCGCCGCGACGATGAGCCGGCTGTTCAGGTCGACGGCCGCCACCTGCACGATCGGTGAGGTGTCGAGGCACAGACGAAAGCCGGCGTACCCCGCGAACGCGCCGACGAGCGCCGGCGGGAGGCGGCGCACATCGATGCCCACGCGGAACGGCGCTTCGACCACGAACAACGCGCCGAAGAGCGGCTGCTGGAACACTGCGGCCAGTCCTGCAGCGCCTCCCGCCACGATCATCATCTCGACATCGAGACGCAGCCGCGGGAGCCAGCGCGTCGCTGATGCAGCGGCCGCAGCACCGAGATAGCCCACGGCACCGTCGAGGCCCAGCGCTCCGCCCGATCCGGTGGTGGCGATCAGCCCAACAGCACGACCGGGGACCGCCCACGGGTCGAGTGTCCGGCGACCCGCGACCGAACGCAACAGATCGTCGGTGGTGGACGGATCGGCGTCGGGCACGCTCCAACGAAGGGCTGCCGCAGTGACCACCAATCCGGCGACCGGCACCACTGCCATGGCGGCGTACGGCAGGTCGCGGACCGCAGCGAGCAACACCTCGATGATGAGATATTGCAGACCCGCCGCACCGCAGCCGACCGCGAACCCGACGGCGCCGATAGCGACCACTGTCGAGCCGACCCGGCCCAGCCCATCCATCCCTGCGTGCCTCCTCCCCATGGTGTAGTCGCTCCGAGCAGTCGCGACGCGCCATACAGGTTCGAACATGCTCGCGTGACGCCCATCAGCGCAAGCACGTCGAGGCAGTAGGGTCGTCCCTCATGGCTCTCGACTGCCCCGCTCCCGATGGATCCAGCCCCCGCACGACCTCGTTCCGCGAGGCACCGCCGATGTGCATCGATCCGGCCAAGCGCTACACGGCGACCATGGAGACCTCGATGGGGACGGTGGTCATCGCCCTCGACGCGGTGAAGGCTCCCAAGACCGTGAACAGCTTCGTGTTCCTGGCTCGCTATCACTACTTCGACGGTCTCACCTTCCACCGGATCATCAACGGGTTCGTGTGCCAGGGCGGGTGCCCGGAGGGCTCGGGTCGCGGTGGCCCCGGATACCGGTTCGAAGACGAACTGCCCAAGGCCGGCCAGTACACGATCGGCTCGTTGGCCATGGCCAATGCTGGTCCGAACACCAACGGCAGCCAGTTCTTCCTCATCTCCGGACCGAGCGGTGCGAGCCTCCCGCCGCTGTACTCGCTGTTCGGTCAGACGGTGAAGGGTCTCGATGTCATCGAGGCGATGCAGAGCGTCAAGACCGGTCCCGGCGACAAGCCCGTCACGCCGGTGGTCATCAACTCGGTGACCATCACCGAGGCCGACTGACCATCACCAACCCGTGTGATCCGCTGACATGAATGCGTGACATGAAGCGGCCCGAGCGGATCTCGCTGGCTGCAGCGCGTCGCATCGCGTTGGCGGCCCAAGGTTTCGATCGTTCCCGGCCGACCGGCCGGGTCGATCGTCGCCACGTGCGCCGCTTGTTCGACGACATCGGCCTGCTGCAGGTCGATTCGGTGAACGTGTTGACCCGCTCCGAAGAGCTGCCCGTGTTCGCCCGATTGGGCGCTCACGATCGCCGGTTGGTGCGCTCGATGGAAGCGGCCGGTGAACTGTTCGAGTACTGGGCCCACGAAGCATCGCTGCTCCCCGTCGAGCTCGAGCCGTTCCTGCGTCATCGCATGGAGGCGGCGGCCACCGACGGCAAGGCGTGGAGCGGGTTGGTGAACCTGGCCCGCACCCGTCCGGGTTTCATCGCCGACGTGCGGGCCGAGATCGCGGAGCGAGGGCCCCTGCGCGCCGGGGCCCTCTCCGGAGCCACCACCAAGACCGAGAAGTGGTGGGGTTGGACCGATCACAAGATGGCGCTCGAGTACCTCTTCTGGACCGGTCAGATCTCGGCGAGACGTTCAGCCTCGAACTTCGAGCGGCTCTACGACCTGCGCGAGCGCATCTTGCCAGCCGAGGTGTTGGCCACACCGGCGCCCGACGCTCGCAGCGCTCACAAGGAACTGCTGGCCCGTTCCGCGCGCCACCACGGCATCGGTTCAGCGCGCTGTCTGGCCGACTACTTCCGGTTGAACATCCCCGCGGCCCGTCCGCTGCTCGAGGAGTTGGCCGAGGAGGGGATCGTCAACCGCACAGAGGTGGAGGGGTGGAACGCTCCCGCCTATGTGCACCGCGATGCACGATGGCCTCGCAGCGTGCGCGCACGCGCGCTGCTCAGCCCGTTCGACTCGCTCATCTGGGAGCGCACGCGAACCGAACGGCTGTGGGACTTCCACTATCGGCTCGAGATCTACACGCCGGCACCCAAGCGGGTGCACGGCTACTACGTGCTGCCGTTCCTCCTCGATGACGCCATCGTGGCCCGCGTCGATCTCAAGGCCGACCGCAAGGGTTCACGGCTGCTGGTGCACGGCGCCTATCTCGAGCCCGACGCCGACGAGAACCACGTCGCCGACGAACTGCAAGAAGAATTGACACTGCTCGCGACGTGGCTCGAGCTGGACACCGTCGAAGTGGCCGATCGAGGCGATCTCGCTCGACCACTGCAGCGTGCCCTGGTCACACCACTTCGAGGGTGATCCGCCGCCGCGCCGGCTCGGCCGCCGCGCATCGGACGCGCAACACGCGGCCCGGCTCCACGGCGGAGAGGTTTGCCGGCACCGTCAATGTCGCTCGGATCGGCAGATCATCGAGCTGGACCTGCACCTTGGACCCATTGCCGTCGAGGACCACCGCATCGAACTCCTCACCGATGCGATCGACCAGCATCACCGACTCGACCAGATCGATCGCAGCCCGGTCCACCTTGGCGCTCACCGAGTCGTAGCGCTCCATCACCTCGGGCAACTGCGCCAGTCGGCTCAGCGCCGGGGCATCGGGCGCTCGGCCCGCACAGAGCTCGACGACGAGATCGAGCACATAGCGATCAGCCAAGCGTCGCAACGGTGCCGTGGCATGGGCGTAGCAGCCACCGATGGCAGCGTGCATCGGTGGATCGCCTTCCCCAGACCACCATTGGTACGCGGCTCGCCCGCCGCCGCGTCGGACGTCGAGGATGAACGCAAGATGGCGAGGGTTGTGCGGGTCGAGCCGCCGTTCGAGTTCCTTGAGCCCCTCGTCCTTGCGCCAGTGGATCGACAAGCCCTTGGCCTCCTTGCGGAGCTTGGCGATGGCGACCTCGTCAGGTGCAGGCATCGATCGGAAGAGCCCCATTCGGTGCTCGACCATCAACGCGGCGACGGCCAAGTTGGCCGCCAGGCTGAGGGAGCTGTTGAGATCCTCCGACTCGTGGCGATCGCGCACCGCGAGGCGCACACCACCGGGAGCCCGCGCATCGGGGACCAACTCCTGCTCGGGGAACTCGATGCGCTGTGCTCCACGCGATCGTTCGGCGGCGGCGACGCGATCGGACAACTCCCGCACATCGGCGCCGAGGCTGTCGCCGGAGACCTCCTCGTAGGCCAGCTGCGCCCGACTCGACACGACGGCCCGATACGCGTCGCGAAGTCGCGCCGTGCCGTCGGACGCCACCGCAACGGTGAGGAGCACGCACGGACGCGGACCACGGGGCAGCAGGCTCGCGGCGTCCTCACAGATCACCTCGGGATACTGCGGGATGCGGCCATCGGGCGCGTAGACCGTCCCGCCGCGGTTCCATGCCTCGGCCTCCACGATGCCGCCGACGGGGACGAACGCTCCGACGTCGGCAATGGCGTAGTCCAAGATGATCGAGTCACCGTCGCGATGCACGGCGAAGGCTTGATCGAGATCGGTGCTGCCGAGCGGATCGAGCGTCACCATCTCGAGATCAGTGCGGTCACGCCGATCGTGTGATGCCGCCGGTGCCACCACGACAGCGGCTCGTGCCGCGGCCTCGACCTCAGGGGCGAAGCCAACCGGGAGCGAGAACTCGGTGCGGATCTGCGCAAAGCCCTCGGCGAGATCGAGGTCACCGCTACGGACGCGCATCGGTGTTGAGGATACGACCGGCGCCAGTTGTGGACAGGCCGCGGCTCAGCGAAGCACGCCGTCCCACACGACCTTGGCGCCCTCATGGCCGGTGCGGATGGTCCAGATGACGACCAGGACGGACACCACCGTGGCGACCGCCGACAGAGCCGGGACCAGCCAGGGCGGCGTCGATGACCCGGCGCTGCTCGCCGCGGACGCCGGCGTTCGGGACGCACGCCAAGCCAATGCCGTAGCCGCGGCCACTACGACCAGCAGCAGGAGGGTGAGCAGAAAGGTCTGATCGCCCAACTCGGCGTGCTTGTCGATCTGCTTCGGGTCGAACCCGTTGGAGGCCACCAGAGCGCCTTCGAACTTCTCCCCCGACTCCTTCGCCATGAACATGGCGACGGTGAGGACGATCGAGGCCCACAGCGGGATCCGCCCGACGCGCTCACGCCATGCCGGTCGGGCCAACGCGGCGATCAAGGCCAGACAGATGAGCGGGGCGAGGACCAGCGGCGTGTGGACGAACAGCGGATGGGCCGGGAGGTCGAAGATCTTTTCCATCGTCGGCGATGGTATTGCGATCTCCCCGACAAAAGCGACCACGCATGTGTCCACTCAGAGTCGAGTAAGAGAACCATGACAATTACCAATGTTGACCTCTCTCTTGTCGATCATCACCGCTAGCTTCCCCACTTCGAGTTCCTGAGGAGGGTTCCATGCGTAGGTTCATCGTTGCGGCCGCTGCCGCCACCGCCCTGTTGTCCGCCTGCGGAGGTGACGATGGGGGCAGCTCCGCCGGTTCCGATTCCGCCGCCGAATCGACCACCTCCGTCGTCTCAGCGACGCCCACATCCGCCGCGTCGGCCAGTGCCACCACCGCCGCGCCTGCGACCGGCAGCGCAACCACCGCGTCAGGGGCGACCGCCGCCGGGGCCGTCGATGTCGTCTTGAAGGAGTGGTCCATCACATCCGGCCAGCTCAAGGCAGGCACAGTGACCCTCAACGTGAAGAACGACGGCGACTTCAAGCACGAGCTCGTCGTCATCAAGGGCAAGTTCGCCAGCCTTCCCAAGACCTCGAGCGGTTCGGTCGACACCTCGGCGCTCCCCGCCGGTGCGCTCGTCGGTGAAGCCGAGGACATCGCCGGTGGCGCCTCGACCACCCTCGCGGTCGACCTGGCCGCCGGCGACTACACGTTGGTGTGCAACATCACCGGGGGTGGATCGAGCCACGCCTCGCGCGGACAAGTGCTCGACATCTCCGTCGTGTGATCGATCAATCTGAATAAACAGTGTCTGTTGTTTGATAGTGCCCAATGGTCGTACGACCATTGGGCACTATCAATTACGACCATCGATCGGTCGTTGCTCAATATCGCAACGTGAGGGCCCGGCGCGGAGGGCTCCGGCCGCAACGCCCCCGACGCCCTAGGGTGATCGTCGCCGACGGGGTGGCGAGGGGGATCGATGGTCAGGTTCGGTGTGCACGTGGGCCCGCAGGAATGCTCGATGGCTGAGCTGCGCAGCGTCTGGCAGCGGGCGGAGGAACTCGGGTACGAGTGGATCAGCGTGTGGGACCACTTCTACGGCGCCACCCGAGGTGTCGACCAGGACTGCTTCGAGGCCATCAGCTGTCACGCCGCGTTGGCTGCCACCACGTCGTCGGCCCGAGTGGGCTGTCTCGTCTACAGCGCCGGATTCCGCCATCCCTCGGTCATGGCAAAGGCGGCGGTCACCATCGACCATCTCTCCGGCGGGCGGCTCGAACTGGGACTCGGCGCGGGATGGCACGAACCCGAGTACCGAGCGTTCGGCATCGAGTTCGAGTCGCCGGCAGTGCGTTTGCGACGGCTACGCGAGTACGTGGAGATCATCCGGGCCCTCCTGACCCAGGACCGGGTCGACTACCACGGCGAGTTCTGGACCATCGACGACGCCGTGTGCCGGCCCGCTCCCCTGCAGAAGGCTCCACCAATCTGGGTCGGTGCATCCGGACCGCGGGCACTCGCCCAGGCCGGCGCCATCGGTGACGGATGGAACGTGGCCTTCGTCTCCCCGGAGAAGTTCGCCTCGCAGGTCGAGATCGTCCGGGCCAACGCGCCGGACCCCTCCCGGCTCGCCACCGGGGTGAACCTCGCACCGGTATCGCGCCATCGAGATCTCGAAGCCGACCTCCGTCAGAAGTTCGGCCCAGCATGGTCGTCCGTGGCCCAAGGTGCCCTGCACGGAACGACCGCGGAGATCACCGATCGAGTCGGCCGCTATGTCGAGTCCGGTGTCGACTGGGTCATCTTGGCCCTGCGGGCACCGTTCGACATCGAGGCCATCGAACACTTCGCCACCGACGTGGCCCCATCGTTCCGATGACTCCGGTCTCGGGCGGCGAGCACCACGCCGGGCACGGTGAGCACCACGGGGCGCCCCGTCAGGCACTCCGTGCGATCCGGGTACTGGATGTTTCAGTCGGCACCGCGGGCGCCGTCGCCACCATGCTGCTCGGCGACTTCGGCGCCGAGGTGCTCGCCATCAGCCGCAACGACGGAGGAATGCGATCGCGCGACCCCGGGCGCTTGGTGTGGGACCGCAACAAGTCCCTCGTCGACCTGGGGGACCTCGACTCGCCCGGTGCGCAATCAGAGTTGACGCGACTTGCCACGATGGCAGATGTGATCGTCACCGATCTGCCACCGCCCCAACAGGTGCGCCTGGGGATCGATGCCGCCTCCATCGCCCACATCAACCCCGCCGCCATCCACGTGTGGCTCCCGCCCTACGGACATCGCGACGAACAGCACTTGCCGGCCAGTGCGCTGTTGCTCGCAGCCGCGTCCGGACTGGCCGACACGCACACGGCGACCGAGGACGTGCCGGTGGTGCCGGTCCCTGCGGTGCTGCTGTACGAGCATGGGGGCCTTGGCGCGCTCAACGCCATGGCGGGACTCATCCGCCGCGAGCGCACGGGCCTCGGCGGATCGACCATCGTGTCGGGCCTGCAGGCGGTAGCAGCGATGCTGACCGCGGTGTTCGTCGACGCGCCAGGAATCGTCCGCTCGAGCAAGTCGACCGCCACCGCCGGTCCGCACTATCGGGTGTACCGGGGCAGTGATGGCCACTTCTTCTTCCTCGGTTCCCTCACGCCGACGTTCTTCTACAGGGCTCTCGACGCGCTCGACCTCATGGAGGTCATGGTGCTGCCCGGTGTCGACGGCGACTTCATGAACATGTTCCGACCCGAGGTCGCGTCCATCGTCGTCGCGCGCCTGCAGGCCCACTTCGATACCGGCACCAGAGACCACTGGCTGGACGTGCTCACCGCGGCGGGGATCCCGAACGCTCCGGTGCTGAGCCGCGACGAATGGCTGGCCAGCGAGACGGTGGCATCGCTCAGGCTCATCGATCACCACGAACACGTCGACCTCGGACCGGTGCAGGTACCCGGACTGTCGCTGAACCTGAGCGCAACACCACCTGCAGTTCGGCATCTCCCCGGTAGCGACCGGTGGGTCGACAGCACAACGCAGTGGCTCCGACCTCACCACGAGCGGACGACAAAGGGGACGACCGCCGCGCGCCCGCCGGAAGCAGACGCGCTCCCACTCGAGGGACTCCGGGTCCTCGACATGGGGGCCTTCGTCGCCGGCCCGCAGTCGCCGTCACTGCTGCGCGACCTCGGGGCCGAGGTGATCAAGGTGGAGATGCCCACCGGCGACGGCTACCGCGTGTACTCGGTGCCGTTCCAAGCCATCAATCAGTCGAAGCCGTCGGTGGGAGTCGATCTCAAGCATCCCCGGAGCTCCGAGGTGGTCGAGCAACTGGCGCGCTACGCCGACATCGTCATCGACAACGTCCGGCCGAAGGTGCGTGCCAACCTCGGCATCGACGCGGCGACGCTGCATGCCATCAACCCAGCGCTGGTGCGTTGCTCCATCACTGGGTTCGGCACGGTCGGCGAGCTCGCCGACACCCCAGGTTTCGATCCGCTCGTACAAGCCCGCAGCGGCATCATGGCCGCGCAGGGCGGCGATCACGATCCGGTGTTCTCGGTCATGTTGGTGCACGACGTCGCCACCGCCACGCTGGCCGCGTTCGGCGCGTTGGTCGCCGTGTTCGACCGTCATCGCACCGGGCGAGGACAGGAGGTGTCCCTCTCCCTGGCCAGCGCGTCGGTGTTCGCCCAGTCCGGGGAGTTCGTGCGACACGCACATCGTGCCCCCGCCCCGATCGGCGGGAAGGACTGGCAAGGCCCCAGCCCCACGCAACATCTGTACCAGTGCCGAGATGGCTGGATCGCCATCGACATCGATCCGTCCCACGGCACACCGATCGTCGAGAACGCAATTGGCGTTGACATCGCTTCGATCGGTGCAGCACTGATCGATCGGAGTGTCGGCGAGACGCTGGCCGCGCTGAGCAGCGCCCAGGTGCCGGCGGTACCGGTGCGGGCCCGCACGGCCATATACCGAGACGACTATCTGGCGGCCAACGAGATCTTCGCGGTCCTCGAGCACAACGAGCTCGGCACGTGTTCAGTAGCCGGCGGGTACTCCACTTGGGCCGGTGCCCGACGCGATCCGCCACGCCCGATCGGTCCCGTCGGCCGCGACTCTCGCGTCGTGTTGCGCGCCGCGGGTATGAGCGACGAGCAGATCGATGCGCTCGTCGGCGCCGGGGCAGTGCTCGAGGCCTGAGCGTCACCACCTACCCTTGACCAGTGCGTACCGGCATCCACGCAGCCGGCCGCCGAGCAACCGACAAGGAGAGGCGATGCAGGTCACGGTTCTGGGCGGCGGATCATGGGGCACAACGGTGGCATCGCTCAGCGCGGGCCGCAATCCCACGCTGCTGTGGGCCCGCTCGTCGGACGTTGCCGACGAGATCAACACCGCGCACACCAACACCACCTATCTCCCCGGTTTCCCTCTCCCGACAGCGTTGCGGGCCACGGCCGATCTCGAAGAGGCGGTGGGCCACGCCCAGGTGCTCGTCGTAGGCGTACCATCGCATGGATTCCGTCAGGTCCTCGAGGCGGCACGACCGTTCGTCCATCCGTGGATCCCGATCGTGAGCCTCACCAAAGGCCTCGAGCAAGGCACGTTGTTGCGCATGACCGAGGTCATCAAGGACGTGCTCCCCGGTCATCCCGCGGCCGCGCTCACCGGACCGAACCTGGCCAAGGAGATCATGTCGGGCCAAGCGGCCGCCGCCGTCATCGCCACCGAGGACCAGAGCGTCGCCGCCGAGTTGCAGGCCGTCCTTCGACGCGGCCTGTTCCGGGTGTACCGCAATCACGATGTCATCGGTTGCGAACTGGCCGGCGCCATGAAGAACGTCGTCGCCATCGCCAACGGCATGGCCGAGGGCCTCAGCGTCGGCGACAACACGCGAGCGGCCGTCATCACCCGGGGTCTGTCGGAGTTGACGCGACTGGGCGTGTCGCTCGGGGGCGAGGTGTCGACCTTCGCCGGCCTGGCCGGCATGGGTGATCTCCTGGCCACGTGCATGAGCCCCACGAGCCGCAACCGCTACGTGGGCGAGCAGTTGGGCCGCGGTCGTCCCATCGCGGAGATCGTCGACGAGATGTCCATGGTGGCCGAAGGTGTGAAGACCGCGGTGACCGTGCATGAGCTCGCGGCGCGCCAAGGGGTCGACATCCCGATCTGCGGTGAGGTCTACAAGGTCGTGACCGGACAGCTGCCACCATCGGAGGCGTACCGGGGACTGTTCAGCCGTGAGTCCAACTGGGGCTCGCCGGGGCACGAGCACGACCCCGATTGAGCGTGTCGGGACCGACGGCGCCGAAGCGGTGCACAGGTGCTCTGATGCGCGCCACGGTGAAGGCCGTACCCTTGACCCATGGATGAGGTCCGCTGGCTCGACGTCGATGAGATGCGCTCGTGGCGCGCCTTCATCAAAGGTTCCGAGACCCTCCTGACCCGACTCGACGCCGAGCTGCAGTCCGAGCACGGCTTGTCCTTGTCGGAGTACGAGGTGCTCGTGGTGTTGTCAGAGGCCGAGTTCGGCATCCGCATGAAGGACCTGGCGTCCATGGCACTGCAGTCGCGATCCCGCCTCACCCACACCTGCAATCGACTCGAGCGCGACGGCCTGATGGTCCGTACCAAGTGCCCAACCGATGGACGCGGTCTCGTCGCATTGCTGACCGATGCTGGATGGGAGCGCCTCCGCACCTGCGCCCCCACACATGTGCGCGGGGTGCGCCGTTACCTCATCGACGTGTTGTCGCACGAGGAGCAGGCAGTGATCGCCGAAGCGATGACCCGCGTGTTCGACGTCGTGAGCGAGACGCCCCAGCCCTGACGCGGGGCTGAGCATCCGGCTGCTCAGCCCCGGATCGCTTCGACCACCGACAGCACGGCGAACACCGCGAAGATCACCGCGGCCACCTTGCGGATGAGCGAGAGCGAAGATCG